>DATJAP010000008.1:0-187540 GCA_035516155.1 Nitrospirota bacterium
GGTGCTGACAAAACTCTTCTCTTCGACAAGAGCGGAGCTTTTAGGCCTGTTCTTTAACAACCCGGATGATCGATTCTACCTGAGGGAGATAGCGCGCCATATCGGGAAGGATGCGGCGGGGATCAAGCGGGAGCTTGACAATCTCGTTAAGATGGGGCTTTTGGGGAAAGAAAAGCGGGGTGTCCAGAAATATTACTTCGCGAATAAAAATTCCCCTATCTTCGCCGAGATGAAAGGCCTGATTTTCAAGACGACCGGGGCTCAAGGCGCCATGAAGGCATCGCTCTCCCGGCTCAAGGGGGTTCAGGCGGCGTTCATTTATGGATCCTACGCCAGGGGGTCTGAGAAAGAGGACAGCAATATCAATCTCATGGTTATCGGACAGGCGAACATCACGGAATTGAATGATATGGTGATGGGACTTGAAGAAAAACTGAAGCGGGACATCGATTACTTGGTATTTGACGAGCAGGAGTACCGCAAGCGGAAAGAATCAAAGGACCCCTTTATCCGGGAATTACTGAAAGGCAAGAAAATTTTTCTGGTAGGCAAGGAAGATGACTTATGAAACGCTAAAAGAGATGGGCATCGTTGAGGAGCGCCCTTCGGAAATCAGCGAGATCATCGCGCTTGTGACCCGGGCAGAACGGGACCTCTCAACGAGCAAACTTCTCCAAGGCAAGGATGAAGAATGGGCTTTTGCGGCCGCTTACCTGGCCATGGCCCGCTCAGCAAGGGCTCTGATTCTTGCCGAGGGCTTGAGGCCAAAAGGAGTCCGGGGAAGAGACGCTCAAAAGACCATAGTGACCGCTGCCGGAGCGCTGCTTGGCGAGCAGTTTAAAAGTCTCATTAATAAGTTTGACAGAATGCGGCGCAAATATCAGAGTTTTATGGAGGAAGCCGAGCGTATCATATCTCGGTATGAAGCAGGGCAGGCGATCAAAGATGCCGAGGAATTCCTCGGGCTCGTGAACGGCAGGATACGGGAGAAGTACTCGCAGATGTCACTGCTGAACGATGTTCCTCAGCTTGTTTCAAGATAAGGCCGCTTGAGTCCGAACGCGGTATGCCGAAAGGGGGTGGACAAATAATGGCAGCCAAGAAGAAAGCGAAGAAGAAGGCGACCAAGAAGAAAGCCACCAAGAAAAAGTAGTTTTCATACATCGCGTCCCATAGAGTGGGGCCCGCCGGGGGGCCAGGGAGTCCCCCGGCGTATTTACCTGACCGTCAACGAGCGTGGATCAATCGTGTCGATACCTGTTTACCACGTATTTTCGAAATCAACAATGGAAGGGGGTGATGACTCATGGCGACGAAGAAAGCCCCGGCAAAGAAGGCGAAGAAGACCACCAAAAAGAAATAACGGATGCCCAGGATATGAAGCATATCCGGATTGCACATCTGCAACTCTACCACGAAGCTGGTCTTCGTGGTTTTGTTTTTACAGTCCAGTTTTTGTCTTTTTCGTCGTGAAAAAGGCGAGTGTCCACCACCCTCTCATGCCATGGGCAAACGGAATTATTTAAAAAAAGATCGCCGTTCCCGGAACTCGTTCAAAAGGAAAGCGCTGATCACAGCCGCTGCTCTCGCCGCCCTCTACCTCCTTGCGTCCTTCATCTTCGGTGAAATGGGGCTGATAAAGTATTACCGCATGAAGGCGCAATACGATTCCCTCACCCAGGAAATCGCAAGGCTGAAACAGGATAATGATAGGCTTCTCAAGGATGTCCATGCCTTGAAAACCGATCCCGATTATTTGGAAATCCTGGCGCGGGACAAACTCGGGCTTGCGCGTCAGGGAGAGATAGTGTACTATTATGATGAACCATGAAGGGCATTCGGAAATTCAAATTCGGCACTCGAAATCATAAAACAGAAGAGCGTCAGAGAGGGAGTTTCTTTTTCCTTGTCGAGATCTGATGTATTTTTCTCATCGTGATTTTCCCAGCATATATATAAACTGACATGTCCGACCATCCTCTGTACATAGCATTTGTATGGCACATGCACCAGCCGTACTATAAGGATGATATATCGGGATCCTACATCCTTCCCTGGGTGAGAATGCACGGTATCAAGGATTATTACGACATGCCGGCGCTCCTGACGGATTTTCCCGACATTCACCAGACCTTCAACCTTGTTCCCTCGCTCCTCAAGCAGATCACGGACTATGTGGATAACGAGGCAACCGACAAGTTCCTCACCCTAACGCTCAAACCTGCCTCGGAACTCGACCAGGAAGACAAGATGTTCCTGCTCAAAAATTCCTTCTTGGCGAACTGGGACACGATGATCAAACCCTATCCCGGTTATTGGCAGTTGCTTGACCGTAGAGGCTACAGCGTCTCTCCCAATGATCTGAAGAACGCAACACGGTATTACACAAAGCAGGACTATCTTGACCTGCAGGTTTGGTTCAATTTAACCTGGTTCGGTCCGAGCTTCAAGCAGAAGGACCCGTTTCTCCAGGGGCTGGTCCAGAAAGGCTCAGGCTTCAGCGAAAAGGAAAAGCTTCTTCTCATCAAAAAGCAGCGAGAGATCATGGCGCTCATCATTCCGGAGTATCGGCAGATGGCGGAGAACGGTAGGATAGAGCTGACGACGACGCCGTTCTATCACCCGATTCTGCCGCTGCTGTTTGATACGGACCTCGCAAAAGTCGCCGCTCCGGACATCCGATTGCCCGCCGAGCGTTTTGCCCATCCCGAGGACGCACGTATTCAGATCGAGCGTGCCATGGCATATCACGAAAACCTCTTCGGCTCGCGTCCCTTGGGCATGTGGCCCTCGGAAGGGTCGGTGGCGGAAGAAATCGTTCCCCTCCTGGCTGACGCCGGCATCAAATGGATCGGCAGTGACGAAGGAGTTCTCGCTCGTTCCCTCGGCAAGAACATCGAGCGGGATTTCGCCGGCGTGATGAAAAACCCGGAGATATTATACAAGCCCTATCTGGCCGGAAAAGGAGACAAGCGCATATCGATCATATTCCGGGATCGTACGCTGTCCGATCTTATCGGTTTTGTCTATTCGAAATGGGATTACAAGAATGCCGTGCACGACCTGGTGGACCGGCTCCACCGTGTCAGGCGGGGCATGTCAAATGGCCCCAACCTCGTATCGATCATCCTCGATGGAGAAAACGCCTGGGAATATTATCAGAATGACGGCCGGGACTTCTTCCTGTATCTCTACGAACGCCTCAACGGAGAACAGGGGCTCCGGTGCGTGACGGTCGGGGAGTATCTGCGGGAACATCCCGCCGAGGAGACCCTTGAACGGCTACACGCGGGCTCGTGGATCAATGCGAACTACCGCGTCTGGATCGGCCATGAAGAGGACAATCAAGCCTGGGATCTGCTATCAAAGACACGCAAGGCCTTGACGGAATTCGCCTCCCGCGACGGAGACTCGGATAAACTGGCAAAGGCGTGGGAGGAAATCTACATCGCCGAGGGAAGCGACTGGTGCTGGTGGTACGGTGATGACCACTATTCCGAGAATGACGAAGAGTTCGATCTCCTGTTCCGGACCCACCTCATGAATGTCTACCGGATTATTGGTCTCGACGTACCGGACGAGCTTCAAATTTCCATTCTGCGTGAGGACCGGCAGGCGCTTCCCACCGTGGAGCTCACCGCCTTTATTTCGCCGACCATCGACGGTCAGGTCACGAATTATTTCGAATGGCTGTCCGCTGGCTTCTATGACGTGAGCCAGGGCGGCGGGGCCATGCACCGTGGTGCGTCCATCATAACTCACATTTATTACGGCTTCGATCTCAAAAACATGTTTTTCCGTCTTGACCCGAGCGGAAGCCTGAAGGACGAGAAGGTGGCAGACCTGGCATTCTTCATCAATTTTCTGAATCCAAAAGGAATTGATGTGGAAATCAGGATCATCCCGCAGGAGCGCCGCGTGAGCGCGGTCTTATATCGCGGAGAGAACGGAATTCGGCAGCAATCAGCCGTGATAAACACTGTTGCGGCCAATGATATTATCGAACTTGCGATATCTTTCGATCTGCTGGGGGTCAAGGCGAACGAAGAAATTCAGATTTTTGTGACCGTTGAGCGGTCGGGATCGGAGGTCGAGAAGTGGCCCTATCGAGGGTATATTCAGTTCAAGGTCCCGACCGACGATTTTGAGGCCATGATGTGGCAGGTGTAGAACGGAAAATCGTCATGCCAAAAGCAAAGGGTAAAAAAAAGACGCCCAAAAGGGCGCCTTTTTTTTAAAGTTTTATCAAAGACGTCTGGAAAGGAGAAAATTTTGCCCCAGCGGAAGCGCGAACAACTCGTCAAAGAGTAGAGAGATTGCCCCTGAAGATGAATCATCTTTCATCTTTACAGCCGTGTCGGAATGGGTTACAATCGATACAATGAAATACGGAACCAAGGCAATCAATGAGGCGTCACTCGAACTCTGGCCCAATCCAAATCCCGATAGAGACTACACCATCGATATTTCCTACCCGGAATTCACCTGTCTCTGCCCTCGCTCCGGTTATCCAGATTTTGCTACCATTAGGATTGCCTATACGCCTGGTAAAAAGGTAGTTGAGCTGAAGAGCTTGAAGCTTTATTTGAACAGCTTCCGTGATCAGAGCGTGTCACATGAATCAGTGACGAACCTGATCTTCGATGCGCTGAAGAAGAGCCTGAAACCCCGCGCACTTGAAGTCGTGGGTGATTTTAACGTGCGGGGCAACGTAAAAACGGTTATTCGGGTTTCTCTGTAGCGATTCATACGGCATGGACCAGCGCCTCTCCCACCGCCGCATACGGATGCCTCCAGTCCCCAGTTCATGCTTCCCGTGCTTCAACAATGCGTAACCCAACGAAATATCTTGACTATTCCATGACAGCGTGATATCTATTGATGTTGTTGAAGCCTGTTCCTTGGTGCCTGGTGATCATTGCTCTTGACGGTAAAAAGTGCTCGACCCGGTCGAATTGCCAAGAATGGTCGCCTTCGGGCAGATTGGCAAAACGGTCACGCTCAAAGTGATCCGGCAGAACAAGTCCAGTGGCATCAGTACTGTAATTGAACTCAAGCCTGATAAAGATCGAGGGATGGCTTGCGGGACAAAACGCGGGCGTTTGAGCGTAAGAGGCCTGGTGATCGGGATAAACCTTTCGCCGCCGAAGAGAAATCCTGACGGTTTCAGTGGTTATTTTTCAATAAATTTTCCCCCTTCAGAGCAGAGGAGAACGCCATGTTTGGTCTCGGATTTCCTGAATTGTTGCTCATTTTCGTGATAGCCCTTATCGTGTTCGGTCCGAAAAAGCTTCCCGAAATCGGCCGATCCATCGGCCGCGCACTCGCGGAATTCAAGAGGGCATCCGAGGAATTTCAGGAATCCATGAAGGCAGAGATGAAAGAAGTGGAAAAGACCGCCCAGCTCGACGAGATAAAGAAAATCGGGCAGGAGCTTACCCCGGACGAAACCAAACAGGCGTCTGCGCCGGAAACAGCGCCGATGGAGCAGAACAAGGAAAAGGAAAAAAAGGAGAATGCTCATGGCAGCGCCTGAGGAAGAACTGAGGATGCCCTTCTGGAGCCACTTGGAGGAACTCAGGAAGAGACTCGTACGCTCTCTCATATTGATCGCTGTAGGTTTCGGTATCTGTTTTAATTATTCGGAGAATATCCTTCGAATTCTGATGTGGCCCTTGAATTCGAAGATGGAGTTTAAGCTTGCCTATCCCTTTGTCTCGATTCTGCCCAATGCGTCCCCTCAGAAGTTGCACTATACCACGCTGGTCGAGCCCTTCTGGTCCCACCTCAAGATCGGGCTCATCGCCGGCATCATGCTGGTGTTCCCGTTCATTATGTTTCAGGTATGGAAATTCATCGGCCCGGGATTGCATGTAAAGGAAAAAAAGTACATCGTATTGTTTATTTTTTTCTCTTCCCTTTTTTTTGGCATCGGCGTCCTCTTCTGTTACTTCGTCATGCTGCCTTTCGCCGTGTCGTTCCTCCTTACCTATAAAACCGAGAATCTGGTCGCCATTCTCCGGATCCAAGATTATATCGATTTCATTTTAAAGTTTCTCCTGGCCAGCGGCATCGTGTTTGAGCTTCCGCTTATCATCGTTTTGCTCAGCCGGATGGGAATCGTGAGCCCTGCAACCCTAGCCAAGTTCCGGAAGTTCGCATTCCTCGGGGCGTTCATCCTTGGCGCGATCCTGAGTCCAACGCCGGACATCTTCAATCAAACGATTCTTTCCATCCCTATCTATCTGCTCTATGAGGTCGGCATTCTTGCCTCGCGCCTTGTCGGCAGGAAGAAAGAATCTAAGTCGGCGGGAACGGCGGAATCATAAAGGTGCCGCAATGAATCAAAGGCCGGGTCGGGACCGAAGAGCAGTTGGCAAACGCCGGGATGGTTGTTAACGCAGGTCGTTTTGTAAACCGGTGGAGAGCGAATGTTTTTTTTCAAGGCGCCTGTACACGAATAAACCTGCAGGCAGCGTGATGTTCATCTGCCGCTCTTCTGTTCGCATCTTCGAATGGCAGAGAGAAGGGTTTTTTGAATGCGCATCTTCTCGTTTGTTGCCGCATGTTCGAACAGTGGCAAGACAACCCTGATAGAAAAAGTTGTCCCGATTCTGAGGAACCAGGGATTGCGGGTTGCTGTCGTGAAGCATGCATCGGCAGGCTTCGACCTTGACAAGCCCGGCAAGGATTCCTGGCGCTTCCAGCGAGCCGGAGCCGGCACCGTTGTTCTTGTCGGTCCCGAACAGATCGCTGTGATGAAAGACGTCGACCAGGAACCCGCTCCGAAAGCGCTTGAACAATGGACGGCGGATGCCGACATAATCATCCATGAAGGCTTCAAACACGAGGCGCTTAACAGGATCGAGGTCTTCCGCTATGGTGTTTCGGGAACGCGTCCGCTGGCTCTTGACGATCCTTCTTTCTTGGCGCTGGTCAGCGACCGTCACTATGACGTGAGCATCCCGTTCTTTGACCTGAACAATGCTGACGGTGTCGCGGCGTTCTTGCTCGCAAAAATGAACGAAATAAGCTAGCGTTGATTCCCCATCATTGCAGGCTTCTCGTTTCCTCCTCAGCCCATAGTTTCATGAAGGAGGAAAATATTCGTTTTGTGGCGTTTCCGTTTGATGCCGGTTTTGAGAGTGTCCGTTCAAAAGGATTGATGATGTCCTGATCAACTAAGGCAAATTCCGGTTGTTACATGATATTAAACTGCAATTACCCTCATTCCCTTGAGATTTTTCATTGACTTTCAAGACAGATTTTCATATTTTATGGAGGTTGGTCATTGACGGGAAGAATGAATGATCAGCGAAAGGAGTGTGCATGTCGGGCCCGAGATCGAAAAAGTTGTTTGAGGAAGCAAAAAAACATATCCCCGGCGGTGTGAACAGCCCGGTCCGGGCATTCCGGTCGGTGGGCGGCGAGCCGCTTTTCATCAAGAAAGCAAAAGGATCGAAGATCTTCGATGCTGACGGCAAGGCCTACATTGATTACGTGCTTTCCTGGGGACCGATGATTCTGGGGCATGCGCATCCTGTGGTGACTGCCGCTCTCAAAAAGACGATTGCGAATGGAACGAGCTTTGGCGCGCCGACAGAACTTGAGATTACGCTTGCAAAGATGGTCAAGAAAGCCTTCCCTTCCGTCGAAATGGTGCGGATGGTCAGTTCCGGCACAGAGGCGACAATGAGCGCCATCCGTGCCGCACGTGGTTTTACGGGAAGAGACAAGATCCTCAAGTTTGACGGATGTTATCACGGACACGGAGACAGCCTTCTCGTAAAGGCTGGCAGTGGCGTGGCAACATTCGGACTTCCGGACAGCCCCGGTGTGCCGCCGGATCTTGCCAAATACACGCTTACAGTGGCTTACAACGATCTCGATGCGGTAAAGGAACTTGCTTCCCGCGAAGGCGAGCAGATCGCCTGCATCATCGTTGAACCCGTAGCAGGCAACATGGGATGCGTGCCGCCCGAGCCGGGTTTTTTGGCGGGTCTTCGCACAGTCTGCAACCAGTATGGCATCGTTCTCATTTTCGATGAAGTGATGACCGGCTTCCGCGTCTCCTTTGGCGGCGCGCAGCAGCTGTATAAAATTAAACCGGATCTCACGTGCCTCGGCAAGGTAATCGGTGGAGGCCTGCCTGTCGGTGCTTACGGCGGAAAACTCGAGATCATGGAGAAGATCGCTCCGATCGGACCCATCTATCAGGCGGGGACGCTTTCGGGTAACCCGCTGGCCATGGTTGCGGGAATCGAGACGTTGAAGCTTCTCGCGAAACCCGGTGTTTACAAATTGCTCGAAAAAAGCTCTCTCGATCTTGAAAACGGACTCAGGAGCGCGGCGCGGGAAGCGGGAATCCCGTCCACGATCAACCGCGTGGGGTCTATGTTTACCACGTTCTTTACCGACAAAAGGGTGAAAGACTTCGCCAGCGCCAAGACATCGGACACGGGGCGGTTCGGCAAATTTTTTCTATCCATGCTCAAGAACGGCGTCAACCTCGCGCCGTCCCAGTTTGAGGCGGCCTTCCTGTCCCTGGCACACAGCAGAGCAGATATCAATAAAACGATCGAGGCGGCGAGGAAGAGCCTGAAGGGGCTTTGAAAGAAAGAACACCATCGAGGACGCAGAGAAATAAAATTTCTTGGAATATTTTCGTTTTACTCTGAGCCTCCTCCGGTCAAGTGTTCGTACTATCATGGAAGAAAAAGACCGCAGGCTCATTCGTATGCTTGGCGTGCTGAGTACCGTGGGATTAACCCTGGTATTCTCCACCGTGATTGGTCTCTTCATCGGGCTCAAGTTGGATAAATGGTTCGGCACTTCCCCTTGGCTCACAGCGGTTTTTCTCCTCATCGGCATTATTGCGGGTTTTCGGAACCTTTTCGTATATGCCAAAAAGAGCCAGGATTCGTTTGACAAGGACGACAAGAAGAAGTCATGACTGACGACATCAGAATACGACAACAGGCTGTAGCGAGCATCATCAGAGGGGTTGCGATGAAGACCTCCCTGATCGTGCTCGGTGCCGTTGTCGCCGCTTCCGTCTACAGCATTATTCAGCATCCCCCGCAGGGCTGGTGGTTCCTGCCGTTTAGCATTCTCTTCGGAGGTATACTCGGCTTGCTGAACTTCCGGTGGTTGGCCAGATCCGTAGAAAAAGTATACCTCCGCGCAGGCGCAACGCCAGGAATTTCAAGCCTGGCCGCGTTGGTCATAAGCGGTCTGAAACTGACCGTCATTTTCGTCATTCTCTTTATCGTCATTCGATGGCAGTTGGTGCACATCTTCGGCCTCGTGGGGGGGCTGTCGCTCTGTTTCCTGGCCATTCTCTGGGAAGGGGTGACCCTCATGAAGAACACGCTGAAGCGGGAGGAATAACTAAAATACCTGTGGATGCACGTCAACCGGATTGAAATCAGGGGAGGAGAGGAAGGTTATGAAGAATCATGTATTGAGACCGCTGATTGTGGTGATCGGTATCGTCATTTTGATACTGCTGGCCAGAATGGTTATCGTCCCAAAGGATTTCGGGATCGGTCAGCGCGGTTACATGTATAGCTGGCACCGTCATTCCAATGAGGAAGACTGGAAGAAGATCAAGGTGAAATATCAAGGTAAGGAATACTGCAAGGATTGTCATCCCGATAAATACGACAGCATCAACAAAACCCCGCACAGGATAATCCAGTGCGAAAACTGCCATGGCCCAGCGATCGATCATCCGTCGGACCCCCCGAAACTGGCGATCGACAGGAGCAGGGCACTTTGCCTGCGTTGTCATTATCCGCTGCCTTACCCCACGAGCGGGCGTTCGCACATTATAAGCATTGACCCCGAGAAGCACAACCCCGGCATGGAATGTTCCACCTGCCATAATCCTCACAACCCGATGGAGGGCCTGAAATGATTACGCGAAGGGACTTTTTTAAGAAAACGGTGATGGGCATCGCCGGCGCGGCAATCCCGCTGGCAGCCCTCGAAATTGTCGACCCGAAAAAACTTTTCGCTGACATAGCTGCCGAGACGACATCTGTGCGGTGGGCTTTTCTGGTGGATACCTATAAATGCGTGGGATGCGGGTTCTGTGTCAAGGCATGCAAGCTGGAGAACGAGGTCCCCTACGATGCGAATGTTTCGAGGACCTGGGTAGAGCGATATGTCCTGACCAAGAAAGGGAGGGTCTACGCTGATAGTCCCAAGGCGGCCAGGGACGGCTTTACGGATGCGAAAATCGATCAGGGATCAGACGGCCTCAAAGACATCAGCAGTGAGGGCATCGAAAAGGCTTATTTCGTGCCGAAGCTTTGCAATCAGTGCGATAACCCACCCTGTGTTCAAGTTTGCCCCGTGGGGGCGACGTATCAGGCGCCCGATGGCGTAGTCATGGTTGACCGGACGTGGTGCATCGGTTGCGGCTACTGTATCATGGGCTGTCCGTACGGAGTCCGGTTTTTCCATCCCGTCTATCATACGGCGGAGAAATGCAATTTCTGCTATCACCGGATCACCAAAGGATTAAAAACCGCCTGTGTTCAGGCTTGTCCTTTCGGAGCGCGCCAGATCGGGAACATCAAAGACCCCAATGATCCGGTGACCCAGACCATCAGAACACAGCGGGTGGCAGTATTGAAGAGTGAATACGGCACGAAACCCCAGGTCTATTATATCGGCCTGGACGAGGAGGTCAGATAGCCATGGTACATGGAGAACTTTGGACTGTAAAAGAGCTGTTTACGTTACCGAATGAGTATATCTACTGGAGCATACAGATCGTGATGTATCCCTTCATGACGGGTTTGGTAGCAGGAGCCTTCGTGCTTTCATCGCTCTATCATGTGTTCGGCGTCCAGAAACTCAAGGACATGGCACGTTTTGCGCTCGTTTTTTCCTTTGCGCTTCTTTTTGCCGCGCCCATGCCGATTGTGCTCCACCTGCAATTCCCCTTCCGGGGGGTGGAGATTTTCATGACCCCGCATTTTACCTCAGCCATCGCCGCTTTCGGTATCGTGTTTTTTTCCTACGGGGCCATCGTGGCATCGGAGCTCTGGTTCCTGTACCGCAGCCATTTTGTCTCTGTGTCGCTTAAACTCCGGGAGAAGCAGGATAAGACAATCGTGGAATGGATCCAGTATCTGATTTTTTGTTCGCTGACGCTCGGTGTCTACGACGTCAGCGAAGAGGCGCTGCATCGGGACGAAAAAGCGATCAAGTTCCTTGCCAGCCTCGGGATTCCTGTCGCCTGTTTTCTTCACGGTTATGCAGGATTCATTTTCGGCTCCGTCAAGGCCAACGCCCTGTGGATGACGCCGCTCATGCCGGTCATATTCATCATGTCAGCGATTGTCTCGGGGATCGCGTTGTGCATGCTCACGTACATCGTGACGATGGAAATTCGGAAGTTTTTTGCGAAGCGCAAAAGGGCCGCGTACGCCGGATACCAGTCCAAGGAGCAGCTCCAGAGCGCGGAGATCAGTGTTATCCAGATGACGGCGAAGTATCTTCTGACCTTCCTCGTGGCCGCCATCAGCCTTGAAATCCTCGATCTTATCTTCCGGGGATACACCGCGTTGAAGTCCTGGGATGTGCTCCGAAGCGTTATCTACGAGCGGGATTTCAAGGCCATATTCATCATGCAATACGGCATTGGAAATCTCATTCCCCTCATCCTGTTCCTGCTTCCCGGGCTGACGATACGAAGAGCGTTGGTGGGCGTCACACTCGTCCTTTTCGGAGTCTTTATGATGCGCTGGAACGTCGTAATCGGCGGCCAGGCATTTTCACTGACCTTTGCCGGATTCATGCACTATCATTTGCCGATTGTCCCGCACAATTGGGAGACGTTCAAAGAGGGGCTTGCAGGAGCGGTAAGCATTTTCATCATGCCCTTTGCACTTTTTTACGTAATCAGCAAAATATTCCCCGTGTTCGAGTATAAAGAAGCCCACTAATCCTATCGTAAGAGGTTCTCTCCCGGGATTTATTCGTTCCGGGAGAGAACCTCTGTCAACTTGAAATTTTAGTTTGCAATCTCTTCAGGGGTGTCTTACAATAGATGCATTATAAATTTCATTGAGCTAGCCCCAAAACCAGAAATGAGGGGATACGATGGAAGAACAAAGCAAAGTACGCCGGCTTTTTTGTCTCATTGCTTTCCTGACGCTCACCCTTTCTTCAGCTAGCCTCCTCGCAGAAGAACAAGACATCCCGAAAAAATTCTTTGTACCGCCACCTCCCTTTACTCCCGGAATTTTCCCCTGCTCACAATGTCACGCCGGCATGCCTGCAAACAAAAAGCCGCGTAAACTGGAAATGCACCAGGAAATTGCGGACTCCCTGAAGCACATACCGGGAGGATGGTGTTTTGATTGCCACAACCCCGATAACCGCGATAAGCTGCGGCTCGCGAACGGCAAACTGGTCAGCTTTGAGGAATCGTATATTCTCTGCGGCCAATGCCACGGGACGATTCTCCGTGAGTGGAAAGCCGGCCTGCACGGAAAGAGGACCGGGATGTGGAATGGGGAGAAACAGTACCGGCTCTGTGTGCACTGCCATTGGCCGCACGGTCCGCGGTTCAAGCCGATCAAACCGTTGCCTCCGCCGGTCAAGCCGACGGATATCAGGTGAAAAAACGTGATAAAACGACGAGGCGAATGATGCGAAAAATCACGAAAAAAAGAGACGGAATACATCTTGACCGCAGGAGCTTTCTGAAAGGCGCTGCCCTCGGACTTGCGGGAGCAGCTCTCCCGCTCAAGAAAGCGGAAGCGTCATTCTGGGAATCTTTTTTCCAGAAACACTTCAAGGAAATGAACGATGCCGAGATCAAGCAGGTCATCGGACGGTTGGAACAGGAGTACGAAGAAAAATATAAGATAGCGATCAAAGTGGGAAATGAGAAGGCTCTTCCCGGTGTGCTGTTCGGCTACGGCCTCGACCTTTCCCGGTGTATCGGATGCAGGCGATGCGAGTATGCCTGCGTGGATGAGAACAATCAGTCCAAGGACCCGCAGATTCACTGGATATCGGTCCTCAGATTCAAAAAGGGTGAGAAGTGGGTCGACCTTGAAAACTCGGAGAAGTACTACAATCCCGAACTGGTGCCCGAACCGGACTATTTTTACATGCCGGTCCAGTGCCAGCAGTGCGAAGACCCGCCCTGTGTTCGCGCCTGTCCGACGCAGGCCACGTGGAAAGAGCCCGATGGAATCGTGGTCGTCGACTATAACTGGTGCATCGGGTGCCGTTACTGCATGGCCGCCTGTCCCTATGGAGCTCGGCACTTCAACTGGGCCGAGCCGGGCCGGAAGAGTGAGGAGATTAACCCGCAGACGCACTACCTCGGGAATCGTCCGCGCTATAAGGGAGTGGTGGAGAAATGCACGTTCTGCATCCAGCGGACACGGAACGGCCGCTACCCGGCCTGTGTTGAGGCCTGTCCCGTGGGCGCGAGGAAGTTCGGCAATTTGCTTGATCCGAACAGCGAGATCCGGTATGCCATAGAACACAAGAGAGTGTTCCGCCTGAAGGAAGACCTGAACACCAATCCCAAGTTCTATTATTTCTTCGCGTACGGCGTGTAGGAGGCTTACCCATGGGCAACTTGATCAGAAACTTTTTTATCGCCTTGCGTCAGATATTTATTGGGAACCGCGCCTACTACCTGTGGGTCGCATTCCTTTCGCTTTTCATCCTCCTGGGGCTCAGCGCTTACCTTGACCAACTCCATCGCGGTCTGATCACAACGGCAATGAGGGACCAGGTCTCGTGGGGACTGTTTATATCAAATTTTACCTTTCTTGTCGGCGTTGCCGCCGCGGCCGTCCTGCTCGTCGTTCCTGCCTATCTCTATAATTTCAAACCGATCAAGGAAATCGTGCTGTTCGGGGAGTTGCTCGCCATCACGGCGATCACGATGTGTATTCTGTTCATCCTGGTCGACATGGGCCAGCCTCTCCGGGTCTGGCATATTTTGCCGTTCATCGGCGCCATGCATTTTCCTGCATCGCTGCTGGCCTGGGATGTGGTCGTCCTGAACGGCTATCTTGCCATCAACAGCATCATAGCCTTTTACGTTCTCTACCGTCTTTCGATCGGGAAGGAATATAGTATGTCCGTGATCGGGCCGCTCATCATCCTCTCGATCCCCTGGGCGGTCAGTATTCACACCGTGACCGCGTTTCTCTATAATGGGTTGTCCGCCCGGCCATTCTGGAATGCTTCTATCCTGGCACCACGCTTTCTTGCTTCGGCGTTCTGCTCAGGTCCGGCCATCATGCTGATCCTGTTCCAGATCATCAGGAAGCGGTCCGACGTCGAGATCGATAACAAGGCAATCTTCAAGATCGCGGAATTGATCGCCTACGCCATGGCCATTAATCTGTTCCTCCTGGGCGCCGAAGCGTTCAAGGAATTCTATTCCGGCGGTGTCGACAGCTATTCCATCCAATACCTGTATTTCGGTCTTCATGGGAAAACAAGCCTCGTACCATGGATGTGGGCGGCAACCATCATGAATACCACGGCATTTTTCCTTTTTCTCTTCCCGAAGACCAGGGAGAATTTCACAACGCTCAATCTCGGGTGCATCCTCATTATTATGGGCGTGTATATCGAAAAGGGGATGGGGCTCGTGGTCCCGGGGTTTGTGCCCGATGCCCTGGGCGAAATTTATGAATATTCTCCCACGAAGTCGGAGATTCTTGTCACCATGGGAATCTGGGCAATCGGCGCCCTGCTGTACACGTTGCTGCTTAAGTTTGCAGTGCCGATCTACACGGGGAAGCTGCGTTTCGAGACCACTGCCGGGAGAGACTGATAATCCATCAGGGAGGGGAACGGGGAACAGCCTTTTTCACGCCTTGGAGAAGGCGATGAAGTCAAATCAATCATTGTTGCAAACCGGGTCCGAACGAACCGCAAGCACCGACGAAGGAAACACCATGAGTCCCCGAAGCGGGTCATGGACAGTCATCTGTCCGGCATGAGGGTGAATGCGCTTCGAAGAACCGTCGTCTTCCGCCGCTACGGCTCGTTGCCCTGCGGATACCTCCTTCTCTCTCTGCTTCAAAAAATGTTCCGGTGCATCCGAAAAGTTTTTAATCACGCTGCCTTGTATTCCCCGCGAGGAGAAAGCCGCACTCCTTACTCATCTTTTTTTTGCGTCATCAGAAAAATAACAAAACCCATCCCCGCAAAGGTCAGCATGAGCAAGGTTGAGAAATTTTTTCTGAATTTCAGCAATGAATACGTATTCTGGATGTTTTTGTCGATCAGATCCAGTTTGGCTGTAAATTCGCCGGTCCTGTCCTTCACCAGGTTGACGTCTACGGTGTGGAAAAGAGCGCGGAATTCCGCTTGTGTGCTGAACAGGCTCTGTTCGTCGGTTTCCGGATAGACGCCTTCATGCTTCAGCTCCTCCAGTTTTTTCCCAAGCTCTCCGATTCTCGTCTCGGTCAGGAACAGCGCCTGCTTCATGACCTTGGCTCGTTCGTAGGAATGGCATTTTGTGCAGAGCTGGACACTGATGATATCAATACCGGCTTTCCGGATGTTATGGGACCCGTGGCAGACCACGCAATTCGGTGCCTTTTTGCCGGCCATGAGCGCCTTCCCATGGCCGCTTTCGAGAAAATTGGTAAGGATGGCGATATGGCATTTACCGCAGAATTGAGGGACATCTTTATACTGCGGACTGCCGAGGAAGCCCCGCTGAGGCGACATTGCCAGCGCCGCATCCTTTGAATCGCCTCCGTGGCAGTGCTCGCAGGATACATTATTCTGGGCATGCCAGCTGGCCTGCCATTCTTCGGGGATAGTCCTGAATTCCGGTTTCATTTGTTCCGAGGAATGGCAGGATATGCAGACATTCTCCTCAACCTGAACACCTGCCCATGGCTTTGTAAGGAATTCGTTCTCGAAATCCTGCTGGTAGTCCGCATATACGGTCAAGGGGAACAGAAACAGCAGCATTCCCCCTAAGATAAGGTATTTCATTATGTCCTCCCCCAGAACAAGAGTACGACCCACATGACAAGCAGGAACAGGAAGACACCCCGCAGGACTGGCCGCTTCAGGACGTTTTTTTCCTTTTGGATATCCAGGAATGGCCATAACAGAAAGACGACGATCAGGATCAGTTGAATCATGATTCCGAAAAATTTATTCGGAATGAGCCTGAGGAGCTGATAGGGCGCCAGCAGGTACCACGCAGGCTTGATCGCATGGGGTGTTTTGAACGGATCTGCCGGTATGTTCGCCTCACTCGGGAAAAAGAGCGTCGGCAGAAATGTCATAATGAAGAACATGACGGCGAGATATGCCATCATCATGTACATTTGCTTTTGAAAAAAGGTCGGATAATAAGGATACCCGTCGGGATAGGTTTTCCTTTTGTACTCGGTTAGCGGCCTTTTTTCCTCGTCGATTTTGCCGAAAGGGGTGGCTGAGATGCCGATCCGGTTGATCAGGAACAGATGCACACCCATGAGAGCCAGAAAAATGGGAGGCAGGATCGCCACATGAAGCGCGAAAAATCTGCTGAGCGTTGTTGCCGTCACATGGTCTCCTCCCCTCAGGATCTGTGAGATCGGTTCGCCGATGACGGGAAATGCAGTCGGCATCGAAGTCACAATCGTTGTCGCCCAATAGCTCAGCTGGGTCCACGGAAGAAGATATCCGCTCAGGCCGAAGATAATGGTAATAATCAGAATCAGCCCGCCGCCCAGCCAGGTCAATTCCCTTGGCCGCTTGTAATTTCCCATGAGAAAAACGGTAACCATATGGAGCATGACAACCGTAATCATGAGGTTGCTGCCCACAGCGTGCATTTCCCGGAACAACCAGCCGTAGGGAACCTTCGTCATAATGTCCTGCACGCTTCCGAATGCATGGTCGGGGTGAGGGACGTAATAGATAAGGAGCAGGATCCCGGTCACCACCTGAATACCATAGGCTACGACAGCGAGAAAACCGAGCGTGTAAAAAATATTCGTGTTTTTTGGAATGCGGTAATCAATTACCTGGGTCTGAATAATATTGTCCAGCCCGATGCGCACATCAATCCAGTGTCTTATTTTCGTCCACATTGTCTCACCCTATTATTATGGAATCGCCTTCGATTTTCAGCGGAAGAGCCGTCAATGGTTTCGGTGGCGGTCCTGAAATCACGTTCCCCTCGAGATCATACATGCCGGCGTGACAGGGGCACAGTAATGTCTGCCTGCTTTTATTGAACTCGACAACACAGCCAAGGTGCGTGCAGGTGAGTGATAGCGCAATGAATCCTTTGTCAGGACGGTTGATTATGATGGCGGGTTTATTCTGATAGACGATATTCTTTGCATCTCCAGAGGCGATTTCGTTCTTTCGGATAGTGATTTTGTTAGCGGCCGTTGCGCTGGCGGGAAGTGCTGTGAGATATTTCAAGAAGGAAAAAGCAAAGGAGAAAAAAGTGACCGACCCGAGAAAGGCTAAAATCATTTTTAGGAATCTGCGCCTGTTCATCGTTCCTCCACGTGTCTATTAAATTTTTTTATAATGTTATGACACGGTAACAAATGCGAAAAAAATTGTCAAGACAATACGCCTCATTTCTAACAATATATTTAAAGAAATTTTCCCGTAAAGTATTGACATTAACTTTCTCATATGTTATAAATGCTCGCTTAGTACGCGGTAAGCTAAAGTTAGAATTTTGGCTTTAGGGGGGGAACATGAAGTTGATGGAATGGTTTAAGGGGAAAGTAGCACGGTTTATGGAGCGAATAAAGGAGCCTATTTCGCTGAAAGCGAAATTGCTCATTTCAGTGCTCGTCCTTTTCATTGTAGTCGGCGGTGGTTTTGTTTCTTACAAGTTTTATGATTTCACCCAGAACAACCCGAAGTTTTGCGTCGGCTGTCATCTGATGCAGCCGGCATACGACAGCTGGTCGCAGAGCGAACACAAAAAACTGAATTGTCATGAATGTCATCATCTCACCATCCCCGAGCAGAACCAACTGCTCATCAGTTTTGTGCTCCACCGGCCGAACGCTGTCCCTGCCCGGCATGGAAAGATTATCGTTGGTCAGAAAGTATGCAACGAATGTCATACACAGGGGCCGGGAGAAAAAATCAACAAGTCCATGTTCCATGCCAGGCATGTGTATATGGAACAGATCGAATGCACCCAGTGTCATGGTGAGGTCAAGTCGGACAAGAGCGGGTTGCATCACTTCCTCCCGACGGAAAAGTTTTGTCTGAAGTGCCATCCCGGCAAGCAGGTGCATGGTGTAGGCATGGGCGGCCTTGCCTGCATCAACTGTCATACCGACCGCACCGCGGACATCAGGCCCGGCAGGAAGAAATGTCTCTTCTGCCACAGCAATGATGATAGCATCCGCCAGCAGCTGATTGCGGACGGAACGATGGATGTGCGATTCTTCCAGCCTGATCAGCAGACCATCAAGAAGGCCATCAAGATCCAATACGGCGATAATTCGCCGATGCAGTTCTATTGCTATGAATGCCACAAGCCGCATACACCGGGCAAAGTGAAGCCCAAGAGCGAGGATTGTTTGAAGTGCCACAGCAATATAGCGAGAGTCGGCAAACACAGCCTGCATCTGAAAATGGACATGCAGTGCAAGGACTGCCACAAACCGCATCTCTGGAAAGTTACTGAAGCTTCGGCAAAGAAAGAATGCGTTACTTGCCACGAATACAGGAGTCCGAAGGCATTTCTTTAAGGTTGAGGGCTTTACGCGTGGTACGGAACGGAAAACGTGTTTGCTGTCTTTCGGTCCGTACCCGAGAGTCAGTGTTTGACGAACTTCATGAGGGAAGGAGGTGAAAACTTAATGAATAAAGGTTTGATATTGACCCTGGTCGTTGTCATCTCTCTCGTTATGGCAATGACAGCATTCGCAGTGCCGTCTGGCAAGACGGTGGAATTTACCCCCGCGGGCGCCGGCAAAGTCGTATTTGACGGCAAAGCTCACGCAACAGCAGGCCTCAAGTGTTCGGATTGCCATCCTGGTCTCTTCAAGATGAAGAAGGGCGCCGACACCATCACCATGGCTGACATGAACGCAGGCAAATTCTGCGGTTCTTGCCACAACGGGACCAAGGCCTTCGCGACGAAGGACGCAGCCAGTTGCGGTAAATGCCACCAGAAGTAAGATGTCATTATACAGAAGCAAGCCCTCACGGTTTTCCGTGAGGGCTTTTTTATTGAGCTTCCATCGAGTGAGTCACATTTCCCTGTTGAGAGCTTTTTGAAACTGATGGAGTGAATAAGCGACGTGTTAAGCTAAGATTGCCCCATTTCCTCTCGCCATCATAAATAAATGCTTCATAGTAGGAATATAGGAGGAATATTGACAACTGTGTATATGCAAGAACATGGTTACTTTTTGTTACTTCGTAGAAGTTTTCATCAATTACCTTTTGTTACATGGATGACTAAAAAAAAGAGAGACGCTGGATACACCAAAAAAGGAATTAAAATATGCTAAGTCTTTATTTTTATAATATGGAATCTTATTCTGGTTTTAATTTTACGTTTATAGGTTGTTAAAATTTTGCATATAATTATGCTTCTCAAGCTGTTTGGCAGAACACGTTGAATTCGCTGCTTTTTAATTTTATACGTCATCGCTCACAGCGACCGTTAACAACTCCTGTATCCCCTCGCTGATAGAATCGACTTTCTAACCACGTTATCAAGGCGCATCAAGAGTACTTAATAATCTATAGGAACGACTCTGGTATTTATTTTGCTTATTTTAGTGGCATGTCGCCCGCATTAAAGCCAAGTTCAAACAGAAACATGATTCTCGAGGATGTGACTGCATTCCTGAGAAAAGTGCCTCCCTTCCAGTTTCTCGACGAGGAAAATCTGCATGCTGTCGCCCGCAATCTATCCATGGAGTTCTATCCGAAAGACATGGTGATTCTGAGGCAGGATGGACTGCCAAGCGATTCCCTCCGCATCATCAAGAAAGGCGGCGTCAAGGTTTCCATGGTTTCCGATGATGGGGGTGAAGTTGTCATCGATTACCGAGGAGAAGGGGACACGTTCGGTTTCCTGTCTCTCGTGGGTAAAGACCGGATCCGATCGAATATCACCGCTGTGGACGATACGATTTGCTATCTCCTGGGCAAGGAAATGCTGCTGAAACTCCTCGACTCGCAGCTTTCATTCACTGAATATTTTCTGAAGTCCCATATCACGAAGTACATTGACAGAACGTACCGGGAAATGCAGGACAAGAGCATGTTCTACGGGGGGAGCGACCGGCTGCTGTTCACGACGCGGGTGGGGGATATGGCTATCAAGGGAGTGGTCTCCACCCAGGAGAACACGACGATCCGCGAAGCATCTCAGATCATGTCCGAGAACAGCATCAGTTCTATCGTGGTCATGAACGATCAAAACCTTCCCGTGGGCATCATGACGGACCGGGACCTCCGTGAAAAAGTGGTGGCAAAGGAACGGAGCGTGCAGGAGCCGGTCAAGAGCATTATGAGCACCACCCTTATCAGGGTTGATGCGCACGACTACTGCTTCGAGGCCGTGCTCAAGATGATAAAGTATAACATTCATCACATTCTGGTCATCAGGGACGGCGCACTCAGGGGCGTGATCACAAACCACGATCTCATGGTGCTCCAAGGAACGTCTCCCTTGTCGCTTACCAAGGACATAGAAAGCCAGCAGACAATCGACAGTCTTGTCCCGGTTTCGAAGAAGATCAACAGCATTGTCGGGCTTCTGCTCAAGGAGGGCGCCAAGGCAAGCAACATCACCAAGATCATTACCGAGATCAACGACCGGCTGGTGCACAAGGTACTTGAGTTCGCCGAACGGAAGCACGGTAAGCCACCGGTTCCCTACTGCTGGATCGTCTTCGGGAGCGAAGGCCGCAAGGAACAGACGTTCAAGACGGACCAAGACAATGCCCTCATTTATGCTGATCCGGCAACCGATACTGAGGGGGAAACAGCGGAAAAGTACTTTGCAGCGTTCACCGAGACCGTGCGGGACAGCCTGTTTCAGTGCGGATTCCCCCCTTGTCCTGCAAACTATATGGCGAGCAATCCACAGTGGAGGCAGCCGCTTAAAGTGTGGAAAAAATATTTTTTAAACTGGATCGCAACGCCGACATCCGAGGCCTTGATTCATTCCCTGGCTTTTTTTGATTTTCGGCCCATGTACGGCGAGATCGCACTTGCCGAATCGTTGCGGGACGCACTGAACGCGCTCTTAAAGGATCAGAAGGTTTTCTTGGGGTATCTTGCGAACATGGCGATCAAGAACACACCGCCGATCGGATTCTTCAAGTCCTTTGTGGTAGAGAAAAGTGGCGAGCACAAGGACGAGTTGAACCTCAAGATCAAAGGGCTGGCGCCCCTCATCGATCTCATCAGGCTGTTTGCGCTCGAGAAAGGCATCGGCGAGACCTCGACCCTCGAGCGGATCGAAACCCTGCGGAATATGCACACCATTGTCGAGGAGTACGCCGATGACTTCGAACATGCATTCGAATTCATTATGTTGCTCCGGATTCATCACCAATATCAACAGCTCAACTCTGATCAGGCACCCGACAATTTTATCAACCCGAACCGACTGAGCAATCTTGAAAAAAGGTCAATCAAAGAGGCTTTTCAGATCATCACCAAGGTGCAGGACCTGGTCATCGAACGGTATAAATCGCTCATCTGGTAAGAAGAGGGGGTGAAGAGCCGGTTGCCGGCGCATTCAATCCACCTCTCTTTGCCGCGGTGTTTACGTCATTCAGGCCTATGTTTAACTTGTTCGGCAGGGGGGAAAAAACCGGGATTGAAACGCGGACATTGATGACGGAGGCGCAGTTCGCCGTTGTCGATTTGGAGCTGACCGGCCTGGAAGAAAAAAAAGACTCCATCGTCTCCATCGGCGCAGTCCGTATGCGCGGCGGGGTGATCGACCTTGGGAACACGTTTTATCGGTTGGTCAGCCCCCGGACGGAGCTCAAGGCATCGAGCGTGGTCATCCATGAGATAACGCCTTCTGAAGTTGCGGAGGAGCCGTCCATAGATTCGGTGATCAGTGAATTCCTCGATTATTGTGGAGATGCGGTACTGGTTGGACATTTTGTGGACATCGATCTCGGTTTTCTCAATCGGGAGCTGAAGAGGATTCGCGGAAAGAAGCTGGCGAACCCCGCAATCGACACCATGAGCATTTATGAATGGCTCCGGAAGCGAAATAAATCCGGTTCCTGTACGGCGACGCTGTTTTCCGGATACCGGCTCTACGACATCGTGAAATGCTATGGCATTCCGGTAAACGGAGCGCACAATGCCCTTATGGATGCTTTTACCACGGCCCAGTTGCTTCAGAGATTTTTACCGCTGTTGAAGGAAGCCGGCGCGAAGGACATCGGTGATCTGCTCACAATTGGAATTCCATTCAAAGGGGGTGATCGTTTCGGATTACTGGGTGAATTCGGAAACTTTTAGATGCGAATATTGAAACAAGGGAGGATACTATGGCAAAGGTGAAGAAAGAAGACATCTTGAATGACCCGGATTTTCAAAAGCTGTCCGGTCAGAAGGACACCATATCGCTGATTCTAACGATCCTTGAATTGGTGCTCTATTTTGGGTTCATCGCCCTGATCGCGTACGACAAACCCTTCCTCGCGCAGAAGATGAGCGAAGGCGGCTCAGCTACGATCGGGATCCCCATCGCCGTGGGAACTATCGTATTGTCATGGATATTCACCGGGATTTATATCTGGTGGGCGAATGCGAAATATGACGCGATGGTCAAGAGAATCACAGAAAAGATGGGAGGATAACATGCATCAGACACTCATTGGACAAGCTAACCCAGTTGCAATCGGGTTCTTCATCCTGTTCGTCATTTCCACCCTCGTGATTACCTGGTGGGCGGCGAAACGGACAAGAACGACGAAAGATTTTTATGCGGCAGGCAGAAGCATCACTGGTTTACAGAACGGGCTCGCTCTTTCGGGCGACTATATGAGCGCGGCCTCGTTCCTCGGCATCGCGGGTCTCGTGTCCACCAAGGGGTACGATGGCCTAATCTATTCCGTCGGCTGGCTTGTCGGCTGGCCAATCATCATGTTCCTGATCTCGGAGCCCCTCCGCAACCTTGGAAAGTACACCTTTGCCGATGTCGTCGCCTTTCGGCTGAAGCAGCGGCCTATTCGTGCGGCAGCGGCAGCGGGTTCGCTCTTCGTCGTGCTCATGTACCTGATCGCACAGATGGTTGGAGCAGGCGTGCTGATCAAGCTCATGTTCGGCCTCCCCTTTGAACTGGCCATCGTGGTTACGGGCGCTCTCATGATCTGCTATGTGCTCTTCGGCGGCATGATCGCGACCACGTGGGTCCAGATCATCAAGGCTGGTTTGCTCCTGGGCGGTGCGACGCTCCTCACGATCCTGACTCTCACCAAGTTCGGGTTCAGCTACGGGGATCTCTTCAACCAGGCCGAAAAATTGTACACCGGCAAGTTTCTTTCGCCAGGCGGGCTTATAAGCAGTCCGATGGAAGCTATTTCTCTCGGCCTTGCTCTTATGTTCGGCACCGCCGGTCTGCCGCACATCCTGATGCGGTTCTACACCGTGCCTGATGCGAAAACGGCACGCAAGTCGGTGTTCTATGCAACCGGCTTCATCGGCTACTTCTACATCCTGACCGTGACGATCGGCTTCGGCGCCGCCGTACTCGTGGGCCAGAAGATCATCACAGGCATTGACGCGGGCGGCAACATGGCCGGCCCGCTGCTTGCCGAGGCGCTCGGCGGGAATCTTTTCCTCGGATTCCTGTCGGCTGTCGCTTTTGCCACGATCCTCGCCGTGGTATCCGGTCTCACGCTTGCGGGTGCCTCAGCGCTCTCTCATGACTTGTATGTGGGTGTGGTCCGCAGTGGTGTCGCGAATGAGAAGGAAGAGGTGAAGGTCGCGAAGATCGCAACCGTTGGTCTCGGCATATTCGCCATCCTTCTTGGCATCCTGTTCAAGGGGCAGAACGTCGCCTTCCTGGTCGGTCTGGCATTTGCGATTGCCGCAAGCGCCAATTTTCCGGCACTTCTTATGTCAATCATGTGGAAGAAGTTCACGACTGCTGGAGCGGTGATGAGCATCTACACCGGCCTGATCGTTGCGGTCGTGCTCCTTGTCCTGAGCCCCACCATATGGGTGGAAATCTTGCATGTTAATGAGATGAAGGCAGTGCAAGCGCAGCTCAAGGATATTGATGGAGCCGCTGCCGGCATCGATACCCAGATCGCTGATCTGCAGAAAACGATGGTGAGTGCCGATGCGATTGCCAAGATGAAAAAGAAGGACATGTCCGTTGCTGAGAAGAAGAACGCGGAAATCCAAGCCTCGGTCAATGCGAAGATGCAGGACAAGGAAGCACTAGCTGCAAAAAAGAAGGACGTCGCATCCCAGATGCCTAAAGCGATTTTCCCCATGAGGAACCCGGCCATCTTTTCCATGG
Source organism: Nitrospirota bacterium (assembly GCA_035516155.1). GTDB lineage: Bacteria > Nitrospirota > UBA9217 > UBA9217 > UBA9217 > JAJYKN01. Next base: position 24,512 of record DATJAP010000008.1, read on the forward strand.
CTGCGGCCTTCCTGATCGGCATTCTTGTCTCGCTCATGGCGCCGGATAAAGCGGCGCAGGAGAAGTTCGATGCCGAGAAGGTCCGGGAGTATGTGGGCATCGGAGCGGAATAGGAGAGAGCTTCAGCACATTTTACCGCCGAAAATGATTGAGTGAACCGATGAAGGACCAGCCGGGAATCGCAACCGGCACCCTTCATCGGTTCATTTCTTTTGTTTTCAAGGAGACCTTTGGGGAAGGGCTTTAAGCCCGCCCGATCCGGAAGGATGACCGCAAGGTTCTCACCATGCGGCCTGATGGGTCCGCCTTTACTTTTTCGATTATTTTGTGTATGCTCTGTTTATGGCCGGGCATATCCGGTCTCACCAGACACGTTGCGGTTATCCCGAAAGGAGAGAAAAGAATGGCAAAAGAGAACATCGATGTCCTTTCGACGGAAAAAAGAACGTTCCCTCCGTCCAAGGAATTCAGCCAGAAAGCTCATATCAAAAACATGAAGGAATATGAGCAGCTGTATAAACGCTCCATCGACGACCCGGAGAAGTTCTGGGCCGAGATGGCGGAAAAGAACCTGTCCTGGTACAAAAAGTGGGACAAGGTCCTTGAGTACGACTTCATGAAGCCGTCCATCAAATGGTTCCTCGGCGGGAAACTGAACGCCTCGGTGAATTGTCTTGACCGCTATATACACACCCCCACGCGCAACAAGGCCGCGCTCATCTGGGAAGCGGACAGCGGCGTATACAAAACATTTACCTACCAGCAGCTCTATTGGGAGGTAAACCGTTTCGCCAACGTGCTCAAAAAGAAGGGGATCAAGAAGGGCGACCGCGTTACGATCTACCTCCCCATGATACCGGAACTGGCCATCTCCATGCTGGCCTGCGCACGCATCGGCGCGATCCACAGCGTGGTCTTCGGCGGGTTCTCGTCCAAATCGCTCAGAGACCGCATCCAGGACTGTCAGTCAACCATGGTCATTACGGCGGATGAGGGGCTTCGTGGCGGACGGTTCGTACCGTTAAAGGCCAATGCTGACGAGGCGCTCCTCGAGTGCCCCACGGTCAAGGACATGATCGTGGTTCAGCGGGCGGGGACTGGCAAAGTCAACATGGAACCCAAGCGGGACTCGTGGTGGCATGAGGAGGTTGCGGCGAAAGACATCAAAAACTTCTGCGAGCCCGAAAAGATGGACGCGGAGGACCCGCTTTTCATTCTTTACACGTCCGGTTCCACGGGGAAACCCAAGGGAGTGCTCCATACCACGGGCGGTTACCTTCTCTTCACGAACATTTCCTTCAAGTGGATCTTCGACTATCATGAGGAAGACATTCATTTCTGCACGGCCGACATCGGCTGGGTCACGGGCCACAGCTACATCCTCTACGGACCCCTCAGCGCGGGCGCAACATCGCTCATGTTCGAAGGCATACCGACCTATCCTGATGCGGGCAGATTCTGGGACATTGTGGACAAGCATCAGGTAAATATCTTCTACACCGCCCCCACGGCGATCCGCGCGCTCATGAAGGAAGGCGACAGCTGGGTCGCCAAGCATGATCTGTCGTCGCTCCGCGTTCTTGGCACGGTAGGCGAGCCCATCAACCCAGAGGCGTGGATGTGGTATCACAAGAACGTGGGCAAGGAAAAGCTTCCGATCGTCGACACCTGGTGGCAGACCGAAACTGGCGGCATCCTGATCACGCCGCTCCCCGGCGCCATGACGACGAAGCCGGGATCGGCAACGCGTCCATTCCCCGGCGTCGTGCCAAAAGTCGTGAAGGAAGACGGCTCTCCTGCAGGCGTGAATGAGGGCGGTTATCTCGTCATCGAAAAGCCCTGGCCGGGCATGCTCCGCGGAACCTACGGCGATCCCGAGAACAAGCGCATCAAGGAAGTTTATTTCAGCAGGTTTCCGGGCAAGTACTTTACGGGCGACGGCGCACGCGTAGATGAAGACGGCGACTACTGGCTCATGGGACGGGTGGACGACGTCATCAACGTGTCCGGCCACCGACTGGGCACTGCGGAAGTTGAATCGGCACTGGTAAGCCACGAGGCGGTTGCCGAGGCCGCAGTTGTCGGCTACCCGCACGACATCAAAGGCGAAGGTATTTATGTCTACGTGACTCTGAAGGAAGGCCAGAAGCCGTCGGACGAGCTTAAAAAAATACTGACCGGCCATGTTCGCTCCGTCATCGGTCCGATCGCCACGCCGGATAAACTCCAGTTCGCGCCCGGACTGCCGAAGACGAGAAGCGGCAAGATCATGCGCCGTATTCTGCGCAAGATCGCCCATAACCAGGTGGAAGATCTTGGCGACACATCAACGCTTGCGGACCCGACTGTTGTCGATAACCTTGTGAAGGGAAGGGTATAAAATAAGAGAGTAGAGATTCACCTTCCCTGAATAGGCTGCTGACCAGAAAGCTGGTAATTTTATTTCCTGGATATGGGATTTTTCAATCATTAAACGTCCTCTTGCGGATAGCAGTAGCAAGGGGGCGTTTTTTTATTTTCATTTGTGTCTTTGTTTTAATCGGTCTGTTATTACGTCCATGAACCATAGAATTATGCTCCTGCGACCGACCCTTACTATTGATTTGACATGCGGACTGTAATTGCCTATGCTTGAACAAACAGATTCTTTACGAAAATGCTCTTATAGACCGTTTGGGATGTTCTGCATAATGCCAGAAACCGCTGGTTACGGTGCGGTTGTTGATCAGAATACCGGAAATTCGGACAGGAAGCAGAAGGAGTCTTTTCAGCGAGGTGATGACCGATGCGAACATTTATGATCTATCTGACCGTTTTGCTCTTTGCATCCGGCCTGCATGCCGACGAAAAGAGGTTTTCAGTTCCCGTGGGAGATTCACCGGCTTCCGGCCCCGCAAGCGCACCGGTGACGATCATCGAATTCCTCGACTTCCAATGACCGCACTGCGTGGCGGCCGGTCCGACCGTCAAAAAGATCATGAATGTGTACAAAGGCAAGGTGAGGCTCGTCATCAAGAACTATCCTTATATCTACCGGGATTATTCCCACCTTGCCGCAGAAGCGTCCCTTGCGGCGCGGGACCAAGGCAAGTACTGGGAGATGCATGACCTGCTGCTGGAAAAGTCTCCAAAGCTCGACCGTGGCAGTCTTATCAGCTATGCACGGGAACTGGGCCTGGATGTGAAAAAATTCAGCGAGTCTATCGACGATAAAAAACATGCAGCGGAAATCGAGCGCGACAAAAAACTTGCAGTTGACATGGACCTGTTTAGCACGCCGACATTCTTCATCAATGGCCGCAAGGTCATCGGGGAGCGGCCTTTCGCATATTTCAAGAAGATCATCGACGAGGAATTGAATGCAGCACGCTGAAGGTACGTCTCGAGATTGATGTTCGCTGTTCATCGTTAAAAATAATAATCTCAAAGGGTCCTCTCATGCTGGCACGTTTCATGGTGTTAACAGGAATTTCGCTTCTTATTCTATCAACGAGCACAGCCTTTGCCGGCACCCTCGAACCCTTCAAAGCCGTTCCCGTTCCGGAACAGAATCCTCAAACGCCGGAAAAGATCGAACTCGGTAAAATGCTTTTTTTCGACCGCCGCCTCTCGGGAGACGGCACCATGAACTGCGCGACCTGTCATGACCCCGAAAAAGCCTTTACCGACGGCCTTGACATATCCCTCAGCTATCCCACGACGAAAAACTGGAGAAACGCGCCGACGCTCGTTAATGTGGCCTTCCAGAAATATCTTTTTCATGATGGCCGCGCGCTGAGTCTGGAGGACCAGGCGCTCTTTCCCATGATGTCGGCCTTTGAAATGAACCGGAATCTCGATTTTTTAGAAGAAGTGATCCGCTCGGTGCCCGAATATGTCGACGCATTCAAAAAAGTGTTCAACGGTGAGCCGACGCGGGAAAGGATCGCCATGGCTATTGCCGCCTTTGAGCGTACGATTCTCTCCGTGAATGCGCCGCTTGACCGGTATTTGAAAGGCGATACAACCGCGCTTTCCGATGACGCCAAGAAAGGACTTGTGATCTTCATGGGGAAAGGCCGGTGCGGGGAATGCCACTACGGGGTAAACTTGTGTGATGACAAATTTCACGCTCTGGGTGTGCCTGAGAATCCTGAGTACCGGTCAGACCCCCGTATAGCCGTGACGCGCCGGTTTGTCGCTAAAATCTATCATTACGAGGATTACCGCACCCTTGCCGAGGACCTGGGCAGGTACCTGATAACGAGTGACAGAAAAGACTGGAAAGCGTTCAGGACACCGACGCTTCGCGAGATTGGCAAGACCGCCCCCTACATGCATAACGGAGTGTTCTCCACACTCGATCAGGTGATCGAATTCTTCGACGGGGGAGGTGGCAAGGGAAATGCGGTGCTGAAACCCCTGGGACTGACGGAGAAGGAAAAGTATTATCTTAAAACATTTCTTCTAGAGGGGCTGGCCGGACATATGGGCGAATTTCAGTACCCCCGGGTGCCGCAATAGCAGAGGTTTTATAATAACACGCTTTATAATAATTGACATTGCCGCCGTTTTTTTATACAGTGCTCATGATTGTGTACGTAGCGGATAAGGAGTCGTTTCCATGCCCTATTGCAGGCAGTGCGGGAAGGAAGTGAACGCGGGAGAAATTTTTTGCCGGTTCTGTGGAGCAAAACTGTCTCCCGCTCAGGCAGGTTCGCAAAACCCCTCTTCATCATCCGCCGCGCGAGAAGAAGATCTTGCCCTCTTCATAGGGAAGAATGCCGAAAAATATCTTATCAAATTCCGCAAATTTGCCAAAAACGGCGAGGACTCCTTTGTAACGACCTGGCATTGGCCCGCCTTTTTCTTCAGCTTCTGGTGGACCCTGTACCGAAAACTTTATGGATGGGCGCTGCTGGTACTCTTTCTCGGGTGTGTCCCTTATCTCGGATTTCTCGTCATGATCGCTTTCGGCATGTCTGCAAATTATATCTATTACCGGCACGCCAAGAAAAAACTGATCGAAGTAAAGAGCCTGTCTGCTTCCGAGGTGGAACGCGCGGTCGCCGTGGCCCGTGCCGGGGGGGTGAACAACGTGGCCGTCGTCCTGGTTCCGATCGCGGTGATAGCCCTCCTCGGCATCCTGGCCGCGGTCGCTATCCCTCAATTTGTCTCGTACCGGCAGCGTTCCTTTGACCTGAAGGCAAAGCATGAGATCCAGGATGCCTGCGCCCGCGGCATTGCTTTTTTTGCGGTCCGGCCCGAAATAGCAGAGATCGCGCCTGAGGACTTTTTGGATGCAGGCTTGGTCCGTTCCCCCGATGTAGAATTGATGCTCCTCGACGGCAGGCGGGAAACCTTCAGCCTGAGTGCGAAGCACAAAAAGGGCCGTAAATTATACCTTACCGACAACCAGTGCACCCTGACCGAGGAACAGCGGTCCGGGAATGGTGAGGAGCAGACGAAGTTATGATACGGCATAGCCCGGCAGGGCGCCTCGACGCGGCGAATTGCTGATGCCCGCTCCCTGGCACCTGAAGAGAAGGAGGATGTATGGACCTGTTCGAAGCCATTAAAACGCGGCGGAGCATCCGCAAGTATATGAACAAGCCTGTTGAGAACGAAAAGCTTGAAGCAGTGCTGGAAGCCATTCGCATGGCGCCTTCGTGGGCCAACTATCAATGCTGGCGCTTGGTAGTGGTCAAGGACAAGTTCATGAAGGAGAAGATCAGCGCTCTTTCCTATGTGGAATCTTATTTTGCGACGAAAGGCTACAAAACGAACCCCTCGATGAAAGCTCTCGCTGAAGCTCCGGTGATCATTGTTCTCTGCGCCGATCCGGCGCAGTCTGGCTCGCTCTGGAACCAGAATTACTATCTTGTCGATGCCGGACTTGCAGCACAGAACATGATGCTGGCCGCTCGTGCTGAGGGTCTGGGCACGGTGTTCGTAGGTGTCTACGATGAGGAAAAATTGAAGAGCCTGCTTCACATTCCCTCTGCAATCAGGATCGTGGGTCTCTTCCCCCTCGGCTATCCTGTCGAGGAAAAGAAGGACGGCCCCGCGAGGAAACCGGTGGGGGAGTTTTGTTTCTTCGAAAAGTGGGGGTCATGAGAGTGATCCATTTGATGTCTTTCATAGCACGGGAATAAAGTCCATGAAAATTCTTCTTATCGGAAAATCCGGCCAGCTTGGGGTCGATATTCTGAACTGTAATACGATTCATGAAATCTATGCTCCCGATCGCACCATTCTCGATATCCGTTCACGGGACGCCGTCAATGCAGCGCTCGACCGGTACCGCCCCGAGGCGGTCATAAACACCGTTGATTTTCGCGATGTGCCGCTCTGTGAAAGCGATCCGGGAACCGCATTCGCCGTGAACTGCGTTGCGGTACGGGATCTTGCCGCTGCATGCAACCGTGTCGGGTCTCTCTTCGTCACGTTCAGCACGGACTACGTTTTTGATGGTGAAAAGAAGGCGAGTTACCTGGAGAGCGACAAACCGGCACCGCTTCAGATGTACGGCATCTCCCGCCTTGCAGGCGAGTTCGCGGCCCTCTCCACAGCCCACGGCAGCTCAATGATCATAAGGACCTGCGGGCTCTACGGCAATGCCGGAGACAGGGGCGCGAGCAGAAACTTTGTAGACCAGCGCATCGAGGACGCGGAGGCCGGAAGGGAATTCGAAATGGGAGGAGACCAAGTCGTCTCTCCCACGTACACCCACGATTTGAGCAAGGCGGTCCTGCGGCTCCTTGAGCATCCTCACCGGACACCGGGCATCTATCATCTGGTAAATGAGGGAAAGTGCAGCTGGTATGAATTCACCAAAGCCATCTACGATATCATGGGTCTGAACGTGAAACTCAAGCCAGTGGACCGCAGCGGCACACAAGGCGATATCCATCGGCCTCTCTACTCAGCACTCGCGAATACCAGGGCCCGCGCTCTTGATATTGTTCTTCCCCCCTGGCAAAACGCGCTGGAGCGCTATCTAAAGGAAAAATATAAAACGGGAAAACCCTGAAAAGTGCTCGACCGGTCACCGGTTCCCGCTCACTGCAGGGGAAACCATCTTTCGTCTGCCTTCCTCATTCCCCTCATCATGTCGTCCTGATTACAAAAAAAGGCAATTAGCGGGTTATCATAATTTACCCGCCCTCATTCTATGAAAAAGCCAATTGTCATTTTTGATTCTGCTTTGTTATATTATATGTGGTAAAAAGTTCATAACGAACAAAATAAGCATATAAAACTATTGTCCGGTAAAGCGCCAGGCCAATCAATCAGATATCTGCTTTCGATAGTATAAATTCAACCATTTCAAAGGGTTACCTCTTGGCAAAATATGTTGTCCGGGAAAGCGTGAATTTCATATCTTAGAGGCATGTCTTCAGCTTAGGGGGAAAATGCTCTCTTTAAGCTGGTCAAAAAATCTGTCACGATAATTGAAACACAAAAGTTATATTGTCCAGGATAACAATGGTCACAACTGATCTTGCGGCGTCGCATCTGAGATAAATTCCCAGCCACAATTGGGCAATTATATTAGTTCCCTCTTTATGCGGGGCCTTTTGGGAAGGGAATGGTACATTCAAGGACGGCTTAAGAAATCGTGCTTTCCCGTTTTGTGAATGAAATTCTGCGTTCCCGCCGAAGGACATTCTGATACTGGTATAATTAAAACAGAATGACAATCTGTTCTTTCCTCTTTTGTTTTGGTGAATGCGGTAGGCGTTTGCTCGATCTGGCAACGCAGGGAGAAGATACTTATGGAGGATTATATAAAGGTTGAAATGGGTCAGCAAAAAAATATTGTTCTTGTTGCCCATGACCATAAAAAGCAGGATCTCCTTGAATGGGCAAAATTCAACAGGGATCTTCTGGCCAAGCACAGGCTCTATGCAACCGGTACGACGGGCACTCTTCTCGAAAGGGAACTGGGCCTTGAAGTGATAAAACTGCAAAGCGGTCCACTCGGCGGGGATCAGCAGATTGGCGCTAAAATAGCCGATGGGGTCATTGATTTCCTCATCTTTTTTTGGGATCCTCTCGAACCGCAACCCCATGATCCCGACGTAAAAGCCCTTTTGAGAATCGCCGTGGTCTGGAACATCCCTGCGGCCTGCAACAGGGCAACTGCGGATTTCATGATTTCATCGTCGCTTATGTCAGATGAGTATAAACGCCTCGTGCCGAATTATGAAACGTACCGACAGCGGCTGAGGGAATTATGAAGAGCTTCGATCGCGATATTGATATCTATTTTGCGAATGAGGGAGCATGAAAATACGACGATGAATGGGAAAGAAGAGAATAAAGTTGAGCGTTGAAGAACACGGACTTCCTAAGTTCTGAGTTTCGTTTACTGATAAGATGCAAGGAGGAAACAACCATGAAAAGAATAACACGGAGGGATTTTCTTAGAACAACAGGCATGGGCGCGGCGGGTCTGGCACTCGGCTCGTCAATCCTTGATTTGAATAACGTATTTGCCCAGTCATCCGGTCGGAGGACACTCCGTCTGCTCCAATGGAGTCATTTCGTTCCGCGGTATGACAAGTGGTTTGACCCCTATGCAAAAGAATGGGGGGAAAAACATAATGTGAATGTGATTGTCGACCATATCAGTCTGTCCGACCTCAGGAGCACGTTTGCTGCGGAAGTTGTGGCCGGAAGGGGTCATGATCTGATCGAGTTTATCAACCCGCCATCGGATTTCGAGCCCAGCGTTCTGGACCTGACCGATGTAAACCAGGAGGCTGAGAAACGGTTCGGGAAACAGGTGCCCGTGGCCAGACTGAGTTCATACAATCCCGATACCAGGAAATTTTACGGGTTCTGCCATGGGTGGACCATCGATCCCGGTGATTACCGGAAATCGCTCTGGGAGAAAGTGGGAATGCCGGATGGACCAACAACGTGGGAAGAGCTGCTTGTTTACAGCGCCCGTATTAAAAATGAACTAGGCGTCCAGAACGGGATCGGGATTTCCCAGGAGCTGGACTCGAATATGGCTGGAAGGGCCCTGCTCTGGTCGTTCGACACATCAACGCAGGACGCAGAGGAGCGCGTAAGTCTGGATAACAAGCGGACTGTCGAAGCCGTAAAATATATGAAAGACCTTTACGACAAGACACTTACGCCGGAAGTTTTCGCCTGGACCCCAGCTTCGAACAACCAGGCGCTTATCGCCGGCCGCGCTTCGTATATCCTGAACTCGATCTCGGCCTACCGGTCGGCGCAGCAGGATGTTCCTGAGATCGCCAAGGATGTCTATCTCACCGCTGCCTTGAAAGGTCCACGGGGGACAGCGTGGGCAAGCGAACATGTCATCTACGTGTCGGTCATTCCTAAATTTGCCGCGGCGAATGCGGACCTGGCAAAGCAGTTTCTGCTTGATCTTGTGGCGAATTACGACCGGGCCATGTGGGAGAGCGAGCTTTATGCCACGCCATCATATTTTAATGCGTCTGTGCCACGGGGCGATCGGGGATATCCTGAAGTAAAGGGTGCAAAGACGATGAGGGATGTTTTCCATGCGTGGTTCGAGAGCGATCCCTTTGTTTTGCCGGGAGAGGCAAAAGGCAAACTGATACCTCTTATGGATGCAGAAAAGTGGAGCGCGAATGTGGGATATCCCGGCCCGGCGAGTCCGGCGGAGGGGGAGATATTCGGCACCTTTGTGATCCCCAATATGTTTGCCCGCGTGGCCCAAGGCAAGCAAACACCGGAGGAATCAGTCAAGCAGGCGGCAGCGGAGTGTGAAAAAATCTTCGAGAAATGGCGGGCCCAAGGCCTGATGAGGAAAAAGGCAGCATAGGTTTTCTCCGCTCATCGGAAGGCTGGCAAGTGAAAAAAACAATTCCGGGCAAGCCCGAACGGGGTCGAAAAGCAAGATCCCCGTTTAGGCAGGAGCTGCGCAGGGAAATCTGTGTAGTACGAAGGGATGAGAATGGCATACGTTGAACTGCGAGGGATCAAAAAGCACTTCGATACGGTAAAGGCGGTTGACGGCATTGATCTCCAAATTGCAGAAGGGGAAATAGTGGTTCTTCTCGGGCCATCAGGGAGCGGCAAGACGACCCTGATGCGGCTCTGCGCCGGACTTGAAAGACCCACTGCTGGCGAGATCGTCATCAATGGCGAAGTGGTGAATGACGTCCCTCCGAGGGAGCGAGGGATTGCCATGGTGTTCCAGAGCTATGCTCTCTACCCCCACAAAACAGTTTTTAAGAATATTGCCTTTCCCCTCATTGTCGAAGGACTCCCCAGACAGGAAATAAGGAAGAAGGTGGAATGGGCGTCCGGTCTTCTCGGAATCGGACATCTCCTCGACAGGATGCCCTCACAAGTGTCTGGCGGGGAAAAGCAGCGTGTCGCCATAGCGCGGGCGCTGGTCAGGAGGCCGAGAGTGCTGCTGATGGATGAGCCCCTATCCAATCTGGATGCAAAAGTGCGGCACACCGCCCGGGTGGAATTGAAGAAATTCCAGCAGGAGATCGGCGTAACAACGATCTATGTTACGCACGATCAGGCCGAGGCAATGGGCCTCGGTGATCGGATTGCGGTGATGAGCGATGGCAGGGTGCGACAGATCGGCACCCCCGAGGATATCTATCGCGATCCCGCCGATACCTTTGTAGCGGGTTTCGTGGGCATACCACCTATGAACTTTGTCGAGCGCAATGGAATGATTGTCGGGTTCAGGCCGGAACTGTTTCTTCCCGCTGATTCGGCGCAAGGCGCTGAGCCGATGATTTTGCGGTTCAAGGTGGTACGAGTGGAAAATCTGGGATCGTTCAAACTGGTTTACGGGACTATCGGCGATGCCAGAGTGGTAGCCAATCTGCCGGTCCGCATTCCCCTTGATGAGGGGAAAGAATACGACTTCGCGGTTCGCAGAGAAGATTTACGGTACTACAATAAACAAACGGGAATGAGAATCAAGGGATGAGGTTTTTGCGTTGAACAGAGCTGTAACTCGCAAAGAAAAACGAAGAACTGAAAATTGATTCCCATCAGGTGTTGCCATGAAAGCCAGACGCATTCTTGACCGCGAGGACATCCTCGCCCCGTTGCTGCTGCTCCCCACAGGGCTCTATATCGTCCTGTTTGTAGGATTCCCTTTTGTCATGTCCTTTGTCTACAGCATCAGCAATGTGACTGTGGGAAATCCTCATATTAAAATCATTGGCTTGAAAAACTTTATCAGCCTTCTTCAAGACGTGGCTTTCCGGACTTCCCTGGTCAATACATTCATTTTCACCGTCGTATCGGTGTCGCTGGTTATCGTTTTGGCCCATATTCTGGCAGAACTGCTGCTTCGAGATTTTCGGGGAAAGTGGTTTGTGCGGTTTATTGTCCTCATGCCTTGGACAGCGCCAATAGCCTTGGGGGCCATCGGCTTCCTGTGGTTCCTGGATTCCGTATTCAGCCCCATCGACTGGTTTCTTCGTATGCTGGGGTTGCTCGGCAAGCCGGGGGCTCTTTTCGGACCGGCAAGCAACCTCTACTGGCTGGGAAGGCCCGGCCTGGCAATGGCTTCGGTAATTCTGGTCCATGTGTGGCGGCTGCTTCCTCTCGCGACAGTAATTCTCATAGCAGGAATGAACTCCATCCCGAAAGAGATCATCGAGGCGGCGCAAATGGACGGCGCGGGGTATTTCCGCCGTCTCTTTCACATCAACCTTCCCCTGCTGTTCCCGGTCATTGGAGTGACGGTACTATTCGCAACATTTTTCACTTTCACCGACATGACCGTGGTATGGATCCTGACCAGGGGAGGGCCGCCGCCCAATGCAACACAAGTGCTTGCGAGCTTGTCTTTCCTGACGGGCATAGAGGGAGGCGACCTGGCGCAGGGCGCGGCGATTGCCATTTTCTTCTTCCCCGTGCTGGCCGGCCTTGCGATCATAGTGCTGAAGCTTGCAAAAAAAGCAGTGGTGACATGACAATATTCGCAGGTGAGGGCATTGTAACATGAAAAAATTATTCACTCGCACGGGGTTGTATGCAGGATTGGGGCTTTTCATTGTCTTTGCGGCTGCGCCCTTCTATATCATGCTTATTACCATGTTTAAGCGGACCCATGATCTTTTTAATCCCAATAACAACCCGTTCTTTTTCAGCGAACCGCCGACCCTGGATCATCTGAGGCTTCTTTTCGGCCAGACCCTGTTCACGACCTTTCTTCTGAATACCCTGCTGGTCGGTATCGCGGTTGTCCTGATAACGGTTCTGTTGGCTGTTCCGGCGGCATTCAGCCTTGCAAGGATGGCGGGCCGATGGGGGGACAACATGGGAATCGGCATATTCCTTACCTATCTGGTGCCGCCCACCCTGTTGTTCATCCCCCTGTCACGGGTTGTTGCCATCCTGAATATTCAGAATTCACTCTGGTCGCTCATTCTGGTCTATCCCACCTTTACCGTGCCATTCTGTACATGGCTTCTCATGAGTTTCTTCAAATCCATCCCCAAGGACATCGAGGAGCAGGCCATGATTGATGGATGCAGCAGAATGGGCGCTTTTTTCAGGGTGCTCCTGCCCCTTGCCATTCCCGGAATTATCAGCGTGATCGTTTTCGCCTTTACGCTGGTGGCGAATGAATATATCTATGCTCTTGCGTTTATACAGGATTCCGCTAAAAAAACAATCGGTATTGGGCTCACGACGGAGCTGGTGAGGGGGGATGTGTTTTACTGGGGCGCGTTAATGGGCGGCGCGCTGCTGGCAAGCATTCCGGTGGCCCTTCTTTACACGTTCTTCCTCGACAGGATCATTTCCGGCCTGGCTATGGGTGGCGTTAAAAAATAGCAAGAGCCATTCAGCCAGAGACTCCACAAGAGTCAAATTCGTCAAATTCGTCTTGACTCTTATCAATCCTTGCGTGATAATCAACGCCACGAAACGGGGAAATCTTTACGGGCTCAGAACCGGGAATTTTATCGTATTTATACGGGCCCTTCCTTTTTTGCTGGCATTCCGGCTTGCCCGGAATCGTTTCTTTTACTACAGAAATTCGACTCCGATTCCCGACAAGCGGGAATGACGGCTGAAGCCGGGGACCGGAGTACATAAACAACTGGAGATGTCAGCGTGGTTATGAAATCAAAGCATGGCAAAGATGATACCTCGATGTGGCAGGACGAAGTGAAGCGTGTCGCAGCCGGCATCAGGCGGCGTGTGCTCGAACATACGATCAGAAACAATGGGGGGTATCTTTCCCAAGCTTGTTCCTCCGCCGAGATCCTGGCTACGCTCTATGTCAAGATCATGAACCTTGGCAAAATCAATACGCCGCTCGTTCCGCTACCTTTCCCGGGCGTTCCCGCCCCCGACAATCCGGATTACTTTACCGGCGCATCGTTCAACGGCCCGGGTGAACATTTCGATCGTTTTTTTCTTTCCCCGGCCCAGTATGCACTTGTTCTTTACGCAACACTGGTAGAAACTGGCCGCATGGCGGAGGAGGGGCTTTCGCAGTTCAATAAGGACGGAAGCTCGGTCGAGATGATCGGCGCCGAACACTCCCCGGGCATGGAAACCATGACCGGCTCCCTGGGCCAGGGAATCAGCCAGGCGGCAGGCATTGCAATGGCCAGAAAGAGAAAGAGCGAGCGGGGCAGGGTGTTTGTCTTTATGTCGGATGGTGAATTTCAGATCGGCCAGACCTGGGAGGCGCTCCAAACCATGTCGTATCACATGCTGGACAACGTAACCATCTATGTGGATGTCAACGGGTTCCAGTGCGACGGCAAAATGTGTAATGTCATGGACATCGAGCCGCTCGACAAGAGAATCGAATCCTTCGGCGCGAGAGTATTCCGGGTAAACGGTCATGACATAAAGCGTCTTGCTGAAACCGGAGCGCTCACTCCCGACGGCCGTCCGGTTGTGGTGCTTGCGGATACTGATGCCGCACGAGGAATCGATGTGCTGAAGACCCGGGCGCCGAAGATGCACTATGTCCGTTTCACGAGTGAAAACGAAAAGAAGAGCTATATCGACGCCTATACGGAACTGACCGGAATGGTGCTTTCATCGGCGGGGAAAAAAGAAAAATCTCCGGAGTTGCCGGCAACGGGCCCGGCAATCGTGACCCGGGTTCATGCGAAAAATCTCGTCAAATGGGCTGCTGATAAGCCGGACGTGCTTGTACTTTCCGCCGACCTCACGAGTTCAACCGAAATCGACCTGTTTCGCGAGACCTATCCAGACCGCTTCGTGTCCATGGGGATCGCCGAGCAGAATATGTTGAGCTTCGCCGCCGGTCTTGCGCGTGAGGGGTTCATTCCTTTTGTGCATACCTTTGCCGTCTTTATCTATCGCCGCGCCTATGACCAGATCGCTATGTCTGTCGCCTATCCCAATCTGCCGGTCCGAATGATCGGATTTCTTCCCGGGATCACCACGCCCGGGGGCGCTACCCACCAGGCAATCGAGGACGTCGCAGTGATGCGCTCACTCCCGAACATGACGGTGCTCGAATGCGGCGATGCAACCGACGTGGAGTCCGTTCTGGAGGTCATCAAGAACATTCAGGGCCCGGTGTATGTCCGCATGCTCCGGGGTGAAATCCCGCGGCTCTTCGACAGCCCGATGAAGCTCGGAGAAGCACGCCTTCTTTCCAAGGGAGACGACATTGTCATCCTGACATCGGGAATCATAACCGAAGAAGCGATGAGGGCGACACAGACCCTTAAGAAGCGGGGCCTCTCGATCCAGCATATGCATATCTCGACCTTGAAACCCTTTCGCGACCCAGTAGTGATCGAAGCGATCGGCCGGTCCCGTTCCGGCGTCATCACCATGGAAAATCATACCGTCATCGGCGGCCTGGGAACCATCATCGCGGAAACAATGGCTGAAGCGGGAATCGCGAAGAAGCTTGTCCGCATCGGTCTGCGGGATACGTTCAGCCACGGTGCAAGCAAACAGTATCTTTTAAAGGAACACCGCATGGACGCGTTATCGCTTGTCGGTGCAGTGGAAGCTATGGTGGGGCGGAAATTCGGCATAACCGAAGAGGAGCTTGCGTCAGCCCGGATAACGGCGGTCCACAGCGCTGCAAAAGCAGAGGCGTTATAGTTTCAAAGGTTTCAAGAACCCGGAATAAACGATGATGAATGATTTCATGAAGAATCGCCGATTTGAAAACTTCCATGCCGATTATTAAAGAGACCTGTACTCCCGCATCCCATTTTTCCGGCGAGCGATTTTCCGTAACATACCGTATTTTCGGAAGCGAGGCCGAGGCCCTCTCCAAAGCCGAGGACATCTGCATCGAACAGACCGTGGAATTTCCTGCAGACGAGGTGCCGGAAGGCGTCATTCGCGACCACGTGTTCGGCCGGATTGAACAGTTTAAACGGTCTGACCGGGAAAGCTTTTCCGCAGTCATCAGCTATGCCGTGGAGATCGTTGCCGGAGAATTGACCCAGTTCCTGAACGTCGTATTCGGCAACAGCAGTATCAAGCCCGACATCAGGGTGGAGCGCCTCAATCTCCCCGATTCACTGCTTCGCGGGTTCAAGGGGCCGCGCTTTGGACGGGAGGGGATCCGTCAGCTGCTGAAGGTCCCCAAAAGGCCTCTTCTCTCAACCGCGCTCAAACCCATGGGCCTTTCCTCAGAAGAGCTTGCGGACCTTGCCTATCGGTTCGTCCTGGGCGGGATGGATATCATCAAGGATGATCACGGCCTGAGCAATCAAAGCTGTTCGCCTTTCGAGGAGAGAGTCGAACTCTGTGCCGCAGCGGTAAAACGGGCATGCAAAGAAACGGGACAGCATGCAATCTACGTCGCGAATATAACGGCATCTCACCGTGAGGTTTTGAGAAGGGCCAGGTTCGCCAAGGGAGCCGGAGCAGGCGGCTTGATGGCTGCCCCCGGACTGATCGGTATGGACTTGATGAGAGAATTGGCCGAAGACGACGGGATCGCGCTCCCGATCTTTACTCACCCGGCATTGCAGGGAAGCTATGTCACGAGCCGGAATGGTATTTCCCACGGCGTCATTTTCGGCCAACTGGCGCGCCTGGCAGGTGCGGATGCAACGATTTTCCCCAATTTCGGCGGCCGCTTCTCGTTCAGCCGCGAGGAGTGCAGCGACATCGTGCGAGGGACGGTTATTCCCATGGGCTGCCTGAAATCCATTTTCCCGGCGCCCGGCGGCGGCATGAGTTTGGAACGCGTGCCCGAGATGCTCGAAACGTACGGTCAGGACCTGATATTCCTGATCGGCGGCGGTCTGTTTAAGCACGGGCCTGATCTCGTGGAAAACTGCCGGCATTTCAGGAAGATGGTAGAAGAGATCAAATAGGGCAGAGCCCTGGATTCTTAATTCGAAGTTCATGGTACAGATGCCGTCCAGTGTTCGCCTGCATCAAGAGTACAAGAATAAAAATTGACTTTTCCTTCCCGATGGCATAAAGTGAAGTATGATGAAGGCGAGGTTTCAGCCAATCATATTCATCCTCGCATTTGCTCTTTTCATCCAGAACACGTGTCCTTTCGGCGCGGCAGGAAAATCCACCGTGGCGGCATCGTGCGGGCACTGTTCTTTGTATCAGGGTTTTGTCATTGCATCCGGCGGGCAGAAGAATTATGTCCCCCCTGTTACTCCTGTTCATTTCCCACCTTATGTCTTCTCTGTTCCGCAGATGCTCCATTCTTTCCGGCTCGATCCTGTAAAATCCGCACAGCCTGTTGTCGATACCTACAGGAATATTGCACCGGGAGAGCTGTTAAGACCTCCTGGCGCGTACGTTGTCGGATAAAAATCTAAATTACAATTTAATCTTTCGTAAAAAATCGGGAATAAATACTTTGCTGTCACTGCGCCTGTCCCGGCGCATCGGCAACAACCGGGCGGTGTATGGAATCCTGTCGCTCATGTTTCTGAAAGTTCCGATTTCGTACAAACCGGCATGACGACAAAAACAGAAACACGATTTTTTACAAGTGAGGCAATCAGGGAGGTTATTATGGACACCAGGAAGACGCTCCTTCAGAGCGCCCTTGTTCTGTATTTCGTTATTGCTCTTGAAGTGCTCATTATGATCAGCCCCTTTGCGGGGTTCTTTTACTCGGTTTTTAACCCTGTTCTTCTCAAACTCGCAAGCACCTCTTCAACGAGATGGCTCAGCGCTTTTTATCTGCCCCATATGGTCCTTCCGCAGGACGATCTTCTCAGGTTTGTTCGCGTCATGGGATCAGTCCTTTTTGTAGCGGGAATGGCCGTTTTTTTCGTGTGCGCAGGCCAGATTTACTTTGCCAAGTTTGCGAAAAAGGGGGCAGTGCTCGGCGGTCTGTACTCCGTCATCAGGCACCCTCAGTATCTTGGACTCGGAATTGCCGGTCTTGGTCTCTCAATTCTCTGGCCCCGGTTTCTGACCCTCGTGCTGTGGCTCGTGATGACGCTGATCTATTACGCTCTTGCCAGGGATGAGGAGCGGCGAATGCTGAAGGCATATGAAACAACCTATCGCGCCTATATGGGGAAAACCGGCATGTTTCTGCCGCGCGGGCTGGAAAAATCGCTGACCCCGCCGTCGAATTTCGGGAAGGTATTGTTTGCCATCGGCTTTACGGCAATAGTAATCGGAACGGCATTCTTGCTCCGGGCATATACGATCAGCCATCTTACGACCTGGACGAAGGCCGAAAACGTTACAGGCATCGCCATCCTGCCCGAAGATGGAATGATGATGGACCACCGGATGGCCGATATTCTCGCGCTCAAAGAAGTCAAAGATCGCTTGTCGGATAACAAGCACTATCTTGTCTACTTTATTCCGCAGTTTTACGTTATGCAGGGAATGATCGCGGATACGGGCGGAGACTGGAAACTGTTTAACCAGCACCACTCCATGGCCATGATCACGGACTGGATATTCAATCCCTTCGGGCATTTGCGTGAGGGGCACCACGCCATGCAGAGCGGGATGCATCATGAAACCGGCGGGGCGGAGAACGGCTTCGTACGGCGGCTCATCTTTCTTTCGATAGAAGATGTTCCTGTACAGAGCCCGGCGGACCTTTTCTCGATCAACGCCCTCCGGGTCCCGCAATTCATGGTTGACGTTGAAGTGCATAGCCTGAAATTGCTCGAAGTGAAGGAACTTCCGCACGGCAGCGGATGGGGAAGCGTGCCGACGCCGACCTTTTGAGAATGCTTTTTCTCTACGGAGGCGCGGAGGAGTGTGGAAGTAACTCCCGCGTCCTCCGAGAGAAATGACACCGCGAAATGCAGCATTGATGGATGTGATGAGTATGCACGATCCAGGAGAGGAAAATAATGAAAACTCGATCAATGGTTCCAAGCCTGGCAGCAGCGGTGCTCGTGACATTTGTTGTTGTGACGGCTTCTGCAGCAGTCAAAGGCGCAAAAAAAGAGGGGCTGGTCGAGTACATCGGCGCTCAGAAAGATATCTTTGCGAGTGGCAAGGCGGCGAGCGTGGTCTCGCTGGAATCCCTGGAAGGACTGAAAGGACTTTACGCGATGGGGCCGATTGACGGTCTTGACGGGGAGATCACGATTTTTGATTCGAAGCCTTACATCACAAAAGTCCGGGACTCGGGCTACGTTCATGAAGACACGTTCAAGCACGGCGCGTTCTTTCTTGTCTGGACCGAACAATCGAAGTGGAAGGATGTTCCCATCCCGGGCAGCGTGAAAGGGTACGTTGATCTGCAAAATTTCGTCAAGGCGCAGGCACAGTTAGCGGGAATCGACACAAACAAACCCTTTCCGTTTCTTCTCTCCGGGACTCCCGTGGAAATACAATGGCATATCAATGTCGACCGGACCGGGGGAAAGCCGATTACGAAGGAGTTGTTCCAAAAATCAAAGGAGCATTTTGTCACGAACAACGAACCCGTAGAGATCGTCGGCTTTTATTCCGAACATCATGCCGGGGTGTTCTTGACCCAGTTCGCGCCTGCAATCAAGGAAGGTTCAGGAATGCAGAATGCGATCCATATCCATCTCATTTCACGGGTCAGCAAGGCTGCCGGTCATATTGATGACCTGGTCATGGGCGAGGGAATGGTGCTTCGCTTGCCGCAATTGTAACGCTCTTCGAGGAGAGCCCCGCGGTTTGGCCCGCGGGACTCTCCGTTAAAAAACCAAAAAACGAAGTCGGAATCACCCCAATTTCCGCTATTTTTCTCATAAATAGCACTTTAGGAGATAGTAGCATTAAATTCACTTGATTTTTGAAAAAAAAGTATTATAATCTGACCGTTTTGAATGAAGAACTGAGAAAGCATCACGGATAGCAGTTTGCTGGTCCATGTTTCGAGCGTTCTCAAGGCTGCAACGCGTTTTTCATCCGATTCATCCATATTGCGGTAAACGCGTTGCAAGTGTTATTAAGAGGGAAAGAGAGGGGGTGAACGAACATGAAGAAAATCTCTGCAATCATAGCGGTTCTTGCAATTGCCCTTGCTTTCGCATTCGCGGGATGTCAGAAGCAGGAGGCGCCGAAACCGGCTGAGCAGCCTGGAATGACAGCGCCGACCTCGACAATGACTTCGACGATGCCAATGTCAACTCCGGCAAAATGAGAAGCATTTATCATCGTGTCGAACACAGACAGGCCCTCCACGCAGATGGGGGGTCTTTTTTTTCGTCTCCAAAGAGGATGCAACCGAAACAAGTCGACTCCCTCTCGAAGCCACGATTCCCCGAAGGGAATCGTGAATGTAGGATGTCTTTCTCAATTCGCTGTTCCCGAAACGTTTACCGGAAACTTCATATTGCTTTATCTCGCATCCTGATTTATAATCTGCCGCGGTCAGTCAGATAGTGGAAGTAAGATGATAGAAAACAGAGAAGAGGTGGCTGAGTGGCCCTTTCGAATCAATCTGTCTTCTGCTGGTCTATGATCTGTTGTCTGACAAGGAGGTTTTCGCTTGGCTGAAACGTATACTGCAAAAGACATCACCGTGCTCGTAGGCCTGGAGCCTGTCCGTAAGCGTCCAGCCATGTATATCGGATCAACGGACGTGCGCGGTCTACACCATCTCGTGTGGGAAGTACTTGATAATGCCGTTGATGAGGCCCTGAACGGGTATTGCACGGAGATCAAGCTCACGATTGAGAAGGACGGCGGGGTGACGGTCGTGGACAACGGCCGCGGCATCCCTGTGGACATTCATCCCAAAACGAAGAAACCGGCGATCGAGACAATTCTTTGCACACTCCATGCGGGCGGCAAGTTCGATCACACGGTTTATAAATCCTCCGGCGGCCTCCACGGTGTGGGTGCGTCGGTCGTGAACGCGCTGTCCGAGGTGTTTATCGCAACGGTCTGGCGCGACGGGTTTGAGTGGACCCAGGAATTCAGTCGTGGCAAGACAAAGGGCAGTCTCAAGAAGGGAAAACCAACGCGGGCGCATGGAACCCAGATCTATTTCCGGGCGGACCCTGAAATATTTTCGAAAACGAGCTTCAATTATAAAAATATCCTTGAGGTATCGGAGAGCAAGGCGTTCCTGAACAAGGGACTCAGAATCACGATCGAGAACCTGCGCGACGGCGAGAAGTCGGTCACCTTCAGGTATGACAACGGTATCCAGGATTATATCAAGCGCATCGTATCGGGCACGACGGTCGTGAATGCCGATCCTTTCTACTTCGAAAAAGAAGACGATTTCAAAATCGAGTGCGTGGTTCACTGGACCCTTGCAACGGACATGGAAGTACACTCCTATGCGAATTCGATCAACACCTCCGACGGGGGGACCCACGAGCTTGCGGTCCGGTCGGGGCTTACGAAAGCGGTGCGCGCCTTCGCGGAACGCAAAAGCGTGATCCCCAAAAACATCAAGACCATCGCGCCCGAAGATGTGTACGAGGGGCTGTACGGCATCGTGAGCGTACTCATCAAGAACCCCCAGTTCCAGGGCCAGACAAAGGAAAAGCTGAACAATCCGGAAATTTCATCGCCCATTGAAGCGTCGGTCAAGAACGCCTGCGAAGCATACCTGCTTGCGAACCCGACCATGGCAGATGCGGTGGTGAAACGAGTCCTCCTGGCCGCTGAAGCACGGTTGGCGTCCCGGGCCGCCAAGGAGAATGTGACCCGCAAACTCTCGTCCCTGAAGCTCAACCTTCCGGGCAAACTTGCGGACTGCTCATCCAGCAAGGTGGAGGAAACGGAGCTTTTTATCGTGGAAGGAGACTCGGCAGGTGGATCGGCCAAGATGGCCCGGGATCGCAGGACACAGGCCGTCCTCTCCCTTCGGGGCAAGATCCTGAATGTGGAACAGGTAGCGTCGCTCGAGAAGATTCAGACGAACAATGAGATCAAGAACCTCCTCGCAACACTCGGCTGCGGCCTGAGCGAGCACTTCGACCTCACGAGGCTCCGGTACAGCCGCGTGATTCTCATGACTGACGCGGATGTTGACGGAGCCCATATCAGCGTACTACTGCTTACGTTCATTTATCGTTATATGCCCGAGTTGATCGCCCACGGCCATATCTATCTTGCCATGCCGCCGCTCTACAAGATCGAGGCGGGCAAGGAAGTTTTCTACGCCATGGATGAGATGGAAAAAGAAAAAATTCTCGCGAAACTAAATGGCAAAAAGTTCGAGGTTGGACGGTTTAAAGGGCTGGGCGAAATGAATCCCGAGACGCTCAAGGAAACCACGATGAACCCAAAAACGCGCTCTCTAATGAAAGTCCAGGTCGTGGACCATCAGGCCACGGGCGATGTTTTCGAACGGCTCATGGGAAAGGACCCAAAGGCACGGTTTGTCTTTATCAAGGAACGGGCAGAGTTCGCAGAACTGGATATTTAATTTCATGGTCAAGTACTAGCCCTAGAGATCTCCGAGGTTGTTGGCTTTTCAAAAAAGAGGTAGTTTATTTACACCGGATATTGAAATTTTCTTCAATTTTTATAATATTAGAACTGTGAATAACATTTCTATTCCCATCTTCCTCATATATACTATCTTGCCCATTCTATGAATAAAGCCTCAGCTCTAGAAAATGTCCAAAAATATGGCAATATACAGTAGTGGCGTTATCATGTCTTATTATAGCAGGCTGCATGATTATAGCAGGCTGCATGATTATATGTTGACGACTGTACTGAAACAAATTATAATATTTCCAATATTTTACTGTATGATACAGTATCTGCGACAGTTTCCGTATTCCAATTTATGAAATCTACATTAAATCCGGTCAGCATAGTAATCCCAATGTATAATGCAGAGCGGCACATTACTAGCGTTATTGAGTCAATTCTATCACAGGATTATCAGGGCGAAAAAGAAGTGATTATTGTAAATGACGGCAGTACAGACAGATCGCGTGACATGATTAGGGAATTCGAAGCCGAAGGTAAAATACGGGTCCTTGATCAACCGAATCAGGGGGCTGTGCTAGCCACAAACGCCGGTTTTAAAGCAGCCCGTTATACCATTATTTGCAGTGTGGACTCGGATGTAATCTTGCATCAAGACTGGCTCAGGAAAATTATTGAGGAACTCGATGATCCGGCAGTGGGTGCAGTGCAAGGATATTATAAAACTCCCTCAAAAATATCATTCTGGGCTCGTATGATGGGCTATGATGTGGAAAAGAGATATGATGATATATCGGGGAAATATGTTACCCAGGTGTGTACGGGTGATACCGCATATCGTCGATCCGCGCTTGAACGTACGGGACTTTTTGATCCCGCCTTCGTATATGGTTATGACAACGATATGAGTTATCGACTTCAGAAGGCTGGGTACAAGCTGGTGTTCAAAAGAGACGCGCTTTGTGACCATTACTGGAAAGCGGATTACCTGAGCTATGTCAAACAGCAATACCGTTCAGCGTATGGGAGGATGCAGCTCATCGCTAAACATAAAGATAAAATTACCGGAGATAGCGTCTCTGGTCTGCGCATGGTTTTACAAGCGCCCCTGACGCTGCTATCATTAATGCTGGTACTGATTGCTACGGGTTCATCTGCCCTCGGCATAACATCAAAACTACCATTACTACTTGGCCTGCTCGTACTTGGCGTTCTCCTGATCGATCGGTTTGTATTTACTCTAGCTGTGTTGAGAAAGCAAAAAGATTTATCCGTTGCTTTGCTTCCCCTTGTCCATTTGATAAGAAATCTCGTATGGAGCTGGGCTTTGGTGGTTTGGGTAGGAAGGAGACTTAAGAATCAATCATGAAAATATGTCTTCTTATCCCGCCCGCCAAACAAAAGGACAAGCAGCCTGAACGGGTTTATGGATGCACCTTTTCGGTTTATAAACAGCCGGAAATTCCGATCCTGTATGTTGCTGCATTGCTGGAACAGGCTGGGCATGCAGTCGCATTAAATGATTTTACCGGCAATAACTCGTGGGAAGAATATACACAATTCCTTAGGTCAGCAGATCATGATGTCTATGTTTTTCACACCGTTCTTCTAGCCGAGAGCGTGGATTTGCAAGCCGCCAGGCTCATTATTGAACAGACCCCGGCAAAAATAATCTTTTTTGGTCCCCATCCTACGCTTAAACCATCTCATTTCCTTTTTGATAACCGTTGTTATGTTGCCAGAGGAGAGGCGGAATACATTATTGGTGATTTATTGCAAGGTTTTCTCGCCGGGAGCGTGGAGGGCGTGAAGGGAATCTCATATCTGAAAAAAGGAGAAATGATCGAGAATGAAACCTTTGGTGTCATTGATAACCTCGATACATTGCCGTTCCCTGCGCGCAACTTGCTCACGGATAGTAATGAATATTTTAATCCTAAATTGAGCGAACGGCCGGTTACCTTGGTGCTGACCTCGCGAGGATGCAGTTTCCGGTGTTACTATTGCGTACCAAATGCGATAAGCTGGGCGAGGGAGCTGGAGTGGAAACGATTTCATGATGGAAGCAAACCGCCTGTTAAGTTGCGCTCTTCCATCAATATCGTAGGGGAATTCAAGGCGATTAAATCGGCAGGATATAAAGGGGTGTCCATAATCGATGATATGTTTTTATTCGGTGGAAAGAAGAGAATCCTCGAAATATGCGATGGTCTGGAAAAGGTCGGCTTACCCTTTGGAGGCTTATCTCGTTGCGAGTTTGTTCTCGATGATGATATTGTGAGCGCTCTTGCGCGGGCGGGGTGTAAATACGTTGATCTTGGCATAGAGTCACTTGATCAAAACGTATTGAATGATATTCGAAAAGACCTGGATATCGTCAAGGTGAGACGAGCCATAGATATGCTCAATAAATACGGCATTGAACCTAAAGCCAACATCATGTTTGGCGCTTCACCACTTGAAACAAAAAACACTATTCAATCGACGGTCAACACGATCTCATCGTATCCTATAAATTATTGCATGTTTCTGATAGCAACTCCTTTTCCCGGAACGGAGTTTGATCGAAAAGCGAGAGAGGGGGGATGGGCGCTGGAACCCGACATTAACGATTTAGAAAGCAACCTTTCACCGACAGATAAATCGCTCATCGCTTACCCACATCTCCGCAAGGAAGAGTTGGAAAATGCGGTGAAGAAAGCTAACAGACAATTCTATCTGAGCCCGCGTAGGATATGGTTCCAGCTCAGAAAAATCAATTCCTGGAAAGCACTGAAAGATCTCTTTAGAACGGGGTGGAAAGTGATAAAGTAGTTTCCGCATGGTGAATATGTCCCTATGGCATGATCCCGTTGAACAGAAATCGCATGAAAATACTTGTCATCATTCCCGCATACAATGAAGAAAAGAGCCTTCCCGGCGTAATCCATGACCTCAGGGAGTCCGTCCCCTCGGTGGACATTCTGGTGGTGAATGACGGGTCAAAAGACTCTACGTCCCACGTCGCCCGAGAGTTGGGCGTGAGCGTCCTGGATTTACCGTTCAATCTGGGCATTGGCGGAGCAGTTCAGTCAGGGTATATGTACGCGTTGCGCAATAACTATGATATAGCTGTACAATTCGATGGTGACGGTCAGCATGTGGGGAAGGAAATCGTCAAACTCCTGCATCCTCTTGAAGCAGGAGCTGCGGATATGGTGATCGGCTCCCGGTTTCTGATGCCCAGTAACTATAAAGCGCCGGTTTTCAGGTCAGTTGGAATATGGATTTTTTCGTTCGTACTTTCGCGGATCATGACTACGTCGATAACAGACAGCACCTCCGGTTTTCGGGCCGCGAACCAAAGCGTTATTGAATTTTTTGCGCGGAACTACCCCGATGACTATCCTGAGGTGGAGTCCCTAGTTCTGCTGCACAAGGTAAAAAAACGCATAATGGAAGTGCCGGTAACAATGCGGGAGCGGACAGGCGGTAAATCCTCAATAACTCCACTCAGGTCGCTATATTATATGACTAAAGTACTTATTGCTGTGTTTATTGATCTCATGAAGAAAGTGAGGTAACGCCGATGGATGTGTTAAAAATCCTTGCTATTGTTGGAAGCGGAGCATTGTTGTTTATCGTTGCGGAACTTATCCGCCGAGGCCGTCTCAAGGAGAAATACTCTCTTTTATGGCTCCTTTCAGGCGGAGTTCTGCTTATTTTCTCATCATCACGGGATATTCTGCAATATGTTTCCCATCTGCTCGGCATCTACTATCCGCCATCTCTCCTTTTTCTTGTTGCGTTCCTGTTCCTTTTACTCATAACGCTTCACTTTTCTGTGGTTATTTCCGGACTGTCTGAAAAGAACAAACAACTGGCGCAAGAAGTGGCGCTTATGCGCCAGCAGATTCAGGAGCCCTTGGGCAATAGGGCCTCAACCAATTCTGTAAAGGGTTGATTGTGCAGGAAAATAATGTTTACTTTACTGCCAAACCATGTTAAATTAACGGAGAAATTTGGCTTAGCGAAGGAATAAGAGCAATCATGCGGGCATTAAGAGAAAAAATAAGCAGGATTCTGGCGGGAAAGCATTTTAACCTTATTGCATTCGGCATTATTACCGTTCTGATCCTGATTGCTTATTCCAACACATTCAAGGATGATTTCAATTTTGATGATAACCCCACTATCGTGGATAATCTTAATATTAAGCGGCTTAATTGGGATACTTTTATTGGCTCTTTTTCCGGAACCAGACCTATAGTAAACCTTTCGCTGCTGTTAAATTATGCTTTGAGCGGTCTGAACGTCATAGGATGGCACATATTCAATATCAGTTGCCACATAGCTAATAGTATTTTTGTATATCTATTTATTCTCTGGACTCTGGAACTGCCTGCACTCCGCGACCGCTATGCATACCGGTCGCGGAGAATGGCCCTCTTTGGTGCGCTTCTTTTCGCACTACATCCTATTCAGACAGAAGCGGTAACGTACATAATCAGCCGCACGGAGCTCATCGCAACATTTTTTTATCTTGCCACTATTTTGTTTTTTATCAATGGGGCGAGGACAGGTAAATTCGCTTACTTTATAGGTAGTGTTGCCATGGCGGCGCTCGCCATGGGTTCGAAAGAATGGGCGGTAACATTGCCTGCAATGTTGATTCTCTACGATTTTCTATTTCTTTCGAACAGCAAGTTCAAACCGGTTCTTTCGCGTTTGGGTTGGCATGCGCTCGTTGCATTGTCGTGGAGCGTGTTGATTTACGATATGTCTACGACGCAAATGAACGGCGTCGGCTTCGGCATCTCCGGACAGAAGGGCATTACTCCCTTGACCTACTTGCTGACGTCGCTCAATGTCCTGTGGACTTATATGAGGCTTCTTATACTTCCCATTAACCAAAACCTGGATTATGGATATCCCTTAGCGAAGACCTTGTTTGAGTTTCCAACAATGATCTCTTTTATAGCGCATGTTGGTGTTGTGGCTGTTTCGATCTGGCTCTATGTGAAGAAGAGATGGACGCTAATACCGTTTGGTTTTGCCTGGTTTTATATCGCCTTGTCGCCTACCCAGAGTTTTGTTCCAATCCTTGATGTCATTTTTGAACACCGGGTATATATGCCGTCTATTGGTTTAATCATCTTCTTCATAGCCGCTTTTGAAGAAATTATGGATGCATGGGATAGGAAGATGACGGCGGCCCGGAGTAGTTCACCAGCATGAGTTCTCCGTCTGGAGTCAGGCCTTCTGTGGAACTTATGCACTTCAGCACTAGGTCTTCAGTCTCCTCGGCAATGCAGCAATGCAGTGAGTATCCACCCTAATAATATCAAAGAAATCGCCAAGGCAAGATGAGCATAGCCCAAAACCCAGAACCTATCCGGATCTCCATTATCACGCCTTCTTACAATCAGGGAAGATTTCTTTCCCAGACGATAGAAAGCATCCTGAGCCAGGAAGGGGATTTCACCATAGATTACATTATAATTGATGGAGGTTCCCGGGATAATTCTCTAGAGATAATCAAAAAATACGAGGTCCTTCTTATTGATGGAACCTGGCCAATTCGCTGTAAAGGCATACGGTATCGCTGGCTAAGCGAGAAAGACCGAGGACAGACCGACGCACTTAACAAGGGGTTCCTCAAAGCGGAGGGGGATATTTTGGCCTGGCTGAACTCCGATGATACCTATCTGCCCGGAGCTTTGAACCTAATTGCTTCTTCCTTCCGCAACAATCCCAATATTGGACTTGTTTACGGCAAAGCGTGGTTTATTGATGAATCTGGAAAGAAGCTGAGAGAGGTGAACACCGGCCCGACTGATTTTCAAGGGCTTGCCGCCCTGAATTTGATCTGTCAACCTGCGGCTTTTTTCAGGAGAAGTGTATTGGATGCTGCGGGCCCCATGGATGTTGATCTACATTACACGATGGATCATGATCTTTGGATCAGGATGTCCCGGATAAGCAGGTTGCTTCACATCGAGCACTATTTGGCAACATACCGCATGCATGGAGAATCCAAGTCAATGTCTCCGCGTCAGGCTCTCGGGTTCCAGGTGGAAATTCTGCATACCGTTATGAAGTATTATCACTGGGCCCCGGCCAACCGGGTCTTTGGCCTCAGTTATCATCGCATTCGTACGATGCTTCCACCGGCGCTGGGGCAATATCAAACGCTTGTGACTCTTCTTGCAATCGTTTACGTCCCTTTTCTCTATATCATCCTAAACAGAGGGAGAATCAGAATGGACGATCTCCGGATGCTTAATCGGAAGAACTTCATTAAAGTCAAGCGCGGTGAGATCGATAATGAACGTTTTTTATCGGGGGAAAGCTGATAATCAGCCGATCGAAAAATCCGATAAATCCACCATCTGTCGAACAAGTACGGAATGAACGTAGTATTTATCATGTTGTTTTTTAAAACCGGCGGCGGAACCCGTGTAATCGTCGAATTGGCGAATGCACTGGCGAAGAGTGGTCATACTGTCGATATCCTCTTTCCCGCAATCTCTGATGGACGTCCCACCTTTTCGTTGGAACCCGATGTCCGCGTCGTGACCGTGGGCAGGTCCGCGAAGAATGCTTTCAGCGCGATCATCAATATCGCGAAGATGTTCTGGTTCGTCAGGAGGGAACGAAAGGAGAGTACACTCATCATCACCGATCCGATGCTGTCTCTTCTGTCTATATTTCTGAGACGTAAACGCGCATACCGTTTTCTACAGGCGGACGACTACATCATTTTTGACGATCTACATCTCTTGAAGAGCAAATTGGTTCTGCGGGTATATAAAACGCTGACAAGGATATCGTACCGGTATCGCATGCACTTTCTTTTCAATTCTCGCTTCGTATGGGAATCCTTTCTCGCGGTTTCCGGGCGCGACGATGTCCCCTGCCTACTGGTGCATCCCGGCGTTGAACGTACGGTTTTTTTCAACAGAAACGTCAGATGCAGTGATGAACTGAATATCTGCCTGGTTGGAAGGGCGCATCCCTGGAAGGGGTTTGCCGAATTTGTGGAAGCATGGAAAGGTCTGAAAGCTGTTGTCGGACACCGCATCACAAATATCTTTGTGATTTCATCAGACAATCTGTCTCAGTTCGATTGTAGAGACTTCACCTTAGTCAAACCGTCGTCCGATGCGCAGATCGCGGACGTATATAACCACTCCCACATCTTCGTTTCGACGTCCTGGTGGGAAGGGTTCGGGCTTCCGCCGCTTGAGGCCATGTCATGCGGCTGCGCCGTTCTCGTGACCAATACGGGCGGAGTGCACGAGTACGCAGTTTCCGGCCGGAATTGCCTTATGTGCGAACCGAAAAGTATCCCCGATTTACAGGAGAAGTTGCTTATATTGATTAGCGACGGCGACCTGCGAAAGATTATCGCCGAAGAAGGCATGATCACCGCCAGACAATTCGGCTGGGGTCATACTGCCGATCAGTTTCTGCGGATCATCGAGCACAAAACTTCCTGATTCGATTTTCCCCCATGAGTGATCACTGAAATCAAAGGCGAGTCTGGACGTGTCGTTCTTACAACACCTTGAGTCTTCGTTCCGCCCTCTATGTTCCTGAATTTTGTATTTTTTGAAACTACACCCACTCCTGCCGTTCATGGTCATAACGGTATAGCCCATTCGGGTTGAAATATTTCTTGACGAAAGGAGGCAGTTCCCACATAAGCGCATCAAACCAGGCTACGATCCTGTCAGTTACGCCCACCTTGTGATTACCAGTGATGGCATCCATCTCATGGTAATACACATCGATGTCCTCCGACAGCTGCCCATGGTGACGTTTAAAACCACCGATATACGCTGCGACTATTTTTAGCTCTGCGCTTTGGGAGAATTGATGCCACAAATAAAAATCACCTGCATATCGGTACGTGCTGAGTTGCTCGAAGTTTATTGAGCTGTTCAGCTCGGCACTCCAAAAAGTAGATTCTTGCTGGACAAAAGACAACATTCGGCCATAGCCTCCACAAGCGAACAGCCGAGCCCGATATTTGAAAGGCAAATAGCATTCCACGAGGTGTGAGCGTTCGTTATATATGGTGGAAAAACCTGTCAGCCATTTTGCTTTATTCGATTCAAAAAGGTCGAGGACTATGTCGAATGCCTGCTTCGAGTAGTAATCTCCGGCATTGAGGTAGGCGCATATATTGCCGGATGCCATGCGTAAACCATGGCCGAGCGCATCGTACATTCCTGAATCGCGCTGACTCACGATCCGGACAAGGCCATGTCGGAACCCAGTAGTGGAAGACTCTGCGATTTTGACTGTCTCATCGGTCGAAAGGCCGTCGCAGATAACGTAATCCAGCTCTGCCCTGCCGGCAAGCAGGGCAGATTGAGTAAGGACAGACTCGATAGTCTCACCGATGGTTTTTTCAGCGTTACGGCAGGGAGTTATGATAGATATTTTCTTCATAGGAGTTAATTTGGATTATTCATACGTGTTTGAATTGAACTCTTCGCGATCCGAAGACATAACGAAAAGATCTATTTGCCAGAACGCTCCGTTGCGGGGTCGGTGCAATGGCTCACAGATGTCGATGCAACAAAAATTGCGCGATTCAAGGTACGAGCACATCTCATGGATTCGAAGACTATCGGTCGTCAACTTGAAGTTATAGGTTTCTACGATGATCAGTTCAGTCTGTTTCATGGTTTCACTGGCCCCTTCAAAAATGGGGACTTCAAATCCATTTGTATCGAGTTTGAGAAGATAAGGGGGTTCAGCCTCTTTTAAGTAATGACAGAATCGATGGCCAGAACTGGTACGCTTATGCAATTCTTCTCGAAAGGAGTATCAGAGGCGAGCCCGCCAAATAGGTTGGAGGCGTCGAAATATATTTCACCATTCCGATTACCCGCCGCAGCTATAACTTAATCTATGCGGAAAAGGCATTTTTATAGTTTCGTTAACGCCGAGTCATAATTTTTTTGAGCTTCAATCAGGGGAAAATCAGATATCGTAGGAAGTTCCATTGCCTTGAGCGACCAGATCCAGGAAAATGCACCAACATCGATCACGGTATTGACGTCAAAACCTCTTCGAATGTGCCTCATTAATGCAGATTGTAACGATAGGGGACCCCGGGACAATCCGAACGAATGTAGAAGCGTCGTCATGGTTTGATGAAATGTATTAAATATTGGGGGCGTCATCATATCTCCTTGAAAGTGTAGACTCAATATCAGGGGTCAGTTTCTACTCCGCTACTATGATTTTAACAAACTGATTTTTTTGAAACGATCCTGTCTCATGATTATTCTCCAGATTGTTTCTTTCAATTTCTTGGGTTTATTTATAAAAGGCACACTTATGCCAAAATTATATAAAGTAGTAATGCTTTTGCTTATCGATGAAAGGTAAATATCGTAAAGTTTAAGCCCTTCTTTACCAATTCTGTAGTGAGAATATAATTTAGCCTTATTCGGGGCAACAATTCTGAATTCATGAAAATGGAAAAAAACGGGATCAAGTTTTATCTGTTGCTGTATTTCAAAATATTTTTCATTCCAAGGAGCCAAGGTTTTATCTGTTTTGCGAACTATGTGAATCTCGTCGGCGAAAAGGTTTGGCCAGCTGTCGAGATACTTTTGATCGCCGAATTTGCCATCTTCAAACCTTGCAAAGCACCACTCTAAACATCTCATTTGCCACCATCGCATAACCTTTATCGCTTCTGCTGTCTTTCTGAACGTCAAAAACTGAACGCAAAACCTGCCACTCAACACGGACCAATAGTTGTACTCCGGAGCATAGGCATGTTCTGTAATCAAGACATGCTTTCTCGATTCATTTAGTTCTTGAAGCAGTATTTGAGGATTGGAAAAGAAAAAAAGGTCGGCATCCAGATAGGTAACACGTTCAACATTCGCGTCCCGGTCAAAGACCGCCTCAAATGTGAACGGTGTAATTGTCCAGCAGTATTCTCCGCGCGTTCGTCCTTTCTTTAAATCCAACAGATCTCGGGTTTCGATCGAACTGACCGGGATGAGTGTCACGTTCGGCAGTGAAATTCGTTGCAGTTGATCCTCCACCAACTCATCCATACAAACTATCCAGAGAT
Organism: Nitrospirota bacterium; assembly: GCA_035516155.1. Taxonomy (GTDB): domain Bacteria; phylum Nitrospirota; class UBA9217; order UBA9217; family UBA9217; genus JAJYKN01. Next base: position 56,415 of record DATJAP010000008.1, read on the forward strand.
GAAACAATTGCCCATGTTTCATCAAAGAATCATGGAGCGCCATACCAATTGGCAGAAAACTGCTATCGAACAACGTAACAAAGTGCTCAACAGGATTATTTAAACTCATTGATTGCCTCTATTACGCGATGCAAGTCATTGTCGGACATCTGCGGGTGACAGGGAAGAGAAAGGCAGCGGAGCGCATGCTGTTCAGCGTTCCAAAGTCCCTTCGGATCGATTCTCACATTCAGGCATGGTCCTTGATGATGAATGGGGATCGGATAGTGAATGAGGCTCGAAATCCCCCGTTCCTGGAGATACACGGCAAGCCGGTCCCTGGCATCGCAGCGGATCACGTAGAGATGGTACACATGGCTGCCCCATTCCAGAGGATCAGTCATCTTTTGAATGTATGGATTCTCTATGCCGCTTGAGTAGACTTGGGCGATTTCCCCGCGTCTGCGGGTATAAATGTCGAGCCAACTCAACCGGACATTTAGGATGGCCGCCTGCATTTCGTCAAGTCGGCTGTTCAATCCAGCTTCAGAGTGATAGTACCGCTGCGATTGGCCGTAATTTCGCAGGATCCTGGACTTCTCCGCGATCTCGGAGGAGTCGGTGATTAACATTCCACCGTCTCCGATTGCACCCAGATTTTTGGTTGGATAGAAGCTGTAGGCCCCCCATGCGCCAAACGTGCCGGCCGCCTTGCCCTTCCATCGTGCAGCATGAGATTGAGCGCAATCCTCGAGAAGAACTATTCCGGAACGCTTGCAGAGCGCGGTCCAATGATCCATGTTGCGTATCTGGCCATAGAGGTGCACCATAAGGACTGATTTGGTGCGTGGAGATAAGCAGCGTTCGACGCTGTTCGGATCCAGTAGTGCTGTTTCCGGATCAATATCAGCCAGCACCGGCACAGCACCAGCTCGCATGATTGCCAATACCGTCGCAAAAGCTGTCATAGCGGTTGTAATGACTTCATCGCCAGTGCCGATCCCGAGAGCACGTAATCCGATCTCTATGGCGTCCATACCGTTGCCGACGCCGACCGCGAACTTTGCTCCGCAGTAGGTTGCCCAATGCTGTTCAAAATCCTTCACTTCGTTACCCAGGATATACCAGCCGGAACGAAGTACCCTCTCTACAGCTGCAAGTTCATTCTGCACAAGCTCATCCGGCTCGGATCGGAAATCATTCATTAGTATCATTGGTTCTGCTCCCAGTAATGTTTACCGTTAATAACATAATAATCCAGCGATTTGCGGAGACCCTCCCGGAGGGAAATGCGCGGCGCCCATCCCAAAACCTGGTGGATTTTACTAAAGTCGCTGTAATAATCGCCGATATCTATGGCTTTCCGGTCAGGCGGGAAGGGTATAATTTGATATGATCCGCTCCCATTCAGTTCCACCATAAGAGCGGCTAGATCTTTAAGATTTATGTGTTCCCGATTCCCTAGGTTGTACACTTCTCCTTCGGCCATAGCATCCGCCGCTGCCAGCAGGAGGGCTTCGACAACGTCATCGACATAATTGAAGTCGCGTATCTGCAGACCGTCGCCAAAAACCTGGATTGGTTTTCCTTCTATCAGGTTGCGAATCCATATCCCCAAAAATGTCTGACGTGCGTCCTTAACCCGCATTCCCGGGCCGTAGGTATTGGTCAACCGCAGAGCGCAAGCACGGATTTTATATACATTATTGTATAAAAGATGATACCATTCCCCTGCCAGTTTGTTGATGCCGTTAACATCTACGGGTTTAATGGGATGTTTTTCATCAACCGGCAGGTATTCAGGCTTGCCGTAAACTTGCCGGGTGCTGGCAAATACAATCCTTATCCGCGGGTTGTGCTTGCGGCATGCCTCAAGAATTGAGAGCTGTGCCGATGCATTGATATCGAGGTCTGTCTGAGGATCATTCATAGAATCGAGATGACTAGTCTGTCCAGCGAGGTTGAAAAGAAAATCCTGTCCTTGGATGAGATGGGACATTGCATGAGGGTCGCGAACATCGGTTATATTCACCACGACTTTATCCCTGATGTCATGAATGTTGAAAAGGTTGCCACCGTATTGGGGAATGAGGCTGTCAACAAGAGTAACTTGTGCTTGCAGATTTAGGAGCTGTCTTGCAAGGGAAGAACCGATGAAGCCTAATCCCCCCGTAATTAGAACTTTCTTTACAGCAAACTCTTTAAAATAATCCATGGTATCCTCGTGAAGATAGAAGTGCAAATTCTTAACTGATTAAAGACCTTGTTTATACAGCCGGATAACGTTGCATTCCAGGCCGGCTGGGACTATTTGATAATGGAGGCTATCGGTGATCAATAGACCTTATTCAACGTATTCCGCTTATCGATCCGTACGTCCTTATTTTTTGTCGCTAGGATTATATTATCTAAATACAAATCATCATTTACAGGAAGTACTTTCGCAAGGAGTTCTCCGAGTATATTAAACGGCGCCATTAGCAATAATGTTGTTAAAAAATTGACATAGCGGTTAGATGTAAAAGTTTTTTTGTAAACGTATCCGTTGAACAGTTGAAAAAGCGTCCGTATATCATTCATGCTCTTTCTTTTAGAAATCACTTTGAATCCATTTTTTTCTACTATGGCAACCAGACCAAAGGAGGAATAGCGAGCATAGTCGTATGGCTGCTCATGCTCATCCCAACAAAAAGGAACCGTTAAAAGGAGTATGCCGCTAGGTTTTAACACTCTGTTTATTTCCTTCAGGAATTCGGTCGGGTTGAAAACATGTTCGAAAACTTCGTTAGCAACGATGCTATCGAATTCGTTGTCGGAAAAAGGAAATGTCACGCCGTCATAGTAAAAGTCCGCACTTTTGCATTGTCTGTTTTGAGGCGAGTCTATTTCGAGGCCGATGTACTGCGATGATCTAAAAAGCTGTTCGTAAGGCTTTTGGCCGCATCCGACGTCAAGCACTTTCCCGGTAATTTTGTCGGCGAATGTGGATATATTTTCATATAGGCCTTTTCTCGCGAAATAAAATGGATTAAAAAACATTCCACATGCGCCGGGCTGAAACTGCTGCTTGTTGAAGTGTTTTTTTAATAAAACGAACATGGCTATTTTTGCTTAAAAATATATCCTTTGAATACAGATGGGAGATTGGCTTGATCGCTGGATTCAAAATCGGCAATTAATTCGTACTTGCTCGAAAAAAATGTTAAAAACTTTGCCTGATTAAAAAACCAACTCGGATAACTTGCTTTATAAATTTCTTTCGGTACTTTTTGGATTGTAATTCTGTCATCGCCTTTGTAAAGAAAGGGGGTCCTGTCAAATAAAATGTACTTGAAATCTTTTGCGATAATGTCGCTCAAAAGATCATAAGGTCTCTCCAAGTACTGAACCACACTGGACAGTAGTATGGCAACCGGGTGCTTTTCTTCAATGCATTCGTTTATATTGTAATAGAATCTTAGATGCTTATCTTCAAACTCAAGCTTCCCTATTTCTACAAATTTCGGCTGCTCAACGATATTCCATTGAAACTCATTTAAATGCAAAAAAAAGTATTTCTGCTGAAAGTAACTACTACCTAGTGAACCTCCGAAATCGATGATGTTCAGCCTGTTGCCTTCCCGTGATGCGACCCAAAGTAGTCCCGCCAAGAGGGGCCATGAATACTGAACTTTGTCGAACAAGAAGGAATCGCGCTCGTATATCGCTTCGCCATTTTTCACTTTGAGCAGGGCGTTTTTAACCTTGTTCAGGATTACATCGGCATCGTATCCGACTGAAGCCCGACGAGCCTCATCCCAAGTATGGTAATTGCCAAAAAATCCAGTTTTTCGATTGAACTTAGAGTAAAATCTCCAGAAATAGGGAGGTAGCGAGTCATGTGCGATTTGTTTAAATTTCTGCATAGAGACAGTTACTGATGCTCATGAGTTAATAAAAAAGCCTACTTCGGCTCCTTGCTTACGTATTGAAAGGCGGCCAGAAAACCCTTTATTACCGTATGAATATTTATTTCATTTTTTATGATCGATGTAGAGTTAAGACCCATTTGTTTAAGTAATTGAGGACGATCAAATAAGTAAATGATTTTCTCAAACAGATCATCTTCATCGCCATCTTTGAAATATTTACCATTAAATTCATCACGAACTAGCTTTTTTTCTGTACCATCACAAACGGAACAAATTACCGGCAATCCGAATGTCATTGCATCGTTTATAGACAACCCTCCCATACCAGCCAGCACGTAAATAGTAGATGCCATAAAGTAGCGACCTAATATTTTCGGATCGTATACTCCACCTAAGAATTTGATATCCGCGCCGATATGTAAGTCATCTGCAAGATCTTTCAATGCCTGCTCCTGGGGACCATAGCCGATAATTAGCAACTCGGCGTCTGCGTATTTCAATTTTATCCGGGAAAAGGCGCGTATTAGAATATCAACTCTCTTCCATTCAACGAGGCGACCGACATGAATTAGTCTATGCACATTTCTAGGTAAAATGGGTTCTTCGAAAGCTATAGATTGCCTAATTTCAAATAGTTTATCTGTATCGGGGGAGTTATATGTTATGAAAATACGATCCTTGCTGACGCCATAACTGCCAAATATATCATAGCCTTCGTCAATATAAAGGAGAAGAGCATCAGGTATATTATATGCAAACTTCATAGTGTATATGTAGGAGAGTTTCATGAGCGCAACCATCCTTGACTTGTGTAAAAACGTATTAAGCCAGCGTGGGTACTTCTGGAATATATCAGTTCTATTCATAAGTCGCTTTTTCGCTTCTTCAAACCGGGGAATGCGAAAAGGAATCGTCTGCATTATGCGCTTAATCCTCAATTTTTTTATAGCACAAATGACTGGGATATTAAAAACTAAGGTTAATAAATACTGTTCAACTATAAGAATGATGTCTGGTTTTTCATCGTGAAGGATTTTTGCAAGACCTTTAAAAGAAGAGTAAAATAAGAAATGCCTATCTTCCAACTCGTAGACCTTAAATGAGATGCCATCTCGTGTTTGATAAACGCCTTCTCCAACGTGTAAATTGGATTGCCGTGGTACGACAACAATTAATTCGATTCCTGGTACGCGGTTTAATTTGCTTAGTACTAGATTGTAATAATGTGTCAAAGCATTTGAAATATATAGAACCTTCAATGTGAATCTCCATGGGAATATTTGCGAAACGCGATGATGTCGAAAACTTAAATATAACGATAACTTATTTTTAGACTAATGTATTTTAGCAGCTTTTTTGAATCAAAATACAGCTAATTTGGTGAAGTTCATTTTTATCTACCTGAATCGGCGGACACAGCGGATCTCCAAGAGTCCAATATTCGCCAGTTGAAAACCGCCAATACTCTTGTTGTAATATCTTGCCGCCATTTTCGGACAGCCATGCGTCCAATTCTCGACGAGAGTAAGCTTGAGTGATGAAGGGAAACAGTTCTTTGACGTTTGACCCCGGCAGTTTGTAAACGTTTTCGACGTAGTTCTTTTCATTGTAAGGAAATGATAATATAAGATGGCCTCCAGGATTCAGGTTGGAAAACATCGATTTGACCGCGGCTGCATGGTTTTTAATGTGTTCCAATACGCTGATGCATGTGATGAAGTCGAATTTACTAGTTAGACTTGTGTGAGTGATATCATCGTTGATGACGTAGAAATGACGATTGATCATGCCATTTGGCCAGTAATCCTTGATGTTGTCAATTGCAGTAACAACAAAGCCACAAGTCCGCATAAGGTGTGGTAAAGCCGTTAGGCCTGTTCCTACATCTAGTATTGTTTTGGGAGCTTGTTTTGTTAAATGTCTAAATAGAAATTCATATTCAACTGGTCGCTCGTTGATGCTGTCGAATGTCTGTGCATGATACTCCTTTTTGTTAAGCATTTGAGTATACGCCAAACCAATTCTATTTACCATATTTTTTATTAAGTGAAAAAACATATTTTCCCCTTCTGATTCCCTTTTTGATTACTACATTCTATTCGAAGATGATGTCGGGTTTTCTGCAATCATCTTATTGTCCCCGCTACTTATTTTTTTCCATATGCACGTCTCAGAGAAGTGAAATATGTAAGGGAATAATCCTAAGAAGTCATATTTCTCCCATTCTTTATTGTCGAGACTACTGTGTATATAAAAATAATAAGGCATTTCAGCATTGTCCAGGATTAAATAACCTCTTTCTTTCACCTTTTTTAAAGCATGTTTAAAACAAGAAGGTCTCGATCTACCATCGATGAAAACTATATCGAAAAATGCATCAGGAAAGTTGTCAATACTTGATGCGTAGATTTTAAAAGACATGCCACGATATTTATCATCATTAGAACTATATGCGTCTGGATCCGAAGGATCACTAGGTTTCTGTGATGTAACTGGTGCCGGTTCCAGCAACCTTAATTCGCAATTTAAAAGACCTTTTCTGTTGATGTCATCCAGAACCTTTCCGTACCAATCTTTGTTATGTTCCGTCGAGATTACTTTTCGAACGCGTCTTGCAAAAAAAACTGTTGATCCACCTGAACCATATTCATAAACTATCATATCTTTTCTGATAATGCGTTCGAGGAATTTTCTCGCGTCAAAAGCAATCCACGGGAGCTCATCCATGAGAGGATTCTTGTCTGGATTCAAACTCGACAGCCACTCGAGTGCGTACTTGATTTGGCCCGGATGTGTCAAAAGAAGAGGCAAGGTTTTTGTTAATGCAGGTAAGATATTTTTCACAATAATTGGCAATTCGAGCCCTTGTCTTTACCAAAATTTTGGATAAATAAGTGCTTTCGTAAGCATTAAACCTGTTTTCCGAAGCGGCCTGTAGAGAAAACACGAACCATGGGCCGCGAGCCAGTATGCTGCGCAGGAGGCTATAGAGGCTCCCATCCCCCCATAGAGTGGGATCAAAGCAAGATTCAAAACTACGTTTAACAGGCTCCCCATGAGCACCGTCATGAAATGGAGCTTAGTCCAATTCATGGACATCAGAAATGAACTACGTGCTACTCCAATGCTTACGAATAACCCTGCCCAAACCAATACCGCTAGCATCGCGCCTGCCCGATGATACCGGGCACCGTATAATATGTTAATCAGGAAGCCTGACAGTAATGACGCGGGCACGGCGACAGCATATCCAATGAACGCCATGAATTTGTAAAGCCGTTGAAGACGTTCGTAGAACAGATCGTCGCTCATAGTCTTGGCTTCAACTACACTTGGGTAAACCGATGAAAAAACAGCCATTGGAACAAAATACCATGCCTCTGCAACACGCACCGCTGCGGAATAAATCCCAACCTCCTCGTTGCTTACCATTTCACCCAGCATTACTTGGTCGATTCTGAGATAGATCATGCCGACGATACCGGATAATATGAGTGGCCAACTGTCTTGGAGCAAACGCTTAGCCATGACAAAACTAGCATGCCAGACTGCTAGAGAATTCCCCGTGGCCTTGTAAGCAATGGCGAGGCCAATAGAGCCAAGAAATGTCTCGATCAGCCCCGCCCAGGCAAAAGCTAAGAGCGGAGCTTTTATCACGATCAAAATAATTTTTACGAGCACCACAACGAGAAACGACGCATTTTTTGCGAACACAGTATACTTTGACTGAATTTGCGATTGAAACCAGAAGTCGACCGCATCCAATGCTTGAAATACGGTTGCAGCAGCAGTTATCCCTATGAGCCATTGTTTTAAACTATCATCAGGATGAAGTACGTATATAGCCGCAAGAGACAATCCTGTCGCCAAAAAACCGCCTAACAGTTTAAGCGCAAATGTAGTCCCGAGAGTCTCGTTTGTGGCCTCCGGTTTGAGAAGGATATTCCGTACTACTATACCGTCCAGCCCCCAAGTAGACAAAGGTGAGAATAAAAGAACAAAAGCTGCGGCGAAACTCAAAAGCCCGAACTGATCAGGCCCTAGATATCGCGCCAACCAGATAACAACTATAAGACCGAACCCCAACCGGATTATATTATCTGCGAGGAGCCATCCTGCATTGCTGATAGTTTTTTGCAGGACAATGCGTCCCTCGAGTTTTGTGCGGATAAAAGCCGGAAGTAGTTTAATAAACAGTTGGTCTATGGTCATGACGCCCCTTTAAGCATTTCTGTATATCAGGTACAATCACGACATCTGAAGAATAAAGAGGGAAGTGGCAAACGAAAAATTTACGGTTCTCAGATGCCGCTTTAAGTCGAGATTATAGATCAAGCTATCTACCCTGGATCCGAAATCATTTCCGGCTTATCTCCACACTCCTAAGGTGTCAATAACGATCTTTTCCTTCAGCAACTCTCGATCCACATCGTAAAACTGCTTATGATTCACGAGAAGGACAATGATGTCGCTATCCTTTAATACCTTCTCGAGAGGATGGAGCGGGAACTCATCGAATGTTTTACCAAAGGGTTCACAAGCCAAAACAGTTCCAATATTTTCCTTGATAAGATTTCTTGTAATTTCCAAGGCGGGTGATTCCCGAAGATCATCGACATCGTTTTTATACGATAGGCCGAGGCAACCGATTACGGGTGCCTTGAACTTCCGGGCCTGCTTCTTCACCTTCTCAACCACGAAGTGTGGTTTGGAATCATTGACCACCCGGGCTGTTCTTATGAGCCGGGACTGCTCCGGCGCGGCATCCACGATGAACCAGGGATCGACAGCAATGCAGTGTCCTCCGACTCCCGGACCGGGTCGCAGAATGTTCACCCGTGGGTGTTTGTTCGCAAGTTCGATAACTTCCCATACCCGCAGTCCCAGATGGTCGCAGATGAGTGACAATTCATTCGCAAATGCGATGTTCACGTCCCGGTAGGCATTTTCGACCAGCTTGACAAGTTCCGCTGTCGTGCAATCGGTAAGGAAAATATTTCCACTCACGAAGGAACTGTAGAGATCCCGTGCGGCCTCGGCTGAGGCGCGATTTATTCCGCCGATGATACGGTCGTTATCGACCAACTCCTTCAGTATCCTTCCCGGTAGTACCCGTTCCGGGCAGTGAGCGACAAAAAAATCCTCGCCGGCTTTCCATTGTTTGTGCTCCGCTATCAATGATGCAACTGCGGATTCTGTGGTCCCGACAGGTGATGTCGATTCAAGGATTACGAGATTTTCCTTTTTCAGTACAGGAATGATCGATTCAACCGCAGCTGCGACATAGGTGAGATCGGGTTTCCTGTCCTCTTTGAAGGGTGTGGGTACGGCTATAATGAAAACATCAGCTTCCTGCGGCTTTAGCGACGTGGTCAGATTCCCCGAATGTACAGCCGATTTCACCAGAATATCAAGATCGGGTTCGACAATATGGATGTTGCCTTTCTTTATTGTATCTATAACCTGTTGTTTGGTATCGACGCCAATAACGGAGAATCCTTTGGTCGCAAGAATGCTGGCTGTGGGCAGGCCGATATAACCTAAACCGAGCACGCAAATGGTTTTCATTGTTTAGCTAAAACCTCCCGTATCTTTTGAGCTGATGTTCCATCGCCATAGGGATTTTTTTTGCCTGTCATGTCAGCATAATGCCGTGGATCGTCGAGGAGTGATGACAATTCTGCAGTAATCCTCGCCTGATCAGTTCCAACGAGTCTAGCGGTCCCGGCGTCCACGCCCTCGGCTCTCTCGGTTACTTCCCTCATAACGAGGACCGGTTTACCGAGAGATGGAGCCTCTTCCTGTACTCCTCCCGAATCGGTGAGGATTAGGTGTGATTTTTCCATAAGCCAAACGAATGCGGCGTAATCCAACGGTTCGATCAAGTGAACGTTGTCAATCCCGCGCAGAATACCAAATACCGGTTTTCTCACATTCGGGTTCAGGTGGACAGGATATATGATGGCGATATCATCACGAGCGGCGATCTTCTTCAAGGCAGTACAAATGTTTTTAAAGGGTTCTCCAAAATTTTCTCTACGGTGTCCAGTGACTAGGATGATTTTCTTGGCAAAGTCCCGAACGTCGATGCTATTAAAAGCGCCGTCGAAATCCTCGCTGCGCATGTTCTTAACTTTGTTGACGGCGTATAAAAGAGCATCGATGACTGTATTGCCTACGACAACTGTGTCTTCATTTTCAACGCCTTCCTTGAGAAGGTTTGTCCTAGCATTTTCCGTTGGGCAGAAGTGCAGGTCTGCTATTCGACTGGTCATGACCCTATTCATTTCCTCGGGGAAAGGCGCAAATTTATTAAAACTCCTTAGACCCGCTTCAACATGTGCGACCTTGATGTGACAATAGTAGGACGCAAGTGCAGCTGTAAAGACTGTCGTAGTATCGCCCTGGACGAGGACCCAATCAGGCTTGACAGATTGAATGACATTTCTCAAACCTCCCAGACCTGCAATCGTCACATCGAAGAGCGTTTGGCCTGGCTTCATAATGTTCAGGTCCTTGTCTGGTTTTATTTCGAAAAACCGTAGCACCTGGTCGAGCATTTCCCGGTGTTGGGCCGTTATGCAGACACGGACGTCAAATAACTCAGGGAACTTATGAAGTTCAAGAATTACTGGCGCTAATTTTATTGCTTCGGGACGTGTCCCGAAGATGAAGAGCATTCTCTTAATCAATTAAATTACTTTCCCCTGGAATTAACTATTTTCGTACTGCTGAATTTCCAAGAAAATCCTCATAGGCTTTAACAAGCCCTGCCTGAAGCGATGTCTTGTGTTTCCATCCAAGTTTGCGAAGTCGGGAGACATCCAAGAGCTTGCGCGGTGTTCCGTCCGGCTTGGTAGAATCAAATTCAATTGCACCATTGAACCCAACAGCCTTTTTTATCAGGTCAGCCAGTTCTGAAATCGTGAAGTCTTTACCGGCGCCTATGTTTATCAGTTCCCCGATATCGCTGGATGAAAAGTTTTCCATAATAAATACACAGGCGTCAGCCATGTCGTCTGAGAAAAGAAACTCGCGACGGGGCGTGCCCGTTCCCCACACGGTTACCGATGGCTGCCCTTTCATCTTTGCTTCATGAAATCGCCGCAAGAGCATCGGGATTACATGAGCATTCTCGGGATGATAGTTATCGTTAGGTCCATACAGATTCGTCGGCATCACGGAGATAAAGTTCGTGCCATATTGTCTGTTTAAAGCGCTGCATAGTTTTATTCCAGCGATTTTTGCTATGGCGTACGGTTCATTTGTCGGTTCGAGTGAGGACGTCAGCAAATATTCTTCTTTAATCGGTTGCGGAGCCATTTTGGGGTAAATACAGCTGGAGCCGAGAAACAGCAGCTTCTGGATACCATGGCGCCAGGCAGCCTCTATGACGTTATTCTGGATTTTTAAATTTTCCAGAATGAAGTCTGCAGGATAGGTGTTATTTGCATAAATGCCCCCGACCTTGGCTGCTGCCAGGTAAACAATATCGGGCTGTTTTGACCGGAAGAACTCGTTCACTGCCGAATGATTCAATAGATCCAGTTCCCCCCGGCTGGCGGTGATTATGTTACGGTAGCCGCAAGCGGTCAAACGCCGTACCAAGGCGCTTCCCACAAGCCCTCTGTGTCCGGCTACGAATACTGTGAGATGAGTGTAGTCCATTTATAATTATATCCCGAAAAAGGTACCGCCTGATACCATGTTATGCTCGTCTAATTTAATGATTCTCCATCAGGGGTGATCGTTTTTACCGGAAAATATGAGCTGGATAGTCTTTTTGTCCACCTTCGCGTTGATTAATTCCTGGAAAATCGTCTTTCTGTTGAGATAGGAGGTCACGACCACGATGTCGTAGTCTAAGTCAGTGATATACTTTAGCGGTTTGATGGCTCTGCTAAAGAACATTTCACCGGCCTTATCGTCATCCAGCACGCTAACAAGTGTCAAACTGGTTTCCTGCAAAGTAATGTAGGCAATCTCCGCCACCTCATCGGCTCCGGCAAAAATGATACTCTGCATACCTTTTTTCTCGAGATAAAGAAATAATTTATTGAAGTTGGTTCGAGCTTCGCGGTAAATGCGCGTGTAATCCTGGAGCAGGTGATAGGTCAGTCGGGTCTTCTCGGTAAAGCCTTTGGGTGTGAGATAATAGGCATATCGCTTCGGCGGTATCGTCTTGATCGTGATAAATCCTTTTGCGACAAGGTTCTTGATGTAAGAATTGACCAGGCCGAGGGCAATTCCGAGACGGCCGCTTAGGTCGCGCTGGGTGAGCGAATTGTTGCCCGAAAGCTCGTCGAGGATCTGCAGGGAACGGTGCTGATCCATACCGGCTGGGGTGGGGCGTTCAATGTTCATAGAGTGAACATACCATGGTAGGCGCTCATTTGTCAATAATTTGTTCAGTGATAACGCTTTACACTGTTGGGGCCTGATGCTATGATTTGATCAAACCGTGCCTCACGCACCACGATCCCCGAACAAGGAACGCCTAATGGAACCAAAGATTTGTCTTGCACTGGGTGGGGGGGCGGCCAGGGGGCTTGCCCATCTGGGCGTGCTCAAGGTTTTTGAGGACGCCAAAATCCCCATCGACATGGTCGCCGGCACGAGCCTCGGCGCTCTGATTGGTGGCCAGTACGCGTCGCAGCCCGATGCTTCCTACTGGATGGGACGGGTGGAACAGTATGTGCGCAGCTACCGCTCCCGGAAAACACGGCTTGAATTCATCCGGAAGCTTGAACAGCCTGACAATAACCATGGCTTTTTCAGCGACATGGCGACCCTGATCCGCAAGGGATACTTCTGGGGGGTCACGGCGACGAAACCCGCCTTTATCGGGGAAAAGGAATATGAAGAGCTCATCTACCCCCTTATCCCCGACATTGCCATAGAAGAAACGAAAATTCCCTTCAGCTGTGTCGCAACGGATATCCGGAACGGCAGGCGCGTCATGTATACGGCTGGCAGGCTTCGCACTGCTATCAGTGCAAGCTGCGCCCTTCCCGGCATTTTCCCGCCGGTCAATGACAATGGCATGCTCCTGGTGGATGGAGGATGGGTCGAGCGCATTCCCGTGTTCTGCGCATGGGATATGGGCGCAGACGTTGTCATTGCCGTGGATGTCTCGAGCGATGTTGCCACCTTCGAAGACAAATCGGGGCTTGACATCGTGCTTCGCGCGGATGCGGTGTCGCGGATTTATTTAAATGAGATCATGGCAAAGGAGGCGGATGTCGTCATCCATCCCGCCGTGGGCGAAACGCATTGGGCTGATTTCAGCGATCCCCGGGACTTGTTCAAACAGGGGGAGACGGCCGCGCTTGAAAAACTCGTTATGATCCGGACGTCTATTCACCGGTCAGCAATCCGACAGAGAAAACTGGCGGACCATATCCGGTCGATCAAGGACAAAATTATGGGAAAAATGTCCGGATCGTGATAGTGTTTATTGCCCCTCGCAGCATCTCGGTCCTTCTTTCCCTCCACCTTCCTCCAGTTGCGGTTTGCGCGTTTTCGGGTATAATTAAGAACAATGAACTTTCCTCTTGTTATTGCTCACCGCGGTGATCCTTCCGCAGCTCTTGAAAATTCCCTGGAAGCAATTCATCATGCGCTGTCCTATCCCGTAGACATGATCGAAGTCGATATCCGCAGAAGCCGCGACAATATGCTCTATGTGATGCACGATAAGAACACGCAGAGAACAGCGAAAATAAATATCGATATCGAGAAATCCTCATCCGCTGCGATCGCACGAATCAAGCTGAAAAACAAAGAGCCAGTTCCAACCTTGACTGATGTGATAAAGGTCATTTCAGGCAAGGCGGGATTGAATCTGGAAGTCAAGAGTGACGGCGCGGGATTGCTGACGGCCGAATACCTGGCATCTTCCGATTACCGGGGTTATGTGCTCGTGTCGTCTTTCAAAGAGGATGAGCTCTTCGCCGTGCGCCGCGTGTTACCGGCGCTTCCGACCTCGATGATCTTCGATGTTTTCACTTCGCACGATGTGTCGTCATACAGCGCAAAAGGGTATAAGATTATCAGTCTCAGGAAAATGACCGTAAATGAGAAGCTTGTCGAGCTTTGTCACGAGCAGGGGATCCAGGTGTATGTCTGGACTGTGGATGAAGAAGAAGAGATGAAAAAAATGATTTCCTGGAGCGTGGACGGGATTTATTCCAACAAGCCTGGGGTGTTGAAGAGTCTGATTGAAAAACTGCGGTCCGCTTCCCGGAGCTGACAGCACAAGCAGTCCGCAAACTGAAGGTATTCACGAGGCGCCCGAGGCAGCCATACAGAATACATGGCCTCGGCTTCCCTGGGCCAGCTATTCACAGGAACACATCATGACCCTGAATCGATTCCCCGACAGTAATTTACTTTTTGATCTTATTGTCATCGGCGGGGGCATTACCGGCGCAGGAGTTGCCCGGGATGCCGCGCTCCGGGGCCTGTCTTGCCTGCTTCTTGAAAAAGGCGATTTTGCCTCCGGCGTTTCATCTAAAACAACGCGGTTGATCCACGGCGGCCTCAGATACCTTGCAAACTTCGAGATGGATCTTGTGGCTGAGTCGCTCCGCGAACGGGCTATACTCCGGGAGCAGGCGCCATACCTCATCCGCCCTATGCCGATTCTGATCCCCATCTATCAGGGCGATCCGCACGGCAGGGCCGTGATCTCCGTCGGGATCCATCTTTATGACCTGCTTTCCCACGAAAAAGACATACCCCATTATTTTACGTCAGGCGGCGCCAAAACGCTTACCTTTGAACCGCGTTTGAGCCGGGAAGGTCTTCGGGGATCCGCGGTATTTTACGACCATCAGATTCAGATGCCCGAGCGGCTCGTGATCGAAAACGTGGTGTCGGCGCGGGAAGCCGGCGCGACACTGCTGAACTACGTTCGGGCCGGGAAGATCGAAGAAACGGGTGATGGTGTAATCGTTACTGCACAAGACCTGCTGTCCGAGGAAACAAGGACCTTCCGCTCCAAAGTCCTGATAAACGCAGCTGGGCCCTGGATCGATTCTGTAAGGAAAAAAGCGAACATCAACGATAATAAAATAATCTATCCCACAAAAGGCATTCATCTCGTCATGCCGAAACTCTCCGATCAGTCGCTTTTCGTCACGTCACGCGATGGCCGGATGTTTTTTATTATCCCCCTCGGAGCTTATTCACTCATCGGCACGACCGACACGAAGTATGGAGGAGATCTGGATGAAGTCCATGCCGACCGGGAGGATATCGATTATCTGCTGAAGGAGAGCAGGCGTGTCCTGCCGGGGCTGAACATCAGCCGCGAAGCGATCCTCTATACCTATGCCGGTGTCCGGCCGCTTGCTTTCGCGGGAAACCGGGAGTCCAGGATTTCACGCAAGCACCGCGTGATCAGGGAAGGAAAATCAGGAAGAATTCTTACGATCGCCGGCGGAAAACTCACGACCTACCGCAACATGGCCAGAGACGTTGTCGATGCAGCATGCAGGACCCTTGGCAACAGGGTAAAATGCATCACCGCGCAGAAACCGCTGGCTGGCGGTTTGGCCGGGGAATATGGGGCATATTTGCGGGAGGCCATTCCTGATTTTTCAGCGCGCTATAATGTTCCGCAGGAACTCGTCCGCCATCTCATCGGTTTTTATGGCGCTCGTGTTGCCCCCCTGCTGGATCTCGTGAGAATTGATCCTGCCCTCGGGGAAACGATCTCCCCGGAGAGCCGCGACATCTACGCACAGGTCGTATTCAGCATCCGTGAAGAGGGCGCCCGAACGCTGACTGATATCATCCTGCGCCGGATGCACTTGGGCATGACCGGTTCGCGGGGGTTGAAGCAGATAGAAAGGATTGCGGCAATAGCGGCAGGAGAACTTTCCTGGAGTAACGAGGAGAGAAAACATTACATTGAAGAGTTCTCGAACGCGTTGGAAAAAGAAACAGCCTGTCTGCGGGAATGATGAAAATTAATCGGCAGTATTGACTGTGAAATCGTCAAACACAAGGAGGATGAGCCATGCATATCAACTGGGCCCATGTTCATCTCATGATCAACCATTTCCCCGTCATTGGAGTGCTCGGCGGAATCCTACTGCTCATCTATGCCCTGGTCAGGAAAAGCGAGGAAGTCAAAATGGTGAGTTTCGGAGTGTTTGTGCTCATTGCGCTGATAACGATTCCGGTGTTTCTTACCGGCGAGGGTGCAGAAGAAGTCGTCAAGCATATCCCCGGCGTCACGGAAACGTATATCGGAAGACACGAAGAACTCGCTGAACTGACGCTGGTCCTGATGGAAATTCTCGGAGTTTTGTCCCTGGCCGGACTTGTTTTACTCAAATTGAGAGGCGCTATACCGATAATTATCGTGATCCTTGTACTGGTAATGTCGTTGATCACGGCGACGTTCGTGGGCATTACGGCAAACCTTGGCGGTCAAATCAGGCATACGGAAATACGGGATCCAGCGGTCCCGGCGCAGGAACTACAACCGGCAAAGTAGAAGGGCTTTTCCAGGAAAGACCGTCCTATGTCCGGGATCGGGCAGACGGAGCAGGATCTGTTGAAAGGGAGAGGGGAATTCCCCTTTTTAAAAAAATTTATTTTTGGAGGGCAATCGATGAAATTGATGAAGGGGGGAGAACTCTCCGCAAAAATTGTGGCAGCGGTGCGGGAAGAGACAGACAGGCTTGCAAAATACGGGATCCGGGCGGGCCTCGCGCTCGTTCTGGTCGGCGAGGACAAATCGTCGTATATGTATTATCAGGCGATCCAGAGCGCGTCGGTGCGTGCAGGGATCGATATTTTCAACTACTCCATGCCTTCATCATCATCGGTGAACGAAATTTTGAACCTGATCAAGACCTTGAACCATGATGAGCGGGCAAATGGCATTCTCGTATTCATGCCGCTTCCCCGCCATCTCGATACGAGGAAAGTTGTGAACGCCATAGCTCCGGAAAAGGATGTGGACGGTCAGGGCGCCATCTCCGTGGGCCGGCTTTCCGCTGATGAATCCACAACGCAGCTCTTCGAGCCCGGCTTCAATCTCACGGTGCGTTCAACCTTTCTTCCGTGTACTCCCTACGGAGTGATGCGGATGCTCGAACACTATGGTGTCGATCCGAAAGGCAAAAAAGTCGTCATTGTGGGCAAGAGCCTGGCTGTCGGGAAGCCGCTGGCGATGATGATGCTGGTCAAGGAAGCCACGGTCACGGTCTGCCATCGTGAAACAGAGAACCTCGGCGCGGAAACCAGGCAGGCGGATATTCTGTGTACTGCCACGGGAAGGCAGGGACTGATCAAAGCCGACATGGTGAAAGAGGGTGCCATCGTCGTTGATATCGGCATTAATGTGCAGCCTGGCGGATTGACCGTTGGCGATGTGGATTTCGAAGCAGTCTCGGGAAAGACATCGATGATTACGCCGGTTCCCGGCGGGGTGGGGCCGGTAACGATCGCCATTCTGCTCAAAAATACCGTAATCTCCGCGAAGAGGATGGTAGGGGTGGGATGATATGGTTTTTCGTTTAACGTCATGAGTTCAGAATAACCAATCTTTTTTAAGAATCGTACCAAAAAAAACTCTGCCCTCCGGAAGGGGCAGGGAATATTTTATTTGTTTTACGCTGCATCTTAAACGCGCACCTCCACTGTTCTTAGAGGTCCGCCTGCGCGGACTTCATGCCTCCGCCGATTTCACCGCATAACGTGGGAACGGGAACTTTGTTACGGTCATTGCCGATCGACTTGTAGACATTCTCAGAAATCTGAAGAAGCCATCGGCCGCAAATTTTCTGGATATTTTGGCGGATAGATGATAAAATCGAAAAAAAGATCGTTCGCATGGCATGGGAAGGAGTTCTCGAGTGTCAAGATTGTCCGTGAATATCGATCATATTGCAACCATACGACAGGCCAGGAAGGGCACGGAGCCCGATCCCGTTGCGGCAGCCGTCCTTGCCGAACTCGCCGGCGCATCGGGCATCATTGCCCATCTGCGGGAAGACCGCAGGCATGTCCAGGACAGGGACCTGCGCCTTCTGCGCGACGTTGTGCAGACCAAGCTGAACATGGAAATGGCCGCAACCGACGAGATGGAGCGCATTGCCCGGAAGATCAAGCCGGATTTTTCGACGCTGGTGCCGGAAAAACGGGAAGAGCTGACGACGGAAGGCGGCCTGGAGGTAGCTTCACGGATCGAATTCATGAAAGCCTATATCGGCCGCCTCCGGGAAGCGGGGATCACGGTCAGCCTTTTTGTTGATCCCGATGAGAAGCAGATCGCCGCGGCAAAGAAGGCAGGCGCCGACTGGGTGGAACTCCATACGGGAGCCTATGCAAACGCACGGGGCGCACAAGAGCAAGACCGGGAGTTCACGAAGATTTTCGAAGCGGCGCAACTTGCATCGAGCCTGGGGCTCCATGTCGGCGCAGGACATGGACTAAACTATAGCAACGCCGCACGGATGATGGACATCCCGGAAGTGGAAGAACTGAATATCGGCCACAGCATCATCTCCCGCGCTGCGCTCGTGGGAATCGACCGGGCGGTGCGCGAGATGAAGCAACTGATGATCTGAATGTCGAATCCTGGCATTGCTGCTTACGAGGGCGAGCATGATAATCGGTATTGGAGTTGACTTGGTAAAAATCGACCGCATCGACCGGGCGGGGAAAAGCCGTGTCGGCTTTCTTGAACGCGTCTTCACGGAGAACGAGCGGGAATACTGCTCCAGGCAGAAATTCCCGGCCCAGCACTATGCGGGCCGATTTGCGGCAAAGGAAGCGGTCCTGAAAGCCATCGGCACGGGGTGGAGCGCAGGCGTCAAATGGACGGATATGGAAATCCTGCACGGCGAGGGCGGCGGACCGATCGTGAACGTCTCGGGCAGGGTAAAAGACCTCATGGACCTCAAAGGAGTGAAGCAGATTCTCCTCAGTTATTCTCACGACGAGGGGTATGCTGTGGCACAGGTCGTGCTCGTCGGCAGTTCCCAGAATTCAAGCCGCGAAAACCCCTGACCGGAGGGCGGATGGATGTTCGGACGGAACCCGGCGCAGGTAAATCCATGAAAATCGTCACCGCTCAACAGATGAAAAATATCGACCGCAGGGCGATCAAGGAATTCGGGATTCCCGGGCCGGTGCTGATGGAAAACGCCGCCTCGGCCATTCTGGACGAGATGGAAAAATACTTCGGCGGCCTCGCCGGTGTCCGGACTGGGATCATCTGCGGGAAAGGCAACAACGGCGGTGACGGACTGACGCTTGCCCGCAGGCTGCGCATCCGCGGCGTCCCGGTGCGTGTGGCCCTGCTCTCTCCCTTCAACGACGTGACCGGCGAGGCGAAAATCAACCTCTCCATCCTTCGCAAGATGGATGTGGAGATTCAACAGGCCGCATCATTACGATCCGTCGCTCAGCTCATCTCGTGGTCCGATGTCCTCGTCGATGCCATGCTTGGCGTGGGGCTTGCGTCTTCCCTGAAAGGCGTCTATGCCCAGGCGGTAAACATCGTGAATGCGTCGGGCAAGCCGGTGGTCTCCGTTGATATTCCCACGGGCATCGATTCCGACACGGGCGCTGTCCTCGGTACGGCAATCAAGGCAGATCTCACGGTAACCATGGCGCTGCTCAAGCGTGGTCTGGTGCTCTATCCAGGCGCAGACCATGCCGGCACGGTTCGCGTGGCGGACATCGGGATTCCCCCGGAAATCGTGGAGAGAGAAAACCTCTTTGTGAGCCTCCTGGACCGGTCCGTCGCCAGCGTGGCAAGCATGCGCAGAAAAACGGACGCTCACAAGGGGGATTTCGGCCATCTCATGATCATCGCCGGTTCCCCGGGCAAAGCCGGCGCCGCGGTCATGGTGGCGAAGAGTTCACTTAGAACCGGTCCTGGACTGGTCAGCGTTGCGACGCCGAATAGCCTCGTCCCGATCATCCAATCCCAGATTTTCGAAGCCATGTGCATTCCTGCTGCTGAAAGCATGGAAGGGACCCTGGGCATCGCGTCGGAAGAAGAGTTGCTCAGGTCAGCGGACAAAATGAGCGCCGTCGCCATTGGCCCCGGGCTTTCCACTCATTTTGAGTCAGCCCAAGTTGTGCGGAATCTTATTCCCCGCATCAAGATACCCCTCGTCATTGATGCCGATGGCCTGAACGCTCTTGTCGGGCACAAGGCTCTTTTGAAGGATGCAAAAGCTCCTGTTATCCTGACACCTCACCCCGGCGAGATGGGACGGTTGCTCAGCTTGTCCGCTGCGGATGTGCAAAAGGACAGGATCAACATTGCTGCCCGGTTCGCAAAGGATTATAACGTTGTTCTTGTTCTGAAAGGGGCCGGGACGGTGATCGCAACTCCCCAGGGCGAGATTTTCATCAACTCGTCGGGAAACCCGGGCATGGCCACGGGAGGCACGGGCGACGTGCTCACGGGCATGATCGGTGGTTTTCTCGCCCAGGGACGGCCAGCCGTGCAGGCAGCCTGTCTCAGCGTGTATCTTCATGGCCTGGCCGGCGATATCGCGGCACGGGAACTGGGCGAGGCATCGCTCATCGCAGGCGACGTCATAGAAAAAATTCCCCATGCCATGAAAGAAATGGAAAAGAACGGCGGAAATGCCGCTCCAGCACATGGTTGAACAATGCAGGGCGGAAGGCCGCCCTGTTTATAAGACGTTACATTGGCTTTTCCCGAGGTGATCCAATGCTTACTGCAAAAGACATCATGACAAAGGATGTGATCTCCGTAATGCCCGCGACCTCCGTCGAAGAGCTTGCATCCCTGCTGGTACAGAATCAGATCAGCGGCGTTCCCGTTCTGGATGACGCCGGCGACCTCTACGGCATGGTGACGGAAAATGATCTCATTAGCCAGAACAAACGGCTCCACATTCCCACCGTTGTCAGTTTCCTCGATGCCGCGATCTACCTCGAAAGCTCGAAGAAGTTTGAACAGGAGGTAAAACGGCTGACCGCGACGAAAGTGGGGGATATCTGCACGCGCAAGGTCATCACCATTACGGAAGACACGTCGCTCGTCGACATCGCCACGATCATGGCTGAGAAAAAAGTGCACCTCCTGCCGGTCCTCAGGAACAACAAAGTCGTAGGCATCATCGGCAAGCGCGACATGGTCAAGGCCGTTGCGATGCAGGCTGAATAATGTTCAGCGTGATCACCTCGGATCAGGAGCAGACCTGGCGGATCGGCGAGATGCTCGGGGAGCGGCTCGATACCGGAGATACGGTTTGCCTGTACGGCGACCTCGGCGCCGGGAAAACCAGCTTTTCCTATGGGATTGCCCAGGGTCTGGACGTGGAGACGAAGTACATTCCAAGCCCTACCTTTACCTTTGTGAACGAGTATAAGGGAAGGGTGCCTTTTTATCACATCGACCTCTACCGTCTCAAGGATGCCGACGAGCTGGAGAATATCGGGTTTGAACAATATCTCGATTCTGACGGTGTTACCGTGATAGAATGGGCTGAACGCGCCGAGGATGAGCTTCCGCAGGAGTGTCTCAGCATCTATCTGTCCTACGTTGATGACCACAGCCGGGAAATAGGATTCCTTGCCGAAGGCGAACGATACGAGAAAATCCTGGATGATTTGAGGCGTACGCTGGAAGCGCAAACGGGTGACGGGACGCCGAGGAGCCCCAGGATCAGTTCATTGTTATGAATCCTAAGCGGCATATCGTCACCGGTGGGATGGCATGAAGAAGATCGGTATTATTGCAAAAGATATTCCTGCAGCGCAGAAAGCGGCGAAAAAGCTGACTCAGTGGCTCGAATCGCGCGGCAAGAACGTATACATCGATCAGAGAACCGCCATGGCCATCAAAGCGGAGGGATACGACGACGAAGAGATCCCCAAGCTCGTTGACATGCTGATCATCCTCGGCGGAGACGGCACGCTCCTGTCAGCAGCGAGGCACGTGGCAGATGCCCATACGGACGTGCCTATTTTCGGCGTCAACCTCGGCAGCCTGGGCTTTATGGCCGAGGTATCTCTCGACGAACTCTATGACAATCTTGAAAAAGCCATTGCGGGCAAACTAGAAACCGAGGACCGGATGATGCTGTCAGCGGCGGTCATCCGTGGCGGAAAGCGGCTGGCGCGGTACCGCGTGCTCAATGACGCGGTGATCAACAAAGGCGCGCTCGCACGCATGATGGAGCTCAAAATTTCGGTAGGAACCGGGCATTTGACAACCCTCAGGGCGGACGGGCTGATCGTCGCGACGCCGACGGGATCGACGGCATATTCGCTTTCCGCGGGAGGCCCGATCATTCATCCGACGCTACGCTGCTTCGTGGTGACGCCAATTTGTCCTCACACGCTCTCGAACAGGCCAATTGCACTGCCTGATACCGTCGTCGTAACGGTATGTCTGACGTCACAAAGTGAAGACGTATCATTGACCCTTGACGGTCAGATAGGGTTTCCTCTCATTACCAGCGATGTGGTGGAGATCAGGAAGTCGCGATACAAAATGAAGCTGATCAAGCATCCCTCGAAAAGCTATTACGAAATCCTCCGGACGAAGCTCAAGTGGGGAAACTGAGCAAACGTTAAACGTTCGACGTTCAACAATACGGCGGGAACATGACTGAAATTCAGCGTGAATTACTGGATATCGTTGCGCAAGTCAGAACACATCTCGAGTATCAGAAAGTACTCGGCGTCCGCTGGATCGAATCCATTCCACCATGTGGGAGCGGCATCGCGACTCCTGTCCCGCTGACGTCAGTGAAAAAAGCTACCGAGCCGGCAATTCCGAAACCGTCACAGGCGACCTCGGGACTCTCGGCGATTCGTGAGGAGCTCGGCGATTGCCTACGGTGCAAACTGCACAGCGGGAGAACGAACATCGTGTTCGGCGAGGGGAACCCGAACGCCGTGCTTGTTTTTGTCGGGGAAGGGCCGGGCCAGGAGGAAGATCAGCAAGGCAGGCCTTTTGTCGGCGCCGCAGGGCAGCTCCTGACAGACATCATTATCAAAGGCATGAAGATCAAGCGCGAGGACGTCTACATCTGCAACATCGTGAAGTGCAGGCCTCCGGACAACAGGAACCCCGATCCCGATGAGATCGAGGCTTGTGAACCCTTTCTGAAAAAGCAGCTTGCGGCAATCAACCCCGCTGTTATCGTGGCCCTCGGGAACACGGCCGTGAAAACCCTGCTGAAAACCCCCGGGGGAATAACCTCACTCCGCGGAAAATGGCAAACCTATCAGGGAATACCGCTTATGCCGACATTTCATCCCGCCTATCTTCTGAGAAACCCCAGCGGCAAGAAGCTTGTCTGGGAGGACATTCAGCAGGTGATGAAGAAGCTCGGGATGCAGCAGGCGAAAGGATGATTCAAAGACAGGCGGAAGCACGATCCCGGGCGCTAGACCGAAGGACAAGGCAATGTCCCGTGTGTCTGTCGTCCGGTATTGGTTTCCCGTCTCCTCTTTTGCTATGTCCGACTTGACTCCCTTAATGAAGCAATACCGCGAGATTAAGCACCGGCACCTGGACGCGATCCTGCTGTTCCGCATGGGCGATTTTTACGAGATGTTCGACCAGGACGCCGTGACGGCATCGAAGGTCCTTGAGATCACACTCACGGCGCGGAACAAATCCAAGGGCATCGAGACACCGCTCTGCGGGTTTCCCTATCACGCGGCGGAAGGCTATATCGCCAAGCTGATCCGGCGCGGTTTCAAAGTCGCGGTCTGCGAGCAGGTGGAGGATCCCAAACTCGCGAAAGGCATCGTGAAGAGAGAAGTCATTCGGGTCGTGACGCCGGGAACGGTGCTGGACTCGAACCTTCTCGACGCGAAGGACAACAATTATCTCGCCTCTCTCTATCCGGCAAAGAACGGATACGGGCTTTCGTTCCTCGATATTTCAACGGGTGAGTTCTTCCTTGCCGAGATCCACGGCGCCGGCAATCTCGCGGAGTTAGACAACCTGTGTGCGCGCTTTACCCCGCGGGAAATCGTGTATCCAAGGGGCTATCAGACCGAGCGGGGCTTGTCGGCATTATTGCGTCAATATACCCAGGCCGTCAATGGCTGTGACGACTGGACCTTTGATTATGAAACTGCTTACCGCACGCTGCTCGACCATTTTCAGACCGTATCGCTCGAAGGGTTCGGCATCAGTGACATGAAACTGGGCATCTCGGCTGCCGGGGCGGCGCTCCGATACATGGAAGAAACGCAGAAAACCGGCCTCGCGAACCTTAGGCAGATCAAGCCGTTCCGCCCGCGAGAATACATGGTCCTGGACGGGTCATGCCAGCGGAATCTCGAACTGATCAGGAACATTTATGACGGCTCGTCGAGAGGGACGCTCCTTGCAGTCCTTGATTTCACGGTCACCTCCATGGGCGGCAGAAAACTGCGGGAATGGATGCTGAACCCCCTGATGGATGCAGGCGAAATCGAACGGCGCCTCGACGTGATCAGCGAACTGAAGGACGGACACCAGGCCCGAACCAATCTCAGGACAGCCCTGGGAGAAGTTTATGATCTCGAACGGCTTATCAGCAGGGTGTCGCTCGGCGTCGCGAACGCACGGGACCTTCTTGCCTTAAAACGATCCTTTGACGCACTGCCGAATATACGGACCATGATCGCCGACTGGGGATCGAAACTGATATACGATCTGGCAAGCGGCTGGGACGATCTGCATGACGCATCCCAGCTCATCGGCAAGGCCATCGCGGATGACCCGCCCTATACCCTGCGCGAAGGCAGATTGATTAAAAAAGGGTATGACGCCGGGCTTGATGAGCTGCGGTCCATCAGCTCCGAGGGCAAGGGATGGATCGCGGGCATCGAAAAGCGGGAGCGGGAACGAACAGGCATCAACTCGCTGAAAGTGAGCTACAACAAAGTCTTCGGATATTATATCGAAGTGACGAAGACGAATCTTATGAACATTCCGCCGGATTTCATCCGGAAGCAGACGCTGACCAATGCGGAGCGGTTCATCACTCCCGAGCTGAAGCAATACGAGGACAAGGTGCTGGGAGCGGAGGAAAAAATCCTCGACATGGAGTTCCGGCTCTTCCAGCAGGTGAGGGAGCAATTGGCGGCCTGGACCGTGCGCATACAGGACATGGCCCGCCGGCTTGCAATTCTCGACTGCCTCGCGTCGCTGTCCGAGGCGGCGGCAAAGAACAACTATACGAGGCCCGCGATCATCGACGGTGATGGATTGAGGATTGTTGAGGGAAGACATCCGGTCCTTGAACAGCTGACCGCTGATGAGCGGTTTATCCCGAACGACACGGTTCTTGACTGTGAGGAAAACCAGCTGATCATTCTCACCGGCCCGAACATGGCGGGCAAATCCACCTACATGCGCCAGGTTGCCGTCATTGCGGTCATGGCGCAGATGGGAAGCTTTGTCCCGGCGCGGGAAGCCCAGATCGGACTGATCGACCGCATTTTCACCCGCGTAGGCGCCTCGGACTTCATCACCCGCGGCCAGAGCACCTTCATGGTGGAGATGAACGAGACCGCCAACATCCTGAACAACGCGACAGACCGGAGCCTTATCATCCTTGACGAGATCGGAAGGGGCACCAGCACGTTCGACGGAATCAGCATTGCCTGGGCCGTGGCGGAATACATCCACAAATCACTCAGATCGCGGACCCTGTTCGCCACCCATTACCACGAGCTGACCGAGCTCGCCCTCACCATGGACCGCGTCAAGAATTACACCGTGGCCATCAAGGAATGGAATGACCAGATCATCTTCCTTCGGCGTGTTGTGGAAGGCGGCGCGGACAAGTCCTACGGCATTCAGGTGGCCCGGCTCGCGGGACTTCCGCGGGCAGTGATCCTGCGTGCCAAAGAAGTGCTCGCGAATCTGGAAAAAGCCGAATTCAACGAATTGGGCGAGCCCGTGGCTTCTCCCAAACTTGATGTTGAAAGCAAAGAGGGGAGGCAGGACGGAAAGGAGACTAAAGCGGGTCAGAGCGATGATGCCGTCGCGACTGAACCGCAGCTCGGCCTTTTCGCGAGCGAGGCAGGCCTCCTGTTCAAGGAACTGCAGGACCTGGACCTGGATAGCATGACCCCCCTGGACGCCATGAACAAACTGCATGAACTCAAGAAAAAAGCAGGCGGTTGATCGGGATGCCCGTACAGAAAGAAAGAAAAATTTACAGAAGGTTCCTCCTCTCCAGCAGCATTGTCATCGCGCTGGTGCTGACGGCGATCTTTCTTGACATGGCCATACGGACCAGGCAGCTCATCAGGAAGGAAAATATTGCCAGGGCGCAGGTCCTTTTCAAAGCCATCCTGCTGACCAGACAATGGAATGCCGATTACGGCGGTGTCTATGTGGAAAAGAAGCCGGGGGTGGAGTCCAATCCCTATCTTGAAAATCCCGATATTACGGCTGTGGACGGACGTGTTTACACGTTAAAAAATCCGGCGCTTATGACCCGAGAAATTTCGCAGTACGCAGAGAAAGACGGATTATTTAAATTTCACATCACCAGTCTGAAACCGATAAACCCCCAGAATATGCCGGATGCTTTTGAAAAAGAGGCGTTGCTGAATTTTGATAAGGGCAATTTGCACGAGGTCTCTCGGACGGAACGGATAAACAACATGACCTTCTTTCGGTATATGGCTCCGCTTTTTGTCGAAAAGAGCTGTTTGAACTGCCATCGAAAGCAAAACTATGCTGTCGGAGACGTCCGGGGAGGCATCAGCATTACCTTCAATGTTGACGACATTGAGCGCAATCTCCGGTTCAACACGGCTGCCATTATCACCTTCGGGGTCATTACGACGACCCTGCTTTTGGGACTGATATATTATTTCATGTCAAGCCTGATCAAAAAACTCGCCGATGCACGAATACAGATCGAAAAAATAGCGATCACCGACGAATTGACGGGGCTGTTCAATCGCCGCCACATTCTTGAGCGTTTTTTAGAGGAGTTTGAACAGGCGAAAAGGTTGGAAAAAACATTCAGTTGCATTATCGGCGATATCGATCACTTTAAATCCGTGAACGATCAGTACGGCCATCTGGCCGGGGATGATGTCCTGAAGGAGGTCTCGCACCGGCTTAAGAGCATCATCCGCGCCTATGACATCGTGGGCAGGTACGGTGGAGAAGAGTTTCTCATCATTCTGCCCGGTACGGACATCGAACAGGCATGGCACTTCGCCGAGAGGATCCGCATGGCGGTGAAAGAACCACGGGTGGTCACCGCGCCGGTGACGATCAGCCTGGGAGTTACGTGCTTTGAGGAAGCGGACCAAACCATCGACGACATGATCAAACGGGCCGATGATGCCTTGTACAGGGCCAAAAATGCGGGACGGGACCGTGTGGAACGGACGCCTGGGCCGTGACGCCGGAGTTCATTAGGATAACAGCCGGGGTCAGATTCTGATTGACACCTCGCCCCCATTTCTGGTAGTATCGTGCCATTATCACGTATTTGAAAGGAGCAGTTCCAGAAATGCAGGTAATTTTACGGGAAGACATTGATAAATTAGGCAAGATCGGCGATCTCGTGAAGGTGGCCGATGGGTATGCGAGAAACTATCTGGTGCCGAACAAAAAGGCAATTGAAGCCACACCAAAAAACCTCCATGCCATGGATCATGCGAAGAAAATGGTTTCCGACCGTCTTCGCAAATTGAAAAAGGAAGCAGCAGCGGACGCCGACATGATCAAGGCTCTGTCGATTACGATCAAAGCCAAAAGCGGCGAAGAGGGCAAGCTCTTCGGTTCCGTCACGTCCATGGACATTGCCGAAGCCATAAAGGCGCAGGGCGTTTCCATCGATAAGAGAAAAATTATTCTTGATGAGCCGATCAAACGGCTGGGGGATTATACCATCTCCGTGAAATTGCATGCCGACGTCACCGCGGATTTCAAACTGTCGGTCATCGCAGAGGAGTAACGCTCCAGCATATTCGCCGATGGAGAATCGTGATCCTTGAAGTGTTCTATCGTAAGGCTGGTGCTTGCACCAGCCTTCGCTGTTTACTCCGTCAAGGGAGTCATGGTTAGTTTACCCGCGGCAGGCGGCTTGAGAAAGGGCCGGTGACAGGAACGGTCATCGTCCTTTCCCGGAGGATTGAACCGCACCCCTTCCCGCGAGGCCACTCCCTGTAACATATTTGAGGTTGAATCATGTCCGTCCAGACTGACGTCCCTCTCCAAAAACTTCCTCCCCAGAACATTGAAGCCGAGCAGATGGTGCTCGGCGCCGTCCTGATTGAAAATGATTCACTCAACAACGTGATGTCGCTCTTATCGCCCGAGGATTTCTACAAGGACATCCACCGGAGGATATTTGCCGTCATGATCGAGATGTTCGAACGCCGGGAGGCGATCGATCTGGTTACCTTGACGGACGGCCTTCGCGGGAAGGTGGCGCTCGATACCGTGGGGGGAGCATCCTACCTGGCGAATCTCGTGAGCCTCGTGCCCACGGCGGCCAACATCAAGTACCATGCGAAGATCATACGCGAGAAATCGGTCCTGAGAAGGCTTATTCACGCGTCTACCGATATCATCACGCAATGCTACGACGATTCACGCACGGTCGAGAGCATTGACGAACTGTTGAACACGGCGGAGCGCTCCATTTTCGACATAGCGCAAAAGAAAATCGGCGAGGCATTCTCACCCCTGAAAAATATCGTCGGTCACAGCTTTAAGATGGTCGAAGATCTTTATGAGCGCAAAGAGATGATCACGGGCATTCCGACCGGTTTCGTCGACCTCGATCATCTGACGTCGGGCCTCCAGCCGAGCGACCTTATCATTGTCGCGGGTCGTCCGTCCATGGGCAAGACCGCTTTCTGCCTTAACGTCGCGGCTTATGCGGCTGTTGAAAAACAGAAGATCGTCGCTTTTTTCAGCCTCGAAATGTCCAAGGAGGCACTGGGGCTCCGTTTGCTGGGGTCCGAGGCTCGGGTGGATGCTCATCGGCTGAGGACCGGTCATTTATCGGAACGGGACTGGACCCCGCTTGCGAACGCCGCGGGAAGACTCTCCGAAGCGCCGATTTACATCGACGACACGGCTGCGCTTTCGGTGCTCGAAATGCAGGCGAAAGCGAGGAGACTCAAAGCGGAGCACGGTCTTGACCTTGTCATTGTGGACTATCTCCAACTCATGCGCGGCCGCCAGAGTGAGGCGAGCAGGGAGCAGGAGATATCCAATATATCGCGGTCGCTCAAAATGCTCGCGAAGGACCTGAAGGTGCCTGTCATAGCCCTCTCCCAGCTGAACCGCGCCGTGGAAACGCGGCCAGGAAAGGAAAAACGGCCGATGCTCGCCGATCTTCGCGAGTCCGGCGCCATTGAACAGGATGCCGACGTGATCCTGTTCATCTACCGGGACGAGGTCTATAACAAATGCGAGTGCCCCCACGAGGGAGACTGCCTGTGCGGGAGGAGGGGCGTCGCCGAAGTCATCGTCGGCAAACAGCGAAACGGCCCCATCGGGAAGGTTGATTTGACCTATATCAACCGGTTTACCCGTTTTGAAAACGCGGAGAAAAGAGGCTTTTAGGTTTGAAGGCCTGGTCGCGGCATCTGACGGTACGTCCTCACCTCCTTGAGGTGCTCCAGTCATTTTCGCATATACGTACGTTCGAAGGGAACGACACCGAACATCCTGGAACCGAATAAAAACTCGCGGAGTAACCGCTCATGCAATGGAGAAGTCCATGGTCCGTCATGCGGCTGTAGCAGGATATTTCTATAGAGGTTCACCCGAAGAACTCAGAAAGCAGGTTTCGGAATTTGTCACTCCCGCCGTCATGCGGAAAAAGGCAATCGGCGTTGTCGTTCCTCATGCTGGCCTGATCTATTCCGGATCTGTGGCCGGCGCCGTATACTCAAGCATCGAACTCCCCGACACCATTGTTCTCATCGGTCCGAATCACACCGGCCTCGGTGCGCCTGTTTCTCTGATGGCAAAGGGAGCATGGGAGACGCCGCTCGGCGTCGTATCCATCGATGAAACGCTGGCAGCAGCGATTCTCTCGAAATCGACTCGTATTCAGGAAAACGAACTCGCTCATCTCCGTGAACATTCTCTGGAGGTACAGCTTCCTTTTATCCAGTACTTGAAAAGCGATTTCAAGATTGTACCGATCCAGATGCTCGATACCCGACTGGAAATATGTCAGGAACTGGGAAAGGCAGTAGCGTCGGCGATCATGAACAGCAGGGGAGGGGTAAAGGGCAGGGAGGAGAACTCCAAGGCAGTGCTGATCGTGGCGAGTTCGGACATGACCCACTACGAAAAGGCGTCGGCTGCAAAAGAGAAGGACATGAAGGCCATTCAGCAGATTCTGAACCTGAACCCTCAAGGGCTCTACCGTACTGTGCAGGAGTTCGGCATCACAATGTGCGGATACGGTCCTGCCGTGGCAATGCTGACGGCTGCTCACTTACTCGGCGCAACGAAGGCCGAAATGGTGAAATACGCGAACTCCGGAGAAACAAGCGGTGACTTTGATCAGGTCGTAGGTTATGCGGGCATAATTGTTATGTAATGCATTACATACCTGAGAACTGCAGAGAACAAATCCTTCCCCTGTTAACTTGTAACCTATTAAAAAAACAAAGAATCGACATGGTATGACTGTTGCATAAAAGGTTGCTGTAAGCATCTTGAAATTGAAACGCCTTGCGTGAAAGGTCATTGCATGATGGAAGCTTCATTTGTATGCTCGGAATGCTTGGCTATAATTTGTCAACGCGGCCTGATGTCCTACTCTTTGAGAGCGATGCCCGGTCGGCGGATCACATGTCTGGGATAATGCCTGAGGGGGTGTTCGTCATATGGTGACAGCGACCATTTGCAACAAGAAAAATCAGACAGGCTTTACACTTGTTGAAGCCCTCGTGGCAATAACGATCCTTGCCTTCGGACTGATGGCTGCAGCCGCTATGCAGGGTGTTGCCATAGACAAGAATTCCATAGCCAACAATAACTCTGTGGCAAGCATGCTGACCATGCAGGTTGCTGAGGATATTCTGTCATATAGCATAACGGATCCCACGAATCCATATAATGGCCCAGTGACGAATGCAACGTACACATTTTACGATGAGAATACGAATACATATACTACCAGCTTGACCATCCCTGGTTCAGGTACCTACCAGGCAGTTTACACGATCGACACAAATCAAGCCGGCCTGGGAGCCGGCGCAATACCTCTTACAGGAACATCAACTGTTCAGGTCACGGTGAATCGTATTACAAATATTGGCACTAGCGGTCAAAATCTTAATGGTAGTTATCCGGTTTCAACGTACACGACCTTCAAGAGAGTTCAATAAATGAAAACCTTATGCATGAAGGATAGGGGCTTCACATTCATAGAACTGATGGTCGTTCTGTTTATGTTGAGCTTCGTGATGATGGCCGTTTATTCTCTCTATCTCACGCATCAGCGTTCGGCCTATACCCAGGAGGAAGTCGTCGAGGTCCAGCAAAACCTGAGGATAGGCATGGAGAGCATGACCAGGGATATCAGGATGGCCGGTTTTCTTTCGAGCTTGCCAGCCGTAAATGCGTATGCGGTCAGCCAAGGGCCCGCGTTGTCTTCGGTCTATCCCTACCAGCAAGTGGCCGGTACCTCAGATTCTATAACCTTAACGACGGCAACGGCAACGGGGAAAATTGCCAGGATAGCACAGCAGCCGGCGATCGGATCATCTGTTTACATTATTGATGACCCGTCGTCTGTAAAAGCTTTTGCGAGCACAGACACGGTTTCGATTATAAGACCAGGAAACAGAATCTTCCCGGATAGTAACACGAATGTTCCTCTTTTTAACAATTATACGCTTAGCGCATTGAACAGTACAGTTCCGTCGATTACGTTATCAACCGCTCCGGCGGGTATATACATTGCGGGTGATCTTATCATCGACACCGAAGGTTTTTACCCAAACACGATTCAATATTGCCTCGGCCCGGCAGCGGGGTGCGGCAGTACCGTAACGACTTGTCCTACGGGACAACTTTGCCTGATGAGAATTGTCAACGGCGTCGCAAATCCGATCGCCCAGAACATGGCAAATCTCAAATTGTCCTACCTCATGGACGGCGGGGCCCCCGAAACCACGACCCCGGCCCCAAATTATACCTCGATACGCGCAGTAAAGGTAACGCTCTTCGGTCAAACAATGACCACGAATGCTCTTTCGGGCACCAACACGGCACACCAGCGCAGACTTGACGCGGTCATAGACATACGAGACCGATAGGAGAATGAAATGGGAAGAACAGGAAAAGAGCAGAAGATCAGGCGTATATCCCGCTATTGGAAACTCGCTCCTTTTGTTCGTACGGGGAACGAACGCGGTATTGCCCTTCTTCTTGCCTTGGTGATGCTGGTCATCCTGGGTATCCTCGGGACATGGGCCCTTGACACGACTTCAACGGAACTCAAAATCGTCGGAAATTTCAGAACAGAACAGTATGCATTCTTCGCCGCAGACGCCGGAATCGGATATGTTACAAACGCGAATGTTCTTACGGCAGTTTACAATTATAATAATGGACAGCCAGGATGGGGAACGAACATTCATGGAGCTTATCCTAATGGCATTCAAGTCGATGTTTCAACAAATAGTACTTTTACAGCAGGTGTGCCCTCCTTGCTGTCGGGTCCTCTGCCTCCAAATGGATCTCGAGCCTCTATTTATGATGCAGACGTAGGCGGGTCCGGGTGGCACGGCATTTATACGGCCGTGACTTCAACCGGATCTGCAGTAAATAATGCAACGGTGGTTGCCGAAGCCGTTGTGGCGCAGGCAGTACCGAATCATTAATTCCGCTTAGTGGGCAGGGGTTTTGGAGGAGAAATTTTCTTGCGTCATGGGAACCGATACTATAAGTTCCCGAAAGAGCGGTACTTGGCATTTAGCGAATTACACAAGCGGGACAATGTCAATCAAGTTTTACGGAGGCCATTATGAAACAGACCCTTTTCATTCTCGCGATCGCGCTGGCTCTCGGCATATCTGCCGCGACCGCGACTGCCCAGCAACAAGGGAGCCAGGGAGCAGTTGTGATGCCGGGTGCTAAATATAATCCGAATATTGTGTATGCCGGCAATTTTCAAGCGGACCTCCTTTTCTCCAAATATGAGGGGAGTGATACGTGGCGACGCGTTAAAAAATTGGACCGTCTCCGGTATGTGACGTGTACAGACGCCCTGCAGAATTTACGCCAACAGGGAACCTGGAAAGGACATCTGGACGTCAAAGATGGGTCTTGCGGTTCGCCTGGTGAACCGTTGGATTGGGCCATGGGCAACTGGATCAATTATAATGACCAGGTCCTTCAAGTGCAAAATAATTCGGGTGGTAAATAGTCCCGTGGTTGATTTTTTGACAATGGATTTTTCTGAACCATGCCGTCAGCTGAGAAACTGATTCCCCGATCGGCTTGGTGGGAACGCGTCAGTTACGGGACGTAAGAGGAGGCTGTATGAAAAAGACACTCATGAGCATCATCATCGTGGGACTTGCGTTTATCCTGCATCCAGTCACCGCGCTGGCGGTGGTGGGGGTCCCGGACCAGTTTATCGGCGACACGGCCATCTATGGAGGCCAGCCGTCAACGCTTCAGCCGAATGTCCTGATCATTATAGACGACTCGGGCAGCATGAAGGATCCTGCAGACGCAACTGCTACAGGCTCCCCTTATGCTCCCGCTACGTGGAGTGATCCTCTCCCCCCCGCTACAGCACCGAATGCGTATCCACAAGTGGCACAATGCTATAGCTCAGCCGGGCCTTATAACTTGTGCTGGCCGACTACGGTTTACAACAATAGTGCTGGAAATACTGTTTTGACGGATGTAACTTTGCTTCCTCCAGCCGGCTGTACGTATTCTACCTCAACTACCAGCCATCATACGACGACCTATACGACGATAACCACGAATCCTTACAACTCCTTGACTACTACAGGAATATACAGTGGTTATGCACTCAATGCTGACGGCTCCTGCAAGTATTGTAACGTGACGATTAACGGAACAGTATATACAAACGGCATTTGCGCTGGTGCGAATGTAACCTATCAATTGGGAAACTATATTAATTGGTCCTATGGTAATCCCTCATCCTCCGCAACCAAGATCTCTATTGCGCGCGATGTCATAGGAACTCTTATCCAATCCACGCATGCGGTAAGATTCGGGGTCATGACATACAATTACGCCCAAACCAGTAACGGCCTGGGCGGGACATTCTTAAGTTACCCGATTAGTGGTTCAAGTACGAACTATGTTACAACGGTTAAAAATATGGATAATGCCTTCGGTACGGCTACCAACCGCGAGGCCCTGGTGCAGGCATTAAATTCACTTACTCCTCAGGGCTCTACGCCGTTGGGGGAAGCCCTGTATGAAGCGATGAGTTATTATCAGGGCGCCGCACCCCCGTTTGGGGCCACGATCGGCGTTACGAACGGGGTGTATAAATCTCCGATCCAATACAGCTGCCAAAAAAACTATGTAGTTGTCATTACTGACGGCATGGCAAATACGGATACCAGTAATTTGATTCCACAATATCTATACGATACTCCTTATACAGCGGGGACCAAGGCTGGCGCCAGATACGACGGCGGTTGCACCAACACATCCTCGTATACGTATACAACGTGTAATGCTACTAGTGGTAGCTATGATGGTGCCACCAATGAAAACCATTGTCTCGCCGGTATCGCGCAGTATATGTACACGCACGACCAGCTCTCCAAATTAGCCACCACGAGTCAGAATAATGTTACCGTCTTTACCATTGGTTTTGGTACGGACGCTGCAACCACGGAGGCCGTTGATCTTCTTAATCTGGCGGCCGATTCAAACCATGGCAACGGCGCTTATTTTGCGGCAACGAGCGCGCAAACCCTGGGACAGGCTCTAACAAAAATAGTCAATACCATATATGCTACCAATACGTCCTATGTTGCACCGGTTGTGCCGGTGAACCCGGAGAACAAGCTCCAATTCGGCAGCAGAGTGTATATGGGTTTCTTCTATCCGGAGCAGAACGCGTTCTGGGACGGCAATCTGAAGAAATTTGGTCTTGGATGCGCTCCCGGCAGTGTCGATCCGGGATGCAGTGTGGCCAACAACACCCCTGGCAATTTCGGATTTTTCAATGTTATCGATGTGAATGGCAATCTTGCCACGTACGTTGACGCGAACGGAGATGGTATCGATGACCGGGATGGCGCGTTACTGTGTTCTACCTGCAGCGACGGGAGTTTCCGGTCTACTGCCGTATCTTACTGGACAACCCCTGCGAATACCCCCGCCACTGGTTCCATCACTACTGCCGGAGAAGACGGCGGCATTGTGGAAGCAGGCGGCGTGGGCGCAGTGCTGGAAACTAGGCCGTATGCCATCGCCAGCGTTACCAGCGCCATAACTGGCTCGGTGCGCCATATTTATACCTATATGGGGCAAAACACGGATCTGACAAACAGTACGAATGCCTTCAGCACGGCGAATGCTTTGATTACGGCAACTTCGTTGAGTCTGCCGGGGAACATTATTACGTCCGGAACGACCACGGACGTGAAGCAGCTCATTAACTACGTTCACGGGTTTGACGTGTACTCTGCGAACGCGAACACGAACAAGAGGGCATGGATTGTTGGCGATGACCTCCACTCGAAGCCTCTCGTGGTTAGCTACGCCTCATATACCTATTCGGATGAATCGAACTGTGCTAAAAACAAGAACATTATTTATGCGGGCACGAATGACGGGATGTTGCACGCCTTCTATGACTGTAGCGGCATCGAAGCATGGGCCTTTATTCCTCCGGACCTGCTTCCCTATCTCCAGTACCTAACCGGTACGAATCATACGTATTACGTTGATAGCAGCCCCCAGGTATTTACCTATCTTGCGAATCCCAACGACGCTACTACCGGGATCTCTTCTGCGAATAATGACAGTGTGATTTTGCTTGTGGGGCTGAGAAGGGGCGGAGGAGTGACTACGGAGCCCGGCCAGGGTTTCTACTATGCCCTGGACGTGACCAACCCGGCAACGCCGAAATATTTGTGGACAATTTCGCCCGCCACAGCGGGCTTCTCCGATTTAGGGGAGGCTTGGAGCGAGCCGAAAATAGGGCAAATTGTGGTGGGTTCGCAGATTAAGGCAGCCGCGTTCCTTGGTGGCGGGTATGATAACTGCAATGAAGACGGCCGCTTTGGCGCGACCCAAACCTTTAGCGGCTCGTGTGTAGGTGTTCTCGCTACAGA
Organism: Nitrospirota bacterium; assembly: GCA_035516155.1. Lineage (GTDB taxonomy): Bacteria > Nitrospirota > UBA9217 > UBA9217 > UBA9217 > JAJYKN01. Next base: position 92,618 of record DATJAP010000008.1, read on the forward strand.
GGACAGTGGCCTCGACAGTAGTGGTAATCCCCTAACAAGTGCCGGGTTGGTAACTGCAGCCACATTCTCAACATCTAATTCTTACAAGGGGAGAAGCGTGTATGTGGTTGAACTTGCAACAGTGCCGGCTACGAGTGGTAGTGCGCTGAACATGAGCACCACGGGCAGCAAAATATGGAGCTATACGTTCGCGAACAGCAATCCGCTTCAATATTCAATGCTAAGCGAGATAGCTGCCGTGGATCTGAGCGGTGACGGCTATGTGGACCACCTGTATATGGGTGATAGCGGCGGGAACATATGGAGGTTCAATCTCTCGTCAACCAAGACGGCTAACTGGACGGTAACCAAGATATTCAGTTCGAACCCTGGATATACCAATGGGGTTCTCGATGGCAGCACGGGAAGAAAGATTTTTTATAGGCCCGCTGTTGTGCCTGATCTGAATAACCAAATTGTCAGACTGTATTTCGGCACCGGGGACCGCGAACATCCGTTGAACAGGGCCGTGGTGGACAGGATATATGCCTTGTTCGATAAGGGTACAAATAGTAGCGGTCAAATTACGGGCATTACGACCGCCGTGACTGAAGCCAATATGGTTGATGTTACATCAGATGCCCTCCAATCAGCCACGACGGTGGCCGCTGCCAATACGGCGCTCAGTCCTCTTAATCTGGCTTCCTTACCGACAGACACCACCGAATACGGCTGGTATATACGTCTTGACAGTGGCGACAGAACCCCGCAAGTTCTCTGTAACGGCAATCCTTGCCCGGGAGAAAAGGTGCTCTCGACCGCGGCTGTAGCCGCTGGCACAGTCTTCATGACGACCTATTCTCCGGTTACCGCTAGCACCGCCACGACAAATCCCTGTACGGGTGGAAATCTTGGCACGAGCTACGTTTATGCGCTGGACTACTTGACGGGGGATGCCGTCGTGAATTATGATACGTCAAATGATTCCACATCATCGACATACGCTTCAAACCTATATGCTTTTGCTCCTCAAGCATGGGCGAGTGGTCAAAAAACCCAAGTGCTTCTCAGGACGGATCGCCATCGTACCGTGGGCTCAGGTATTCCATCGAGTCCTGTGGTCATATGCTCAGCGGGAAACACAAACTGTATAACGCTCATAGGATGTGGAGGAGGTCTCTGTACTTCTTCCGCCCCGCAGTCACCCGGCGCATCCGTGTCTCCGGTATACTGGAGACAAAGGTGAAGTAAGAGAATGAGCGTGGTGGTACAAAGAACAAGAATAGCGTAAAGAAATGAAAGTGAAATTAATCCCAATAGTTCTTTTGTTCATGCTGATGCAGTTCCTTGGCTGCCATAAAGAGGGGAAGGAACCGGTTTCCACGACCTCCCCTCAGCCGGAGGGACAGACAATGTCTCCAGCCGGAGGGGGCGGGCAGCAGCAAGTACCGGGGACTTTTCCGGTAAAGATACTGCCTGAATCACCCACTGCGATGACGGATCTTCAAGTGCAGGCTGATTTTCCCGGGGCAGATACGGCGACCTATCAGTGGCAGCGGAATGGCCAGGTCATCATCGGGGAGTCCACCGCTCGGCTCGCTAAAAATCAGTTTTCAAGGGGGGATACGGTATCCGTGACCGTGACTGCCGGCGGTTTGGAAGGAACTGCATCTGTAGACATCAGTAACAGTTCTCCCAAGGTTGTTTTGGTTCCCTTCAGTCCTGAAAATGTTTACGCCGGGGTGGACTTGACCGTAAATCCCGTGGGAGCGAACCCAACCGGAGAAGAAGTAAAGTTCCATTACAAGTGGTTCATAAACGGCAAAGCATGTTCCGAAGATACCCCTGTCCTGAAAGGGAACCTTTTTAAGCGCGGCGACATAATAACACTGACCGTTGTCCCGTATGATCGCGAAGGGGAGGGGGAGCCCTTTCAGTCAAAGCAAATAGTCATACCGGATGCACCTCCCCGGATCGTATCGAATCCTCCTCGGGAAATTCAGGGTGAGGTTTATACCTACCAGGTCGTGGCAGAGGATCCGGACGGAGATCCTCTTACATTCTCTCTTGCTTCTGCGCCGCCCGGCATGACCATAGACAATAAAACTGGCGTCGTAACCTGGCAGATAAAGGATACGCCGGCAGGTATTTACAATGTCGAAATCGTTGCGCAGGATCCGGAGGGAGTGCAAGTTCTTCAGAAATATTCGATTTCGATTGATGTGAAAGAGGGGAAAGGAAAATGAAGCTGGAAAATCGAACGATCATTCGCTCAACAAAAGGCTATACCCTGATAGAGTTGATCTTTGTAATTGTGCTTATCGCTATTATGGCTGCCCTCGCTGTGCCCTATTATATGAATTGGATAAACAACACCGATTATCGATCGGCGGCAAGGCACGTTGCTTCTGTTCTCAGGCAGGCGAGGAGTAATGCTATCGCTACGAATAAAGAACAACAAGTTATACTTCAACCTGTTAATAACGTGTATAGCTACGGTACTATTGCAAGTTCACTGTCTTCTAACACAGTCAGTTGGCCCACAATTACGATATGGAACGCCCTGCCCCTGCCGCCTAATGCAGTACCCGGTCCAATAGAAACTGTCCAATTTACGCCCAATGGGCTTATCAGCACCGCGTCTTGCACAATTCCCATCAATGATAGCGCTGGAAATGCACATTACCAAGTTGCTGTGTCGTCAACCGGCAGAATCACTATAAGCGGGCCTCTTGCCTATTAAGGGAAAGGCAAGAACCCATGCGCTCTTTGGAGCAAGGATGAATTGATATCGCGCGAAACGCGATGAGAAGCTATCATGAAGGCCTTATACGGCAAGTGACTTATTTCCCTCTCGCTCGTTGACTGATTGATTGTGGTATCGTAGGAACGATATCATCCTTTCCGAAAAAAATGAGCGCTATAGAGCGGTAAAATACCTGTGGCGCGATCTTCCCGGTCCTTCAAAGAGTTCCCTGCCATTGCGCGCTGAGAACGAGAATATCTTGCCTTATCGGCTCTTCCCTCGGCATGACGAGGGCGTTCCGGCTTGTAGAGACGATCACTATTATAATGATAACAGCGAAGAAGAAGATTCCAATTATACTCGCCTCCAGTTCGCCGCGACGGAGGGATCTTTTACGCCAGATCGATGTTGATTTTACTGTAGATCCTGCCGAGGTGAATGAACGTATTCTGCCGGGAGAAGTGCCGGAAGATTACGCAATCCGAGTATCGCTTGATAAAGCCAGAACCGCGGCAGGAAAAGCGGGGAAGGGCATTATCATTGCGGCCGATACCATCGTAGTGTTCAAAAAGGTTATTCTTGGGAAGCCCGCAGACTCCCGTGATGCCGAGCGTATGCTCGAGATGCTCTCGGGGAAAATGCACAGAGTTATTACTGGGTTATCGGTCATGAACGCGGCGAGTGGGGTGGTATCGTGCAAAACATCGACAACCAGGGTCTGGTTTCGAAACCTCGACGAGGATGAAGTAAAAAAGTACGTTCTGTCAGGAGAACCGCTGGATAAAGCGGGTGCCTACGGTATCCAGGGAAAAGGAGCTCTCTTGGTGTCTCGAATTGAAGGATGCTACAATAACGTCGTTGGACTTCCCCTCGCTCTTTTAGATGAGATGTTGCGAAAATTCGGCATTAAACTCTTATAAATCAATCATATAGAAGTCGTGCAGAACTCTTTCCTCAATATCAGGCAACAATAATTATTTTTCTTCTGCCTTGACATCTCCTGTGGCACCTCTTAAAATAGTATTAGAGAACGGTTGTGAGAGAGCAATTTAAGCATAGGGAGGTATTTACTGTGTTGCCTATTCGTATTATGATAGTAGAAAATGATCAGGCCGAATTGCAGGCTGTTTTGTCGGCATTCAATAAAGAAGTGGACGTGGAAGTAGTTTCAACCGTTTCCACGCGCGAATCGGCGATTAAACAGCTTTCTCTGACGCCCGACGTTCTGATTTTAGACCCGGACATTCTAAAGGGACATACGCTTTCGCGATTTATCCGATCGGTCCAGACAAAATCCCCTCACACGCGAGTCATGTATCTTCTCGGCAAAACAACTTCGGATGAGCACCTCATCACGGATATAAAGGGGGGGATACGAGGGTACATCAAATCGTCAGATACGCCGGCTACCATGATCAAGGCTCTCCATGCAGTTCATATTGGTGAGATCTGGGCGGAGCGGAGAATCCTGGAAAAAGCCATTTCCAAACCGATGCTTCTTCCAGAAACAATCCAATCCCAGATTCCAGGTTTGCCACCGCTCACGAACAGGGAAATGGAAGTATTGACTATGGTATTGCAGGGAGCTTCAAACAGGGAAATCGCGAACAGTAACAGCATCAGTGAGCGAACGGTCAAGACTCATCTGTACCGGGTCTACCGGAAGCTGAATGTTAAAAGCAGAACAAAAGCCATCGCTTTGCTATCGCATGCTTAGGTGTTATGCGACTCCATAAAATGCAACTATTGGCGTATTGACGGGTTCTTATTAACTGATAAACTTGTATTAGACTGTGCTGTTGGTTGCATACCATCGAACGAGAGACAGCTGCGGCAACTTCTTCCCCCCCAGCGTTGATTTGGCCGCGGTCGCAAATTAACATCATGAAATCGCCGATGGTTGATGTTCATACAGACGCCAAGACAAACACCAAAGAACTGACAGCACAGTCTCTAAGGCGTTTCGATACCGCGAGAAGACAGTAATGTCAACCACGACTGTCGGAACGCCTTTTTCACCATTACCCGCCGCACAGCTCAGGCCGACCTAAATACACTCTTTCTTGACCTCGTTCGATTTTGCCAGTATGATGAGTTTATGCTTGTTCTTATTGTTTTCTATATCGGCATTCTCGCATTTCGCTACTGGCTTCTTTCATTAAATCTTGCATATCTGAAAGCGCATGGGCAGTCCATCCCGCCCGAATTTGCAGGCGTCATCGACCCCGACCGCTTGCGGAAAATAACGACGTATACTCTGGAGAACAGCAGAGCAGGTATTGTGGAGTCCCTGTTCGGGAACGGCATAATATTCTTTTTTTTCTTTGGCGGGATCCTCGGCATCTACGACCGCTGGATTTCTTCCCTTACTCATTCTTTGCCTCTTGGGGGGCTTTATTTCTTTTTATTCCTGCTCTATGCCGAGACGTTCATAGGTATCCCCTTCAGTCTCTACAAAAACTTTAAAATTGAAAACAAGTATGGCTTCAATACCATGACGGTCCGTCTCTGGCTCGCCGATTTCATCAAAACGATTCTCATTTCCTCGGTTTTAGGATGTGCAGTCGTCGGCATAGCTCTGGCTATCGTGATCGCCAGCCCTCATTGGTGGTGGCTCTGGGACTGGGCATTTTTCCTTGTCTTCGGCATTTTCATTATGTATCTTTCCCCCTATGTGATCGAGCCTCTGTTCTTCAAGTTTGAACCGGTGAAAGCAGAAGGGCTGGAGGAAAAAATCCGTGCTCTCATGGAACAGGCTGGTCTCAAGGTCAGCCGCGTATTCCAGGTTGATGCCTCACGCAGGAGCCGCCATTCAAATGCCTACTTTACCGGAATCGGCAAAGTAAAACGCATCGTACTTTTTGATACACTCATCGAACAGATGTCGCAGGACGAAATCCTTGCGGTCCTCGCTCATGAGGTCGGTCACTGGAAAAAGCGGCACGTGCTGAAGGGTATTGTTTTGACTGAAACGCTCGCTTTTTGCGGTCTCTTTCTGGCCTTTCATCTCGTATCCTGGAGCGGTTTGCCGCAATTGGTTCATCTTTCCACAGCATCATTCTATGCACGGGTAGTCGTTACCGGTTTTATCGGTTCCCTGGCCATGTTTCCGCTGACGCCGCTGTTCAGTTTCATATCCCGCAGGAATGAAAACGAGTCCGACAAGTTTGCGTCCGATTTAACCGGTAACCCCGAAGCCCTCGCCTCGGCGCTGATTAAACTATCAAGCGAGAACCTTTCGAACCTCCATCCTCACCCGTTCTATGCAAAATTCTACTATTCCCATCCCCCTGTTGTGGAGAGAATCAGGCGCTTAAAGACAAGAGATGGTGCATAGGAGACGGCAGACAGGAGAAGGCCAGGCCTGTTTTCACCTCTTCTCTACTGTCAGCTCTTGACTGCTGCGTTTCTCACTTTCCGATTGACCATTGTCGTCGTAGTGTGATATTTTTAGCTGATAATTATTGTCCCTTTGAAGGTAGGAAAGCGCATCACCGGTGGGGCAGGTCATCAACAGCCGCCATGGAAACTGCTCAGAAAACGGTGATGCTGTCGGCTGAAATCTCATGCCGCACGGATGAAGGAGTTTGAATGGCGATTCAGGCAATCAAGGGCGTTAAAGATATACTGCCGGCCGACATGCCGGCCTGGATATTCCTCGAAAAAACGGCGCGAGAGCTGTTCGAGGATTTCGGTTTTTCTGAAATTCGCGTCCCCGTATTCGAATACACCGAGCTGTTTGCCCGGAGCATCGGGACATCCACGGACATTGTGGAGAAAGAGATGTATACCTTCGAAGACCGGGACGGGAAAAAAATTACACTCCGGCCAGAGGGCACCGCAGGGGTCGTTCGCGCATTCGTCGAGCATAAGCTCTATGCTGACAGTCAGCTCGTAAAGCTGTATTACCTGGGCCCCATGTTCAGACATGAGCGTCCGCAGAAAGGGAGGTACCGGCAGTTTTACCAGATTGGTGCGGAAGCCCTCGGCATCGACCATCCGCATGTCGATATTGAGATGCTGGCGATGCTTTACGAGTTGTTTACACGCCTCGGCATTACCGGCCTCACTCTGCAGGTCAACTCCCTGGGCGATAACGCATGCCGGGGCGCCTACCGGGCAACACTCAAAAAGTATCTCGAAGCCAAGCTGCCGACATTGTGCGGTGACTGCCAGAGACGCTATGAGACAAATCCGCTGCGAGTGCTGGACTGCAAGGTGGATGCGGACAAGTTCGGTGATTCTCCGGTCATGCTCGATCATCTCTGTAATCCCTGCAAAACGCATTTTGAGACGGTTGAAAATGGCTTGAAAAAACTCGGAATCCCGTTCGAGGTAAATCCCCGTCTGGTCAGGGGCCTCGATTATTATACCCGAACCACCTTTGAACTCGTGATGGGGCATCCGGGCGCACAGAACACCGTGGCAGCGGGCGGCAGGTATGACGGCTTAGTTCAGGACATCGGCGGGCCGGCAACACCGGGCATTGGCTTTGCGCTTGGTGTCGAGCGGGCGGTGTCGCTCATGGACAGCGCTACCCTTCAGGCCCCGCGGCCGGCGCTGTTCATTGCCGCGCTGGGTTCCGATGCCGTGGCATTCGCGCTCCCGCTGGTCTATGCCCTCAAATCTTCCGGTATCCGTGTTGATACCGATTATGCCGGGGGCAGCCTTAAAAGCCAGATGAAAAAAGCGGATAAGAGCGGGGCAGGCCACACCCTGATTATCGGCGAACAGGAACTCAAGGCGCAGTCCGCCGTTCTCCGCAATATGCAGACCAAGGAGCAGATCCCGGTTTCTCTATCCAACGCTGTCGAAGAATTAAAATCAAAATTGAACATTCGTGGATAAATACCGTTTAGCGGATCAACAAGGGCCGCAGCATGGCGCGGGCTCCTGGTCCTCCGAAGGATTGCTGTCCCTGTCTGATTCTTCAGGAGTCATTATGAAAGTAGGAGTTCTCTCCGATACCCATGTGCCAACCATCATGAAGGCCCTCCCTCCTGTTATTTTTGATATTTTCAGGGATGTCGATCTTATCCTCCATGCAGGCGATATTGTGGAGATGTCCGTCCTCGAAGAACTAGGCACCCTTGCTCCGGTGGAGGCAGTTGCGGGAAATATGGATGACTCGGAAATCCAGGTGAAGCTTCCGTATAAAAAAGTCATCACTCTCGGCCGCTATACAGCCGGCCTCATTCACGGAAAATACAAAAGAGATGTGCAGCAAGAGATGATCAGGAAAGAGTTCGAAGACGTGGATCTGATCATTTACGGTCATTCTCATACGCCGTTCTGGGGCAAAGTCAACGGCGTCTATTACTTGAACCCGGGAAGCCCGACGGACAAGCAGTATGCGCCGTATAATTCGGTAGCTCTCCTTGAAATAGGAGAAGAACTTACGGCTCAAATCATCAGGGTCGAAAGTGTTTAGATTGCGGCATTCCTGGCCGGCGGTTCACAACTGTCAGAAAATCGCGATCTGGTTTTAAGTTGCAAAGGGTACCTGTTTATGATAAATTTCGAATGACCATGGTTATCGATAAAATTAAATTCGGGACATCGGGATGGCGTGGTGTCATTGCTGATGATTTTACGGTCGCAAGGGTGCGTGTCGTCACGCAGGCCATCGCTGACCATATTGCTTCCCAGACCCTGAAAGAAAGAGGCATTATTGTCGGATATGATACGCGCTTTATGTCCGAGCGTTTTGCAGAAGAAGCCGTCAAAGTGCTCTGCGCGAACGGTATTCACACCTATCTTTCGAATCGCGACGCCCCGACGCCGGCGATTTCTTTCGAGATAATCCGCAGAAAAGCAGCCGGCGGTATCAACTTTACCGCAAGCCACAACCCGCCTCAGTACAACGGCTTGAAATTTTCTCCAGCCTGGGGCGGCCCGGCTCTTCCCGAAACCACAAAAGACATCGAATTAAAAGCCAATGCGCTTCTGGAAAAGAGCTGTATAGCGCCTTTATCTCTTCCGGAAGCAATCAATAAGGGTTTGGCGGAAGAAGTAGACTTGCGTAAAAACTACCTGGACGACCTCAGGAAAAAAATCGACGTTGAATCGATCAGGAAAGCGAAACTGAAAGTCGCAGTAGATCTCCTTTACGGTACGGGCCGTGACTATCTCGACACGGCGCTCCAGGATGCGGGATGCACGGTTGCGGCCATTCATAGCAATCGCGATACGATGTTTGGAGGTCATTCTCCCGAGCCGTCGGAGGAAAATCTTTCCGAACTTTCGGCAATGATGAAAAAAGGAAAGTTCGACATCGGTCTGGCGGTCGATGGCGACGCCGACCGATTCGGGATCGTAGATGTGGACGGGGCGTACATCAATCCCAACCAGGTGCTCGCACTCGTTCTGGATTTTCTCGTACGGACGCGCGGTTGGAAAGGCGGTGCCGCTCGTTCCATCGCAACATCACATTTGATCGATGCGGTTGCAAAGAAACATGGCATTGAGGTATACGAGACCGGCGTGGGATTCAAATTCATCGGCGATCTTCTGGTGCAGGGCAAGATAATATTCGGCGGGGAAGAGAGCGCGGGGATGACGATCAAGGATCATGTGCCCGAGAAGGACGGGATTCTTGCCAGCCTGCTGGTAACGGAAATCGTCGCGCTGGAAAAGAAGACGATCAAGGAACTCCTGAAACGGCTGTACAAGGAGACGGGAACCATCCTGAACGAACGGATCAACATTCATTTAACCGAACAGAACAGAAAGGCGGTCGGCGATCGCCTCAACCAGCCCTTAAGCGAACTCGGAGGTCTGCGGGTAAAAGGCAAGAAAACCACGGCCGATGGCACAAAATACATGCTCGAAGACGACAGCTGGGTGCTGATGCGGGCCTCCGGCACGGAACCGGTTGTGAGATTGTACGCGGAGTCCTCATCCGAGGAGAAAATGAAAAATCTCATCGACGCCGGCAAGCGGTTCATCGTAGGTCAATAACAAAAGACCGAAGCAGGAGAGTCCTATGAGCACGGCGCGCATTTCCATAAACGTGATTGACTCTAAAAACACCATAAGCTCGGCAGACCAAAAGATCCATCCATGAGGGGGGAGCAATGAGCGATATTATTGATGTGTATGCGCGCGAAGTTCTCGATTCCCGGGGCAATCCCACGGTCGAGGCCGATGTTGTTCTCGAAAGCGGCGTCTTGGGGCGGGCCATCGTTCCGAGCGGAGCATCAACCGGTGAGCGTGAAGCACTCGAGCTCAGGGACGGTGGTTCCCGTTACCTGGGAAAGGGAGTCCAAAAAGCCGTCGGCAATGTCATTGAAGTCATCGGCCCTGCGATTACAGGCATGGACGCAACCGAACAAGCCGTAATCGATCGTACGATGATCGAGTTGGACGGCACCGAGAACAAGGGAAAGCTCGGCGCAAACGCAATGCTCGCGGTGTCCCTTGCCGTTGCCAAGGCGGCGGCGGAAGATGCGGGCCTGCCGCTGTATCATTACCTTGGCGGCCCGAATGCGAAGGAGCTCCCCGTCCCAATGATGAATGTACTGAACGGCGGCGCCCATGCCGATAACAACGTGGATATCCAGGAATTCATGATCATACCCGCGGGAGCGTCTTCCTGCTCCGAAGCCATACGCATCGGCGCTGAAGTGTTCCACAATCTCAAGTCCGTGCTCAAAAAAAAGGGATACAATACGGCTGTAGGCGACGAAGGCGGTTTTGCGCCGAACCTGAAATCGAACGAAGAAGCGGTTCAGGTGATTCTCGAGGCGATTGAGCACGCGGGATACAAACCGGGGCAGGAGGTTTTTCTCGGCATCGACGCAGCGGCCAGCGAATTCTATGAGAACGGGGTTTACGATCTGAAAGGAGAGGGCCAGAAAAAGTCCTCTGAGGCAATGGTCTCCTTCTACGAGGATTGGATCAAGCGTTATCCCATGATTATCACGATCGAGGACGGCATGTCGGAAAAAGACTGGAAGGGATGGAAGCTTCTGACCGACCGTCTCGGAAGAAAAGTCCAGCTTGTGGGAGACGATATTTTTGTGACCAACACCGCGATTTTCAAGAAAGGCATCAGTGAAGGCATTGGCAACTCAATCCTTATCAAACTGAATCAGATCGGTACTCTCACCGAGACACTGGACGCCATCGAAATGGCAAAGCGGGCCCAGTATACCGCCGTGATTTCACATCGCTCCGGCGAGAGCGAGGATTCCACGATTGCCGACCTCGCAGTGGCTACGAATGCGGGCCAGATCAAAACGGGATCGCTTTCGCGGACAGACCGCATTGCCAAGTATAACCAGCTTATCCGAATCGAGGAAGAGTTGGGCGATGCCGCTGTTTACCGCGGTCGAAACGTGTTTTACAGCATTCGAACATAGACGACAGAGGACGGGTGGCAGAAGACGGAGGACAGACACAAACGGGATACATCCTGTCTGTTCTCCGATTGTCTGTAACCCGCGTTATTCCATGGACCGCCCAGCCTTCGAACTCCTTGTTGAAAAATCACTCGAACAACTTCCCAAAAGATTTAAAAGCAGGCTGCACAATATTATTATCGAGGTTGAGGACCGTCCTTCGCAAGAGGTCCTTGACAATCTGGGGATAAAGTCAGGCACGCTTTTCGGCCTCTACCAAGGTGTGCCGCTGACATCGCGGGGATGGAATTACGGGAATGTGCTCCCTGATCGAATCGTCATCTACCAACATCCCATCGAGAGCGCTGCCGCATCGTCCGGGGAAATTGAAAGGCTGATCAGGGATACGGTCATGCATGAGATCGGGCATTATTTCGGATTTACCGATGCGGCGTTGTATTCAATTGACCGGGAGAAAAGAACGGGAAAAGGGAAAAAAGAACACAAGAAGGCTTAAGGCCTGGAATCAGAAGGGAAGGTGCCTTCACCTGTAATTTCTCAATATCCGTTCGATAATCCCCGTCGTGGAAGCGCCTTCAAGGTAGGGCACGTTGACAACCTGCCCACCCCGAGCCACAACAAGGTCGCCGCCGATGATTTTTTCCACGGGCCAATCGCCTCCCTTGACCAGGACATCGGGCTCGAGCATCGCTATGATCTTGTAGGGATCGGGCTCGTTGAAGAGGGTCACGAAATCAACCGATTCGAGGGCGGCAAGGGTTTCCATGCGTTCCGCCTCTGACATGATAGGCCTCTTTTCCCCTTTGATCGTGCGCACCGAGGCATCACTGTTGACGGCAATTACCAGCACTTGGCCAAGCGTTTTGGCTTTCGCAAGATAGCGCGTATGGCCGGTATGGAGGATATCGAAACAGCCATTCGTGAAAACGATCTTTTTCCCGATGGAACGCAATATGGCAAGGAGCGGACGGAGCTCTTCCGGAGTTTTTATTTTATTCTGCATGCGGAACTATAATACAAACGGCCCTGGAAATCAAGCTGTGATGATTTATCTGTGATGATTCATCGAACGTGAAAAAACGTGTTGGAGCTACGGGTGAACTTGGCCAACATGCTTCAGGAGGGGACGCGGCAGGCATCCGGCAGAAGACCCTCGTGAGAAGAAACGTTCCCCACGGGCTGCGCATTTTCTAATCCTGATGGGACTCGTAAATCTCATCAAAAAGAGGAGCGACGTCTTTAAAGGCCTTTAAAATGGCGGGATCGAAATGCTCCGGCATCGTGTGCCCGTCACCTTCCGTAATAATTTTCACCGTCTTGTCGTGATCAAATGCCGGTTTGTACGGTCTCTTGCTCCGCAACGCGTCGTACTGGTCCACGAGCATGACGATTCTGCCCTCAATGGGAATCTCTTCACCCTTGAGCCCGCGCGGATACCCGTTGCCGTCCCAGCGCTCATGGTGGCTTAACGCGACGGACGCAGCCACTTTAATGCCGGGGTAGGACGAGCCCGTGAGCATTTTCTCTCCGATCGTTGTATGGGTTTTCATAACTTCAAACTCATCCCTGCTGAGAGCCCCCGGTTTGAGCAGGATGCTGTCAGGTATGCCGATTTTGCCGAGGTCATGCATGGGACTCGCAAAGGTAAGCGTCTCGATATAATCCAAGGGCATGCTCAGATATTCCGCGATCCTGCTTGAATAGAGGCCGATCCTGGCAATGTGAGCGCCGGTGTCCGTATCGCGGTATTCAGCAACGGCTGTCAGCCGCTGAATGATTTCGGTGCTCATGTTTTTTACCATCATGAGTGCATCGGCCAGCTCCTGTGTCCTCAGCCTGACCGTGTTTTCGAGCATGGATTTGTAGTTTTTCTCCATCTGGACGAACCGGGTATATTTCACGGCTTTTTCCACGGAGTGCAGGAGATAGTCGGGGTTATAGGGTTTCGTGATAAAATCGAATGCTCCGCGCTTGATGGCATCAACGGCTACATCGAGCTCGGCGAAAGCAGTCATCAAAATAACGGGGATCTGCTGGTTGTAAGAGTGGATTTTCTGGAGGAGCTCGATTCCCGTGACTTGCGGCATTTTGATGTCGGTCAAAACGACATCAAAAGGAACTTGTTCGACCATCTTGAATGCTTCGTTCCCATTCTGACAGCTGGAGACGGTATAGCCGTATTCCCTCAGGAGTGTCGAAATGGATTCGAGAACGTAGGGGTCGTCATCAACGATCAGGAGAGTGCTATTCCCCTTATCAATCATTTATCCAGGACCTCCCGGACTTTCTTCAGAAGAACTTCGGGTGATGTGGGTTTTAAAACAAAATCAAGCCCCTCTCCCAAAATGCTCTTATTGACCATCGTGCCGGTGTTGTATCCGCTCATGAAGAGGATTTTAATCCTCGGTGACAGGCGCCTGATTTCGTCGTAGGCTTCTTTTCCATTTTTTTTCGGCATGACGACATCGAATAAAAGGAGGCGGATCTTATCCTTATGCTGCTGAAATAACTGAACGGCTTCTTCTCCGTTTTCAGACTCGACTATAGTATACCCGAAATTCTGCAAAAAATTCACGGCGAGTTTTCGTACTTCCTGGTCGTCCTCGGCAACAAGAATCGTTTCCGTGCCGCCCTGGGGAACAACCGAATCATTCGATTTCAGAACGGGCGCGGATGGATTCGCGAGCGGGAGGTAAATGCTGAACACCGTACCCTTGTCCGGCTCGCTGCTGCAGTTGATGAAGCCGTGGTGTTGTTTGACGATTCCGTAAGCGTTTGCAAGGCCCAAGCCGGTTCCCTTCCCGATTCCCTTGGTCGTGAAGAACGGTTCAAAAACCCTCTCCCGGGTTTTCTTATCCATGCCCCTTCCCGTATCGGCAACATTTATAACCGCATAGACCCCCGGCTTGCCATATCCGTAGGTGCGAATGAATTCATTGTTCATCACTTTGATTTCCGTGGACAGCAACAGCGACCCACCGTCCGGCATGGCATCCCGCGCATTCATCGCGAGATTCACCAGAATTTGTTCGATCTGGCCTGGGTCCGCCATTACGGTCGTGTCTGTTTTGACCAAGTCGGTCTTCAACTCGATGTTCTCTCCGATGAGTTGGGGGATGATCGTTTCAGCTCTGGTTACCGTCTCATTTAACTTGATGGGCCGCAGCGATAGCGCCGTTTTCCTGCTGAAGGCCAGGAGGCTCTGCGTAAGCCCCGTAGCCCGCTCCGCTGACGACAGGATCTGATCGACAAAAATCTGTATCGGGTCATCCAGTTTGAGTTTCAGCTTGAGGATATTGCTGTACCCGATGATCGCGGTGAGTATATTGTTGAAATCATGGGCGATACCACCCGAGAGGGTACTGATGGCTTCCATCTTCTGGGCATGACGGCGCTGCGCTTCCAGCTTTTTGTGTTCCGTGATGTCGCGGCAGATGCTGAGTACCGCCGGAGGCGCGTCGCGCCCTTCTTTCAGCATCGTGGAATGCATTTCAACCCATCGGCGGGTTTCCCTGAGGCCGGTAAGTTCGCATTCAAGAACAGCGGACTTGCCTTCGAGAATTTCATCCATATAAAGATGGACGGCCGCACGATATTCCGGGACAACGAAGCTGTACAGTGAACGACCCGTGGCCTGATCAAGGGAATTTGCTTCCAGCAAGGAGAGACCGGCGGGATTTATCTTCTGAATGGAACCATCGCCCGCAAGAATCATCAGGCATTCCGGAGTCGTGTCAATGATGTCCCGCAGTCTCCGCTCATTTGTTGAGTGATCTTCGTTCATTGATTCGTGCGCCGATCTGTTCCCTGTAGCATAGACTATGCCGATGCGGAACGTTATAACATATTGAAAATAAATATTAAATATGAATCTTACGCAAGCTCACGCTTGTCCCTTCTTAGGGGACAACAAGCAATCATCTTATCGGAAAAACAACGAATTATCTTTAACCTCCTGAGTAAAAAAAGGGGAGTTCCCCCTCCCTATGAAAAGACACCCCGCACTAGTCTCATGACTCAATTCGAGATTTTCGATTTAATCTGCCACAATCGCTTTCTGCGAAGATATCGAGGGAGAGGGGGCCTTATGAGGGGAGATCTTTGGCCAATCCCGATGTAAAGAGATAGATGCTCGGAGAAACGCTCATCGCCGGCGATCTCATCAAGGAAAATCCGCTTATGCGCCCTTGATGAGCAAAAGAATCAAGGCGACACGTTCGGAGAAATTCTTGTTGATCTCGGATTCCACGAACTCCAAAAACTCCATAAACTATCTAATATACGCTTCCGTTACATATCTTCTCATCATGCGGTGACTGTTGAAATAGTAGGCATTCTTGCTGATGGCGTTCTTCATCATGCGGCTCCAGTGGCTTTTGTTCGGATCGTAGTAGCGGGGAATGATGAGTTGTTCAAGCTTTTTGTAGAGGTCCGCCGCATCCTCGGCATCCGACATGCCCGGCTGGACCGTCTCCGTCGGCAGCCCCCCGATGGACCAGCCAGTGAACCCCTCGATAAGACCTTCGATCCACCAGCCGTCGAGAACGCTGAAGTTCACTACGCCGTTGTGAGCGGCTTTCATGCCGCTGGTACCTGATGCCTCAAGAGGCCTGAGTGGTGTGTTGAGCCACACATCGACGCCTGACACGAGCTTGAGCGCGATGTCCATGTCGTAGCCGGGCAGGAAGGCGATGGATATTTTCCCCTTGAGTTTATCGCGATAGCCGTAGATCCCCTGGATCAGCCGCTTCCCATTATCGTCGTGGGGATGCGCTTTGCCCGCATAAATGATCTGGAGCCTGCCCTCCGCGTTGATTTCGAGCAGGCGGTCGATATCGTAAAAGAGCAGATGCGGACGTTTGTATGCAGTCGCGCGGCGCGCAAAACCGAGCGTAAGGACATTCGTATCCATCACAACGCCCGTTGCCTCCCCGACATAAGTCAGCAGTTTCCTTTTCGCCTCTCGATGCGCTTCCCACAGCTCGAGTTCGGGGATGCTGCCGGAACGGACGAACAGCTCCGGTTCGTTCGCCCATCCCGGAATATACTTGTCAAAGAGTTTTGCCATCTCTTCGCAGGTCCAGGTAAAAGTGTGCACGCCGTTCGTGATGGCGTGGATGTGGTAACCGGGAAACATATGCTGGGACACCTCACCATGCTTTTTCGCAACACCGTTGACGTACTTGCTCAGGCTGAGCGCAAGAAGCGTCATGTTCAGGCTGTCTTTGCCGGCAAGGTCCTTGAGCACGTCCAGGGGAATAATTTCGCCGAGCACCTGTTTTACGAGGGGATAGGGGAATTTGTCATGGCCTGCTTCAACCGGGGTATGGGTCGTAAATACACAGAGGTCCCGGACGCGGGCAATGTCCCAGACTGACCGCTCATCCCAGACGCTTTCGATATCACGCTTAAACCGGAGCAGCAGTTCGAGAGCGAGGAAACTTGCATGACCTTCATTCATGTGGAATTTTTTGATATGGAACTCGAGCGCCTGAAGCATGCGTACGCCGCCCATGCCGAGCACGACTTCCTGCTTAATGCGGTTGGTGCTGTCGCCTCCATATAAAGAATCGGTAATCCCCCGGTCTTCCGGCGAGTTCTCGGGAAGATCGGTATCAAGAAAGAGGATGGGAACTTTACCGCCTGTCGGACTTTCGACGATATAGAGCCAGGCCTGGACATAAACTTCCCGGCCCTCGATGTGGACGATGACCTTCCCCGGCAGGAGCGACATATGGACGGCGGGGTCCCAAACTACCGGGATCTCCTTCTGCCATCCGCTGGCGTCGATTTGCTGGGAAAAATATCCCTTGCGGCTGATCAGGGTGACCGCAACGAGAGGAAGATTCAAGTCGGCAGCGGATTTAATCGTGTCGCCGGCCAGAATCCCGAGGCCGCCGCTATAGGTGGGGATATCGTTCTTAACGCCGATCTCCATGGAAAAATAAGCGATCATGGGTTCAGCGGTAAACTCGTGCAGATTGTTCATATGCCTCCCTCAAACAAAAATAAAAACAGATGTTCCCCGAAGGGAAACCCGAGGAACAAAGATAACAGAATCCGGATGATATTTCAATAAGAGCAACTCCGGCGAACGCGTCAGACTCGGACGGATTGCACCGAGAATGTCACGACACTTTTGATTGAAGCAGCGTGCTGTCGATCCGCGTTTGAGCCGGCGGACGAACTTGCTCCCGTTCGAAGCGGGTTTTCTGCCGTCGCGTGGATGACGAGTGTGGTGCGTTTGATTCTGATGACACAAGACGAGACAGGTGCGATTCAACGCCGGATCAGTCAAATTTTATCCTTTTCGGCCAGGAGTAGATGTTCATGCGGTCCCCCCGGGCAAATCCGATCAGCGTTATTCCCATGTCCTCGGCGTAGCTAATAGCCATGCATGACGGCGCGGCACGGCTAATGAGGATTGGGAAGCGGTTTCTGCCCGCCTTGGTCATGATTTCGGAGGTCACTCTGCCGCTTGTGAGCAGGATTTTATTTTCAACGGAAACTGACTTCAGAAACGCTCGACCGATGAGCTTGTCGACCGCGTTGTGCCGGCCGATGTCTTCTGAAAAAAAAAGGATTTCCTTGCCGTCTGAAAGAGCCGCACTGTGAACCCCTCCGGTCTCCAGGTAGAGGGCTGAGATGTTCCTGAAGGTTTTGAGCAGGCGCCTGATGTCATCAAGGGTCATGAGCGGTCCCTTGACCACTATTCTTTCGTCCGCATACATACGATACTGGGTAAAGGTCACACCCTTTCCGCAGCCGGACGAAACGGTACGCTTCTCGAACAGTTTGGAAAAGTCGGCAGGAAGACCGGAGAGTTCAATGCGCACTGTTGTCTCCTGCTCGTCGACATCCAGTTTTTTTATTGCCGATCGATCCCGGAGCAGTCCTTCGGAAAGGAGAAATCCGACGGCTAGTTCCTCAAGCTCTGCAGGCGTGCACAGGAGCGTTACGAGCGCTTCGCCATTGAGGACGAGCCTGATCGGGAGCTCTGACGCCACTTCGTCAATGATGCCTTCGACTGCATTCCCCGTCACTTTGAGCACAGGGGTGTCTCTCTTCGTTTCCACGAAGGGAATATAGCATAAAGCAGGGGAAGGGGGCAAGGGATAAGGGTCGGGCAACACAGGAACGGGGTAAAGGGGTACGAACATGGAAATAAAACAACCCTCCGGCTTGCTCACAGAGGGTTGTCAAGAGGAATCGAAAGGCCGTAAGGCTAGAAAATGACGCCTGCTTCAACAAACGGACCGCTGAACTTGGCATCGGTCTTAACATCGCTCTGGTCGATTTTTATCTGCTCGGACCGGTAACCTCCGCTGATAAAGAGCGGCCCGAAGGGCATCACTTTGAGCCTGCCGATATAATCATAGTAATGGTTTGAACCGTAGGCTATGCCTCTGATTTCACCCTCGATGCTGAACGCTGAAACGGGTTTCACCTGCACGCCGGCATAGATCATTGGTACATAGAGCGTGACGCTTTTGGAGGAGGTCTCCGTCACTCCTAAAACCTTCCCGGTTATGGAACCATCAAATATGATTTGCCGCGCGTTCAGACCGAGTTCAGCGTTAAGAATGCCGGCAGTCGCTGTTTTCAGCAGGGGAATTGGATAGTACAAGGCTACATCATAATGGTCCATCTTGAGCTTCGTTTGGATCGGTGTATTAGCATCAAATGTCGTGTTCCCAAAAGTTATTGGTCTTGTCAATTGGTTGGTCCCGCTAAAGGACATCGGTGTTGCCATAAGGTAGATGTTCGGCAGCACCAGCGGAAGTTCAATCTTCACGCGTGCGAAAACCTGGTTTTTATCGCCGAGATTCAAATCATTCTTGAGGTCAAGCGAATCTCCCTTGTACTCCAGCGTCCCCGAAGGCGCCTGCCTCCAGTATCCTACGCCCGCCTCCACGCCGAAAAATGCAAAGGCCTTATAGGGGATCACGACCATCGATAGCACTAGCAAACAAACGAAGTAGAGGTGTACTTTTTTCATAGAATGTCTCCTCGAGAGAAATAACGAATGGTTTTGCGCTGACCCATTGCAGGTTGATAAAAAGTATCAAAGGCGTGTAGTTTTGTCAAGTTTATGTGTCGTCCTCATTTCGGGTGATATCCTTTATTTCCTTATCGGCAACAGTTTATAAATCTTTAGAGCTTTTTTGTTAAAATTTAATTTTTTCGGTTTTCCTTCAAACGAGGACATTCTCCAAGGTTATTATGGCTCTCAGGAAGATTGCTCTTGACAGGGAATATGCATCTGTGTTACTTGTTTTAAAATTGTAACACGGAGGCCTTTCCCATGTCTGAGATAACCCGTTTCGGTGTTTCAATTGACAGCCAGTTGATTAAAAAATTTGATGCACTCATTGGGCGGAAAGGGTATACTACCCGCTCTGAGGCGATCCGCGACATGATCCGCGACAGCTTGGTCGAGCAGGAGTGGGAGGCGGAGGACCTGGAGACCGTGGGCACGATCACGCTTGTTTACAACCATCATACCCGGGAGTTGGACCACGCGCTTACGGACATTCAGCATAAATCCTTTCATCAAATCGTATCAGCGCTTCACATACACCTTGATGCGCACAACTGCCTTGAGGTCCTCGTCGTGAAGGGGAAAAGCAGCGAAATCAGAACAATCGCCGACCGTCTGATCGGTACGCGCGGGGTCAAACACGGAAAGCTCACGACGACAACGACGGGAAAAGAACTGGTGTAAAAATCGCAATAACTCTGGGAAGTCATGCAATCGTGTCCGGAATCGTTCAGTTAAAGAGAACCTGAATCGACTACGAATTCCGGCAGGCGGGAATGATCGCAAAGATCGGGGGAACCCGAATCATTATCAAGAAAGGAACAAGCGAATGAAAGCAGGGGACCTCAACGTATGAACAGAACGGACCGGTGCGCCTATATGCGCACGACCATACTGGGATGGATTATCGGGATGCTCCTTCTTGCACCGGTGTCTGCCTGGGCGGTCCATCCTTTCCAGGTGGAGGATACGGACACGCAGGGCACAGGCAATTTTTTGCTCGAACTGAACGGCGACCACACACAAGAAGACAGTGAGCTGAACACGACAACATATTCTGGCATCCTGAGAGCGGGCGTGAGCGAATCCGCCGACGTGTTCCTGACAGTGCCCTATCTCATGCTCAATCCGAGCTCAGTCACGGACCAGAACGAGGCGGGGCTTGGCGATGTTCAGCTTGGTTTCAAACAAAGAATATATCAAAATGAAGTACACCAGTCTTTCGGATACCAGGTATATACCGGCTTGCCTACCGGCAGCAGCAGCAAGGGACTCGGTATCGATGATTTCTTAGTAGGGTTCAAATTGATCGACCAGCAGGGATGCTGTAGCACGATTTATCACGTGAGCGTTGGATATGAATCCTATATCAAACATTTGACCATGAATTCCGCTATCCAAGTCGGGTTGGCCCTGGATCATAAATTCACGGAGTCTTTCCACTTATTGACTGAACTGGCTGGTGAGGACCTCCGAGGGGAAGAGATCGTTCGCGGCGTGCACCCTGTTACGTTCATGGCTGGATTCAAATATGATATTTCAAAATCCTGGTATGTTGATCTCGCCGCCCGGCTTGGGCTCAACAGTGATGCCGAGGAGTATACGACGCTCGTCGGCACTGCATTGCGGTTTTAGCGGACCCCTCTGGGCCGCCTGTCTCGGGCTCGACCGCATACCGAGATCCTTCCCGTCACTCCTGTAACGAACCTCGTCCTCGTTCCCTCGGAGAGTAGAGTCGCCCGCGGCGGTTACAATCCACTTGACAGCTGTCCTTCGGTGTGCTACAAAAATAAAAAACGTAACACCCATAATTCCAAAATAATACAAACGCACGGAATATTGTGACAATGTCGAAAAAGTAGACCTGTAAAATCAGTAAGTTATCTGTTTAGCTCGATACAAAATATTTTTCGTTTGTATTAGTATCCGTATCACGGGGACCTTGCCCCCGATATGCTGGTTGTTATCGGTGGCTAAGGGGAAAATGGTTTGTTCCAAAGCCGCATCCGTTACAGCCGAAAGCGGGATGGAATGCATTTAAAAAAATCATCAGGGAGAATGGGGCTTGCAGCGACATGTTATTTGCCGGAAATTTCCTGGATAACCTACCTGCTCATCACGGGCTGCCGTTGCGGTGCGAAGGGGAATATCGAGGAATCGTCTCATGCCGGACCGGCACACCTTCCCGGCGGGAGAATCTATTCGATTGCCGAGGATTTTGACATTGATTTCTGTGTAAAGCATGCCTCGCCGTCGGGGAAAATCGGTGTCTCGGTCATGCCGGGGGCTGCTATCGGGTTTTCGTGTTCCAGGGCCACAAGACAAACAAATCTGCAAAGGAGAAGATGATGCATATTCCCGACGGATATCTGGGGCCCGCCACGTATGGTACGATGTATGCCGTGACCATTCCGTTCTGGACAATCGCGGCGCGCAAGTTGAATAAAACGCTCAAAACCAGGCAGGTCCCTTATCTATCGCTGGGCGCAGCGTTCAGCTTCGTGATCATGATGTTTAACCTTCCCATCGTGGGGGGAACAACGGGTCATGCAACAGGAGCAACGCTGATCGCCATACTCCTGGGGCCCTGGGCCGCCATGATAGCCGTGTCGGTCGCACTGATTATCCAGGCCCTGCTGTTCGGCGACGGGGGCATCACCGCACTGGGTGCGAACTGCTTTAACATGGGAGTCATTGGCGGTCTGGCGGGATACGGCATCTACCGGCTCATTGCAGCCGGCTCCGACATCAAAAGCGCTCGGCGTTGGATTGCAGCCGCTATTGCCGCGTATATCAGCCTGAACCTTTCCGCACTTGTTACGGGAATAGAGATCGGCATTCAGCCCATGCTCGAAAAAACCACTGCAGGACAGCCCCTCTATTCCCCGTTCCCGCTGAGTGTCGCAGTACCGGCAATGGTAGTGGAGCATTTGGTGGTTTTCGGTTTTGCCGAGGCCCTGGTGACAGCGCTCGTGGTAAAGTATTTTCAGAAGAGTGATCCGTCCATGCTCGGCGCTTGAAAGACGGCGGAAATTGCACAGAGCAGCAGCGTGATGCATGATGACTAACCTGAAAAAATTGTGGATTGCGATCGGTATTTTGGTGATCTTGTCGCCCGTCGGAATCATACTACCGAAGCTGTTTAACGCGGAAGGAGCCTGGGGCGAGTGGGGGCTTGACAAAATTGGAAAGGTGGCGGGCTTTGTTCCCGAGGGAATGAAACGCATGCGAGAGCGCTGGAAGGCGCCGCTGTCCGATTACGGACTTCCCGGACAGAGCGAGGCGTTGGGCGGCCAGAGCTTAGGATACGTTGTTTCCGCAATTATCGGCGTTGCCTTTATAGCGGGAATGATGTATCTTCTAACGAAATTACTGGTTCGCAAGAAGAATAAATGACAATCAAATACGATCAGCCGGTGCGTTATTGACAAAAACGAAGTTCTTAGATAAATCGCTGTTGGCGGTCGCGAAAATTGCGGAGCAATCCTTGTTCTCCGAGGCCTACGCTCGGAAGGAGGGCTTGCTCCAGAGGCTCGACGTCCGCATCAAGTTGTTCGGTTTCCTCTCCCTCATCGTTCTGATCAGTTTTTTCCATTCACCCTATGCTCTCTGGATCATGTACGGCATGAGCCTGACGCTAGCGTCGGCCTCGCGGGTGCCGATCATGTTTCTGCAGAAAAGGGTCTGGCTCTTCGTCCCGCTTTTCTCAGCCGCCGTTGTTCTGCCTGCAATGCTGAATATCGTGACCCCGGGAGAGCCGCTCTGGATGCTCGTCAAACTGAACAGGGCCCATTCCTGGGGACCCTATGTCATCCCCGCGGAAATTGCAGTTACCCGGCAGGGTCTCCTGGGTTCGATCATCTTTGTTTCTCGGGTTGCAACATCGGTTTCCTTTGCCGTTCTGTTCACGCTCACGACCAGGTGGGCCGAGGCGTTTTCCGGTCTTCGTGCGCTCGCAGCGCCCCGAATATTCGTCATGACACTGAGTATGACCGAGCGGTACCTCTTCGTTTTTCTGCGGTTGATCCAGGATATGTACCGCGCGAGGAAGAGCAGGACAATACGGCCGCTTTCCGCGGCAATTGACAGGAATTGGACCGCATCGCGCATTGGCGTTACGTTTAAGAAATCCATGGACATGAGTGAAGACGTCTACAAAGCAATGCTCTCCCGGGGATTTCACGGCGAGTTCCGCGCTCTCGACCGGTTCCACGCGAGGCCGGCCGACTACCTGTGGCTGGTGACAGTGATCGGTTTTAGTGGTATACTTCTTTTTCTTGAGAGGATTTTTTCCCACGGATGAACGCCTTCAGCCTGCGCAACATAGCGTACTCCTATGCCGGCGGCACCCCGGTGCTGAACGATCTGACCACGGACTTTGCGCTTGGCGGCCGCACCGTGATTCTCGGAGCAAACGGCACGGGTAAGTCTACGCTGCTTTCCCTGCTCGACGGCCTGGTATTTCCTACAGGGGGAACGATTCATGCTTTTGAAAAACCGCTGACCGAGAATGCCCTCGAGAACCGGCTGTTCTCTATGGATTTCAGAAAACGGGTTGCTTTTGTATTTTCGAATCCCGATGTTCAGCTCTTCTCGTCAACGGTCTGGAATGAAATCGCATTCGGCCCTTTGCAGCTCGATCTGCCGGCGGAGACGGTCCGTGACATTGTGGAACGTCAGCTCGAAACGCTTCGGATTACCGACCTTCGCGACCGCGCGCCCTATACGCTCTCCGACGGTCAGAAAAAGAAAGTGGCCCTGGCATCAAGCCTGGCAACGGATCCTGACGTGCTGCTGCTCGACGAACCGACGAACGGCCTCGATCCCCGGACGCAGGTCTGGCTCATTGAGGTACTGCACGAGCTGCACGAGCAAGGGAAAACCATCATTTCGGCGACACACGACCTGTCCATTGCAGGAGACATCGCGGAACGCGCTGTGGTCTTTTCGGAGGATCACACCATTGCTGCGGATGGAGATTTCGGTGAAATTATTCAAAACGATGAATTACTGCTCAGCGTGAATCTGATCCACGAGCACGCTCATTACCATGGAAAGACAGCCCATATGCACCGGCACGGTCACTACGGTCATATGCACTCGACAGGAGGCACGATGCACGACAATCACAAGCACCACAGCCATGCGTACGGACACGAGCACGGACAGGAAAATGAGCTTTCGGTAAAATTGCAGGTCATGCTAGAACATTGGATCGAGCACGGCGACAGCCATGCAGAGAGTTACCTCGAGTGGGCCGGCAAGGCGAGTGCGGCCGGCGAGGAGGAGGTTGCGAAAGAAATATACCTTGCCATCGCGGACAATGATTCCTTGAAGGGCCATTTGAAGCGAGCAAAGGCAATCCTTGCTGCGAAATCAATCCTGAAGAAATAAAAAGTCGTAGGAGGTTTTTTCATGAACGCAATGAACAATGAAGATCTTCGTGACGCGATCCAGTTCCACGGCCATCTTTGTCCCGGACTGGCCCTTGGTTACCGCGTAGCAAAAGCGGCGCTCCGGGAACTCGGCGCCGATCGCCCGCAGGATGAGGAACTTGTGGCCATTGTGGAGAACGATTCCTGTGCCGCCGACGCCATCCAGTTCATTACCGGCTGCACGTTTGGTAAAGGAAACCTGATATTCCACGATTTCGGCAAGCATGTGTACACCTTCTATAACCGCAGGACAGGGAAAGGTATCCGCATCTCTGAGGACTATCGGGGGTTTGACGGTGATCAGCGGTTTCCTGATCTGAAAAAGAGGCAGGAAGCGGGTGAGAACGTATCGCAGGATATGGAGGCGTTCAAAATGGAAAAGGCCGCTGCGATTCTGAACGCGGAAATAAAAGAGCTCCTGACCATTACACCGGCAACCGTCGCGCTTCCCCCTGAAGCACGGATTCGCGGCTCCGTCCGGTGTGCAAACTGTGGTGAGAAATTCATGGAGTCCCGCGGAAGGGTAAAAAACGGGAAAATCGTCTGCATCCCGTGCTTCGAGTATGAATAACCGCTCTCGTCGGCAAGAGTCGCGGGGGAAAGGTAACGCCACCCGATCGGTGCCGTCATTGAATGTCTCCCCCGTGGTAACGAAAAAAGTAGGTCACGCCCGGCTCTCTTTTATATCCAATCCCGCCACATTGACGTTATAGGAGCTGAAATTTACCCTGCAGACCGCTCCGATATGATAAACTAAAAAATAACAAAGACCCTGATTTGATCGCAGCGAAAGACGGTTTTCGGAACAGCGTTCCGGTTATGGAAAAACATATCTTAAACATGATGGAGTTCCTGAGGAGGCAGTCCGTCCGGTTTAATGTCGCCGGAGGTGCGATCCTCGCGTTGCTGGTAGGCGTCCCAGATTATTTTTTCGGCAGTAAAGTCAGCTTTTCAATGTTTTATCTCATTCCCGTTGCTCTGACATCATGGTATGCCGGGAGAACAGCGGGCATGTTGGTTGCGTGTGTGAGCGCGGCAACATGGTTAACGGTGGATATATTCTCTGGCGTCGCCTATACGAGCCCTTACATCCCTATATGGAACGCTCTGGTGATGTCCACATTTTTCATCATCGTGGCATATCTCCTCAACGCTTTCAAGAGGGAAAAGTCCTCCGCCCGGGAGGACTATCTGACGGGGTTGGGGAACCGGAGGCATTTTTTCGAGCTGGCGGATGCCGAGATTAGGAGGTCTTCCCGGTACGCTCACGCATTCACGCTCGCCTACATAGATGTGGACGATTTCAAGGCCATTAATGACCGTTTCGGGCACGCTGAGGGCGATGCGCTGTTGAAGTCGATTGCACTGGACATCCGGGAAAGCATTCGAAAAACCGATATTGCGGCACGTCTCGGTGGAGACGAATTCGCAGTGCTCCTGCCAGAGAGCAACGCCGAGGCGGCTGCGGGTTTTTTCGACAAACTGCACAAAAAAATTTCGCAGGCCCCCTGGGGAGACGGTCGATCGGTAACATTCAGCATCGGTGTCGTAACCTTTATCAATGCCCCCTCATCAATTGATGAAATGATTAAAATTGTGGACCGCCTCATGTATGAAGCCAAGAACAGCGGGAAAAACCTTGTGAAGTATGCGGTGTTCAAATGACCCGCTGATTCGGCTTTCCCCCGTGAACAGGGCGGTAACCGATGCACGAACAGGACCCTGCTCATTGAAAGCGGATAATGAAATGATCCGGCAACGGGATCTGCAATGCTTTTGTATGTCCACTCCCTGCCTGCTTGCATGGAAGTAGCAAATCCTACACCGCTTTGAAGCAGACGATGCAACTCCTTGACAGGGTGTTGGAGAATATAGCGAATTATTACTGTGTTAACAAAGGCCAGGCATGGCATGACTCATGCAACATGCATAACCATAACGAACCTGTTGTACTGGGCAGTGAGGAGCGAGAGCGTAATTCTCTGATGTATGACCTGAGAAGGAGTCTCTTTTCCCTGTGCGGCACTATATCGGAGTTCATTGCCGGTGACAACATCAGGGTTCGTTGATAGTCAAAAAAAACCAATACAGTTCCCCCTTGAAAGAAGGAGAAAGAGCATGAAGAAAAGCATGATGTTGTTTATTATTGCTGCGCTGGCAATGTTTACTGCAGCTGGATGTACAAAAGGGTATCAAGCGCAGAAGACGGCGGGCGACTTGACCGTTACGCTGAGTGCCGGCAGTTACCCACTCATCATCGGTGATAACGCCATGACGATAAAGATTACTGACGCATCAGGAAAAGCGGTTTCCGACGCCAAAGTTGGTGTGCGCTATTACATGTCCGCAATGCCAGGAATGGCTCCCATGGAATATAACGTCGAAGCCGCTCCCCAAGGGGGGGGCTACGGATTTACCGCTACTATCGCGATGGAGGGCGGCTGGCGTGTTGATGTCAACGTCGTGCGTGGTGATAAACCCTCTCCCACAATGACGTTCAATGTTGATGCCAGATAGGTTAGATCGATTGTGCCTCCCGGAACGGCCGCTGGATGGAGGACACGGGAACGGCGGAGGGCCTCATGATTCCGAGAGGCAATCGTCCGGCCTCTTAAGAGCGGAGACATTAATTCATGAAAGTCGCGTTGTTTAAAGTAGACAAAAATATCTGCACGGAATGTTCCCTCGCGCTCAGACGATTCATTGGAGGCATGGACGGGGTGAACTCCATCGATGTGCAAAACGGCAAAATAGCCGTCCAGTTCGACGAGACGAAAATGGATGAGGAAAATCTCTCGAAGATCGCACGCAACAGCATCGAACAGCTCGGATATCGTTTGGACGAATAGGGTTCGAAGCGTCACGACAGAGGAATAGGACCGCTCAACTGAAGTTGCCGCGGATCCCGACGGGATTATCATTCTGCAGGCCGATTCATAGCAAACTGATCACCAGGTTCTCCCCCTTGCTGTCAAAACTCCCCAGCATCCCTGTATTACTCATGACCTGAAAAAGAACGCAATCACGACTGCTGATCCACTTCCCGGAACACCAGCCGGGTGACATCACGGATCACAGTTTCGAGACGATTGTCGTCGCTGCCCCGTGCAATGACCCCGAGGAGGAAAGGTCGATTCTGATGATAAATGATGCCGAACTCCTGCAACTGGAGCATATCGCTGTTCTCTCCCTCGCCCGTGCTCCTGATCGACATCTCCTCATGATCCACGGCTTTATCGACATTCGGGGGTATGGCTGATGCGATGCCGTCTTGAAAGGCGGTCTTCGAAAGATAGCGGAGTGCTTTCTCGGACATTTCTTCAGACAAGTAAGAAGCGTTGAACAGGACTCGAAAGAGCGCCGCATAGGTATTTAGTGACAGGGACTCATTCTGCTTCTGAGGATCGTATTCCCCATTCAGGTCCTTGAGAATTTTTCCGAGGCGATTTGCGGGCAAGTTGGCGGACAACATCGCATAGGCAGCATCATCGTCATAAGCGATCATCCGAAAAATAAGATCGTTAACGGTGTACGATTTCCCCAGTTCAAGTTTACTCATCGCCGTCTCGCGGCGCTGCTCCGTTTCCGGTTTGACGCCACAGATTAGTTTCTTGCGCAACACAAGGGGATTTGATTCGGCCCATTTAAAATAGGCGATCATGAGGGGCAGTTTCAGATGGTTGTCGCCGTCGAAAACATTGCGCTCTCCGATGACGAACCGGTTCCCATTATTCAGATCACGAAAGTATACCGCTATGGATTCGGCATCGGCGTTTTTCAAGTCGCTTTCGATCAGGCTGTTTACTTTGTACTGAAATGGCTTCAGTTCCCGGTTTGTCATCAACCGTTCGCCGGCATGTTTTGCTTCTACCGATGCCCGGATGAACCGGAAGGTCCCTTCCGGTTCATCCTGCAAAGATTCGCCTTGAAGAGGTGGAAGAGGGGAGAATAGTCCCGTCGCGGCGCCGATGAATATGCCAAGGGCAAAAGCCCCGGCCACCAGGGTCAGCAACAGGGACCGGTTGATCGTTATTTTATTCTTTTCTTCGTATCCGGAATTTGTCATTGAATAAACGCGGATCTTTTCTCGTTCGGCATGCATTGTACCGCGTTTCAGCGGCCGAAGCAAGAGCCGGGTTTCATTCCTGCGATGGATTTCTTGCTTTATCCTCCGATCAACGATATACTTTAGTCAGAACCGTATGGTACCTTAGTTTTTATACGCGACGGGGGATACATGATAACGCTTATCCTGCTGATCTTCATTATCGCCGTGGTGGCGGCCTTTTCGGCTCAGAATGCGACTCCGGTCGCTGTTTCATTTCTTTCCTGGCGTTTCGAAGCATCTCTTGCCCTGGTAATTGTGCTTTCACTCCTGGCCGGCATTATTGCGGGCATAATCCTGGTGTCCTGGTTCCGGTTGAAACGATCCCTGAGTCAGAAAAGGTCATCCAACACAGGTCGTTCTCAGGTTCCGCAAACGAAAGAACGAGATCGATAGCGGAGGAATGCGCGCATGGACAACGCCTCTATGAAGTTTATCGTTCCCGCGGCGACGGCACTGGGATGCACACTGCTCCTGCTGGTTCTCCGGTATGTAACATTTCAGATCCTTCGAACCTGGGCAAAAAAAACGGCGACCCACCTTGACGACATCATCTTCGATTCAACGAAGTACCCCTCGATTGTCCTTGCCGTGGCGATCAGCCTCCAAGTCGGCTTGGCCTTCTCAGGGCTTCCCGAAAGGCACATGGGGTATCTCGGGAAAGCCATCCATGTCATCATCATCCTATCGGTTACTGTCGCCTCCGCAACGCTGGCCGGCAGGCTGTTCAAGAATTATGTTCAGAAGAGCAACATCCCGATCCCGACGACCGGTCTTGCCTACGGCATTCTGAAAGGGACGATCTTTGTCATCGGCATCCTGATTATGCTCACTGATCTGGGCATATCGATCGCCCCCCTCATCACCGCCCTGGGCGTAGGCGGACTTGCCGTTGCCTTGGCGCTTCAGGACACACTGGCGAATCTGTTCGCCGGCGTCCACATCCTCGTGGAAAAATCGATACGGCTCGGCGACTACGTCAGACTGGAGACTGGGCAGGAGGGGTATGTTGATGACATCAGCTGGCGCACGACGCGCATACGCATGCTGTCGAATGATATTGTCGTGATCCCGAACAGCAGGCTTGGCCAGAGCGTGGTGACGAACTACTCCGAACCGGACAAAAAGATGGTGCTGCTCATGCCTGTCAGTGTCAGTTATTCAGCGGATCCGGAGCAGATAGAAAAAATATTGGTGGAGGAGGCAAAAAAGGGGGCGCACGACATTCCCAGCCTCCTGGACGAGCCCGCACCGTCCGCACGATTCATTCCCGGCTTTGGCCAGAGTTCCCTGGACTTTACCCTGACCTGCCAGGTTGCCAAATTTACCGACCAGAGCCTCGTCCAGCATGAATTGAGGAAAAGGATATTCAAACGTTTTAAAGGCGAAGGCATTGAGATTCCTTACCCGCACCGAACCGTGCATATCCGGGAGGAACGGGGAGGGAAGGAAAGGACGGCATCAGACGCATGAATGGAGGTGCCGGTTCGGTTTCGTTGTTGTCAGTTCGCATATTTCGCACAAAGGTGACGGGCATTTTAGTGAGGACAACATCTCGAGGTTAACATGGCGCATCCAAGAATACTGGCATTCATTCTCGCAGGAGGCAAAGGCGAGCGGCTCGCGCCGCTCACCGATTATCGTTCCAAACCCGCCGTGCCCTTCGGTGGAAGATATCGCATTGTTGATTTCGTCCTGAGCAACTTCGTCAATTCCCGAATCTATTCCATCTATCTCCTGGTGCAGTACAAGTCCCAATCCCTGATCGAACATGTGCGCCAGAACTGGACCCTTTCTCCCATCGTCAAGGAGCATTTTGTTACTGTCGTGCCCCCGCAAATGCGCATGGGGCCAGAATGGTTCCAGGGGACGGCGGACGCTGTGTACCAGAACATCAACCTGATTCACGATCAGCGTCCGGAACTCGTCGCGGTATTCGGCGCTGACCATATCTACCGCATGGACATCAGGCAGATGATGGATTTCCACCTTGAACGAAATGCAATGGTAACAGTCGCAGCTCGCCCTGTTCCTGTTGATCAGGCGTCGTCCTTCGGAGTGATCGTCACTGATGGGGACCGGAGAATTACCGGCTTTCAGGAAAAGCCGGAACACCCCGCCTCCATGATGGATGACCCGAGGCGCGCCTATGTTTCGATGGGGAACTATATATTCAACAAGGATGTCCTCATGGAAGCGCTCATCAGGGGCCAGGAAAAGAACCAGCATGATTTCGGGAGACATCTCATTCCGGACCTCGTCAACACGGGAAGCGTTTTCGCCTATGACTTCGCTACCAATGTCATACCCGGCGCCCATCCCTATGAGGAAAAGGGCTATTGGCGGGATGTGGGAACCATCCCTGCTTTCTTCGACGCTCATATGGACATGCTTGGCAAGGAGCCGCTCTTTGAACTCCATAACAAACAATGGCCCATCCATCCCGCCGAATACGAGGGCCCGGCGGCTAAAATCATGCATGGCGAGATCCTGAACAGCTTTATTGCCGAAGGGGTAGTCATCGGCAGTGCCAGGATCATCAATTCGGTGATACGAAGGGATGTTGTTATCGAAGACGATGTCCTTGTCGAGGATTGCATCATCATGGACCATAGCGTTATAAAGAAGGGTTGCCGCCTCAAGCGAGTGATCGTGGACAAGTTCAACATCTTGGCGGAAGGGGAAAAGATCGGGATCCACCCGAAAGAGGACAGGCTGCACTGTGCCTGCCATCGCGATCCGTCGGGTATCTCAATCATACCCAAGGGCGAACGGATGCTGAAACGTCCTCCCTGGTGATGGGCAGGACGTTTTTTCCCTGGTAAAGCGAATTCGATACCCTTCATCCCGAGAAAACGCTTGACAGAAACAGGTTGTTGAGGTATTGTTGACAAAGAAAAGAAATTCTCTTTAAGTCTGGTCCTGTGAGGCCAGGAAGGGTTCAAGATGGAAAATTGCAAGAGCAGTATTACGCTTAACATCATCACGTAGACCTTCTTCCCGTGTATCGAGGGAGAGGGTTTTTTTTGTGTCTTTTTTCATGAAAACAGGAGCTACTGCCATGAGCATAGGGGAAAAAGCGCTCATTCTCGACAAGACCGGCATAGACCGGGCCCTTACGCGGGTTGCCCATGAGATCCTCGAAAAAAACAAGGGAGCAGGCAATCTTGTCCTCGTCGGTATTCAGAGGGGCGGCGTCCATCTTTCCAAACGGTTGGCGGAAAAAATCCGACAGATAGAGAAGGTGGACATACCGGTAGGCAGCCTCGATATCACCATGTACCGCGATGATCTGGCAACGCGAAAATCTCAGCCGGTCCCCCAGGCCACAGACATATCCTTCGATATCCAGGATAAAATCATGGTACTGGTGGATGATGTCCTTTTTACCGGCAGGACCATCCGCGCCGCTTTGAACAGCATTATGGATTACGGAAGACCGAAACGGATCCAGCTGGCCGTCCTCGTGGACCGGGGGCACCGGGAACTTCCCATTCGCGCAGATTATGTCGGTAAGAACCTTCCCACCTCGGCACGGGAAAAAGTTGAAGTCATGCTGGCCGAGGATGGCGGAGAAGAAAAAGTGGTGATCCTGGGGGAGTGAGAAGACAGCAAACGGCAGACGGGGAAGGCAACACAGACTCACAACCGCGAACTCCGGACCCTGCTCCTCAGAGGTGTGGCTATGGCGCTCAGAACAAAAGATCTGCTCGGGATTAAAGGAATGACCGCGGATGAGATCAAGCTTATCCTGGACACGGCCGCGACGTTCAAGGATGTGTCCGAGCGGGACATAAAGAAGGTGCCGGCGCTGCGCGGCAAGACGGTAATCAACCTCTTCTATGAGGCCAGCACCCGGACCCGTACGTCCTTCGAACTTGCGGGCAAACGGCTTTCAGCCGATGTGATTAATATTTCGACATCGACCAGCAGTGTGGTCAAAGGCGAGACCCTTCTCGATACAGCACGGAACCTGGAAGCAATGAAGTGTAACATCATTATCGTCCGCCATTCCTGTTCCGGGGCACCCGAATACCTGGCTAGAATACTCAAAAGTTCGGTGATTAACGCGGGAGACGGCTTTCATGAACATCCGACCCAGGCTTTGCTCGATATGTTCACTATTCGAGAAAAATTGGGCAGGCTTGCGGGGCTGACCGTCGCCATTGTTGGAGACATTGCCCACAGCAGGGTGGCGCGGTCGAACATCCATGGCCTCACCGCAATGGGCGCGAAAGTGCGGGTGTGCGGTCCGCCCACGATGATCCCGCCGGGAATTGAATGTCTGGGGGCAGAAGTCACCTATGATATGGATCGGGCAATCGACGGAGCGGATGCGGTCATGATGCTTCGCCTCCAGCTTGAACGACAGGCTGCCGGGCTTTTCCCCGGCGTGCGCGAGTATGCCAGATTTTATGGTCTGAATACGGGAAGACTGGCCAAGGCAGCCAGTCATGCGCTCGTGATGCATCCCGGCCCCATGAACCGCGGTGTAGAAATATCGTCCGAGGTCGCCGATAGCACGCCAGTCATTCTCGATCAGGTTACGAACGGCGTTGCCGTCCGGATGGCGGTGATGTTTCTGTTGTCCGGTGGCACGAAGGCGGAAGCGTGATTTCGATGTCTGTGAACAGGGCAGTAGAAAAATGCCACCGGCCGCAAGGAGGTACAAAGAAGACTTCCCCTAGCACATTTTATGTATCTTTGCGGCAGCATAAGAGGCGCTATGAATCTTCTCATTAAAAACGGCCACGTCGTAGATCCCGTGAATGGAATCAACAAAAAGCTCGATATCCTCGTATCGGGCGGCAAGATTGCGTCAGTAACCAAACCAGGGTCGATCCCGGAAAATGGCGCACAGATTATAGACGCTTCGGGAAAGCTCGTGGTACCCGGTCTGATCGACATGCATGTCCATTTGCGCGAACCGGGCTTCGAATATAAGGAAACCATTACCACCGGCGCGGCAGCGGCAAAAGCCGGAGGGTTCACATCGGTCTGCTGCATGCCGAATACAAACCCGGTGAACGACAACCGGTCAGTCACGGAGTTCATCCTGTCCCAGGCCCGCGAAGCCGCGGCGAGGGTTTTTCCCATCGGCGCTATCACAAAAGGATCGAAAGGAGAGGAACTTGCCGAGATGGGAGAATTGCGCTCGGCCGGTTGTTTGGCCGTATCGGATGACGGCAAACCGGTCATGAACGCGGCTGTCATGCGCCGTGCCCTCGAATACTCGAAGATATTCGACATGCTCATCATCTCGCACTGTGAAGACATCGCGCTTGCAGCCAAGGGAGTGATGAACGAAGGCATTGTCTCAACGGAGCTGGGGCTTCGTGGCATCACGCGGGCGGCCGAGGATGTGATGACCGCACGGGATATCGCTCTTGCCGAATCAACCGGAGGCAGATTGCATATAGCCCATGTGAGCACCGCCGGTTCGGTGAGCATGCTCCGAGATGCAAAAGCGCGGGGAGTGAAGGTCACGGCCGAGACCTGTCCGCATTACTTTTCTTTGACCGACGAAGCGGTGCGGGCTTACAATACCATGGCAAAAATGAACCCGCCGCTTCGCATTGCCGACGATGTCAATGCGATCAAGCAGGGACTGAGGGATGGAACCCTCGACGTGATAGCCACGGACCATGCACCGCATGCAGCGGACGAGAAAGCCGGTGAATTCGATTATGCGCCCTTCGGGATCGTAGGGCTCGAAACGGCGCTGGGATTAACGCTTAAACTCGTTGAGGAAGACGTCCTGCCGCTTGTCGAGGCAATCCGGAAACTCACCGCCAACCCCGCTGGTATTCTTAAAATCGACAAAGGTTCGCTCTCCGCTGGCTCGGAGGCCGATATCACGATCATCGACCCAAGTTTGGAATGGACAGTGAACGCATCGGAGTTCAAGTCGAAATCAAGGAACACCCCCTTC
This sequence comes from Nitrospirota bacterium, assembly GCA_035516155.1. Lineage (GTDB taxonomy): Bacteria > Nitrospirota > UBA9217 > UBA9217 > UBA9217 > JAJYKN01. The sequence goes on from DATJAP010000008.1 coordinate 127,219, forward strand.
AATGGGTGGAAGCTGAAGGGAAGAGCGGTGCAGACGATTGTGGGGGGGAGTATCGAGGGCCGCGACCGGTTCTGATCGTGGATCATGGTATCCCTCGACCCCGGAGCGTGTGGGAAATTTGGAATGAGAGAGTCTGACTGATTATGAAAAAAGCGATACTTGCACTGGCTGACGGCATGGTGTTCGAAGGAGAATCCTTTGGAGCGGAAGGGGAGACATCCGGAGAGATCGTCTTCAATACCAGCATGACGGGATACGAGGAAATCCTGACCGATCCGTCGTACAAAGGACAGATCGTCACCATGACGTACCCCCAGATCGGGAACTACGGTGTGAACGATGAGGATGTGGAATCCGCCATGCCCTACGCGGAAGGGTTCATTGTGAAGGAGTACCTGGACATTGCCAGCAACTGGCGTTCGAAAAAATCCCTTCATCAATATTTGCGCGAGAACGGCATTGTCGGGATCCAGGGAATCGACACAAGAGCACTGACAAAACATCTTCGGGACTTAGGTGCGCAGCCCGGGGTGATCACGACCAGGGACATGAACGCCGACAGCATTGTTGCCAGGGCAAAAGCGCTCCCCACCATGAGCGGTCTCGATCTGGTAAAGGACGTCACCTGCAAGAAACCCTACCATTGGGAGCAGGGAGACTGGGACCTCGAAAAAGGGTATGCCATGAAGCCGCCGTCAAAGTACAAGGTCATCGCCTATGACTACGGCATCAAACGGAATATTCTCCGGTTGATCACGAGCGCGGGATGTGACGTGACGGTGGTGCCGGCAACGATGCCGGCGGAGGAAGTCCTTGCCATGAACCCCGACGGGATATTCCTGTCAAACGGCCCCGGGGACCCGGAACCGGTCGCTTATGCCATAGAAAACATCAGGAAACTTCTGGGCAGAAAACCGATCTTCGGCATTTGCCTGGGGCAACAGCTTTTCGGCCTCGCTCTCGGCGGCAGGACTTACAAACTGAAGTTCGGCCATCACGGCGGAAACCAGCCCATCATGGACCTGACGACGCGCAAGGTTGAGATCGCCGCGGAAAACCACGGCTTTGCCGTGGATATGGACACGGTGAAGGACGACGTGGTAATGACGCATATAAATCTGAATGACAAGACCTGCGAAGGGATCCAGCATAAAACCCTTCCGGCTTTTTCGGTGCAGTATCATCCCGAGGCGTCGCCGGGACCGCATGACAGCAGGTACCTTTTCAAGCGATTCATCGATATGATGGAGAAGTTCAAGAGCCAAGCACGATAGTTTGCATTTTTGGATTTTGTTGTTTGGATGTTCAGGTGGTTTCCTTGTTATCCCAGATTGAATTACGCGAACGTGTCAACGCGGCTTACCGGCTTCTTGAGAGCTGCTGCATCTGTCCCCGTGAATGCGGGGTGAACCGGCTGAAAAACGACAAACGTGGTTTTTGCAGGTCTGGCCTGAATCCCGTCATATCGAGCGTGAGCGCCCACCACGGCGAGGAACCGCCGCTATCAGGAACGAAAGGCTCCGGTACGATCTTTCTGACCAACTGCAATCTGCGCTGCTCCTATTGTCAGAACTATCCCATCAGTCAGATGGGGAACGGCACGGAGCGGACTCCCGGCGAGCTTGCGTGCCAGATGGTCTGGCTGCAGGAGCAGGGGTGTCACAATGTGAACCTGGTGACGCCGACGCATTTTATGCCGCAGATCCTGAAGGCGCTGGGGCTTGCCTGGGAACGCGGATTCTGCCTCCCGGTAGTATACAATACGAGCGGTTACGAGTCGCTGCGGGCACTCCAACTGCTCGACGGGATCATCGATATCTACTTGGCGGACATGAGGTATTCCGATAAGGCGATTGCAAGAAGATACTCGATGGCCGTGCACTACCCGGAGATCAACCGCGAAGCGGTGAAGGAAATGTACCGTCAGGTCGGAAACCTCGTCGTCGACGAGACGGGGATCGCAAAACGGGGACTGATCATCCGCCACCTGGTGCTTCCCAATGGTTTGTCGGGAACAGACGGTGTTATGAAATTCCTGTCAAAGGAAATATCGACGGACGTCTTCGTCAGTCTCATGGCCCAGTATTTTCCGGCATATAAGGCGAATGAGATCAAAGAGCTGTCGCGCCGCATAACGGCCGAGGAATACGAAGATGCACGCCGGATCATGGAACAGAATGGTTTGGAAAACGGCTGGATGCAGGAGTTTGAATAGGAGTACAAGGTTCCGTGTCCAATGCCCAACGCGAGAGACGATACTCCCCTGATCTTTGAACCATGGACTCCGAACGCTGAATTTTGAGAGGTGCGGGTAAATGCCAAAACGGACTGATATTAAAAAGATCCTAATCATCGGCGCGGGTCCGATCGTGATCGGCCAGGCCTGCGAGTTCGATTATTCGGGCGTGCAGGCCTGCAAGGCGCTCAGGGAAGAGGGATACGAAATCGTGCTTGTCAATTCCAATCCGGCCACGATCATGACCGATCCTGACATGGCGCACCGTACCTACATTGAACCGATCACGGCGGCGGTGGTTGAAAAAATCATAGAACGCGAACGGCCCGATGCGCTGCTTCCCACGATGGGAGGCCAGACTGCACTGAACACTGCCGTGGCCCTGGCGGAGTCCGGCGCGCTTAAGAAATACAATGTCGAGCTGATCGGCGCCAAACTGCCGGCGATCAAGAAAGCGGAAGACCGGGAGCTGTTCAAGAAAGCCATGGAGCACATCGGGCTCGATGTGCCGAAGAGCGGGTTCGCGACAAGCAGGGAACAGGCCCTGGGTATCCTGGAAACCGTCGGCTTTCCCGCCATTCTGCGCCCGGCCTTTACGCTCGGCGGCACGGGCGGCGGCATAGCCTATAACCGGGAGGAGTTCAATGATCTGATCTCACGCGGTCTGGAGGCCAGCCCGGTCCATCAGGTGCTGATCGAGGAATCGGTGGTCGGCTGGAAGGAATTCGAACTCGAAGTGATGCGGGACGCCAAGGATAATGTCGTAATCGTCTGCTCCATAGAGAACTTCGATCCCATGGGCATCCACACCGGTGACAGCATCACCGTGGCTCCGGCCCAGACGCTGACGGACAAGGAATATCAGATCATGCGCGACGCATCGCTCCGGATTATCCGTGAAATCGGCGTCGATACCGGCGGATCGAACATCCAATTCGGGGTAAACCCCGATAATGGCAGGATGGTTGTGATTGAAATGAATCCGCGTGTGTCCCGAAGTTCGGCGCTTGCTTCCAAGGCCACGGGCTTTCCAATAGCCAAGTTCGCCGCCAAGCTCGCGATCGGGTATACCCTCGACGAAATTACGAATGATATCACCAAGGCAACGCCTGCGTCTTTCGAACCGACGATTGATTACGTCGTCGTGAAGTTCCCGCGCTTTGCTTTCGAGAAGTTCCCCCAGGCGGACGCCACACTCACGACGCAGATGAAATCAGTGGGCGAAGCGATGTCCATCGGTCGGACGTTCAAAGAATCATTCCAAAAGGCGCTCCGTTCGATCGAAATCGACCGCTACGGCCTGGAGTCCCGCCGGGACCGCGATGGAGACGGTGAGCACGAAGTCGCCGACATCCGGCAGAAGATCAGCGTGCCGAACTGGGAACGGGTGTGGTTCATTGCAGATGGTTTGCGCGTGGGCATGACCGTAGAGGAAATATTCAACCTATCAAGGATCGACCCGTGGTTCCTCCATCAGATCAAGCAGATCGTCGACCGGGAGAAGGAACTGAAGGAACAGGCGGCGAACATTCTAAACGACCGGACGCCATCGCCGGATCATCCCCTGAGACGCGCCAAGGAATACGGATTTTCCGACCGCAGGCTTGCAAGGCTTCTGACCACCACGGAGGAAACGGTGCGCAGGGCCCGCTATGAGCTCGGTATTACGCCAGTATTCAAGACCGTCGATACCTGCGCTGCCGAGTTCGAGGCGCACACGCCGTACCTTTACTCAACCTATGAAAAACCGTTTTATACAATCAAGGGTAAGGGCGTAAGCAGCGAGGTGCGAGGGACTGCTGAATGCGACGCGAATCCAACTGACCGGAAAAAGATCGTGATCCTCGGGGGGGGGCCGAACCGGATCGGGCAGGGTATTGAGTTCGACTACTGCTGCGTCCATGCCGCCTTCGCGCTCAAGGAAGACGGATTCGAGACGATCATGGTGAATTGCAACCCCGAGACGGTGAGCACGGACTATGACACGTCCGACCGGCTCTATTTTGAACCCTTGACACTCGAAGATGTTTTACATATTATACAGCGGGAAAAGCCCGTGGGCGTGATCGTGCAGTTCGGCGGACAAACGCCGCTTAAGCTCGCGGTGCCTCTCGAGAAAGAGGGCGTGCGCATCCTCGGCACCACGCCCGACAGCATCGACCGGGCCGAGGACCGGAAGCGCTTCAAGGAACTGCTCGACAAACTCGGTCTCCTGCAGGCCGAAAGCGGCACAGCGGTGTCCTGCGATGAAGCGGTAACCGCGGCTAACTGCATCGGGTACCCTGTTATGGTGCGTCCTTCCTATGTGCTCGGCGGCCGGGCCATGGAGATTGTCTATGACGAGGAGACCGTCCGGAATTACATGAGCCGGGCGGTAAAGGCTTCGCCGGAAAGGCCGGTACTCGTTGACAAGTACCTGGAAGACGCCGTAGAGATAGACGTCGATGCAATCTCCGACGGGAATACCGTAGTCGTGGCGGGAATCATGGAACATATCGAAGAGGCGGGAGTCCATTCCGGCGATTCCGCCTGCTCGCTGCCGCCGTTCTCTCTTTCGCCCGGAATCATCAGGGAGATCGACAGGCAGGCGAGGACACTCGCCCTGGAACTGGGTGTGGTCGGGCTTATGAACATCCAGTTTGCCGTGAAGGAGGGCCGGATTTACGTACTCGAGGTGAATCCCCGAGCGTCGCGTACCGTCCCGTTCGTGAGCAAAGCGATTGGGGTACCGCTTGCCAAACTCGCTTCCCGGGTCATGGCCGGCAAGACCCTTGCACAACTCGGCTTTACGAAAGAAGTGAGCATCAAGCACATCGCGGTAAAGGAAGCTGTTTTCCCCTTCGCGAAGTTTCCGGGTGTGGACACGCTGCTGGGGCCGGAAATGAAATCGACGGGCGAGGTGATGGGGATCGATACGGATTTCGGGATGTCCTTCGCCAAGTCGCAGATGGCGGCCGGCAACCCCATGCCCGTTTCGGGGCGCGTATTTTTGAGCGTGAAGGACAAGGACAAGGCTGGCCTGCTCGAAGTCGCCCAAGGGCTGGAAAAAGCGGGTTTCACTATTGTCGCCACCCGCGGCACCGCGGACTATCTGAGGAAACGGGGCATTACGGTCGAGAGCGTGAATAAAGTGACTGAAGGGAGGCCGCATATCGTGGACCAGATCACCGATATGCAGATCGACCTGGTCATCAATACGGTCCATGGTGCGCAGTCGCAGAAGGATTCCTATTCGATACGGCGCACCACCCTGATCAAGGGGGTCCCCTATTTCACGACCATATCCGCGGCAAAAGCGGCGGTGCGGGGCATTTCGGCCATCAAAACACGACCGATACAAGTAAAATCCATTCAGGAGTATCAGAAACCATGACGCAGAAGATTCCCATGACCAAAGAGGGCTACGAGAAGCTCAAACAGGAGCTCGATCGTATCATCAAGGTTGAACGTCCCAAGAATATACGAGAAATCGAAGAAGCGCGGGCTCACGGCGATTTATCGGAGAACGCGGAATACCATGCAGCCAAGGAGCGGCAAGGCCATCTCGACGCCAAGAAGCGGGAACTGGAGCATAAGCTTGCCAGCGCCCAGATCATCGACATTTCAAAGCTCACGAACGAAAAGGTCGTGTTTGGAGCAACGGTCACGCTTGCGGACACCGATTCCGGAGATATCAGGAAGTATACACTGGTGGGGCAGGAAGAGGCCGATCTCAAAAAGGGGAAAATATCGGTGCAGTCGCCGGTGGGCAAGGCACTTATCGGCCACAAGGTCGGCGATATCGTCACCATCAAGACCCCGGCCAAGACCGTCGTGTACGAGATCCAGGAGATTCAGATTGCCTTCGAGTAGGTTCCACAAGGCAACAATTCTTGTCAATAAATCCGTCGGCAGGGGATACTTTCGCCTTGTGCTACGGGCTCCGGAAATATCCGCAGCCGCGCTGCCGGGCCAGTTCGTGATGCTCCGGGTATCAGAAACCATGGACCCTCTCCTGGCGCGGCCCTTCGGCATATCTTCTCTGCCCTCACGGTCTTCGCTGGAGCTTATTTACCGAGTTATCGGCAGGGGGACTTCGCTGCTGACGCAAAGGAAGGCGGGAGATTCGCTGAATCTGCTCGGACCGATCGGGAACGGGTTCCCGCTGCCGGGAAAAGACGCGACTCCCGTGCTCATTGCCGGCGGAAGCGGATTTCCTCCCCTCCATTTTCTTTCTGCCAAAGCAGGGTTCCGCGCTCATCTCTTTATCGGGGCAAGGAACAAGGATTGTCTGCCACCCGCGGGGATCGTGAAGAGCTTCCGCGATACCGCGGTGAGAGTGCATCTTGCTACGGAAGACGGAAGCGCGGGAAAACGGGGGATGACCACGGACCTCCTGAATGCGTTTCTAACCACGAGGGAGCGAAAAACCCCTCTCGTATTGTACGCGTGCGGCCCCCATGCCATGCTTGGCGCGGTAAGCAGAATCGCCGCAATTCATTCGTTGCCCTGTTTCGTTTCCCTAGAGGAACGCATGGCCTGCGGCGTCGGGGCATGCATGGGATGTTCCGTTGCCATGAAGTCGGGCGGCTACAAAAGGGTATGCAAAGACGGGCCGGTGTTTGCTTCGCGGGACATCGAGTGGAGCGAGCAGGTGGTGGTGAAGTTAGTGGCTCGTCAAACGTAAATAGGAGCCGGAAAGCAGAAAGTTGAAGACAGGGAATTACATTGGAAGCATGGCAGCCAAATTTAAAATAAAACCGGATCTCTCCGTTGATTTCGCAGGAATCAGACTCAAGAACCCCGTGCTCACGGCTTCGGGCACCTTCGGATACGGCGAGGAATATGCGGAGTTCGTGGACCTGAATAAACTGGGCGGCATCATCGTCAAGGGAATATCGACGAAGCCGATCACGGGGAATCCGCCGCCCCGTATTTGGGAAACGCCGTCAGGTATGCTGAACGCAATCGGCCTTGAAAATCCCGGGGTCGATGTTTTTCTGCGTGACAAACTGCCCTATCTGAGGACATTCGATACCGCGGTGATCGTGAATATTTTCGGATACAGTCTTGAGGATTACGTCAGCGTCGCGGAGAGGCTGGACGGCGTTGCCGGAATAGACGGTCTGGAAGTCAACATCTCGTGCCCCAATGTAAAGGCGGGAGGCATGGTGTTCGGCACGAATGTCAAGGCAGCGTTTGAACTTCTGGCTGCCGTGCGAAAAGCCGTGAAGCTGCCGGTCATCGCGAAGCTTTCGCCGAACGTTGCCGATATCGCGGAATTCGCCAGGGCGGCCCGGGATGCGGGATGCGATGGTTTGTCGCTCATCAACACGCTCCTCGGCATGGCGATCGATGTGCGGTGCCGACGGCCGCGCATCGCGAACTGCACGGGGGGCCTTTCGGGTCCCGCAATCCGGCCGATTGCCGTGCGTATGGTCTGGCAGGCTGCGAAAGCCGTCCCGTTGCCGATTATCGGCATGGGCGGTATCGCATCGGGAGACGATGCGCTGGAGTTCATACTGGCAGGAGCATCGGCAATTGCGGTTGGAACTGCTAATTTCGTGAACCCCCGGGCGACCTTGGACGTGCTGGCTGGCATTGAAAAGTTCATGATGGAACAGGCAGAGGGACGTCTCAGTTCCCTCATCGGAAAGATGGAGAGCGGTTGAAAAGCGGTGAAAACCGGAAACTTCTCTCCGCGTCCTTCGCTTCTCCGTGCGAAGGTTATATGTTCCCCCCTGTTTCAGACCAGACAGAAATCCCCTTGTTATGCTCTTTTCCCGCAGGTTCCTTGCTTTTTCGTCAACAATAACTTACAATCGAATCAGAGACGAGTTCATGTCTCTTGAACCTATGGACGACGGACTGCTGCGGAAATTTCTCAACTACCTTGCCGTGGAAAAGGGGCTTGCGCGCAATACCATCGACTCCTATGAAAGGGACCTGCGCAAGTACCTGGATTACACGGCGGCTCGGATGCCTGAAGATATCACTCAATCCGATGTCACGGCCTTCCTTGCCTCAATGACGTCGTCCGGGCTAGCCGCTCCCTCGCGCGCGCGGTGTCTCGCTGCGCTCAGAGGATTCCACAAATTTCTTTTGACCGACGGCCTCGCAACGAATGATCCTACCATGAACCTGGAGACACCCCGGGGATGGAAGCGTCTGCCGAAAGCGCTCTCGGCCGGGGCTGTGGATTTACTGCTCGACCAACCCGATCGGAAAACTGCAATCGGGATGAGGGACAAGGCAATGCTCGAGCTTTTATACGCTACGGGCCTGCGCGTCAGCGAACTGGTAGGCCTGAAATATCAGGATATCAATCTTGAACGGGGATTTCTTCTTGTCATGGGAAAGGGATCAAAAGAGCGTGTTGTCCCTCTGGGGGAATCGGCTGCCGCTGCCCTGAAGGAGTATTTCGCTGACGCAAGGCGTTCCCTGCTTGGCAACAGAGAATCGGATTATCTGTTCATCAGTTCCAGGCACAGAGCCATCACCCGACAGATGTTCTGGGAACGGATAAAATATTATGCGTTCAAGGCGGGAATCGCCGGGACCGTTTCGCCCCACACGCTGCGCCACTCGTTTGCAACCCATCTTCTTGACAACGGAGCCGACCTCCGCGCGGTCCAGGCCATGCTCGGCCACTCAGATATTTCCACAACTCAGATTTACACGCACGTATCGAGAGAGCGGTTGAAGAAAATTCACGAGAAGTATCATCCAAGAGGATAAGGCAGCCTGAAGAGTCCGGTGAATTGAATGCACCGAGTTTTTAAAGTTTGCCGGTATCGTTTCCCTTAGGACTCGCCAGACTCTTTCGACTCATTATACGGCAAACGCCATGGAAATCATCACCAGTCATACGAACGCTGATTTTGACGCGCTGGCCTCGATGGTAGCGGCCAAGAAGCTCTATCCGGAAGCGAAACTGGTATTCCCCGGTTCTCAGGAAAAAAGCATGCGGGATTTTTTTCTCGAATCCATGTTTTACACCCTGGAGGCAGAGCGGCTGAAAACCATCGATGTGGATAGTGTCACCAGGCTCATCATTGTCGACAACAGGAATTCGTTGAGGATCGGCAAGCTGGCGGAAGCGCTGGCGAGGCCCGACGTTTCCGTGCATATTTACGATCATCACCCCTCTTCGGAGACCGACATACGGGGCGAGAAAGAAGTAATCGCAGAGGTGGGCGCAACGACAACCATCATGGTTGAACTGCTCCGTGATAAGGGAATCAAGTTCAGCTCGCTCGAGGCAACGGTCCTGGCTCTCGGCATATACGAGGAAACGGGTTCGCTAACCTTTGTTTCAACGACAGAGCGGGACGCCCTGGCGGTGGCTTACCTCATATCGCAGGGAGCGCAGCTGAACATTGTCTCCGATTTCATGTCACGCGAGCTGACGACGGAACAAATAGCAATCCTGAACAACCTTATTGAGAACGCAAAAAAGTACGACATCAACGGCGTCACCGTCGTTATTTCCTCCCTGGCTGTCCCTCATTTTATCCCCGACTTGGCGAATCTGGCTCACAAGATCAGGGAGATGGAGAGCCTTGACGTGCTGTTCCTTGTCGTGCAAATGGGCGACAAGACGCATGTTATCGGCCGCTGCAGGATCCCGGCGGTGAATGTCGGGGAGGTGCTCGAGCAGTTGGGCGGCGGCGGGCATGCGACCGCTGCGTCGGCCGCGATCAAGGACATGACCTACCTCCAGGCGCGCGAGCGACTGATCGACCTTTTGAGAAGGCACATCAAACCGGGGCCGATTGCTCATGAAATCATGACTGCGCCGGTCAAAACCATTCCCTACGGTAGCGCCATAGCGGAGGCGGGCGAGGCCATGACACGTTTCAGCGTCAATGTGCTGCCCGTTCTGCGTGGAGATTCCTATCAGGGAATCATCACCCGCGAGATTGTGCAAAAAGCGCTTTTCCACGGTCTCGGAAAACGGAAAGTCGAGGAGTACATGACGAGCGGTGGACCGGTTGCGACGCCGGACATGCCCATGAGCCAGGTAGAGCGCATCATGATCGAGGAGCACCAGCGCTTTATCCCGGTCCTCGACCGGGGAGGCGAATTAGTGGGGGCAATCACCCGCACCGATCTTCTTCGTTCGCTTCATGAGGAACGGCTCGCGGTGATTCCCGATTCGGAAGAGCTGTCGCCCGGGTCCCTTCGTACGGTAAAGGGCCTGCTGGAAGAGCGGATCATGCCCGAGGTCCGGAACACGCTTAGAATCGTGGGGGAGGTCGCCGATGAAAGCGGCTTCCCGGTCTACCTCGTCGGCGGCATTGTTCGGGATCTTTTTTTGCGGGTGTCGAACCCCGACGTCGATATAGTCGTCGAAGGAGACGGCATAACATTCGCGGGCATGCTTGTGAAAAAGATGGGCGGCCGCATGAAAACGCACCAGAAATTCGGCACGGCCGTCGTCGTGCTGCCCACGGGGCTCAAACTCGATATCGCCACGGCTCGTCTCGAGTATTATGAATCACCGGCCGCGCTGCCCACTGTCGAGCTGTCGTCAATTAAAAAGGACCTTTACCGGCGCGATTTCACCATTAATACGCTGGCGGTGCGCTTAAACCGGAAGCGGTACGGTGAACTCATCGATTTTTTCGGTGGTCTCCGCGATATCAAGGACAAAACCATCCGCGTTCTGCACAGCCTTTCCTTTGTTGAGGACCCCACCCGCGTGCTGCGGGCCGTGCGTTTTGAACAGCGGTTTAATTTCCACCTGAGCAAACACACCCAGAACCTGATAAAGACCGCGGTGAATATGAAGCTCTTTGACCGGCTTGCCGGCGAACGGATCTACACGGAACTTGTTCTGATGTTTTCGGAATCCGAGCCGTTGAAAGTCTTGAAGCGGATGCGGGAGCTGGACCTGCTGAAATTCATTCACACTGGCCTCAAGGGATCCGCTGAGCTTGAACGTCTCTTTACGAATATAGGCGAGACACTCGCGTGGTTCCGGCTGCTCTACCTGGATCTCATCGTGGAAAAGTGGTTTGTCTATTTTCTCGGCCTCTTTGATCGGGTGAAAGATGCGACGGCCGCGGAAGCCCTTGAGCGCCTTGCGGTTCCGATCCGTTTCCGGGAGCGCGTGCACACGGCGCGCACTCGGTCCCGGGAAGTGCTGTTCCTATTTTACAAGGAACCACAGGTTTCCCACAGCCGCATCTATGATCTGCTGTCGCCGCTCGACATCGAGGCGCTTCTCCTGATGATGGCGAAATCAAAGCAGGAACGGGCCAAGAAATATATCTCTCTCTACCTTACCCATCTGCGCAACGTCAAGGTGACCCTCACCGGCGACGACCTCAAACGACTCGGAATCCCGCCCGGGCCAAAGTACCGGAGAATTCTCGGGGAGCTTCTCAATGCGAAGCTCGACGGACTGGTAAGGAGCAAGGAAGAAGAAATCGAGTTCGTGAAAAAGAAAAGCATTTCCGGATAACGTATCCGGCGACAATGCCGTAAACCTCAAGATTGCCTTGACGAACCCTGAAAAATTAGGCATAGTACTTCCATGATCTTCATCAGCCTCTTCGGCGGGATCCTGCTGCTCCTCTATGGAATCAAGCTCCTGAATGACGGGCTCCAGAACGCCATAGGTTCGAAGATCCGTTCGCTGCTCCGCTCCCTGACCAGCAACCGGCTGGCCGCAGTGGGAGGCGGCGCTTTCATTACCGGCCTGATCCAGTCAAGCAGCGCCACGTCCGTCATGCTCGTGGGATTCGTGAGCGCCGGGCTTATGAGCTTCCGCCAAACACTCGCGGTGATGCTCGGCGCCGACATTGGCGCAACCCTCACAGTCCAGCTTATCGCCTTCCATATATACGACTATGCGGTTCTCATCATCGGAATCGGACTGGCCTTCGTGCTTTTCTCAAAAAAGACCATCATACGGAATGTGGGAGAGGGGATCCTCGGGTTCGGCTTCGTCTTTCTGTCCCTCAAAATAATGACCGATGCAATGACGCCGCTCCAGGAAAATGAACTGTTTCGTCTGGTGTTCGTGGCCCTTACGGACACGCCCGCCCTCGGAATTGCGATCTCGGCCCTTTTGACCGGACTCATTCACAGCAGCGCGGCGACCATGGGCATCGCCCTGGTACTTGCCAAGAGCGGCCTGATCCCGCTTAAAACTGCTCTGTACATCATTTTCGGTGCCAATATCGGGACCTGTGCAACGGCACTCATTGCGAGCCTGCGCTCACCGGTGGAGGCGCGGCGCGTTGCCTGGGCCCACATTCTATTCAAGCTGTTCGGCGTTCTGCTCTTTCTGCCCTTCATCGTCCCCTTTCAGGAACTGGTTGCAGCATCGACGACCGACCTGCCTCGCCAGATCGCGAATGCCAATACACTATTCAACATCATCATGGCGATCTGTTTTCTCCCATTCACCGGCCTATTCGCGATGCTCATTACGAAAGTCATTCCGGAGAAGCAAGAAGAAAAGAAATTCGGGCCGTTGTACCTCGATGATCATGTGCTCGGTACCCCGTCGCTCGCCTTGGGCCAGGCAGCGCGGGAAACACTCAGGGCCTCGGACATCGTGCGGGGGATGCTTGTCGATTCAATCAAAACCTTCGAGACGGACGATACCGATGCCATCGCCGGCATCAAGAGCCAGGACAATCTGATCGACCTCCTCGACCGGCATATCAGGCTTTACATTTCCCGGATGTCGTCATCTCATCTCACGGAGTCCCAATCGCGGCGCGCCATGACGGTTCTTGAAGCGTCGAGAAATCTGGAGAGCATCGGCGATATCATCGACCGTAACATCATGCCGCTTGCCATGAAGCGGATCAGCAAGGGCATGACGTTTTCTCGGGAGGGCCTCGAAGAGATCACCCTGTTCCATAAGAAGATTATCGAGAACTTCGATGCGGCAATGTCCTCTTTCGCAGGCAATGACCGCGACCTCGCCGACCGCGTTATACGAAACAAGGAGGAACTCGGCATCATGGAGCGTGAGCTGGTGCAGACCCATCTTGACCGTTTACGGAAAGGATTGCGGGAATCGATAGAAACCAGCCACGTGCATCTCGACCTCATCGGCAATCTTGCCCGGATCAATTCACTCATTACGCACATTATTTATCCGATTGCAGAGGAAAAACGCGCAAAGGGACGTGAAGACATGGGGATTGACCAATAAGGAAATCAGAGGGTGCATCTACAAGCCTGAGGTGCGGAAAGAGGGCAAGGCAGTAGTTGTGCCTTGTTTCCTGGCTGTTGTTTCTGACGCGGACAGGCCGAAACCGGAAAAATATTGTCACCAAGGCCACATAGATCACGGAGAGAAAAGCAATACATTGCAGCGGGGATTTATTAATAGTCTTTTTCATCCTCTCTTTGTGCTTTCTGGAACGGTGGCAACGTTCTACCCATTCTGAAAATAAAATATTCTTAAGGTACTTTATTCCCAGGAGGTTTCAAATGATCAGGCAGCTCAGGGTGAAAACGAATGCCAGGACGGAACTCGTGGACATCACACAGGGTGTGCAGCGCCTTGTGGCTGAGAGCGGAATCCGCTCGGGTATGTGTTACGTCTTCGTGCCGCATACGACCGCGGCAGTAACAATCAACGAAAATTCGGACCCCAACGTGGGACGAGACCTGCTGAAGGAAATGAACAAGACCATTCCTTTTGACGATAATTATGGTCATAGCGAGGGCAACTCCGCGGCGCACATTAAATCAAGCATAATCGGTGTGTCAAAGCCGGTTATCGTCGAGGAGGGACGACTTGCACTCGGCACCTGGCAGGCTTTGTTTTTTTGCGAGTTTGACGGTCCCCGCGACCGCAGAGTCATGGTAAAGGTGATGAAAGACTGAAAACGGCAGGCGGGAGAAGGTAACAGGATCATCGCTCCCAGTCTATTGTGAAAGGTCAGGTAGACAAAATCGGTTCATGAACCTGCTGATAATAAGGACGACCAGATGCATAGACTAAAACGAACCCACATGTACTGGGCAGTGCTTATCATAGTGACGGCATGCATTGCACCCTGTTACGCGCAAACGGCAGAGCAGAACACCTACGTCCGGTTTTTACGAGCCGGGATGGAACAGTTGAAAAACGGAAATTATAATGCTGCTCGTGATTCTTTTGACGAGGCAATCCGGTACAATGATGCCGACAGCGCCGGCCATCTGGGCCTCGGCATCGCGTATTATCACCTGAAGGATGACTCGACGGCCGAGCGGGAGCTGACGCGCGCAGCGGAGCTCAACCCGAATGAGGCTACGTCCTATCAGTTTCTCGGCGAGCTTTATTACCGGAAGGACGATCTTGATACCGCGGCATCATACTGGGAGAAGGCGGTGGCGTTGGATCCGTCGGACAAGAACCTTCAGATGAGGCTTGAGCGCATCAGGATAGAAAACCGGGCAGAGAAAGATTTCGATCGCGACATGACGAGCCACTTCCTGATCAAATATGAAGGCAGGGAAAAGATCGAGGTAGGGCGGATCATCCTGAGAATCCTCGAAGAGGCCTATGGGGAAGTTGGACGGGCACTCTCCTATTATCCGGATCAGGAGATACAAGTCATTCTCTATTCAAGCCGGCAATTCCAGGAAGTGACCGACGCCCCGGACTGGAGCAGCGGCATTTTCGATGGGAAAATCCGGATTCCTGTCGGCGGCATCGAGAAGGAAACTCCGGGACTGCGGAAAATCCTGTATCACGAATATACCCATGCTGTGGTCCGGTCGATTACTCCCCGCTGCCCAACCTGGTTGAATGAAGGGCTGGCCCAGTACTTTGAAGGCAGGGAAATCGATGGCAGCCAGCGTACCCACCTCCGGCAGCTCGCAGAGACCGGCAAACTGCCATTGCTGTCGGCCCTGGAAGGGCCTTTTCTGGGACTGAATTCCAGCCAAGCCCTGGACGCCTACTTGTTCAGCCTTTCTTCGGTCCGTTACATGATCGATTCCTTCGGTTTATATCGCGTCAAGGCTGTGCTCGATGAACTGGCCGGGGGCGCCGACATGCCCCGGGCGATCAGCAACGGCATCTCGATTCCCTACGAGGAATTCGAGCATGGCTGGAAACGGTCGCTGGAGTAATGCTGACGCTAAACGAAATGGTACTCTTCTCTTCTGGTCCGACACTCAGGCGTGACCTGATCACCGCAATAAGATGCATTTTTTCTTTATCCCCGTATATCAATATGGTATTATCCCGCCATGAACACGCCGGCAGCGGAACAACTGAGACTCTCTGATTTCGACTATGAACTTCCCGAAGCACTGATCGCACAGGAGCCGGCATCAGAGCGTGACCACTCCCGTCTCATGGTCCTTGACCGGTCCTCCGGTGTCATTGAACACAAGATCTTTGCCGACCTTGAGAAGTATCTGTTGCCTGGAGACCTGCTGGTCTTGAACGATACCAGGGTTTTCCCCTGCAGGTTGCCTGCGGCAAAGCAGGGTGGCGGCAGATCCGAGATATTTCTCCTCTCGGAGCTTGATTGCAATCTCTGGGTGGCGCTCGTAAAAGGCGGAGTCGGTGAAGGGAAACGACTGGTCGTTTCCGCGGGAGTGGAAGCCGAAATCGTCCACGAGCATGCCGACGGGACCAGGACGGTCCGTTTCCACAGCGTGGATGATATCCGCGGGGTCTTGGACGAGATCGGCAGGGTCCCGCTTCCACCCTATATCAGACGCGACCCTTCAAGACAGGATCGCGAACGCTATCAAACTGTGTACGCATCACGGGAAGGGGCTGTTGCCGCGCCCACGGCAGGCCTGCACTTCAGCCGGGATCTTCTTGCAGCGCTCGTGGACAAGGGAGTTGAGCTCGTCACTGTTACGCTTCATGTGGGCCCCGGCACGTTTCAGCCTGTGCGTTCCGACAGGATCGTCGAACACCGGATGCTCCCGGAGCGCTACTCGATCTCAACCGCTGCGGCGGCTGCGATCAATAAGGCAAAAGCCGGGGACCGACGGGTGATTGCCGTAGGCACCACGAGTGTGCGCACCATTGAGACCGCCTCCCGTGCGTCCGGTTCGGTCATTGCCGGCGAGGGGGCATCGGAGCTTTTCATCTATCCGGGATATAAATTCAAAGTAACGGGTGGAATCATTACGAATTTCCATTTGCCGAAGTCAACGCTTCTTATGCTGGTGTCAGCCTTTGCCGGCAGGGAACGGATATTGTCAGCCTATCGGACGGCGATAGCGGAACGGTATCGGTTTTACAGTTACGGAGACGCGATGCTGATCGAATAGGGGGTAACGGACCCCTGGGCTCTAGCGGTCTATGATTCATGAATATCGGAAAGGGATGAAGCACATGATAGACAACAAACGCGGCGGAATCATATCAAAACTGTTCATCATTCCGGCGGGAGTGGCCCTCATGCTGGGCTTCTTTTTCCTTGGTTATTACATCGGGAGGTACGAGAGTAAAACAGCGTCACCGGACGAAAATATGCAGCCGCTTCCCGATGTCGTATCCAAGAATCTACCCAAACCGGAGGAATTCACATTCTATAAAACATTGACCGAGAAGGAAGACAGAACAGTTTCCATTGATCTCAAGTCCAAAAGCGCGAACACTGCCAGTGAGTCTGAAAAGAAACAGAGTTTTGATGTCCTCAAGACGGAAGATCAAAAAGCTGCGAAAGAGGGTGGAACGACGACCATCCCGGAGAAAAAAGCCACGCTCGTGACAGCGGAGAAGAAAACGGTGGTTCAAGCGTCTCCTGTGGCGGAGAAACAGGCAGCGACCCGCATGCGGGGTGCATCCGCGAAGCTGCGTTTTACGATCCAGGTATCCTCGCATCTCGACAGGCGGACCGCGGAGGATGACGTCAGACGGATGAAGCAGAATGGATTCGCGGCATTCATTATTACGTCGGAATTGCAAGGCAAGGGAACGTGGTATCGCGTTCGCATTGGCAGTTTTGCAAGCAGGGTTGCAGCGGAGAGGCTTCAGAAGGATATTCATGCGAAAGTTGGCTTGGAGCCGATTGTAGTGCTGGAGTAAGGAAGCGGGACTTCGAAAACAGAGGCTCAGTCTTTCTTTAAAAAGGGGGCATTCCCAGGTCCTGGCGGGGTAAGGGGGAGGATAAACGACCGGATATCTTTCCCTGGTGCAAGCAAGGCCTTAATGCACCGTCTGTTCTGACACCATCTGGACGACGAGGGGGACAATGCCGGCCTGATCATCGTCAAGAAGCGTTTCGATCCAATAGGTGCCTGGCACCTTGAAGGTCGTGTTATAGCGGATCGAGATATCGCGATGGCGCTGCATTTCATTATAGAGACTCAGCTTTGTCTGCGACTCCGAGAGTATCTGTTCACGGTCCGGAGCGAGGAGCCTGATTCGCACGGTAAAGTCTCCCCGGCCGCCGATCCATTCATTCACGATTGCAAAGCGGTAGTTCATCGCCGGAAAAGTATGGGAAAAGATGCTTTCAAAGAGCCCCATGAGGCTGAATTTGCCGCCCATCTCCTGGCGGACGTCGTCGCAGATGAGCGTAAAGCTCAGCCGCGGTTTGACCTTGTTGTTTGCCATGACCGCACCATAACACACCTTTTAAACCTTCGTCAATCTGTTTTTTCTTGACAAAAATTTTTATTCAACGTAATCTTGACCGCATCTTATGACCGCTCCGGAACATATCAAACTCCTTGAAAGCCTTCATCCTTTAGAAAGCAAACTGCTCCTCTGCTTTGCCACGAAGACGACCGTATCGGCGCTGGAAATCCTGAGCGCACCGGGCCTTGATGAATCCCGCTTGGACATGGCCTCAGGCTGGCTCCAGGCAAAAGGGCTGCTCGATGCCAGGGACGAATCCGTCACTTCATTCGTATCCCTTACGGAAACGGGCAGGGTCTATCTCGAGAAGGGCACGCCGGAGATGCGGGTCATCGACGCTCTCCGTGCAGGGAAAAAGTTCACCGTCAAGGAAATTATTCAGTCCTGGGGCATGGATCCGGCTGAGGTCAGTTCGGCTGTGGGGGCGCTCAAGGAAACCGGCGTCATTCGCGTCGTCCAGGGCGGAATCCTGGAACTAGCAGCCGGAGCCGATGTCTCCCAATATGAATTCCTTGCAGCCCTCATCAAGTCAGCCGCAGGATCCGATCAAACCAACCTAGCGGTCTTCACCCCGGAACAGCAGTCTGTGATCCAGGCAAATTTCCACAAACGCGGGAAATCCAAGGGGATCTTTCGCATCTTTGAGAAAAAAAACCGGTCTTACGCGTTGACGGCCTCGGGCCGGGAACTGCTTGTTCTGCTCCAGCAGCGGGGAGGAGCGTTTGATGAAATCTCCGTTCTTACGCAGGAGATGCTGAAACAGGGGACTTGGAAAAACAAAAAGTTCCGCGCTTACAATATCGCGCTCAGCCCGCCGCGCCGCAGCATTGGCAAGAAACATCCTTATAAGGAATTTCTCGACTTCGTGAAGTACAAGTTCATCGGCATGGGATTTACAGAAATGCGCGGCCCTCTCGTGGAAAACGAATTCTGGGACATGGACGCGCTGTTCATGCCTCAATTCCACCCGGCGCGGAATATACATGATGTGTATTTTATCAAGGATCCCGCAACGAGTAAGCAGATCGAGCAGCCTTTCGCCAAACAGGTCGCCGCGGCGCACAAGGATGGTGGAAAAACAGGGTCCACGGGTTGGCGCTACGCGTTCGACCTGGAACGGGCCAAACGACTGATTCTGCGGAGCCAGGGAACAGCGGTATCGGCGCGGACCCTGGCCTCAGGCCCCAAAATCCCCGGGAAATATTTTTCCATCGCCCGCTGTTTCCGCTATGATTCCGTGGATGCCACCCATGCCCCCGATTTTTACCAAGTCGAGGGCATCGTGCTCGGCGAGGACATCAATTTCAAGCAGTTGCTCGGCCTCCTGAAGCTGTTTGGACAGGAAATCGCCAAGGCAGGCGAGTTCCAGTTCCGGCCAGCCTACTTCCCGTTCACGGAGCCCTCCGTTGAACTGCATGTAAAGCATCCGGAACTGGGATGGATGGAACTGGGCGGGGCCGGCATGTTTCGGCCTGAAGTGACCATGCCGCTGGGCGTGAACGTTCCGGTTATCGCCTGGGGCTTGGGCCTCGACCGCATGGCCATGGTGGCGCTCGGCATTCAGGACATCCGCGACCTGTTCTCACGGAATCTGGATTTCATCAGAACCAAGAAAATACCACTAAACAGGTAGCAATTCCCCTGAGCATACTAGGGAAACAAGACACGTTTATGACGCTTTACGCTGTGCTCCGAACCTTGAGCTCTCAACGCTGAACGTTGTATTACGCATATGCCTACTATTGACATCAAAAAACACGACCTCGACTCTCTCATCGGGCAGAAGCTTGCCCTTAGCGCGCTTGAAAAGCTCCTCATGCTCGCAAAAGCGGAACTGAAGGAATATAATTCCGCGACCGATGATCTCAAGGTAGAGTTGTCAGACAGCAACCGGCCGGATCTCTGGTCCGCCGAGGGAATCGCCCGTCAGATCAGGATTGCCCTTTCCGGCAAGCCCGAAAGCTATCCTTTCTTCAATCACGGAAGGAAAGCGACACGGGAGATCCGGGTCTCCCGGGCAATGAAGTCCGTCCGCCCCTTTATCGCTGCCTGCACGGCAAGCGGTGTGCGCATGACCGACGACGTGCTGGCGCAGATGATCCAGAGCCAGGACAAGCTTGCCGAAATATTCGGCAGGAAACGGACGACGATTTCGATCGGCATCTATGAGCTCGACCGCATCGTATTCCCTGTGAACTACAGGCTCGCGGATCCTTCTTCGATAGCCTTTACACCTCTCGGCATGGAAGAACGACTGACGCTTGCGGAAATCCTCGAACGCCATCCGAAAGGCATTGACTACGGCGGCATCGTCAAGCCTTTTTCACAGTATCCTGTACTCATGGACAGCATGGAACGGGTGCTTTCCTTCCCGCCAATCATCAACAGCAGGGAAATCGGAGAGGTGAAGCCCCAGACGAGGAATGTGCTCATCGAAGTGACAGGCACGGACCTGCGAATGACGATGCTTATGCTCAATATTCTGGCGACAAGCTTCTACGACCGCGGCGCGGAAGTCGAGCCGATACTCGTAATCTATCCCTATAAAACGGAAGTCGGAAAGCGTGTGGCCTTTCCGGCGGATACCTCGGCAAAGCTCAAGATTCCCCTGTCGACGTTCTCCTCGGGGCTGGGGGAGAACGTTGTTTTGACTGATGTGAAAAAATATCTCGCATCCTACGGGCATTCCGTATCGGCATCCCGCGGTATGATCACGGTTGTCGTACCACCGTATCGCGATGATATCATGCATCCCATGGACCTCGTCGAGGATTATGCCATCAGCAGGGGATACGATTCCTTCGAGCCTGTAATGCCGCGGCAATCCACCGTTGGCTCGCTGACCGCACTTGAACTGCTTTCAGACTCGGTTCGCGGAACCATGGTCGGCGCGGGTTTCCAGGAGATCATGTCCAATATCCTTTGCTCGCGCGAAGAGCTTGACTATGCCATGCCGGAGGGCGAAGTGCTCGTCGAGGTGGACAACGTCATGTCCCTGGCCTATTCTGTGCTCCGGAACCGCGTCATCCCGTCGCTGCTAACCGTTGAGACCGCCAGCTCCGATGCCTTTTATCCCCACAGTACCTTCGAAATTGGAGAAGTCGCGGTTTTCGACAAGAACGAAAATAACGGGTCACGAACAGAACTGAATCTGGGTGCTCTCATATCTCATCCGGGGGCTAACTTCTCGGAAATGCATTCCACCCTCGATATCCTTTTCTATTACCTCGGTTTGGACTATTCGCTCGTTCCGGTTGACCAACCACTGTACACACTAGGACGGTGCGGGGCAATCCTTTCGAACGGCGTGGCTGTCGGTTTCATGGGTGAGATTCGTCCCGCCGTGCTTGAACGCGCGCAGATTACCATGCCATGCGCGGCTTTCGAGATCTCCCTGGACAGCATGCTTCGGCTGATAGACCGGAAATAAATTTCCAGAAAATTCATCGAAGGCGTTGTCGTGCAAAACTCCCAGCCCCGCACCAAGTGGGGCATTTTATTTAGCGGATATTTAAGGGATTGTGGCGCCAGGTGCTGCGAGACGGGGAGTATTCAGAAAAAGAATTTATCTATTGCGAGTAATGATTTTACCATGATATAATAGCGCACTCGCGGGCGGGGAAAGCATTTTCTACCAAATCGAATTTATTGTTCGCCTCACTCAAGGGAAAGGACTTGACACTAAAAAAATGATGGTGTAATATTTGTAGCTTTTTAAAAAACCTTAAATATTATATGGTTACATTATTTTATCGCTCCAAGACCAATTGCCCGATGAGAGGGAGTCTTGGCAGACGTCGTAGTGCAAAACAAGACTTCAAAGCACTGATGCTGTGTAATGACCGCTTGAACCCGTCACAGTGCGCCTGAGACACGTTTCTTGCGCTTTGACGTTACGGGACTGCGCAGACTGAAATCCGCAGGAAGCCGCTTCTATCCCTGGACAATTATAAGTGGAAAAACAGGAAAAAAAGTTAGCGTTAATTATTGGGGGAAGCCGCGGCATCGGCCGGAGCATAGCACTGCGTCTCGCAGGCTCGGGCTTCTCGCTCTGGGTTACCTATAAAGGCAACCATGAGGCAGCGCGGAGCGTTAAGGCAGAAGTAGAGCAACTTGGCTGCTCCTGCGAGTTGATTCCTTTTGATGTTTCCAACTATGAAGAAACCGAAGCCGCCCTGGCCGCCCGCGTTGAGAATGGAGCGCCTGATGTCCTTGTGTATAATTCCGGCATATCCCGCGATAATCTTCTCATGTGGATGTCGAAGGATGAATGGCATTCCGTTCTTGCCACGAATTTGAACGGGTTCTTCAATGTGTCGCGCATGGTGCTTTTTTCGATGTTAAAAGCGAAACGGGGACGCATCGTCGTCGTGTCTTCCGCGTCGGGACAACTTGGTCAGGCAGGACAGGTGAACTATTCCGCGTCGAAAGCGGGCCTGATTGGCGCAGCCAAAGCCCTGGCGCGGGAAGTGGGAAAAAAGAACATCCTCGTGAACGTCGTCGCTCCCGGCTTTATCGAGACCGAGATGACCGGCCATATCCCGAAGGAGCAGGTCCTTCCGCTCATACCGCTCAACCGCGTGGGGACAGCGGAGGATGTGGCGTCGGTCGTGAATTTTCTCTGCACCGAGGAGCACCTGTATATCCACGGCCAGGTGATCGGCATCAACGGCGGGCTGGCGATGTAGTCTCCCTGTTTTTTTGACTATAGACATCATTTCCCGGAGCAGCTGACTAACAATGAAAAAATACGACCACATCGTCGTGGGGAGCGGTATCAGCGGTTTGACAATGACACTCCTGCTCTCCATGAACGGGCATAAAGTGCTCCTGCTCGAAAAAGCTCCGCACATCGGCGGCTCGCTGGCGCGCTTCTCGAAGAAGGGCATTTTTTTCGATACGGGTTTTCATTTCACCGGTGGGCTTCATGAGGACGGCATCCTGTCCGATTGTTTGTCGTTTCTCGGTCTCCGCGACTATATCGAACCGATCTTTCTCTCCCAGGCATGCAGGAATCAGTTTTTCTTTGAAGCTGCGGGAAAGCGATTTGAACTCCCCGCAGGCGTCGAGAACATAAAGAAACAGCTCAAAGCATATTTCCCCGGGGAAGGTGGCGCGATCGACCGCTATATTGCAATGACCCGGTCGGTTTGCAGCCGGACCCCCTCGCTCAATCTTCTGGAAAACGAAATATCGGCGACCACGCTGGATGAGGATTTCGTCTCTCTTGACACGGTTCTCAGAGACCTGACCGGGAATGAATTGCTGCAGGGGCTGCTGTCCGGCTATGCCATGTGCTACGGTGTGCGTCCGAAGGATGTTTCCTTTGCCAATCACAGCAGGATGGTCCTGAACTTCTATGAATCCATTGCCTGCGTAAAGAACGGCGGCGATGCTTTCATCAATGCCTTCCGGGAGAAATTCAAGGACTTTGATGTGGAGGTCCGCTGCGGAACCTCTATCTCCGAGCTTGCGGATATCCGGGATAGCAATGTCAGCCGATTCGTCTTGAGCACCGGAGAAGAGGTTGCGGCCGATTCTTGCATTCTGACGATCCACCCCAAAGAGATACTGAAGATGTTGCCGAAGAAGCATTTCAGCAGGGCCTTTGCGGACCGCGTTTCCTCGTTCGAATCCTCGGTCGGCTTTTTTTCATTGTTCGCAGTGCTCAAGCCCGGCGCCAGCGACCCCATTCCCGATGCGTCGCTGATATCGCTGTTCCCCGACAACAATGTGAACAACCTGCTGGACCCGGCCTACCAGGGGATGCCGGCCGTGGTCATCATCAAGTCCCCGGAGAGCGCTGAGGAAAATCTGAAGAAGGGTATCTGCATTCTTGAGCCGTCGTTTTTCGGGCAGGTCGCAGCATGGAGCGATTCCCGCCGGGGGACGAGACCGCGGGCTTATCTGGAATACAAGGCAAAGCGCGTCGAAACGGTCAAGGAACATATTTTCAGCAACATTCCCGCCTACCGGGATTGCCTGGAAATCCTCGATGCGGCGTCCATGCTGACCTTCAAGGAACACCTGCACAGCCCTGATGGAAGCGCCTACGGCGTGCAGCAAAAGATGGGACAGTTCAACCTCATCGGGAAGTTGCCGCTTCACAATCTTTACGCCGCCGGGCAAAGCTCATTGCTGCCAGGGATTATCGGCGCGATGATGTCATCGCTGATCGTCGGCCGGGCTATCATGGGTAGGGAACGGTATGGAATGATGTTGCAAAAGGCGCTATGACGAATCAAATGTTGAAGAGGGTCGTGATAACCGGACTGGGCGCGGTAACCCCCTTCGGCAACGGAATAGCCGCGCTCATGAAGGGACTCGAAGAAGGACGAAGCGCCGTGCGGCGCATGGAGAGGTGGGAAGAGTATACCGGTCTCCGCAGTCTCGTCGGGGCGCCCGTGGAAATGCGGGAAGAGAAGCGCATTCCCCGCCAGAAGCGGCGGTCCATGGGTCGTATGAGCATTTTTGCGGCACAGGCCGCCGACGAAGCGATTGCCGATGCCGGCATTACGCTGGAACAGGAAAATCGGTGGCGCATGGGGTGCGTTATCGGATCGACCATGGGCAGCGCAAAGAGCATCAATGATGCTTTCGAGATCATGCTGCCCCATAAGGACTTGAGCCGGTTGAACTCGACCATGTTCTTCCAGTGCATGTCCCACACCGCGGCGGCGAATGTGGCCCAGTACCTGGGCATCAATGGGTCCATCATGGCTCCTGCCGCGGCCTGCGCATCGGCTCTCCACGCCATCGGCGTCGGATACGATCTGATCAGGCTCGGCAGGCAGGATGTGCTGCTCTGCGGTGGAGCTGAGGAACTTCACCCCACGGTGACGGGGTCATTCGACATCCTCTATGCAACGTCGGCGGGTTACAACGACAGGCCACAGCAAACGCCGAGACCGTTTGACAAGGACCGCGATGGGCTGGTCTGCGGCGAAGGGAGCGGCATTCTGGTGCTGGAAGAATACGAGCGCGCTGTCAGACGAAAAGTGAGGGTTTACGCCGAGATTACGGGTTACAGTACGACGGCAAACGGTCTCCATGTGAGCCAGTCGAACAGGGAGTCAATGGTCATCTGCATGCGCGAGGCACTCGGTGATGCCGGCCTGAAACGGAGCGATATTGACTATATCAACGCCCATGCCACGGCCACGGTCCAGGGCGATCAGGAAGAGGCCGAGGCCATCGGTGAACTCTTCGGTTACTCCGCTCCGGTCAGCAGCTTGAAAGGATATATTGGTCACACGCTGGGAGCTTCCGGCGCCATCGAACTGGAGGCATCCCTCAAAATGATGGAACAGGGCGTGATCTACCCGACGCACAATCTCGAAACAGTGAGCCCAGACTGCATGGGTATCAATCACGTGTTCACGCCGGTCAAAAAAGAAATCAGGAACCTCCTGAAGAACGGTTTCGCCTTCGGCGGGATTAATGCGGCGCTGGTGTGCAGGAAAGTCTGATGCTAGGGGGCAAAAGAACAAGAATCAAAATCGGCGCGGACGCAATAATCTGTCTTTCCAACATGCCCGGTATCGGAAAGGCACCTGGTCATCTGAAAACGAGTGGATCCAGTAAGCCGGAATGGCGTCAAACGCGAACAAAGAGATTTTTTGCAAACATATCAAATTTTCCGGAGGAATGAATGACCGATCAGGAAATCATCGAGAAAACGAATACGGTCTTCGAGAAGTCCTTTGAGATCGAGAAGGAACGGCTCGTGCCGCAGGCGCATATCTTTACCGATCTCGGCCTCGACAGCCTCGACATCGTGGACCTGATCGTCGCGCTTCAGAACAGCTTCGGCGTCAAGATCAGAAATGAGGAAAAAGTCAGGGAGATCAGGACACTTCAGGACATTTATGAATTCATTGCATCCCTCAAGGGCGAGGAAAGCAAAAAGAGCTCGTGACAATGCCGGCTCGACTGAAACTGTATCTTCTGAACCTGTATTTTTATATGCTTTTCCTGCTGGCATCAGCAATTGCGATACTGGTGCTGACGCTCGGCGTGGCTTGCACACGACCGTTTTCTTCGCACCGGCGGACCATGAAGCGATTCCGCCGAGCCATAAGCTGGTATGGGAAGCTGATTACGGCGCTGCCCTGGCCGTTCATTAAGCTCCGGTACGAGGACCATGCGAAGAACAACGCCGGTGAACCTTATATTTTCGTATGCAACCACCGGTCGGCTTCTGACGCATTCCTGATGTGTGTGTTGCCCCATGAATGCGTGCAGATCGTGAATGTATGGCCTTTTCGAATTCCCGTGATTGGCATGTATGCGAAACTTTCGGGATACCTGAATATCAGGATGATGTCTCACGAGGAATTCATCGAGACAGCTGGCACGTTATTGAACCAGGGGGTCTCCATCATCTTTTTCCCCGAAGGGACGAGGTCAGCAAGCCGGCAAATGGGGAGTTTTCACAGCGCCGCTTTCAGACTCGCGCTCGATACCAAGGCGGCCGTGGTGCCGCTTTGCATTTCGGGGAATGAAAATATTCCACCCAAGGGTTCGATGATGCTCCGGCCCGGGACTATCAGGGTGAGAAGACTCTCTGCCATCACCTGGAATGAATACAAGGACCTGAACGCCTATGCGTTCAAGAATCAGGTGTGGAACATTATCGACCGGGAACTGGTAAAAATGGAAGGTCAACGTGGGGAAACAGCAGACGGCAGATAGGAATTGGGAGATAGGAGTCAGGAGTTAGAAAATCTTTGCACGATTGCACCGATGATCAATATGATCGAATTCGACCGAAATAGAAAGCTAGAATTCTTAAGTCCCGGCGAGATACGGAAAGTGCAGGAAGGCTTGCTGCGCAAACACCTGCATCATCTGGCGTCATCTTCGCCTTTTTATCGGGACCTCTTCCGAACAAAAGGCGTGGATGTCAGCGGCGTGACCCTCGACAGCCTCCAGAAGCTGCCGCTCACCGATAAGAGCATGCTGAGCGAGCACAACGACGATTTCCTCGCCGTACCGCGAGCGCAGGTTGTGGACATCGTTCTTTCCTCGGGGACCACGGGAAGACCGACGGTAATGATGTATACGGAGAATGATCTCCGCCGTTTGGCGTACAATGAGGAAATCTCGTTTGCCGGCTGCGGTGTGACGCGGGAGGATGTTGTGCTGCTGACCTGCACGCTGGACCGTTGTTTCATCGCGGGACTGGCATATTTCTCGGGCGTCCGAAGCCTTGGCGCGGCCGCGATTAGGAATGGACTTTCCAGCTTTGAAAGCCATCTGGAAATCATCAAGAGAATGAAGCCGACAGTGCTGGTTGGCGTACCCACGTTCCTGGTCAAGCTGGGCCAATTCATCCGGGTCCAGGACATCGACCCTGCCTCGGTCGGCGTGGGAAAGCTGATCTGCATCGGAGAGCCCATCCGCGACCGGGACCTGGAGTTTCTGAGAATAGGAGCAGACCTCGAGGCCGTCTGGGGAGCCAGTCTCTATTCAACGTACGCATCTTCGGAGACCATTACGAGCTTTTGCGAGTGCACTGCCCAGAAGGGAGGGCACCTGCACCCCGAGCTGGGGATTGTGGAAATCGTGAACGAGGCGGGTGCGCTCCTTCCGGCAGGGGGTGTTGGAGAGGTGGTCATGACGCCCCTGTCCATAGAAGCTATGCCGCTGCTTCGGTTCAGGACGGGGGACATGAGCTTTCTTATGCATGAACCTTGCTCATGCGGAAGAAACTCGTCCCGCCTGGGCCCGATTCTCGGCAGAAAAAAACAGATGATCAAGTTCCGGGGAACGACGCTGTACCCGAACTCGATTTATACGGTACTTGATTCGTTTCCGGAAGTCGGTGAATACTATGTCAGCGCATCGAGCGACTATGACCTGTCCGATGTGGTGACGGTCCATGTTGCGCTCAAGGACGCATCCTGTACAGCGGAGATGATCATGGACAAGCTTCAGGCCCATCTGCGGGTGCGACCCGAGGTGGTCATCGCCGACGAGGAAACCGTAAAAAAACAAGTCTATTCCGGAAATCCCCGGAAATTAATCCGATTCATCGATACGAGAAAGAGCCTATGAATACCTGTCAGACGCAGATCTACGGTGCGGAATTTTCCAATGAAGAGATCGCCGAGGCGGTCCAGAGCGGCAAACTGCTTTCCATGGAAATCGAGTTCAACAGCATCTGTAATTTCCGCTGTGTATACTGCTACGCCGCGGAAAACGGACAGCGGCGGAACGAACTGACGGTTGAACAGTTCCAGGACGTGATCACGCAGGCAAAGGAGCTGGGGGCGCGTAAAATCATCGTTCTCGGAGGCGAGCCCATGCTCTATCCCCCGATTCTGGACATGCTGCGGTTTATCAGGGGGCTCAATATGGATGTAGAACTTTTCACCAACGGTTCAGGCATCACGACCGAAATGGCACAGACGCTCTATGACATGCGCGTGCGTGTCGTGCTCAAGATGAACACGTTCGATGAGAAGCTCCAGGACACGCTTTCGGGCAGAAAAGGCGCATATGATCAGATTCACCGGGCCTTTGACAACCTGAAACGGGCGGGCTATCCATCTGCGGACCGCTTCATGGGAGTGAGCACCGTCATCTGCCGGCAAAACATCGACGAGCTTCCCAGACTATGGGAATGGCTCCGGGACCAGAACATCGCCCCCTATTTCGAGATGATTACTCCCCAAGGGGGTGCCAGGGACAATAGTGCGCTCGACATCAATACAAAAGAGGCCGAGGAATTCTTCCACAGGATTGCCGAGCTCGACCGGACGAAATACGGCCACCACTGGGTGCCGAGGCCGCCGCTGGTGGGGGGGATTTGCCTGCGCCATCAGTTTTCCTGCGCCGTCAGTTCCGATGGCTTTGTCCAGCCCTGTGTCGGCGTCACGATTCCGATCGGGAATGTGCGGGAGAAAAAACTTGCTGATATCCTGAGAGACAGTGAGGTCGTCTCGGATCTGAAAAGCTACAGGAGCATGATAAAGGGCCCCTGCGGCGACTGCGACCATGTGAGCGAATGCTACGGCTGCAGGGGGGCCGCCTACCAGCTGACCGGCGATTACCTTGCCTCTGACCCGCTTTGCTGGAGGAACCTCGATAAAAAAGACGATATTGTCTACCTCCCCGTGGATGCAGGGCTGCTCGTTCCCCACAAGCCGCCGATGCTGCTCATTGACCGCCTGCTGGAAATGAAAGAGCGATCGTCCTTGTCGGAAATGACGGTAAAGGCCGACACGATCTTTGTCGGAGAAGACAACAAGCTTGACGATGCATCGTACCCCGAGATCCTGTCCCAAGCCATTGCTGCCCAGGAAGGATTCCGGAGGCTCGGATGCAGGGATTTCCAGCCAGCAGGGTTACTGCTGGGCATGAAGAACATGGAAATCATGGGATCAGCCGGAGTCGGGGATACGCTTCAAATCTTCGTGCAAAAAGTCGCCAGGTTTGGAGACTTCGGCATCATTCAGGGCGAGGTCCGGAAAGGCGGGGATGTGATCGCACGCGGAGAATTGAAAGTCTACCACAGCGATGGAAAGGTGGTTGCATGATGGCAGGAAAGTTAATCAGGAGCATTGCCGCAGTCCTGCTGGCAGTCCTCTTGGCAGGTCCTGTTTTTGCTGGCGAAAATTCTGACGGCGGAACAGAAAACCTTGTAGCGTTCCTGAACACCCTGGGAAAAAAGGTCTCTGATTTTAAAACCCTAAAGACCGATTTTACCCAGGAGAAGGAAATGGCCATGTTCAAGGATAAGCTCGTCCTCAAAGGCCGGATTTATCTTGAGAAGCCGAATAAAGTGGCTTGGCATGTCGATTCGCCTCTCTGTTATTCCGTACTGATCACCGATAAACTAATCCGCCAATGGGACGAGGATACCAACCAGGTTCAGGAGATATCCCTGACGAAAAACCCTATTTTTCAGAACGTCCTGAACCAACTCACGGTTTGGTTCTCCGGAGACTACAGCTCGCTTATCGAAGTTAATGCCGTTCGCGTCGTCAAGCGCGATCCGTTGGAGATCGAATTTTCCCCACTGGAAAAGAACATCACCAGAAAAATTATCAAGAGCATCACCATCACGTTCCGTGAAGACCAGAAATATCTCGAGCAGATCCGGATCCGCGAACTGAGCGGTGACATTACGACCATTCATTTCACCAATACCCGTTTGAATGCCCCTCTCGATAAAAGCGATTTCGAGGTAAAAGGGCATGTTTGACCGGCTCTTTGCCTTCCTTTTTCAGTTGGTCCACAATCAGAAGAGACTAGTGCTCGGGTCCGTCCTCGTTCTTATGATTGCCGCGGGAATCGGCCTGTTCTTCATACACTACGAGGGCAATATCGACCTGATGCTGCCACCGGATCCGGAAATCAGCAGGAGCATGAATTTTCTTCGTGATTCCAGCCTGTCGGATAAAATCGTAGTTTCCCTGGCTCTGACTGATCCCACCAAAAGCAAGAAGGACCTCTTTCTCGCGGCCGACAAACTTGCCGCATCGCTCAAGCCGCCGCTTTTTACGAAGGTCTTCTCGGGTTTTTCCGTGTCAGACGTGATGGAGGAATTCTCCCTTCTCCAGTATGCCCCCCAAGTCCTGGGCAAAGAGGACCTTGATTCGATCGATAAGGACATTACCGCTCCCCGGGTGTCTGAGAAACTCGGCGCCATTTACCGGCAGTCGCTCCGGCCTGAAAGCATCTTTACAGCGTCGCTCTCCCGGACCGACCCGCTCAGCATCAAAATGCTTATCCTTGCCAAGCTGCGAGCGCTTCCCGCTTCGATGGGATACGACGTCGCCATTGAGGATGGGCACTTTATCAGTCGCGACGGCCGTCATGCAATGCTTATCCTGCAGACGCCGGTCCCGGTTATGGACGGCCAGCAAAGCAAAGAGCTCGTCGCAGCACTGGACAACAGACTTCATGAACTCCCCGGATACGTAAAAGCCGATGTGGTCGGCGGTTATTTACATACGGTAAGTAACGAACGGGTGATGAAGCGGGACATCAAGGTCGCATCGGCCATTGCGTCCATAGCGTTCCTCCTGCTTTTCATCATCGTCTTCCGGGATGCGCGGGCGCTCTTCGTGTTTGTCATTCCCCTGATAGCCGTGGCCTGGGCCGTCATCATCGCAACGGGCATGGAAGGAAAGCTGTCGTACCTCGTGATCGGCTTCGGTACCGCCATAGCAGGCATATCGATCGATTACGGGCTCCTCGTGTATATCGCCATGAAGCGTGGAGCCGATGCCGCGCAGACCGTGAAGCTGGCGAAGCTGGTGAGCATCGACGCGGTCACAACGATGTTCAGTTTTGCCGTGCTTTATTTATCCATGATTCGCGGGTACCACCAGCTGGCCTTGTTTTCGGTTCTCTGCGTGGCCATCTGCCTTATAATTTCCCTGTTCGTACTACCCTTGATATTGTCGTGGAGGCAATATGCGATTGCACCCGATCCTACCATCGGTGACCGTCTCAAATCGTTCCGCTGGCCAACGAAGCTGAGTGTCGTCATCTGGGCTCTGCTTACGCTGGGCGCATTCGTGCTTTCCTTTTCGATCCGATTTGACAGCGATGTAAAAAAATTGGATGGAAGTGAGCCGGCAGTGCTTCAGGCGGAGCAGCGGTTCCACGAAGTGTGGGGCGGGAACACCAATCAGGCCATCCTGGTAGTGCAGGGAGCAACCTACGAAGAGGCAATGGAAAAGAACGATGTCGTTTACCGTGAGGCCGCCAGGGCCATTGGAGCCGGGAACATTTCCAGTCTTGCTTTGTTCTGGCCCGCTGAAAAGACGCGAAAATACAACAGCGAACAGTGGGACCGGTTTTGGAGAGCGGGAAGGGAAAAAAAGCTGAAACGGCTGATCAACGGGGCATCATCGGTCTACGGGTTTTCAGACCAGGCGTTTACGCCGTTTTTCGACGGTTTATACCGGCATGATGCTCATGAAGAAAATCCGAACGGCGTCATTGCCCGGTTGCAGGAACGGTTCGTGCTCAGGAAAGATGATTCAGTCAGCATCCTTTCCTTTTTCCCTGACGAGCAAAAGCCTGTTGAAGCCCTGAAGGACATAGCGGATAAACATAGGGGCACTTTTATTGTTTCCGGAAGAGCGATGTCTTCATCCATTTCCGATTTTACCTCAAAAGAAATGAGCATCCTGGCGCCGGCCGCAATCCTGTTCAACGTGATCCTGGCCTGGCTCTTCTTCAGGAATTGGACGGAAACATTTATATCGCTCGTCCCCGTGCTTACCGGCGTTGTCTGGCTGACCGGGATCATGGCGCTCTTTAAGATGCCGCTCAATGTGGTCAATGTCGTAGCTGCTATCATAACAACCGGCGTCATTGTCGACTATGGCCTCGGGATGACCTATGAATACCGGTATAACCTGCGCACCGGCACGGTCGTGGCGGTCACGCTTTCCGCTGTTACCAACGTAATCGGGGCGGGGGCCCTGCTTTTTGCCCGACATCCGGCGCTGCACTCTACGGCTGTGGCCATGGTCATCTGCATGGTGACGGGATACCTTTCTTCCATTATCGTGATTCCGTCACTTTGCAGCATTCTGGGAGCGACGAAGAATGACGGTCATGTAAAATGAGAACGCCAGCCTTGATCATACTCCTGCTTGTCGCAGGATGCAGCGCTGTTCCTTTTCAAGAAACGGCCCGGGTACCAATGGCGCCGGAGGCGCCTCGAGGCGTTGTCGAGCACTTTCAAGAAAACATGCCGGACAGTTTCCAATTGCTCAATACTGTTGTTTTTGAGTATAATTGGCGTAAGTTTGTGGGCATCGGCTTCGTTGAAATCAACAGACGCGACGACCTGTTCAAGGTTGTGTGTCTTAACCCCATGGGTGTAAAATTATTCGAACTCGCAGGGAACCGGGATAGGATTGTTCCCGTCTACTCGATTGCGGCATTCAGCAAGTACGGCGATATCGCTTCCGCGGTTGGCGCCGACATCAGGCGGATTTATTTCGATCTAATACCTGCCGCTGATGCAAGGGTCATGAGGAGAAAGTACAGCATCAGCTTCCGTCAAGCCTCAGGCGACGGAACGCTGGAGTATCTCTTCGCCGGAGAGCACGGCGACCTCGTCGAGAAGAATTATTACGACGGCAGCGGCCTCGCCTGGCGGGTGTCGTACTATGAGTACCGGGAGCAGAATGGCAAGAGGCTGCCCCAGGGAATTGTGCTGCTGAACTATCAGTACGGCTATCGGTTGATCGTACGGCAAAAGGAGTTCCATTCTTGAGATCAACCAGGAAAGAAATCGAACAATACCTGATGGACCTGGCTTCCGAGGGGCAGACGCTGACGTCGCGCTTTGTATTTCCCGAGGAATTCGTGGGGTTCCAGGGGCATTTCCCCGGGAAGAAGATCCTGCCCGGCGTATGCCAGATCCAATGCGCCCTCACGATGGTTGAAAAAGCGTACAAGAAGAACGTGATTCTGAAACAGATCACTCTTGCAAAGTACCTGGCTCCGGTATCGCCGGGGGAAGAAGTGAACGTTGTCTGCAGCATCTTGCCGGAGCACGACGGTCAACTTATGGTGAAGGCGATCATATCGAAGAACAACACGAAAATTTCTGAGCTTAAACTCCAGGTCCGCTTCGCGGAAGAAGGCAGCGACTGCTAGGATGAGGACGCGAAGAAAGACATCCTACTTCGAACGGATCCCAAACGCGCCCGATCCGGTTGTCATAGAAATAAAACGACGCGTGCGTTTCAATGAGGCCGACCCTATGGCGATCGTCTGGCACGGACGGTACCCGCTCTATTTTGAAGAAGCTTCGGAAGAGCTGGGCAGACGATGCGGCTTGTCCTATCCGGAATATTTCGAGGCTGGTCTGCGGGCTCCAATCGTCGAACTGCATATTGATTACTTCAAACCGCTCTTCCTCGATGAGGAATTTATCATCAGGGCATCGCTGATCTGGAATGAAGGCGCCCGGTTGAACACGGAATTCCACCTCTTCAAGCAGGATGGAAGCCTTGCGACGAGCGGCTACATGGTGCAGTTGTTCATCAGCCATCAGTCGGGGGAGCCCTATATGGTTTCGCCGGAGCTGCTGGAGCGGTGCCGTAAAAGATGGAGAGCAGGGGAGTTTCATCATCGTTCATGAGAGCCTTTGTTGTTGCATCGGATATGATAACGCCCTACGGCATGGGCATTGACGCCTGCTGGCAGGGCATCCTGTCGGGAAGAACGGCGATCTCGCCAGTTACGAGGTTCGGCACCAGCGCCTTCCAATCTAATGTGGCAGCCATGGTCAGCGGCCTTGACTACCACGGCCGCGAGTCCCTGGTGATGCAGATGTTTGATGCTCTGTTTGAGCAGAACAACGCCCTGATCCCGGAAGACGCGAAACTGGTCCTGGCTACGACGAAAGGCGAGATAGATTTTCTGGAAAAAAGCGTGCTTGAAGGCAGCGGCGATGCAGCGGAGAGCGTGATAAGCCGGCTGCTGAAAAAAGTTGCTATATTAGCGGGCGTTCGGGGGGCGGGCATGGTGGTGTCAGCGGCATGTACCTCCTCCGCCGCTGCCGCGGCGCGGGCCGCAGCTATGATCAGGAACGGCCATGCTGATTGTGTGCTGGTTGTGGCCTGCGACGGCGTAACGGAGTTTATTTTTTCAGGGTTTTCGTCGCTCATGGCTCTGGATAAAGCACCCGCGAAGCCCTTTGATAAAAACCGGGCGGGTTTGAGCATCGGGGAGGCGGCGGCATTCGCGCTCGTCATGAGCGAGGACCGGGCTCTTCAGGAAAACCGACGGGTTCAGGGAGAGATTGCGGGCTGGGGTTTGAGCGACGATGCGAACCACATGACCGGACCGTCCCGTGAAAGTAGGGGGCTCATCCTTGCCGTCACCAAGGCGCTCGCATCTGCAGGAATAAGCGCCGAAGACATCGGTTTCATTGCCGCGCACGGGACCGGGACCGTATACAATGACGCCATGGAAATGCGGGCATTTCACGAGGTATTCAGGAACGACACTGTCCCGCTCTACTCCCTCAAAGGGGGAATCGGTCACACCATGGGGGCGGCCGGGCTCGTGGAAATGATCATGGCGTTGCGGTCGCTGAGAGAGGGCATCGTACTTCCGACGGTCAATATGAAAGAGCCTGATGCGAATGCGCTGGGCTGGGTATCGGACAGTAAACGTCCCGTCGGGCGAGGCAGAAAGGCTCTCGTGACGAATGCAGGATTCAGCGGTGTTAACACGGCGCTGGTGCTGGCGTAATGAACAGGGCACTGAAGGGCAGGAAAAGCGCATAAGACGAATGATGGCATGAACCTGCATCCCGGACAAGATTAAACCGGTGAACATGAACCGCAAGGTCGCGAAGGGATAGAGTTGTCCCCGAATTTAAATGGAGAGACATCCGTTGGTCCATGGCAACGAGCCGGTGATGCTTCTCCCACTGAGAAGAACTCGCTATTTCACATGATTACTGTTTCAGGCATAGGATGGCTCACAAACGAGGGGTACGGGGGGGTACGGAGCCGCCAACGCATCAGGTACGAAAACGGAGAAGGGGTGAATTCCTTGCCCAAGCGGGGAATCTTCTCCCATTCCTTCAAAAACTTTGGGCGGCTCGATGCGATATCTCGGATGACTGCCTATGCGGTGGCGCTCGCTGTGCAGGATGCAGGCATCAAGTATGTACCGGGACTTAAGCAAGATATCGGCATCATCGGAACGAATACCGAGGGATCGCTCCAGGCGGACCTGGCCTATTTCAGGGATTATGTTGGGAGCGGACGAACGCTTTCGCGGGGAAATCTGTTTATTTACACTCTGCCGTCGAGCCCCGTCGGCGAGGCGGCGATCCATTTCGGGTTTCTCGGGCCGTTACTGTACGCCCGGGGACTGGACAATTCTCTTGTCACGGTACTCGATATTGCCGAGGAAATGATCACTGCCAAAGAGACGTCGATCATGCTGGCCGGAAAGGCGGAAGAGACGGAAGCTGTTTTCTTTGTTCTCGGATGCAGGCCCGGACAGGGTGAGGCAGGTTCAGTCGACCTGGAAGATCTCAGGAAGATCGTGAAAACAACGCCCGGTGTGGCATCGATGATACGGGAATTGTCGTTATTGACCGCAAGAAAGGCATCGTGTGAAGATTAAACTCATTTATCCCCAATGGCCGAAACTGGAACGACAGACTGAATTTCATCTTCCGCCCCATGGGCCGATTTGCTTCGCCGCAACGATACCTGACGACGTGGAGGTGTCCTTCTACGATGAGCATGTTCAGGATATCGATTTTGATTCGCCGGCTGACCTTGTGGCGATTTCCTGCATGCTTACCTGTCAGATTCCGCGCGGGTGGGAGATCGCGGATCAGTTCCGTTCCCGGGGCGTGCCCGTAATCTTCGGCGGCATCGGGACCATGCTCCATGCCGATGAAACAATGAAGCATGCCGACTCGGTATTTCTCGGCGAGACGGAAGGCCGCTTCAGCTTCATCCTGGAGGACCTGAAAAAGAACCAGCTGAAAAAAAAATACGACTATCAGTGGCATTTCCCCGACATCTCACTTGTCGGCCCAGCTCGCAGAAACATTCTAAACCGCCCGCTCTACAATTACCGCGGAGTGCAGATGGTGGACCTCATCCATGCGTCGCGCGGCTGCAGGTTCAATTGCTTCCCCTGTTGTACGCCGTTTCTTGGGGGACGCGAGTTCCGTCCCCGTCCCATTGACGACGTGATCAGCGAGATCGCGACCATAGACAATAACCGCCTGTTCTTTGTTGATAATTCGATGGCACAGAATGACCAGTGGGAAAAGGACTTGTTCCGGGCATTAATTCCACTTAAAAAGAAGTGGGTCTGTCATCCCATAAAGGACAATGATGAGATTCTGGATCTTGCCGCCGAAGCCGGATGCTGGTACGTCTATCAGGCCATTTTCGACACCTCGGACTATATCAGAAAACGGGTCAAAAGGCTGCAGGAACGTGGCATCGGCGTTGAGGGGACGATCATCCTCGGCACCGACGAACAGGATGAGGACTATGTAAAGCGGCTCGTCGACTTCCTTCTCGAGATCAAGCTGGATCTTGCTGAGTTCACAATTCTTACACCCTTTCCCCATACACCGATCCGGGAAACGTTGCAGAAAGAGGGGAGAATCCTTTCCAATGACTGGCGGCACTACACGGGCGGTGAAGTGGTATATCAGCCCGCGAAAATGACGCCGGAGAAGCTGCAGGACCTCTACTACTATGCCTGGGACAGGTTTTACAGCGACAGCAGCCAGAACCTCAAGATGGCCAAACTTTTCCTGAAGGTCATTGAAAAGGAAAAAGCGGACGGAACGTACCAGGGTGGTCGTCTCCGGCGCAGAAAATGGCAGAAGGATGAGGCTGTGGGGAAAGTACGATGAAAATCCTTCTTATCTCGGCCAACGTGACGTTGTCGCCGTACCCGATCTATCCGATTGGCGTAAGCATGATTGCCGGCGCACTCACGAAAGCCGGCCACGAAGTTCTACAGGTAGATTTTCTTCACCAGAACACATCGCTTGAAGCGATTGCGGAAGAGGCGAGGAAGTTCAACCCCGGCCTTGTCGGCATTTCGGTGCGGAACATCGACAACGTCAACCTGATGAACGAGCAGTACTATATCCAGAACGTCAAAAACATCGTGAGCAGGATCCGGGAAGTTACGGCTGTGAAGGTGCTCCTGGGAGGGGCGGGCTTCTCGCTAATCCCGGACCTGATCCTGCAGGAGACCGGTGCGGATTACGGCATTATCGGGGAAGGCGAAGTCCTTGCCGTCGAATTCGCTAACAATGCGGCAAAAGGGATCTATCCCGCGGAGCGGCTTATCTCATCGGCGCCGCGGTTGTCCGGGGCCGAGATCAACTCGGCGCTTTATGACGAGCGGCTGCTCGAATTTTACCTTCACAGCGGGAACATTGCCTCAATCCAGACGAAGCGGGGATGCACCTATAAATGCGTGTACTGCACCTATCCCGTGCTCGAAGGATCCCAGCTCCGCAGAAGGGAGCCCCGTGCGGTTGCCGACGACATTGAGCTGCTGAGGGACAAGTTCAAGACCAAGTATGTCTTTTTCGTCGATTCGGTGTTTAATGACGATGAGGGCGCCTATCTTGAGGTTATTGATGAAATGGAGAGACGCAGCATTTCCATTCCTTGGACAGCATTTTTCAAGCCGCGAGGCCTAAGCGACGAAATCGTGCAACGCATGAAGAAAACCGGCTTCGTTGCGGCCGAGGTTGGCGCCGATGCGGCCTGCGATATCACGCTCCGAAGAATGGGCAAGAACTTCACCTTCAGCGATATCGTGAAATGCAACGACCTTTTTATGCGAAACGGAATCGCTACGTCGCATTTTTTCATGTTCGGCGGTCCGGGTGAGACACCTGATACAGTTCGCGAGGGCATCAAGAATATTTTGAGCCTTCAGAAGTGCGTTGCATTCATCTTTATGGGCATTCGGATCCTGCCTGACACGGCGCTCGCACGGCTCGCAATCAGGGAAAAGATCATCGCGCCCGATGATGGATTGCTGCATCCGGTTTATTATTTATCACCAGCGGTGGACCGGAAATGGCTCGAAGAGACATTGACCAGGGCATTTGAGGGCGTACGTCACTGCGTGTTCCCGCCTGATGCCATGGACAACAGCCTCCAGGTGCTGCACAAGCTTGGTTACACCGGTCCCATGTGGGATCTTCTGCTGCCAGGGGAAAAATCCCGGAAGAGGACGAGGCATGGCGAAAAACACTCCGGCGCAAGGTAATCATATGTGGATCGCTGTCCCGGTCCACAACAACAAGGCAACGGTGAAGGCGGTTGTCGATGCATGCCGTGCGATCCTCGGCAATGTAGTGGTCGTTGATGACGGCAGCACCGATGCTGATGTGGCGACGCTCCTTTCCGGTTCAGACGTGGTCGTGCTGAAACACGCAAAAAATATGGGGAAGGGGCAGGCTATTTTAACGGCTGCCCTGTACATTGAGTCCCACGGCGGTACGCACATGGTCACCATCGACGCCGATGGACAGCATTATCCCCGCGACATGGAAAAACTTATCACGCAAATCCGTGAAGACGAACCAAGCATTATCATCGGCTCCCGCAATTTCAACTCCGAGAATGTAACCGCATCGAGCCGCTTCGGTAGGTCCTTTGCGAACTTCTGGCTTCGGGTCGAAACCGGTCAGGTGGTGGACGACTGCCAGAGTGGGTTTCGGATCTACCCCGTCGCTTTTCTTAATAAACTGAGGTTTAAAGGTGTACGCTACGATTTCGAAGCCGAGGTGCTGGCCAAGGCGGCATGGGCGGGGCTGAAGCTTAAAACGATCCCCGTCGAGGTGATGTATCCAAGGCCGGAGGAGCGTGTTACGAGCTTCAAACCCATTCTTGACAACCTTCGGCTCACCGCTATTCACTCCATGCTCGTCGGACGGCGCCTGCTGCCGCTGCCGCACAAGAAACTGGTGAAATCGGAGCCAACGTTCGATGTGAGGCTCCTGCGCCATCCGGGAAAAGTCCTGCGCATGCTTCTCCAGGAGCACGCAACACCTGAAGGTCTGGCGATGTCAGCTGCTGTCGGCATGTTTCTTGCCGTCCTGCCGCTGCTGTTCGTGCACTCGCTGGTGATCCTTTATGTCTCGATGCGGCTTAACCTGAACAAGGTCGTGACCCTCAATATCCAGCATCTCGCCATGCCGCCCTTTATTCCCGCGCTCTGCATCGAAGTCGGCTATTATCTCAGGCACGGCACGTGGCTGACCGATTTGAGTTTCCGGACCGTGTTTGAGCAGTTCTCATCTCGTTTGTATGAATGGTTTCTTGGGTCGTTGATCATTGCTCCTCTTGCAGCCCTGATTATCGGCTGCATGATGTTCATCACGGCAACCCTGATAAAACGGGTACGGTACCGCAATGTCTCAAAAGAACAGTGTTGAGCGCAAGCGCGGCAACCGCCTGGGATTCTGGTTATTCCAGGCAGCTGTCATAATTTTCGGCCTGCGGGGCGCCTATGGTCTGCTTTACTTTGTGGGGTTCCATTACCTGATCTTTGACCGGACGGCCGTGGCTGCGAGCATGGCATACGTGCGCAGACGTTTTCCGGAGCACTCCCCGCTCCGTCGCAGGTTCGACGCGTATTTACTGTTTGTAAACCAGGGAAAAAGCCTGATCGATCGGTATTATGCGGCATCGGGACGCGGAGATATCGCTATCGAAATCCGCGGGTACGACAACGTTTTAAACCTTCTCGGCGCGGGGAACCGGGGTTTTATCCTGCTGACAGCCCATGTGGGGAACTGGCAGGTGGCCATGACGGCACTGCGGAAATTCGGGCGGACCGTCCACCTCATGATGCGCCGTGAGGATAATGCAGCGGTAAAAGAGGCTTTGAACATTGACAGCGAAGGGGAAATGGTTAAAATATTGTACACCGATGATTCCCTGGGCGGAGTAGTCGAGGCCATGAAGGCCATCGACCGTGGTGACCTTGTTTCGATCATGGGTGACCGCACCTATGAATATAGCGCCATGGAGGCTTCGTTTCTCGGAGAAAAGGTGAGGTTTCCCTACGGCGCGTTCAGTCTCGCCTCAGCGGCACAGTGCCCGGTTGTAGTCCTGCTCTCGGCCAAAGCTGGTCTGAAAAAGTATATCACCGACGTTTCCCATGTAATTCAGCCTCCGGCGGGAGCGCGCAGGAATAAAGAAACGGCTATAAAAGCTGCTGTTCAGGAATTTGCAGGCATTCTCGAAGAGTATGTTCGGGAATATCCTTACCAGTGGTTTGTGTTTCGCGACGTTTGGGCGTCAAATGTGTAATCGTTGAGCTGAATTGTTCGAGCCGTTCAAACAGTTTAAGCAGATTAAGCTGGTGTATCAGTGCAAAAAGGAGCGTATCAATGGACACTAAAGAACTAGAACTTCAGAAGATCCGAAAGGACCTCAAGGAAATGATGGTACGCGATCTGTCCCTAGAGGATGTGAAGCCCGAGGATATTAAAGACGATGAAGTCCTTTTTGGCGATGGACTGGGGCTCGACTCGCTTGATGCTGTTGAGATCGTCGTACTCCTGCAGCGCAATTTCGGTCTTGAAGTGAAGAACATGGACCAGGGCAAGGAGATTTTCTACTCCATTAATACTCTTGCCAATTATGTTTATGAAAACAAAAAAAAGGGTGTATAACCTTCGCGGGAACGTATGAGACGCCTGTTCATAGTTACGATTGCGCTGCTCGTGGTTGCGGCGTGCGGCGCTGTTGCCCGCAATCCCGTCCCAACAGGCGCATCGACCCCGCTTTTCAGCTACGTATTTGACGACGGGAATGACACCGATTTTCTCGTGGCCAAAGATATCTTCTCTGAACAGTCCGCCGTTGCATCTGCGGCAATAACGACGGACTGGATCGGGACGCCGGGCCATCTGACCGCCGCGCAGATTATCGGATTGCGTGATGCCGGGTGGGAAATCATGAGCCACACCGTTTCCCATCCCAATCTCCAGTCCCTGACGGCGGCTCAGATCGAAAGCGAATTTTCCCGTTCAAAAGAGGCGTTGGAAAAATTAGGAGTGACAGTCCACAACGTCGTCTACCCCTATAACAAAAACAACGAACTGGTTAGGCAAATCGCGGCAAAATACTATCGCTCGGGCAGGGGCGGGGCTTATGCCGTCAATACTGCGATGACAGATCCCTATTATTTGAAATCGTTTCCTTACAAGCACGATCTGGCCGGAATGGAAGGGCATATCGACAAGGCTTATACTGAAAGATCGTGGATTATCGTTTATCAGCACGAAACGGACATCAAAGTTGATATAGCTGGAAAACAAGGAACATTCATGGCCGGAGAAAAATTGATCTTCAGCCCCTCAGGTGCCGAGGGCAGGTATGAAGCGCCGGCATGGTTCCAGTACTTCGGGTCGCTCTATTTCGTTCCCCTCTCGGGGACACCGCGGGAGGGTGACAGGATTATCGGACAGACGAGCAAGGCCACGGCACGCCTCGATCATATTATCTACGACGACCGTGCCGCAATCAGCGACATGATCCGTTACGTGAAAACAAAGTATCCGGACATGAGCATTGTGACCATTGATGAGGGGCTGGATATCCTAGGAATGAAGAAAAAAGATTAAAAGCTGAATGGGCATCAGCAATGGAATCTTAACTATCAGTGCCAGCGCTGCCCGTGGTTGGAACATAGTATGCACGACACTTCCATTCTCATAACTGGCATGGGAGCGATCTCCGCTGCCGGAAACGATATCAGCGAAACACTCGATTCCTTTTTGAAGGTGAAGCGGAATGCAGGCCCGGTAACGCTTTTTCCCACGAAACTGGCCTATCCGGTTTTCGAGGTGAAAAACCTGCCGCCAGATTACCATCTTGATGGGCAACGTACCCTCAGCCTTGCCCTTATTGCAGTAGATCAAGCTCTTGCTGATGCCGGGCTCGATGACCTGTCAGGCCTACGGGTAGGCGTGTGCATGGGCACGACTGTCGCAAGCCAGTTGAACGACCTTCAATTCTACACTTCCTACCGCGAGCGAGGCGATGCGCCGATGGTCCCGGTAGACCGCTTTCTGAAAGGGAACCTGGCTGAGGTAATCAGCCGCAGGCATAAAACGCGCGGTCCGGCACTCACCGTGGTGAACGCCTGTTCTTCCGGGACCGATGCCATCGGTGTTGCGCTGTCGTGGCTCAGGAGCGGTCTCTGCGACATCGTACTTGCGGGCGGGGCTGATGAACTGAACCACGTTCCTTACTGCGGGTTTGGCTCACTCGGCATCGTAAACCCCGGCTTGTGCACCCCCTTTGACAGGGACCGAAAAGGACTGAACCTCGGTGAAGGCGCCGGAGTTGTGGTCCTTGAGAAAACGACTGCTGCACGGAAGAGAGGACGATCGTCGGATCTCGTTCTTCTCGGCTACGGATCATCGAGCGATGCCTATCACCTCACTGCTCCCAGCCCTGACGGCATTGGACTCAAGATATCGCTCAGGAACGTGCTCGATGAGGCTGGCATCAAACCGGTAGAGGTGTGCTTCGTGAACGCCCACGGAACGGGCACGAATGACAATGATCTCGTGGAGGGGAATGCGCTGGCGGGAATGTTCGGGAATGACCTGAAGATGCTTTCAACGAAGGGGTACACTGGCCATACCCTCGGCGCGGCAGGGGGACTAGAGGCGGTGTTCACGGCTCTTGGTCTTCGGGAGGGCTGGATACCGCCAAGTGCGGGATTTTCAACCCGGGATGATTCCATCTCTCTCGCCCCGGTGCGGGAAAAGACGCTGGTAAACGGGCACTATGCAATCTCAACATCGCTGGCCTTCGGGGGCAATAA
This sequence comes from Nitrospirota bacterium, assembly GCA_035516155.1. Taxonomy (GTDB): domain Bacteria; phylum Nitrospirota; class UBA9217; order UBA9217; family UBA9217; genus JAJYKN01. The sequence goes on from DATJAP010000008.1 coordinate 170,361, forward strand.
CGCCGCGCTCGTGATTGGACGGGGAGTGAGGGCATGAATGTTCTCGGGATCGGAACCGTGTTCGCGGGAGGCATTGGCATTAAAAACTTTGAAGAAGCCATGGTCTCAGGCTGGCAAACACCGATTGACGTGGAAGCCAAATGGGCAATCAGGGGCAAACACCCGGTGTATCAGGCAAATCTCGACGATGTCCCGGATAAGACGATACTTAAAAAAATCAGGCGTGCAGACCGGTTGAGCAAAATGGCTGTGCTCTGCGCCGCTGACGCAATCAAGGACAGCGGAATCGGGAATATCAATGGGGAGAAAGTGGGCATAATCGTAGCGACCGCCTTTGGCGCGCACGTGACGACCTTCGGTTTTCTCGACAATATTCTTGATTTCGGCGAAACCGCCGTTTCTCCCACGATATTTTCAAACTCGGTGCATAATGCCGCGGCGTCCTATGTTTCGTCGACACTCGACATCAAAGGGCCGACGCTGACCATAACGCAGTTCCGCTTTTCCTTCCAGTTGGCGCTGCAGCTTGCCGTGACTTGGCTTCAGCAGCAGCGCTGCGACTATGTCCTGGCCGGCGCTGTGGACCAGCTCGGCGATGTACTGTGTTATATTGCCGACCGGAAACTGACCACAGCACGGGACGGCAGGATTAGGCCATTTGTCTTCAAACCGACCTGCCAGGTGCCGGGTGAAGGTGCAATTTTTTATATTTTGGGGCGTGAGAAGAGGGAGAAGACCTATTGCACTGTTCAATCAGTCATGATCAATGACAGCACTTCGCAGGGCGCGGGTACGGATGTCACAATCATCGATGCTGATGGCATGCTTCCCGACGAGTCGGCTTATCTTGCCTGCGCTGATTCAGGGACGATGCTCGCGGCATATTCTCCGCTCTTCGGAACGATGATGACCGGCAGCGCCTTTAACGTGGCCGCTGGCGCATTGATGCTGAACAAACAGCGCTATTACCCGAACCCGGTGCAGGATAATCCCCGGGGTCTGCGAATACTGACTGATAGCGGACCGGCGCACATAGCATCAATTGAATGTGTCGGATACGACTGTCATTCTACGAGAGCAGCAGTTCGTTTGATCGCCATATGATCCGCGTATAAGATGTCAATTGAATAACTCATCGTGAGGACTTATCATGACCACAGAAGAAATTGAAAGAAAACTGATCGAAGGCATTTCTGCGATTACGAATAAGAAGACGTCGGACATCACGGTGGACGAGGCTTTTCATGACCTCGGCATCGACTCGATGGGATTCGTTGAAATTCTCGTGTATATCGAAAAGACCTTTAGGCTCCAGCTGATCGCATCGGACCTGACCAAGAAGGATTTTGAGAGCATCCGTTCACTGGCAGCGCATATCAACAGGAAATTGTAGGAATTCTGGCCATTATGCTGGTATCGAAACGCAAACGCTACCTTTCCGGATCGGACTGGGTCATCAATACGCTGGACCGAATGATGAAGTCCGCTACCTGCGTCGGCAACATATCCCAGATCGTGCTGCAGCTCGATTCAACCGTTCAGCAGGAAGAAGTCCGTAATGCGTTGAACCGTTTCGTCAAAAAATTCCCCGTGATTCGCGGACGTGGAGCACGCGATATCAGACTGGCGCCGTACTGGAAAATTCCGCGGGAAAACGACGGCGAACTATCTTTTCATCCGGTTGTCCTGGATAACAACGGGCCACTCGGTGATAATTTTTCCCCTCTTGAAAAGAGTGCGAACGCTCCGTTCCGCGACAAGAGAGACTACCTGTCCTTTCAGTTGTTGCAGGACGGAGGTCGAAATGTTTTATCAATGACCTTCGACCATCGCCTTTTCGACGCCAGGGGCGCGGAAGGGTTTTTGAATCTCTTTCAACAGGACGTCAGGGACGGCAGCGTAGCAGGCGATATCGCCTTCGTATCTTCGGCGGCCCTGACGCAGTGGTCGAGGAAATTCCGCGCAGGCCAGAACGTGAACCGCAGGATCATTGCCTTGTCGAAATCAACACCCGAGCAGCTGCCCCTTCCTCGTGAAATCAGCGGCGCCTACCGGTACCGTTTGATTTCGTTCACCCCCCGGGAGACCGAAGATGTCTTAGAACGCGCTTACCATGAAGCAGGCTACCTCATGGAGTCCCTCTTTCTCCTCGCCGTAATCGTACAGGCTCTGCATGATCTGTTTATTCAACGGTATCGTCCCCGGTCGAGCTATCTGATCCCGGTCACTGTCGATCTCAGACCGAACGCGGATGCATTGCAGGAGATATTTTTCAACTATGTATCCTATCTTTTTTATCAGATCCCGGTGCAGGTGGCAGGCGACCGGCAAAAGATTATCGCATCACTCAAGCAACAGATGTATGATCAGGTGAAGGCCGGTTTTCCGAAAGACCTGGCCGAAGCCAGCCAGCTGACGCGCATTGCACCACCGTCAATCCTTGGCAGGCTTCTCCATTTGCCCCTGGAGGGGAAAATGGCGACGTTTGCCTTCTCCCATCTCGGTAAAAGTTCGTACCAGTACGGAGATTTCATGGGAGTAAAAATCGAGAACCTGTTCCATATGCCGCGCGTACCAGTGCCGCCCGGGCTGGGGTTCTTCACAAATTATTTCAACGGCAGATTAAATATAGCTCTGTCCCACATCGACGGTTTATTGAAGGAGGAAGAAGTGCAGATGCTGGAGGCTGGAATCAGAGCACGATGTGGAGTCCCGAAAACATGAGACAGATCGACTGTGACGTCGTCATAATCGGAGGCGGAATTGCAGGAACGCTGGCTGCTGTTGCGGCGGCTCGCGGCGGCGCGCGCACCGTGCTTGCTGAACGGGAATCATATCTTGGCGGCACGGGTTACGCAGGATTGCTTCAGCATATTTGCGGTCTTTATCTGAACGGGGACACGGTTCCTGCTGATACGCTGAACGAAGGGCTGGTGCGTGAAGTCGCTGCGCTGTTGCTGAAGTATTCTCCAAGAACAAAAATACAAAAAATTGGAAGAGTTTATGTGCTTCCTTATGAACGCGAAGGACTCCGGACAGTTCTGGAATCACTCTGCAGAAATGAAAACCGGTTAACGGTGATGCGAGAAAACGCTGCGGCATCAATAGAGAGGCAGGGTTCAGACATTAGAAAGGTTGTGACGATATCCGCCGGAGTTCATACCGTTCTCGAACCGGCGGTGGTGGTCGACTGCTCGGGAAACGGGGAGGCAGCCGCGCTGGCAGGTGCAGAGTCCGATCTTGCGGTTGAACATGAACGTCAGCTTGCCGGATATGTGATGCAGATAAAAGGATTGCATGATGCCGATGAAACACTTTCAATAAAAGTTCCCTATTATTTAGCCCGCGCGGTGAATGAAGGCAGGCTGCCTTATTCAGCGAAATTTACGACGTTTTCCCTGGGTGATAATCCGAGGGAAGGTTATTGCAAAATGAGCGTTGAAGGAGTGAAAAGCCCGGAGCGTGAAAGCCGCGCCAAAAGAGATGGCTCAGCCATCCATGCCATGCTCGCCGAAGCGCTACCTGCATTTAACAAGTCATGGATTGCTGATAGTTCCCTGCGTGTAGTCGACCGTGAAGGGAGAAGGATAAAGGGCGATTATACCTTGACGCGGGAAGATGTACTGCAAGCCAGAAAATTTGCCGACAGCGTAGCTAAAAATGCCTGGCCCATCGAACTCTGGAACTATGAGAAAGGGACGTTCTACGAATATGTTCCCGCAGGCAATTACTATGAGATACCCTTCAGGTGCCTGATGGTCAAGGGGATATCAAACCTTCTGACAGGAGGCCGATGTATTTCCGTAACGCATGAAGCGCTCGGTTCAACCCGCGTCATGGGGGCTTGTATGGCACTGGGAGAACAGGCAGGACGAGCAGCTGCTTACAGAGCAAGGAACGGAACCTATCCCGCCGACATAAAATCGTTTTCTGGAAACACATAAAAAAAGAAAGGGGTTGCGCGTGCGTATTCTCCTCGTTAAACCGAATCCTCAGCTCCTCGTGGCCAAAAGGCTTCAGGAAGGTTTTCTGCATCTTGAACCGTTGGAACTTGAAATGGTCGCGGCCGGGGTGCCGGCAGAAGATGAGGTCATTATCCAAGACCTGAGCTTCGAGAAACACCCGGTCCTAGGCTTTGAGAACAAAGTCCGCTGCTTTGATCCGCAGATCATCGGATTCACCGGCTACAGCTCCCAGTCCGGGCTGGTCAAGAAACTCGCGGCGCTCACGAAGAAGATCAACCCAAAGATCGTCACGGTTGTCGGAGGCACGCACGCAACGATCATACCGGCGGACTATGCCATAAACGGCGACGGCATCGATATAATCGTGCGCGGCGAGGGAGGCACGGCCTTTGCTGAAATCGTGAAGCGCTACAAAAACAACGCAACACTCGCTTTTGGCGACAACGTCCTGTCTCCCCGGGCCCCGGACTTCGCGGAAAAGGCAGCCGGGCCACCGCCCGAGTTCCCGTCGGTGGACCGGATTCCGCGTGCCCGGCGGGAACTGGTGGACCGTTCGCGATACTTCTGCGTCTGGACCTCGAGCACGGAGAAGAAACTCGACACGATATTCCCACGCACAGCGAGCATGCGCACGTCGACGGGATGTGCCTATTCCTGTTCTTTTTGCGTGGTACACCACATGATGCGCGGAAAATACCTCCAGCGTCAGCCCGAAGACGTGGTTGACGAAATCTCAAAGATCCCCGAGGATCATATCTACTTTGTCGATGACGAGACGTTTCTGAACAAGGACCGATTGACGAAGATTGCAAACCTGCTTATCGAAAAAGGAATCAAGAAAAAATATATCAGCTGGGCCCGGGCAGACACTATTGTCAAGTATCCCGACCTCTTCAGGCTCTGGAAACAGGTCGGTTTAAGCGTCGTATACGTCGGCCTTGAAGCCATGGTAGGGTCACGGCTGGATAAATACAAAAAACGCACGAACGTCGACACGAACCGGAAAGCCGTCGAGCTTCTCAAGGAAATCGGCATCACGCTGCATGCGAGCTTCATGGTGGATCCGGATTTCTCGGTCCAGGATTTCCGCGATTTGGAAGTGGAGATCATGAAAGTCTGTCCCGCGGAAGTTACGTTTACAGTCTTTTCGCCATCGCCGGGAACGGTTCTCTGGAAAGAGCACAAGGACGATTATATCGTTGATCCCTACCTGTATTACGATTGCATGCATACGATTCTGCCGACGAAGCTCGACTTGAACCTGTTCTATGCGCACTTCGCGAAGCTGTCCCGTGTCGCTCTTCAGGCGAACCCGCTCAGGGTGAACAAGGTGAAGGTGCCATTCCGGGAGATGGTGAAGATCATTTATCTTGGAACCCGGTATATTTTCTCGATGAGAAACATTCATAAGGACTATTCGTCGAACAGCGCATCGGGAAAAGCGTTCAAGACATGAGAGGCAAGGAGCATTGGAAGAAATATATGCCGTTTTGCAAGAATTTATTTCTTCAATAACAAATGAACATATTTGAAATTATCAAGCGCGAAACCGGGCAGATCGGCGATAAGATTGCGGTGATTGAAGGTGATGACCGGATCACCTACGGTCGATTGCTCTCCTCGGTTGAGACGGTCGCTGAGACCCTGAGAAAACAGGGGGTGAGCCGGCTTCACCGCGTAGGCCTGCTCTGCGAAGACAGCATTGATTATATCGTCATCAGCCTTGCGATTCTTTCGCTTTCGGCAGTAATCATCCCGATCCCGCCGGAACAGGCCGCGGACGAGATCGAAACAGTCATCGACCGGATAGACGTTGACTTCCTCGTTGCCGAGCCGAGGCTGCGGCAGGGGGGGGATAGCGCTCCCTTGCAGTCCCTGGGCTTTTTCAAGAAGGAATTCATGATTGTGAAGCGGATCGTGAGAGAACGTCCGAAAGCCGAGTACTTCAGGCTTAACCCTGCTTTCATTAGGTTCAGTTCAGGAACCACAGGAACGAGCAAGGGCGTTGTGCTTTCCCATGAAGCAATCATCGAACGGACCGATGCTGCGGATAAGGGTCTTCAGATCACCTCAAGGGATACCGTGCTTTGGGTCCTGTCCATGAGTTTTCATTTCGTTGTTACTATACTCCTGTTCCTCCGGAATGGCGCGACCATTGTGCTGTGTGGCAAACGATTTCCCGAGGCGCTTATTGACGGGATTTCGAGAGAGAAGGGAACTTTCATTTACGCGTCACCTTTTCATTACAGCCTGCTTTCCCGGACGGAAACGATTTCCGGCGACGCACTGAACAACATCAGGCTGGCTGTTTCGACAGCCATGAAGCTGCCGGAACAGATTGCTGGCGAGTTCCGGGAGAAATTCGGTTTTGAGCTGACTGAGGCTTACGGGATCATTGAAATTGGCCTCCCATTCATCCGGCTTTCCGGGGACAAAGAAAAACGCGGATCGGTGGGTAAACCGCTGCCTGATTATGAGATAAAACTAGATAAAAAGGATACCGACGGTGTTGGGGAGATTCATATCAGGGGGAAAGGCATGCTCGACGCCTATTATTCTCCCTGGCAGGGAAGGGATGACGTCCTCGTTGACGGCTGGTTCAGGACCGGCGATCTTGGCAAAATCGATAGAGATGGCTTTCTTTTCATCGTGGGCAGAGAAAAAGACGTGATCAACTTCGCCGGAATGAAGGTTTTTGCCCAGGAAGTCGAGGCCGTGCTGAATCAACACCCTTTGGTAAAGGAGTCTCTGGTATACGGTGCCGCACATTCTCTCTACGGCCAACTACCCATGGCGAAGATTGTACTGAGTGACGATGTTGGCAATCCCGACGTGAATGAGATTCGCCGATTCTGCTATCAGCGGCTGGCGAAGTTCAAGGTGCCTAAGGGCTTTGAGTTCACCGATCGTTTGGAAAAAACAGCAAGCGGAAAGATCAAGCGGTAGGATCACCGTCCATAATTCGGTAATTTCTTGGCAGCTGAAATCAGGTAATTTATGGCGTGACATCACGGGGTAACGGCGAAGTTCCACCGCGACCGTCTTTTATGGTCTGCACATCATTTCATTGACAAGTCATGCTTTTTCTTGTATCGTGAGGTCGGTCTTTCAGCAGGTACCGGAGGTTGAGAAGAGTCCACGCTGAATAGTTCGAGTCAGTGCGGGATGAAGCAAGAAGCTGTGGGATGAACGGAGTGCTCGATTGATTCCTTTACGAGATATTAACCCTACGGAGCGCTTCGCAGTTATCTCCTTCATCCTGATTATTCTCAATGTCATTGTTTTTATTTATGAGGTTACGCTGGGGAGTGTCGCTGGCGAAGGGTTCGTGAATGCTTTTGCGCTGGTGCCTGCGAATCTGCTTACTCATGCCCCGAGGACACCTCAGGTAATCCCTGCAGTTGCAACCCTGTTCACTTCCATGTTTTTGCATGGCGGTCTTCTGCACCTTGCCGGCAATATGCTCTACCTCTGGATCTTCGGGAACAATGTGGAAGATGCCATGGGAAGAATCCGCTTTGTTATTTTCTACCTCCTCTGCGGCGTAACCGCTGCATGTGCTCATGCACTTGCGAACAGGGATTCAATGATTCCCATGCTTGGCGCGAGCGGGGCCATCTCCGGGGTATTGGGGGCTTATCTGCTTCTCTATCCTCGAGCTCGGGTGGTAACAATCGTATTTTTCGGTTTCTACATCAGGACCGTGGAAATATCAGCCATGGTCGTGTTCGGTTTCTGGTTCGTCATCCAGTTCCTAAACGTCCTGATAACGAGCAGTTCCCGCGGCGGCGTTGCCTGGTATGCCCATGTCGCCGGTTTCATAGCAGGCTTTTTCCTAATCGGACTCTTCAAACGGAAAGACGTCCCGTTCTGGGGAGGGAGGGGATCCGAATATCCATGATTGTTTCATGCGATTGCGGTGCAAGGCTAAAAATTGACGATACCAAGATCGCCGGCAGGCGCGTAAAAATACGATGTCCGCGCTGCGGCAACGTACTTCCCCTGAATCAGCCGGCGCTGGTCGCGCCGGCACCGGTTGCGAAAAAAGCGACGCAACCTGATCCATCCTGGAGCGGCATTCTTGTGCTGGTTGCCCATGATAGTGAGGTGGTCAGGAACATGGTTGCCGGCGTTCTCACCGAAGCCGGTTTCCGGGTTGAGTTGGTTTCAAACGGCGTCGATGCGCTGAAAAAAGCGACCGAGCTCAAACCGCAGGGGCTGGTGCTCGATGTGGGCCTTCCAGGCATTTACGGTTTCGAATTGTGCGAACGGCTGAAAGGGAATCCTGCAACCAAGGATATAAAAATCATCCTTCTTTCCTCGGTATATGACCGGAGGCGATACAAGCGCACGCCGGCCAGCCTCTACGGCGCCGATGACTATATAGAGAAACACCATATCCCGGATTTTCTAACGATCAAGATGCGCAATCTCATTTCACTCCAGAAACCGGCCAAAATCGCTCCCAAAACAGCTGCGCCACTGCGACACGAACTTCCGGAAATGTCGCGTCCTCCGGCACGGGAATTTGAGCCGTCACTGCTCAACCACGAAGTCGTACGCTCTGTTGATCGGGATTTTCGTGATTCGGCGCCGCAGAATGCGACGGTTTCCCCGGTTGCCCGAGCGGACAGTTCTGAGATGATGGCAGTCATGCCGGAGTCGCTGAGTCTCGATGCATCAATATTTCAAAAAGAGGAATGCGATCTCCCTGGGGTAGACGAGGCAGATCCTGAAGCTGTTGAAAAAGCGCGTCGTTTTGCCAGGATTATCGTTTCCGATATCGCTCTTTATAACCAGGAAGCGGTGATTGAGGGTATCAGGAACGGGACCTTTTTTGAGTTGTTGAAAAACGATGTGGAAGAAGGTCGTGAGCTCTTCGAAAAGCGGATTCCCGCGGTGATCAGAGCGAAGAAAGACTACTATCAAGAGGCCTTTGATAATTTTATCAATGCTGCAAAAATAAAGAATGTGACAAAATAAAGAATGTGCGTTGACATACGATTTCAGTTCTAGTATAGTGTAAAAATTCGTCGGGGCGTAGCGCAGCCTGGTAGCGCACTTGGTTCGGGACCAAGGGGTCGGAGGTTCAAATCCTCTCGCCCCGACCATTTCCCTCCTTCGCTTGAAATAAAGGCGTCAACCTCCCATGATTATTATTAATACAAACAGCGGGTAGTGGGGGAAGGTGGAATTTACGACTGTTGATCGGACAAGCAGCGTCGAAGACCGGGGATGAACGCATTACCTGTCATCAAAGACAACGGAGCTTCGGTGCGGCCGCTATTTTTTTGTCCCATGAGGTGTTCATGATAGAAAGGGAGCGGTCAGTTGATGATCTGATGGGCGCCGAGCCCTATGGTGAAGAACATGAGGAAAAAGAAGAAAGGGTGAACACCGCCGAAGACTCTTCTGTCGCCGCAACCACTAGTGATGGACAGAAGGGCCTTGATGCCATCAAATATTACCTCAAGGAAATACGGAAAACCCCCCTTCTTTCCTTTGAACAGGAACAGGAACTCGCGAAGCGGATAGAAGCGGGCGATCTGGATGCCCGTGCAAAGATGATCGAGGCGAATCTGCGCCTTGTTGTCGCTATAGGCAAAAAGTACATCAACCGGGGTCTGCAGTTTTCCGATATTATAGAGGAAGGCAACCTGGGTTTGATCAGGGCAGTTGAAAAATTTCAGTACCAGCGCGGTTTCAAGTTCAGCACCTATGCCTCGTGGTGGATTAAACAAGCCATCGAGCGGGCCATCGTCAACCAGACGAGGACCATCCGCCTTCCTGTTCATATCGCCGAGATCGTAAATTCCTACATGCGCGCCACGCGCCAGCTTACCCAGTCCCTGGGGCGCGAGCCGTCAATCGAAGAGATCGCCAAAAAAATGAAGGTGTCCGTGGAGAAGGTGAGGAGCATTTCGCAGGTCGTGCGCGAAACCTATTCGCTGGACATGCTGATCGGCGATCAGGAGGAAGATACCCTCAAGGACATTCTCCAGGACAACAATGCCCTGTCGCCAGCTAGTGTTTCCGATGATATCCGGAGGCGCGAGCATATTGATGAATGGCTTCAGCAGCTGTCGATAAGCGAGCGCAAGGTCATCGAGCTCCGATTTGGTTTGAGCGACGGCGAATCCAAGACACTGGACAGCATCGGAAAAGAATTCGGGATCACGCGCGAACGCGTCCGGCAGATTGAGACGCAGGCGCTCAATAAACTGCGGGCCATTACAAAGCGGAAAAAGATCGATTTCGAAGGGATGCTGTAAAAGAAGGCGGCTGAAGTTATTTAACACTTTACAATTTCCAATCACAACCCGCCCCTGTAGCTCAGGTGGATAGAGCAGCGGTTTCCTAAACCGCGTGCCGGGTGTTCGAGTCACCCCAGGGGCACCATATTAATCAATCACTTGCGTAGTGCTGTTCTCCTCCTTTCCCTCCCAGGTGCAAAATAGGTGCATCTATTGCTTGGGTCGGGGATTTAACAAGTCGTAAAATTTTTTCGCCTTTGCAATCCCCAGCTCCCTCATGAACGTGAATATCAGTGCGCGCCTGATGAGCCACGAACGGCTCCGGTTATTTTTTTGACAAAAATCATCCAGGATTTCCGCAAGCTCCTTTTCGATGCGGACCTGCAAAACAACAAATTCGGGGCTTTCTTTTTTATATTCGCTCATCACAATTATAATATATAATATATTAAACAATTGCCCTTGTCAAGGAATCATTTTAAAAAAATTCAGGGCGTCAGGCTCAGGATGCAGGCGCCCCGGGAGCCAGGCGATCCCCGTTCGTCCTGGACAATGTCCCGGCGGCACCCGCTGAACCTGCAAAAACTCCCGAGTTGTCATTTTTCTTTTACCCCATCTTTTTGATCGCATTCTTTCCGCTGTCACGGAACAGGTGGCCGTAGTGCTTCTGCGTTGTTTTGATGCTTTCGTGTCCCATCCATTCCTGCACCTGGCGCATGTGTATCCCGGCATTGATCCAGTTTGCTCCGGCGGTACGCCGCAAATCATGTATGGTAGTATGCCCGATTCCCGACAGCCGAACGGCGGTTTTGAACGAACGGGTAAGGCGCCGGACAGGGCCGCCGTCCTTCCCATAGGGAAAGATGTAATCGGACCCCTTCGATCGTTTCTTCTGTCTTTCAAGAATTTTCAGGGCAACAGGATCCAAATCCACGAACCTTTCCTTCCCCCCCTTGCCGACGACCCGCATCAATGCCTTCCCAACATTAATGTCCTCCCATTTACATTTTTTAAGCTCGTGATACCGCAACCCTGTCCGCAGATCGAACAGCACCATATCGTGCAAATGCGGATCCTCGGGTTTGCAGCAATAATCAAGCAGTTTCGTCTGTTCAAGCGGCTCCAGGATCCGCCTCCGGGGAATTACTTCGAGCATTTTAATTCCGGTAACAGGATTTGCCGCGGCATATTTCCACTCGATCGCCTTCGTAAAAATCCCGGATATCGCGTTCCGGTAATTGTTAAACGTATTCGATGCTCTTTTTTTTCTTATGTTCAGGAGCAGCCCCGATATTTCCTCGCTCGTAATGTCCCTTAAATTACGATTCCCGAAAAATTCCTTGAATACTTTGCTTTTGCCCGTTAGATCGGCGAAATGCTTGGGACTGAGGCCCTTCGCGTGGAACGGGAGATAGTGATTATCCACGAAATCGGAAAAGGTGATTTCTTTAATGACGCGTTCCGGGAAATGCTTTGCAATTGAGACTTCATTCAGTCTTTTATTCAGAAGTTCCTCTGCCGCTACTTTGCTGGTAAGGTCTGTGGCTTCACGAACGCGCTCTTTGTTCTGGTCGGTATAGTCCAGATAGTAAACATACGTTTTACGCGTCTTTATCCATTTTCTATAAACTTTTGACACTTGAAAACCCTCCGTTATTTTCGATTGCGATAACGTCTGATAACCGGAAGCGCACACATCGGCCCAGTTTTACGACGGGTATTTTTTTCTTGCACACCCAAACCCGCAGCGTTTCCACGGGAATCTCCCATCGTTCAGACAACGTCAGGTATGTCAGCAGCTGTTTCTCCATTCCCACGTGAAATCCCGACCTCTTCGGTGAAGATAATATAAAATATAATATAAAATATAATATTTGTCAAGAAAAGAATTGTCCTCTTGTCGTATGCCCTAAAATATTGTATTACAAGTACTACATTTATTGAGGTAAAAAAATATTCCTCGCCGGTGTAAGGAGGGGATTCACACGTTTTTCCATGGCCGCAATTTGTCGAAAAATTTCTTTACCCTTTTTTCGCCGAGCTCCTTAAAAAAAACAAATATCAGCGCCCGGCGGATTATCCATGACCGACTCCGCTCGTTTTTTTGACAAAATTCATCAACGATGTCGGCAAGCTCCACAGGGATCCGGACCTGAAATTTTACGGATTTCGGCTTCCTGGCATTGATGTCTTTCTTGGATTTCATAGTATTCCTCCAATCCTAACGTAACCATATCATATAAGGTAAACCAGCAACGGAAGTCGAAGTTCGTGCTGCCGATTTTTTGATGCCGGTTTGCATTTTATGGAACCGACAGTGTAGCTGTGCACATATAGATTTCCGCAATGTCTATCCTAAAATCTCTATTTTTTGTGGCCTCGGTTTTTTAGCCTCCATAAATTCGTAGAAATCTGTGATATATGGGTCGCCTTGCAGGATAAAGATCCCCAAGGCCTCCGGCCTAACATCTACTTATCGGCAATTTATCGATATCCTTTAGTTTTTTTGTCATTATTTTCAAATTTTTTCTGGAATCGTTATAGTGTCAAATTTCTAAACAGCGGGAGGCTGGGATAATCGTAGAAAGTGTCAAGGCATCGACTATCCTTGTGCGGTAGCTGGACATATACCTATATCCTATATATAGAAAAAACTCTCTCGGATGGTGTCTGCAGGTTTTGATAATCTCCTTGTCAAAACACAATTGCACTGTATATGTATTTTTGACTGTGATGCCGCTTCGCCGTCAAGAAACGTCGTATGCCGGTTTAAAAGCCGGCATTTCTACTTTGGCCTGGCAAGTTGCTCATATGATTCCTTCTTTTATGTTAAAAATAAAAACCTGGTTTAGACTGGACGTACTGGGCAGCACGTTTTTTGTCAGTTTTTTATTTGTTTTTGCTAATGGTCATTAAAAGCGTACCAGTCGGAGGAATTTCCCGATACAGTGATCATTTGTGAATTTTTATTTTATTGGGACAGAAATCTCTTCTCACAAATGCTCCAGGATCGATTTTCCCGGGGAAGTCCATGTCCTGACCCCCCGCAAGATCCCTTTCTCAAAATTCGTTCGTAGAATAGCAAATCTTCAAAAAGCAAGCTTTTATCAACAGACATGTTTACCTCATAAAGGCAGCTGCATTTCCATGATCATGTATTAACGCTGTGGGCCCGCGGTCTGTATCAGAGCAGACACACTTCATTAGCCGGCTGCAGGAAGAAACAAGCGTTACCCAGGGTGAATCGGGCTGCAAGATCGGCCTCCATAACGTGATCCCGTTTCTTAATTGTATAATCGCGTCATGTACTCCTTCCGATTCTTCAGGTTGTATCTAATGCGGAGAAACGATGGCCCTTTTTTTGGCATGTAGTACAGAGGCGTTCAAAGGTCGTCAGCAACGCCGGATCTCCCGTACTACAAGGTATTAGGCTGTTTACTATATCTGCACTGCACCAGAACTACAACTGAACGACACCCGTACTACAGACGTACTACACTCGCGCTACACTCGTCAAACTTGCAGTTGGACATCAGATGCCCAACACAATGAGACATCGCTATTATCCGGGACTACCGAATGAATTAATAATTGATAATGGCATCCCAACATCCACTGCATCGCTGCGTTTGGAGGATCTCCCGTGACGGATACAAATGGAGGGCGAGAAAAATTGACTGCCTTCCTCCCGTCAAGGTCATGTCTCGGTCTTTCTCGGTAGCGGTCCAAAAAGAGGAGCGGAGGAGAATCGGCCATCAACGTCCGTATCAAGCCCGTACTACAAGGTATTAGGCTGTATACTACATCCGGTACTACACCTGTACTATATTTGTACTACACCTGCACTACACTAGCCAAACATGGCATATCTGGAGATGGAGGACGCCAAATTTCGCAATAAGAAGATTGATGAGGAGGTTTTGGCTCTTGCAGACTCTAGTGCGTGCATCACAAGCAGTAATCGTAGCTGACAAGGAGGGACGAAGCCGGCAGAGAAGAAAACGGAGTTCCAGAACTGCATTTTACGTCTATCGTCAGAGGATGCTTAGGATCTGCTTATTCCTTAAAATAGAAAATGTGCCCGAACTGCAAAAAAGTATTGTATATAGTCGACATGGATGGCATAACAGAATACGGTCCAGGGGCGTTCAAGGGTCATCAGCAACGCCGGGTCTTTCCGTACAACAATCCACGAGTTTTCAATTATCAAATGTCGAAGTTGCCGAGTGTAGTACGAGTGTAGTGCAGATGTAGTATACAGCCTGATACCTTGTAGTACGGGCATACTACAAGAGTTGTGGCCTATTCTCTACGTTTCTTTTATGCATAGCAAATCGATAAGTTTGTGCACGCCAGCAGTTTATGATAAAACTTTTAGGGAAAATTGGGTGACACTTTCCCGTTGATCGTAACGGTAATTAACCCCTTCATACTCAGCCAGGCCTCGACGGCGATCCGCCAGGCCGCTTGTGGCTGAACCCCACCATCTGTGCATAGTATATCACCCTGCAAGTTTGTCATCCAAGCATAGGCATCCCTCCTTTCCCACTTGGTAAACGTTCTTTTGTTCGTGAAGTACGTTTGGCAGGCGTTGTTGCCATGTAGGCACTGACGTGGTTGGTGATTAAGGTCATGTTCAACTGTCGATGCATACGCTTCCATGTGTTCGCGCTGGCAGCTGGGCTTATACGAGAGCTTTGCGGCAAGCCCTTTCTGCAGCTCGGTTTGCGCCTCTTCGATCGCGTCGTTGTAAGGCGGATAATGGATCGGGCTGTTCAAGGGCAGGACGAAGTAGTCCTCGAGCACGGCATTGACCGCCGCATGGTTCAGGTTGCCGCCATTGTCCCGTTTGAGGAGCAGGGGCGCACCGAAGCGATCGAAGGTTGCTGCGAGATACCCGGATATTTCTTCACCGCAGGGAACGTCGCCTGTCATGGGAGTGAACTTGTAGCGGGACGCGAGGTCCTGCATATGGTTCAGGTACACCTTGGCTCCGGCGGCATCACGCTCGTTGTATTGGCAGGGGTCCATGGACCACGCGACGTTCGGCCTATCCCAGCTGATCCGCCGCAGGTTCTGGCGATGTAATGTATTGAGGTCGTGCCGTGCCATTTCTACCATACTCTGCAGCTCTCGCCTTGATACGGAAGAACCATAGCGTGCGTATAATGCGCCCGTGCCCTGCGTGCGGCTCTGCCCGTGAGACAGCTCTGCGATATCCAGTCCAAGCTTCTCCAGATCCGGCGGCTTGACCTTAGGAGGACCCGGTTGCCGCACGAGAGGAGTGGCGTTCATCTGTCGTAGACGCCACCGTATAAAGCTCGGGTAGGGGAGCCTCACGGCACTGCAGATCGCTTGGTAGGACATACAGGTTTTCTCCCTCATCTGGTCAATAACAGCAAGCATACAGGTTATGGTTTCTTCCTTCGTTTTCGTTTTTTTTCCTCTGACATGCCTTTCTTCGTTTTGGCATTATGCAGTTCATAGGCATGCAGCATGTCCCGCACTTCTCCCGTCTTCTCAGCGACAAAGAGCTTGTTTCGGAGTTCGGCGTTCTCGTCCTGTAAACGCTGTTTCTCCTCGTCCTGTGGTATACTTGGCCTTCCAGGGGATTTATCCTCCAAGGCCTCGGTCATCGCCTGTAATGCCCGTCGCTCCCACTCGTAGTAGGTCTTCCGCGACACGCCGAGCCTCCGTGCGCCTTCCTCAACCGTGATCTGGCCGCTGCGCACTGCAAACACCACCGCGGTCCGTTTTCGGGCAAGCTCTTTGTCTTCTGAGTCGCTCATACGCACGCTCCATTCCTGTTATGGGGTCTCAGCCTTGCGCAGGGAGGAGCTTTCGGACTTCGGGTCCTTTGGCGTCTCCGATTTCCTTACCTCCTGCGCCCTCGACAGCGTCTTTTCCAGCCTGCCCTGCGTTGTGTTCGAGAGGAGCGTCAGGCGCTTCTTCTCCAGCAGCGCTTGCAGGCGTGGGGAGAGTGCCGGCCCCTTGTCCAGGCTCACTCGGGGTTCCAGTGCCTGAAGCATCCCCTCCATCGCCCGCTTCTGCCACTCCGCCAGCACCATCCACGGTATCTGCAGCTCCCGGCATACTTCCGCCGGCCTCCGCCGCTCCGTCCATATCGAGAGAACCGCCCGGCATTTCTCCATCGCCCCGTGGTTTATCGTCTGCCGCTTCTTCTCGCTTTTTATCTTCTCCGTCTTTTCCATGGTCGGCTCCTTCTTCGTTTAGATTGTAGACTACTTCCTGCGTGGTGTCATCTTCTTCATCGTCCACCGACAGCCGCAGCTTGCCCTTTTCCGCCCGTAGCACCACCGACTGCCCCTCCATGCGGCCCACCATGTAAAATGGCAGACGCGGTTTGCCCCGGAGCGCCATCTCCAGAAGATTTTCCTGGATGCCCTGCTCGATCGTCTTCTTAAGCTCGCTCTGGATCTCGAAGTACCGGTCCGCGGGACATAGGCCGCCAATCCCTTGATGCGGCCGTTTGTGGTTGTAATACTTCACCCACTGCCGTATACGCTCGGCTGCATCCTCGAAGCTCTCGAACTGCGCTCTGACCAGAAACTCCCGGTAGATGGTCTTCCAGAACCGTTCGATCTTGCCCAGAGTCATCGGATGGTGCGGCTGCGATTTGATGTGGTGGATCTTGTTTTTTTTGAGCTCCAGCTCAAAGCGGCTGTGCCCGCGCCAGCTCGTGTACTGCCGCCCGTTGTCTGTCAGCATCTCTTTCGGCGGGTTGTACTCGGAGGCCGCCCGGCGGTACACCTCGATAACGTTCTGCCCCGTCTGGGTGCGGAAAAGCTCGAGCCCCGTAATGTAGCGGGAATAATCGTCGATGTAGCCGATCAGGTACGCATAGTGGCCGCCAAGACGGAACGTGAAGATGTCCGTCTGCCAAAGCTGGTTCGGTACTGATCGCTCGAAAAACCGGGGTCGGGTGATGTTATGCTGCCGC
>DATJAP010000009.1:0-24133 GCA_035516155.1 Nitrospirota bacterium
CTTGAAAGGGTGGTATTCATTTTGTTGTCCTCCTTTTCGTTCAGTCTTGCCCCCTGTATTGCAGATCGCGTGCCAAAATGCAACTGCTTGAATTTGCGGGAAACAGGGTGGCGCGAGTTTTTGCAGAGATGAGAAAGAGGGCAATTGCGTTGTTAATCATGCAAACGAAGCGGGTTTCTCCGAACGAATAGTTGTCTTCTTCGGATAGCGCAGGCAGAAAGGGGGATGCAGGGAGCGCAAGATTCAACGCGAGGTTGCTGTCAGAACATGGTGCACCAGTTACAAAAGACAGCAACATGAACGATGATCTCGGGCTTGAGCAGGCGTGAGCGGAGATCGGGGGGGAATGTCGGCCGGGATCATGACGGTGTCGGTCGAGCCGCCAGGAAAGATCTCGTTCACGGTCATGCTTGTGCCTTCCAGTGTCCTGGGCCCAGACGATCGTCTCGGATTCAAGGGCTGCTTTGGCTCCACTAATTTAGGAAGATGCCAACACGCAATAAATGATGAACCGTTACCATGTCACCAGGATTGATGATGTACTTTCCGTTCGTCAAACCTGCTGGTTATGTTCTTTTCTCCCTCGGCGCTATAGCCGACAGGCACGCAGGAGAAGGGTTGAACGCTTTCCGGGATGTTCAAAAGCGAACGTATTGCTTTTGCGTTGTTTGGAAAAACAGTGCTCCAGACCGTGCTGAGGCCTTTTGCATGAGCTGCGAGCAGAATATTCTGGGTTGCCGCCGCGCAGTCCTGCACAGAATAACCCTTTGCCTTTTCTGCGGTTAGGTCCTGACAGACAAGGATGGCAACGGGGGCGCTTTTCGGCGTGTTACTATTGATGGTCAGGAACTCGTCAAGTACTTTCCCGGACATGACCACAAACTGCCATGCCTGCTCATTGACAGCGGAAGGCGCATTCATAGCGGCTTCGAGTAAATCATGGATGTCCTTGTCGCTGACGGGAGTTGGCTTGAATTTTCGGACGCTACGACGCGTGTTGATAGTTTTGAGCATTTGACCACTCCTTTTAAGTCTCTGAAATACGGGTACGTTCAACAGCATTTTCCAGGAGGACGTTTATTTTGTCCTTCATCGTCACGAACAATTCCCCGGCATTCGTGAGATCCTTCTCCGGATACCTATAGGATCGCATCCGGATAAATATCTTGCACCACGTCATAGGACTGGAGGCCGTACCACTAATATTTGCTCATGCAAGGCAATGATTCGACAGACTGCAGCAACCTCTCCCGCGTGTTGACGAGTTGCTCTACTTCCCTGGATGCGGGATTGGTGAATACTTCCTGCGGCGAACCCGATTGTGCAACACGGCCGTTTGCATAGACAATAATTTTATCCGCCATCGAGTATGCTTCAAGGATATCATGAGTAACAAACACGAGAGGGATTGAAAACTCCCGGCGGATCTCTTGAAGAAAATGCTGCATCTCCGCCCGGAGCGGATTATCGAGCGCGGAAAAGGGTTCATCAAGGAGCAAGGCGTCCGGCCTCCTGATGAGTGCTCGTGCGAGCGCAACACGCTGTTTCTGCCCGCCCGATATCTCCGAAGGATATTTATCTTCGAGCCCGGTAATTTTAAACGTTTCGAGCATGGTACCGGCTTGTTGCTCACGGTCGGCCTTGGACAATCCATGCGCCCCATAGAGGATGTTCTCTCGTATCGTCATATGCGGGAACAGTGCCAGGTCCTGGAAGACGTACCCGCACGATCGCTCCTGGGGCGGCAGGTTCCTGCCAGTTGAACCATCAAAAAAGGTTCTCTCGTTGAGATGAATAAAACCACGGTCCGGAGAGAGGAGACCCGCGATCATCTGGAGGGTCAGGGATTTACCGGCTCCGGAACACCCAAAGAGCACAGCAAGCTCATTGCCGATTGTCCACTCGGCATCAAGAGAAAAACCGTTCACGATCTTATTTACTTTAACTGATAACCCCATCTACAACACCCGCCTGCTCAGCTTACTGGCAACGTACAAGAAGAACCCCGAAAACAACGTGAATACCATAACCATGATGGCTGCCTGGGACCGGTCGCCGCTGCCTGCCGCAGAATAGATGGCCAACGGCATGGTGTTCGTCCTTCCAGGAATGTTCCCGGCAATCATCAGGGTCGCGCCAAACTCGCCCATAGCGCGTGCAAACGAAAGAATGGTACCGGCAACGATGCCTTTCCTCGCCAACGGCAGAATGACTTTGAGGGCGGTCCGGTATTCGGAGTGTCCAAGCGTGTAGGACGCGCGGATGAGGTTTTCATCCACGGATTCGATAGCGGCGCGCGCCGTTTTCACCATGAGCGGCAGCGCTACCACGAACGATGCAAGTACCGCCGCGTACCAGGTGAACATGATACTCCACCCGGTCCAGGCATACAGGTACCGGCCAAGAAGCCCGTTCCTGCCGAACAGGACGATGAGGTAATAGCCCGTGACGGTGGGCGGCAGCACGAGCGGCAGCGTAAGAAGGATATCGAGCAGTTCCTTGCCGGGAAAGTTCTTCCGGGAAAGGAGGTAGGCGGCAGAAAGGCCCACCATCACGACCAGCACCGTCGCGACCGTTGCCACCTGCACGGAAAGTTTCAGGGAGAATAACAGGGAATCATCCATTCTGTCGCTCCTGTTCTCCCCGCATGGCACAGGACTACTTTGCCGACGCTATGGGCTTAAATCCATACTGGGAGAGTATTTTTTGGCCTTCCTCAGAGGTAACAAGGGCTACGAAGCTGTTTGCTGCTTGCTCGTTTTTCGTCCCTTTAACGACGGCAATGGGGTAAATGACGGGTTTATGGCTCGCTTCAGGCGCGGTCAAAATAATCTTGACTCCCTGCTGCCTCACCATCGCATCCGTTGAATAGACGACGCCGGCATCCACTTCCCCCCGATATACGTAATCAAGCACTTGCCTTACATTCTCGGTTAAAATCAGCTTGTTGTGTATCATATCAGATATCTTGTAATATTGGAATGTCTCGGCCGCATATCGTCCGGCCGGAACGGTTTTCGGATTCCCCATAGCGATTTTCTTTATCTCTGGCTTTTTGAGGTCCTCAAATGAGGGAATCGTGATCTTCGAGGACGAAGGAACGATAAGAACCACGGTATTCGCGGCAAAGTTCGTTCTCGTATCCTTCACCACAAAACCCGCACTGTCGAGTTTATCCATGTCCTTAAGGGCGGCAGAGGCAAACACGTCGATCGGAGCGCCGCCCTTGATCTGCGTCACCAAATCCCCCGATGCGCCGAGGTTGAACAGGACCTTGGTGTTCTTGTTCCGCGACTCGTAAAGCTTGCCGATTTCTTCGAAGGCGTTTTTCAGGCTGATTGCTGCTGATACCGTCAGGTCCATGGTTGGCCCGGCAAGAGCGATGCCGACAGGGAGAACAGCCGAAAAAAACGAGATAACTAGCAATACAGCTAGTTTTTTAGTCATGATTTTTTCTCCCCTTGTTCGTCGTCTCCAACGTGATTAGATAGCATTAACGTGTCTCGGTCGGAATTTGTCAGCAATGTTTGCTACGATCGTCAAGAATCGATGATCAGACTGTTCCAAATTTCTGCCACTGTCATGACAACGAGGGAGGCAAGATCAAGCAAGATAATTATATCTCAATTTTCAGGAGATTACGACAGGGCAGGAACCATGGATATGATGTGCAAACGAGCACTTGAACTTCAGGCGGAAATTATTTGATTACCGGGCACAGGGATTAGCCGCAGGATTCTTCGGAAGGAGCATAACCCGAGGAAGGGTTGAAATCGACATAAAATCCTCATGCAAATGATCGTTCTTTCCTTTATGATATAGTAAAGTTAATGGGTATTTGCAATTTGACTGTCGGGCTGACAAACGGTATTGTTGGATATTATTCGGAAGGTGGAGGTGATGGATATGGCGGACGAGAATGACCCGAGGGAGAAGTTCAGGCTGACGTCGCTCAGCCATGGTGCCGGCTGAGCCTGCAAGCTTGGTCCAAAGGTTTTGGACCAGATTCTCCAGTCGCTCCCGAAGGTGACCGATCCGCGCGTGCTGGTGGGGACCGAAGACGATGCAGGTGTCTATCAACTCAGCGATGATACCGTGATTGTTCAGACTGTGGATTTCTTCACCCCTATCGTGGACAATCCCCATGATTTCGGCGCGATTGCGGCAGCGAACGCGCTGTCCGACATTTACGCCATGGGCGCAAAGCCGCTCACTGCCCTGAACCTGGTGGCTTTTCCCAAGGACGGGCCGCTGGAGGTGCTCAGCGAGATCATTCGCGGCGGCGCCGAAAAGGCGCGGGAAGCGGGGGTCGTCATCATCGGAGGCCATTCCATCGACGATAAAGAGCCGAAGTATGGCATGGCCGTGACTGGAATCGCGCATCCGGCGAAACTGGCGCTCAAAAGCGGCGCCCGGCCGGGCGACGCACTCGTCCTGACCAAACCGCTCGGCATCGGCATCATCTCAACGGCGATCAAGGGAGGGAGGGCGCCGGAGAACATGATCGCAACGGCGACCGGGAACATGAAAACGCTGAACAGGGCCGCTTCAGACGCGATGGTCGAAATCGGCGTCAGGGGAGCAACGGACATTACCGGCTTCGGACTGCTTGGCCATCTGCACGAGATGCTTCATCGAAGCTGCGTCAGCGTGAAGCTGTCCCTGTCGCAAATTCCGGTCATTGAGGGCGTCCCGGCGCTGGCGAAGTTCAGTATTCCCGGCGGCACGCGGGCAAACCTGAAATACGTCAACGACAAGGTGAACTGGGCAGCGGGAATTACCGAGGAGGAAAAACTTATCCTCGCTGATGCCCAGACATCGGGAGGGCTTTTGATTTCGGTTGCGCACGGAAAGCTTGAAGCGCTTCTTGCCGGGCTCGCTGCGCGGGGTGTCGCAACGAAGGCCGTGATCGGAGAAGTCATTTCGGGTGAACCGGGCAGGATATATGTCAGCAAAGAATAAGGGGATACAGGGGTAAGGGGCTGGTGCCCTCCTGCTATGCAATAAGCAGCGTTACGGTGCCGTTCAAAGTCGTTCTGGATGTTTTTCTGCCCTTTCCTGTGTGGCGAAACAATAAGGGCCGTGGCGGGTTCGTGAATTACGTTCAGTACGCGGGATTGTTCAAATCTTTGTTGATGCCCTGCATAAGCGCGGCAATAAGCCCGTCGGGGTCCGCGACCGAATTACAGCGTTTCGGCAACTCGATCTGGCTCCGGATGTACTCTTCCTCCGGCCCGGTGAGATGCAGGAACTGGATCCCGGCCCGGTAGAGAGCACCGCTCTGCTTACACCATACCACTGTACCGCACTTTTGCCCGAAGACGCGGTCCTTCAGCAAAACGAGTCCCGGTTGAACCGGCTGATCAATTGCGATTCCAATGCCGATTACAGACAGATCCACGATCCGGACAATATAAGTCGTCCACTGAAGATCCCTGAACGAAATAACGTCCAGGGAACAAGTGCGCTCTGTGGCTGCGATATAGCGCCTTACGCCCATTCTCTGATTTTGTCTTTTTTCATCCATGATAGACAAAGCATCACAATTTTACATGGCCCGTCAATACCGTTCCACGCATGTTTCGGATGGAGGGTTCAAGGAAGATTTCTATTTTTTTAACTCTTTCGCTACGAATGCCTCGATAGCCGACCGGGCGTCCGGACCCAGGTCCGTGAATTTCACCCCGTACAGACAGATTCCCGGTTCGGCTGTCTGTTTGACGATCCGTTCAACGACACCGCGGGCGCTAATGCGCATGCCGTCGGGGAGATAGAAGGAGAATGTGATGCGGTCGCCCTGCGCAAGAAAATCCTTGGCTCTGATCAGCATGCCCGTCGAGCTGATGTCTTCGGTGTGGTGCAGGAACGGCTTGTTGTTGAATTTGCCTTCAACAGCGACGTTGAGCGTGACCCGGTAAGGCCGCCGCGGAGCGATATCGAGGAGCTGCAACAACCTGGCATGAAGCCCGGCTTTATCGACCGGCATAATGAAGACCGAGTTGGGGGCGCACTGTTTGCATCGTGCCTGGTGCATAACGTTGTCCTCGCAGATGATGATGGTCGAGACTTTTCGTAGATCCTTGGCTTCCCGTATGGTGTTGAACAGATCCTCGATTCTCATGCCGGGCAGGTCTACTCTCGCAATGATGAGATCGGCTTTTTCTTTTCGATGAATATTCAGCATCTCGTCAGTGGTTTCCGCCGTCAAGACAGCCACGTCCTCACGGTCGGCCATCGCGTCGTTCTTGAGGTATTGGCGGTTCAGATCATCCGAGGTCAGTATTTTCTTCATCGTCGGCCTCTCTCTTCTCCGTGCAGGCGGTTAGATAGGGGATATCACGATTCTCTCTTCCGCGCAAACTGCCGCGGCGGCTGCACGCGGGGGAAAATACCTGGTCATACTGTATCACAAACCTCCTCCAAACAGCGGGCTTCCTGCGGAATGTATAATAAAAGAGCGGTGCGACTCGAAACGCGGTACTAAGGGAAGCCGCGGGAGAAACAGTGGAATAAGCGAGGAAATGTAACGCATGAGAAAGAAAATGTTAAAGGCTTTTATCAGTCCTGCGGTTCACCTTTCTACCGATGTTTTTCTTGGAGGGATCGTCAGTCAGGAGAAGTGCGCCGTCTTCATCGTACCCGATATAGATGGTGTACCGCGGACCTGCCGGACGTCCGGTCCCGTCGTAGATTTTCAGGACCCTCTGCACATAATCCTGCGTTTCGCGGAAGGGGGGGACGGTTCCCCACTTCTGGACAGCGGTCTCTCCTGAATTGTAGGCGGCAAGGGCGAGCGAGAGGTTGCCCTCATAGCGGTCGAGCAGATACCGGAGATATTTCACCCCGCCGTCGATGTTTTCATCGGGGCTGAATATATTGCGCACTTTCAGGTCGACAGCGGTCTGCGGCATGAGCTGCATCAATCCCATTGCGCCTCTACTTGACAAGGCGTAGGGATTGAAGTCCGATTCGACTTTGACCATCGCATGGACAAGCGCCGGATCCACGCCGTGGCGGTAGCACGCGCTGTTGATGATCTCGGTGTACGAAGAGTCGGGCGTGTTTTCTTTCGACGATGACCGGGCCGATTCAGTTGGCCGGGAATCGGAACGTCGCACATCTTCGGGCCGGGTCACACGCTTTGATTCGGTTTTTACTTTCCGGTATTTTTTAGCGTTCCCAACCCCGACATTGCTGAAGTGAATAATGCCGTTTTCGTCGGTATACTGGTATATGTCGGCGAATGCCTGCCGGAAGGGGATACAGAGAAGAACGGTGATTCCACAGACCATGGTTAACCGGCGCAGCACGAGCCACTTCCCGGACAGAATAAAACGCAATGAGTTTTCGGATCGTTTATCCATATATAATGACTGTTATTATATAGTAATAAAAACCGGTTTGTCAATCGAACATAGTATTGAAAGTATTGGAAAAAGCCCAAAACGGTAGTTTCGTTTTTCATTCATTTTACTATTCAAATATTGGTAATCTCTGCGCCGATCCCTGAGGTGCCTGAAAGTCCTTCCTAATAGTCATATATCGGCAATTTGGCGGAATTCTTAAGTGGTTCCGCAGTTGGAACAACGCGGCAGGATCATGGCATCAGATCCGCCCCAAAATCAATGTCTTTATGCGAAAGGCCAGAATTTACTATAGAACCCGACGTTCAAAAATAATATGCATAATTAATACCAATTATGTCCTTTTCATTTCCCTTGACTCCGCTCCGGGAAGAGCTATAGTTCATATATAAACAGGACTGATCTAATCCTGTTGCAAGTGCGAAAGGTGCGGGTAAGGCAGTGCATGCAAGGAGGAAGGCTATGGCAACCGCAAACGTTCTAAACGAAAAGGGTTATCTTTTGGAAGTTTACCGCGAGCTTGAAGATATAAAAGAAAGGATCAACCGGCTCCGCAAGGATCTAGCCGCGACGTACGGCCGTGAAGGCACGGTGTTCATGACTCATGAGAGGCACCTTCTCGAGATCGCGGACTATATCGACTGGAAGCTCCAGATTCTTGAGAAGGGTACCGGTTTTGATTGGAAAGCCGCGGGTGAAAAAGACGTTGAGAGCATTGTTTCGGTCCGTTCACCCGAGCTCGGTACGGGTCCGGATTTTTCCGGTGGATACGTGGGTGGATAGATGACGCGGGCTTTGCTGGCTTGAAGGAAGCGGATTCTTGCCTGCCGTCTTGGAGTACCAACGTGGTGTTGGCTGGGAGGGAGGAAGCATGCATCGTCGACGAAGGGGAGGTGCGCAATGAAGGCGAGGGCTGCAACATCATTTCTCCTCGGTGCCGCACTTGTGCTCGCGTTCGTCTGCCCGGCACTTGCGAGGGAGGCGTCGGGAGTAGTTACGGCCGTGGATGTTGAGAAGAGCACGATCACGCTGAATTCTGACAAGATGGCGGTGAGCTTTGATTGTGAAACGGGGTCCATCCTCAAGGACATCAAGGTGGGGGATACCGTGACCGTACAATACACGGAGGCAGGCGGAAAAAAGCTGGCTACCAGCGTTACCCGTCGGGCTCCCCAGAGCCAGGAGGCTCCTGCCCCATACAATCCGCCCGGGTATTGATGGTTGCTGCATGAGGGCAGGCTTATGCCTGCCTCCTTTTTTTGTCCAGGCTCCCGGGCGGAGGCAGGTGCCGGGGAACTGTTCCGCTCGTTCCGACAGAAACGTTCCGTCCCCTTCGAAAGATCCGCCAGTCATTCCGGTGAATCCTTCCAGGGTGAAATACCCTTTGCGGGCAATCACAGAATGCTGTCTGCAGCATGGCTTTTATGATATAGTTTCTCCATTCAGACATCTTCCGGTCTTTTGTACATCTTCCTTGATGAAGCGATATGCATGTTTCGTGTAATACAATTCAAGGCGCGGGTTGCTGCGAGGGGAAGGGATTGCCGTTTGTCTCCAATGAGACGAAGCACAGGCGCCCAACGCAATTCGAATCGCTTAAGCTTGTTGGCCTGAAGGACGGCGGGGAGGAAATGCCCAGGAGAATACATATCCGACAACCGCGGAAGAACATTTTTCAGCAACGCATTTTCAGTGGCAATAATCTGTGCGGAAGTCGATCTCGAGGCTCCCCGGGATATCCGCAGTCCCGCGATCAGTGCGGTTGTGCTACTCGAGAAAGAGAGCGAGGGGAAATGTCTGCTTCCACCCCAAGCCGTGGGCCAGGCATGGTGGTCCTGCCGTATTCTGGCCGTGCGGCTGAAAGTGCGGAGGGGGAGGGAGGTGTCAAGGTGCCAGGGACGAAGAGTTGATCATCATCAGAATCCCTCAATTCACGGAGTCCCCGGAAAGGAGTTCTTGCATGATAATCCAGATTCTCAACATCGGTCTCCCGAAGAAGGAGCTGTTTCACGGGAAGGAATTCATGACGGGCATGTGCAAAA
This sequence comes from Nitrospirota bacterium, assembly GCA_035516155.1. Taxonomy (GTDB): domain Bacteria; phylum Nitrospirota; class UBA9217; order UBA9217; family UBA9217; genus JAJYKN01. Next base: position 9,407 of record DATJAP010000009.1, read on the forward strand.
AACCGGTAACAACCCCTCTTGTGCTAACGAAGCACGGCTTTGAAGGAGACGGCGTCGGAGACTTGAAGAACCACGGCGGAAGCGACAAAGCCGTTTGTGTTTACGGCCTCGACCACTACGAGTATTGGGAAAAAATCCTGGGGAGAAAAATGCCTGATGCGGCATTTGGCGAGAATTTTTCCGTCACGGATATGAAGGAGGACGATGTCTGCATCGGCGACATTTACCAAGCGGGCAGCGCAACAGTGCAGGTGAGCCAGCCGCGCCAGCCCTGCTCGACGCTTGCCGCCCGGTACGGCAGGGACGATTTCGTGAAGCTTGTCGTGGATTCCGGCAGAACGGGTTTTTACCTCAGGGTGCTGGAGGAGGGAAGGGTAAAACCCGGTGACGGTCTCTTCCTCGTCGAACAGGACCTCCGACAGGTATCGATCGCTTTTGCCAATCGCATCTATCATTACGATCGGAAAAACCGCGAAGGAATCGAGATGGTTCTCGCGGTCCCCGCACTTTCGCAATCATGGCGGAAATCGTTTCTGGAATTAAAAGACCGGGCCTAGCGCTCTGTCCGGACGCGGCGATACTGCTCGAAACCAGCTGTTTACTGATTCTCCCGCTGCGTGTACGCGGGAGATGCGATTTCCCGGTATGAGCGTTCTGGGAACCGCTCAAATTTCATCCAGCGATCGATGGTAGAGTATTTTTGCTATGCGAAAACGATCTCCTGCAAGCGCCAAGGTCCCGCTGAAAGGGCTCGTGGTCCTGTATGAGGATAACGACATCCTTGTGGTGGACAAACCAGCGGGACTGTTGACTGTTGCTACAGAGCGGGAAAAAACGCGCACGGCCCACTCCATTTTAACGGATTACATCCGCATTGGTTGCGGAAGAAGCCGAAAACGTCTTTTCGTCGTTCACCGACTTGACAGGGACACATCGGGGACACTTCTTTTTGCAAAGAGCGAAGAAGCCAAGGTACGATTGCAGGACCAGTGGAAACAAACCGAGAAGAAATATCTTGCAGTCGTTCACGGTCGATGTGAGAAGAACTCGGGGATCATCACCACGTACCTGGCAGAGGACGAAGCGTATAAAGTTTACTCTACCTCCGACAGCAGGAGAGGGAAACTGTCCCAAACAGCCTATAAAGTTCTCAGGAGGACAAAGGGATTTTCTCTGCTGGAGGTAACTCTGGTAACAGGAAGGAAAAACCAGATTCGAGTGCACCTCGCGGGCATCGGACACCCGATAGTCGGCGACCTGAAATATGGGAAAGGGGATGAGCCCCTCTCCCGCATGGCACTTCACGCCAGATTGATTTCCTTCAAACACCCCTTCAGCGGAAAACAGCTCACCTTCGAATCACGAATACCTGTAATTTTTACGACGCTCGTGGGCCGCATTGATCTGGAAAAACAGCCCGGCGAGAACCCCGACCCGACCGGCGGAAGACGCGGGGGCGCAGCGGGGACCGGACGGTTCGTCCTGAATTCTTGAGGCAGTTCTTGTTTTCCCATAATTTTATTGAACGTGATCTTCCCCCCGTCTCCGATGAACGTTCCAATCATTGCAATTTTTGAAGTATTAAGCGGCATTCGTGTCTTTGTCCAATTCACCATTCGACATCATCGACCTGATGCTGCATCAGGCATACCGTCGTCTGGCATATGCCCATAGGGAGGATCTGATCGCTGTGAACGATTGCATGGTCTGAATGAAGGGAAGGATTCCTCGTGAAATGCATGGGAACGCAACCTCCCGATTTCTGCTAACGCTTCCACATGTCTAAACCGATGTGGTCTCCGTCAGGATTTGTTCACCTCTGCCCGTAAATTGCTTATTCGACGTTCGGCACGCCAGTTCGGCACGCCAGGCTTGATAATCCACTGTTTCTGTGTTATGTTTTAGCCAGAATGATACACGATGTGGCGCTGGCTGTCATGCATCGTAAACGGGTTTTCATCATAGCCGCGACGTGCTGCGCCGTGCGGATGATACACCGAAAGAGGAGCGGAGGATGCCGAAACACTCAATCTTGGTAGCTGACGATATCGAAAATCAGACAGATTCCGGCAAGAGACGTTCGCAAGCGATACGGGGCGCCGCCTCTTTTTTCGCGCAGCGACTCAATGTCGGCACCGAACTCCTTTACGTGGAGGATATACATGCGTACCCGCATGACCGGTTCGACGCCCTCCGCATCCGGGAATGGCATTCCCAACATCAGAAAAGACTGGAGGAACTGAGCAAGCGATATCAAGACCCCGTCATCTATTCCTTAAAGATCGGTTCTCCTGCTGAGCTGATTTTGAAGGCAGTGCGATCCACGCCCTCCCCGGAGCTTGTCGTCGTGGGGACCCAGGGCCGGAAAGGCTTGAAGCGTTTGCTGATAGGAAGCGTTGCTGAAGAAGTGATTCGCTACGCAAAGAGACCTGTGATGGTGATCGGACCCGAAGCCTGGGAAAAGAGCTGGAATGTGAACGCGAAGAAGCAGCTGAAAATACTCCTTGCAACCGATCTCAGCAAAAACAGTCGCGCTGCCGAGCACTATGCTCTTTCTCTCGCAAAACGAATGGGAGCGGCGATTGTTTTATTTCATTGTCTTGGAGAGAGTTTCAAGAGGATCCTGACAGATTGCAGTATGGTCTCGGGCTGGGTGCCGCTCAATCTCGAAGAAATTCTGGCCGGGATCCAAGAGGAGTCCGTCAAAGCCATTGAACAGAAAGCCCGTTTCTTCGAAAAACACGATGTTCCTTGTTACTACAAAATTGATGATAAACAGATACCTTCTGCCTGCTCGATCTATCAAGAGGGTGCAAAAGACTATTCGTTCGTGGTCATGGGGACCCATGGACGCAACGCTCTGCTCAATGCCTTTTTCGGAAGCACAGCCCGGGAAACGATCTTAAATGCATCGATCCCCGTGATTACCGTTCACTCGGTAAAGTATAAGTTGTAGAACCATGCGCGAGAATTTCCAGGGGCGATGGAAAAGCAAAATGGGAAAGCCAAGCCAGGAAAAGAAATCCGGTCTCGCGGATGATCTAGCCATTCAGACGATAAATCTGACCAGGGAGTTTGGTCGGCAGACGGCCGTCGATCGGATCAATGTCAATGTCAGGCCCGGACAGATCTTCGGATTACTCGGTCCTAACGGCGCCGGGAAAAGCACCACGATCAAAATGCTCACGACGCTCCTTGCCCCGACTTCCGGGGCGGCAACCGTCGCGGGATTCAATATTGTCGCCGAGCCCGCTCAGGTACGGAAACGAATCGGATATGTGCCTCAAATGCTTTCCGCAGACGGCGCGCTCACAGGACGTGAGAATTTATTGCTCTCCGCCAAACTCTATCGTATGCCCAGGTCAGAGAGACCTGCCCGTATCGATGAAGCTTTGGAATTCATGGGACTGGAGAACTCAGCAAAAAAACTCGTCAAAACGTATTCGGGCGGGATGATACGAAGGCTGGAGCTTGCCCAGGCGATGCTCCACCGGCCCGCCGTCCTCTTTCTTGATGAGCCGACGATCGGGCTTGACCCAGTGGCGAAGCGAATTGTGTGGGACCGGCTGCAGGATTTGAAACGGGATTACAACATGACGGTCCTCATCACGACGCACGATATGGAAGAAGCGGACCATCTCTGCGATGAGCTGGCAATTTTGCATCAAGGGAAAGTCGCCATCATCGGACAGCCTGAGGATTTGAAGACAGCTATCAGCCCCACAGCCACCCTGGATGATGTTTTTGCCCAATGCTGCGGGGTCCTGATTACAGAAGGGGGGAATTATCGTGACGTCCGGCAAACACGGAGCACGGTCACCCGACTCGGCTGATTCCTTTTCCCTGGCAGATTTCCTGGGACAGAGCATTGCGATAGGAGAATCCGAGCTGAAGAAACTTCTCCGTGATCCCACCGAACTTTTTTCTCGCGCTGTCCAGCCGGTCCTCTGGTTAGTCGTGTTCGGGCAGGTTTTCAGCCGGGTCCGTGGCATACCGACGGGCAATATCAGTTACCTGACCTTTATGTGCCCCGGGATATTGGCCCAGAGCGTATTGTTCAGTGCGATTTTTTACGGGATTGCGGTTATTTGGGAGCGGGACCTGGGGATCATTCATAAACTCCTGGTGAGCCCGTCCTATCGGGGCGCACTCGTGTTTGGAAAGGCAATCTCCGCCGGATTTCGAGGGTTGGTCCAAGCGCTTATCATCTACGTTCTTGCCTCACTCATGCGGATTGAGATCAACCTCGGCCCGCAGGCGATCCTGGGCGTGCTTTTTTCCGTTGTGCTCGGATCGGCGATTTTTTCGACGTTTTCTCTCATTATTGCTTGTATTGTGAAGACCCGGGAACGGTTCATGGGAATTGGTCAAGTACTCACGATGCCTCTTTTTTTCGCCAGCAACGCGATTTACCCGCTCGAACTCATGCCAGCCTGGCTCGTGGCCTTTGCGAGGATCAACCCCCTGACCTATTTGGTGGACATCTTACGGGGACTCATGATTCAGGGCAGTCACAGCATCTACGGGTTCAAATTTGACTTTGCCGTTCTGGGGCTGATCTATGTAATTTTGGTCATTATTGCATCGAAGCTCTATCCCACCTTAATACAGTAAGTTTCCCTTTCGAGAATGCTTGCAGCATCCGGGAAATAACCGTCTGTGAAGAAGGGATTGAGCGATGATAAATGGAAATGGCATTACCCCAGATGAAGATCTAACAAAAAGAGTCGAACCCGATCCGATCATTCATGCCTCGTCAATGCATGAGGCAGGCTTGAGGGAAGGCCTGATAAGGCTGATGACGTCTTGTCATTAGCGTGCTATTCCCCACAAGCGTGCTCGGAAAGGTTCATTCGCCGGACGCCACGCTTTATAACGTGCTGAGCAGTCACCTGCCCAGTGCATGAGGCATGAGAGGTACTTCATGGTATTCGCAAGCCGTCTTTCTCTGGTTGTCACGGTCGGTGTTACCGCACTTGTCGCCTGGCGCGTGTACTCGCGCGTTCGCCGGATGGTTGGTCGTCAGCAACTGTCAGGCGTAAGGCAATGGGTTACCATTTGTCTGTTCCCCGTCCTGCTCGCCCTGCTGCTCGGTTCATTTGGTCATCCCGGTGCTGCATTGGCGACAGTGGCCGGCGTCGGGTTGGGTGCCGTCCTGGGTATGTACGGGCTTCGACTCACCACGTTCGAGCAAACATTGTCGGGCCTGTTATATACACCGAACGCCCGCTTGGGCATCGCCCTCTCGCTTCTGTTCCTCGGCCGCATCGCCTATCGTGCGGCACAGCTCTACTTTTCGGCGGTTCCTGTCTCTGCGCTGCCATCAGCTTTGGCGCGCAGCCCGCTCACTCTTTTGCTCTTTGGCACCCTGGCCGGCTACTACGTGACGTACGCGGTTGGCTTGCTGCGCTGGCGCCGACGCATCAGGTTGAGCAAGGCATCGGTCGAGCAGCCAGGAGGCCGGGCAGAGCGAGACGAAAACCAACGAATTGAACGCTAGCCGGTCGCTCCACGCCGGTCCCTTCGCGGCAGGTGAGTGCATCGTTCATAAACTAAGTGCATATGAGCGACCAACAATGTCAAGATCCTCGTCACGGTGTCACGCTTGAAATGATGCTTCCCAGTTGGTGGACCATTACGGGTGGGAGAAACCGGGGCAGGTCATCGATAGCAGGTGCTTTCTGATGAGCCGAGCATCAAGTCCAGCCTGCAGTTCCTGAGAAGAATCCTTTGGGCGAGAACGAAGGTCGAGGAGCCGTACCACGCGGGACAGAAGGAATACTTTGAAAAAACCGAAACGCTGTTAAGACACCCAAAGCAGCATGTTTGATCGTGTAGGTCATGGCAGATGAGAAAAGAAGCCCGTCAGTCGATTCGCTGACGGGCTTCTTCATATCATTCAGTTGGCCAGGACGACAGAGCCATTTACCACAATCTTCTACGCGCCACAGGGGTGCATGCCATCGCAGAAGCCACAATTGATGCACGTGCTCCTATCCGCCGGGCACAAAGTTGATATGTTTTCGGAATTGTTTTTCGGGAAGATGGCATCAGGCACCTCTGCGACGGCCGTAATTCCACCGGCTTCCTTATCTTCTAGGGCACACGCCGGCACCTCAACGATGGTTTGCGATTATGGTAATTTCTGCCGGGTCAGGAAGTCCGAACGCGGTATGGATTGAGCGTCAGATGACGCCCACACAGGGTTAGGACAGAAGTTGCAAAAGATGCGAAAATTGTTTTCTGCAGGCTAGGAAGACGAACATCAGGTCAAGTCTTTGTTCCGGCATAAAATCTTGACATTATCGATAATATGGATACACTATAGTTATATACGTTGTGCGGGAGGGGGGGATGGAGCAAGAGGGTTCCCGACGGGTACTGGTGACGGGCGGAACCGGCTTTGTAGGAAGTCATCTTGTTGAACGGCTTCTCCGGAACAATTATGCGGTAACCTGCCTGGTAAGGGATCCTCTTCACGTGCGCTGGCTAGAGGGGATGGACGTGCGACTCGCGCAAGGCGACTGCACACGGCCCGAATCGCTTGCCAACGCTGTGCAGGGCGCTTCAGCCGTATTCCATTGCGCCGGACTTACCAAAGCAATACATGTTCAAGATTACTATGTTGTAAACCACCTCGGCACGAAGAATCTTCTGGAAGCATGCGCACGATATAATCCTGGCATTGAAAAATTTGTACTGGTGTCCAGCCAGGCGGCAGCTGGCCCGAGCCCGGACGGACGGCCGGTCAGAGATGGCGACACCCCGCATCCTGTGTCTGATTACGGCAGGAGCAAGCTGCTTGCCGAAGACGAAGTGCGCGGTTACCAAGACCGTCTTCCTGTCGTGATTCTCCGGCCATCGAGCGTCTATGGACCGAGAGATGTGGATATATACGAACTGTTCCGCTGGGCCAGTCGCGGCCTGACTCTTCAGATGACCGGGGGAGATCGATATCTCAACCTGTGCTATGTCGAAGACTTGACAGCGGCGCTGCTGCTGTCAGCCGAGCAAAGGACGCAGAGCGGAAGCATATATTTTGTCGCGGAGAACAGGCCCTACTCGTGGTCGGAAATCTGGGCGTTGCTGCTTTCCACGGGCGAAGTGAAAGCACGCACGATCAAAATTCCCTACGGTGCGGCCTATCTGATCGGCCTTGCATTCGAAATCGGAAGCCTGTTTGCCAAAAGGCCGGCGCTTGCGAACAGGCAGAAGATGCGGGAGGCCGCGCAAAGATACTGGCTTTGCGACATTGGCAAGATCGAGAATGACCTTCGCTTCCGGGCGGAGTATCCGTTGCAGAAAGGGCTCGAACTAACATGGCAATGGTACAGAAAAAATCAATGGCTGTAGCGGCGGATCAGGCTTCGCTTGGGGCTGACGGGGCAAAAACGGCGGATTTGTTCGAAAAATGCCGGAAGTTTACGGCCGCGAAAGAAGTTATGGCCGCCGGGTTTTACCCGTATTTTCACGTTGTGGAATCGGAACAGAGCCCCGAGGTGATCGTCGAGGGCAGGAAGATGATCATGCTCGGGTCGAACAACTATCTCGGCCTTACCAACCATCCTAAGGTGAAGGATGCAGCTATCGAAGCAGTGAAGAGATACGGTAGCGGCTGCGCGGGCTCGCGATTCCTGAACGGAACGCTCGATATCCATGTGAAACTCGAGGATAAACTGGCGTCCTTCTTTCGCAAGGACGCGGCGCTTGCTTTTCCCACGGGCTATCAAACAAACCTCGGGATCATCTCATCCCTCGCGGGCAAAGACGACGTGGTCGTGATCGACAAATTCGACCATGCGAGCATCATTGACGCGTCTAGGCTGTCCTTCGCCGAGGTCAAAAAGTTCAAGCACAACGACATGGACAACCTTGCATATGTTCTCAAGGAAAACAGGAACCGCGGCAAACTTGTGGTCGTGGACGGCGTGTACAGCATGGAAGGGGACATCGCGCCGCTTCCTGACATCCTGAAAGTCTGCAGGCAATACGGGGCGCGGCTCATGGTGGACGACGCCCACGGCATTGGCGTCCTGGGCGCTACCGGCCGAGGGACAGCCGAACACTTTGGCCTCGAGAAGGAAGTGGATATCATCATGGGCACCTACAGTAAATCCCTGGCCTCCATCGGCGGTTTCGTCGCGGCCGACAAGGACGTGATCCATTACATGAAACACACGTCCCGTCCGCTCATTTTCTCCGCAAGTCCTCCCCCGTCGTCGGTCGCGGCGGTCATCGCAGCGCTGGATATCATCGATGGGGAGCCAGAACGAAGGGAGCGGCTGTGGCACAACACGCGCAAGATGATGCAGGCGTTCAAACAGATGGGCTACGACACGGGCGTCGCCGAGACGCCGATCATCCCGCTCATCATCGGCGAGATGGAACGGACATTCCTGATGTGGAAGACCCTGTTTGATGCGGGGGTGTTCGTGAATCCCGTGGTCCCGCCGGCCACCTTGCCGCACCGCTGCCTCATCCGAACGAGCTATATGGCGACCCACACCGACGAAATGCTCGACCGGGTACTCGGCGTGTTCGAAAAAGCCGGAAAAAAGCTCGGCGTGATTTCGTAGCCGACAGGGGTGGGAGACCGTGAACATCGAACAGGTCAACAGCGGGGGCGGCATGGACGAATTCATCCGGTTCCCGTGGAAAGTGTACCAGGGAAATCCCAACTGGGTCCCGCCGCTCGTGAGCGAAGTTAAATTCGTCCTGAGCGAAAAGAACCCCTTTTTTCAACACGCCGAAGCCGCCTGTTTCCTTGCGCGCAAAAACGGAGAAGCGGTCGGCAGGATCGCGGCGATCATCGACCGCAATCACATCAGCCTCCACAACGAGCAGGCCGGATTCTTCGGCTACTTCGAGTGCCTGCCCGACGTCGCAGTCGCGCAGGAGCTTTTAGACGCGGCATCGGGATGGCTCAAGAAGCGGGACATCTCGATCATGCGCGGACCCATGAACCCGTCGACGAACGACGAGTGCGGATTTCTTCTTGAGGGGTTCGATTCGCCCCCCATGATCATGATGACATACACGCCGCCGTATTACCTCGATTACATGGCGCAGTGCGGCCTCCGGAAAGCCAAGGACCTGTATGCGTTCATCACGAACATCGATGAGGTCACGGCGGGAAACAGGCTCGAGAAACTGTCACGGGGGGTGAGAGCGCGGGTCCCGGGGCTGACGGTCCGTCCCTTGAATATGAAGGCATTCAAGAGCGAGTTGGAAAAGGTGAAAGATATTTACAACTCCGCATGGTTCAAGAACTGGGGCTTCGTGCCAATGACCAATGACGAGATTGATTCTATGGCCAAGAGACTGAAACCCTTGATCGTGCCCGAGCTGGCCGTTATGGCCGAGGTGGACCGCAAACCGGCTGGGTTCATGCTGACCGTGCCTGATTACAACCAGGTACTCGCCCGGATCGACGGGAAGCTCGGCCCCATTGAGCTCTTGAAATTTCTGTGGTACTCGAGAAAAATCAGCGATATCCGGGTCATGCTCATGGGGGTAAAGGAACAGTATCGAAAAAAGGGGATTGAAGGGCTGCTGTATCTCGAATCGTTCAGGGCGGCGAGAAAGAAGGGGTACCAGAGGGCCGAGATGTCCTGGGTCCTGGAAGATAACACGGTGGTGTGCAAGGGCTGTGAACTCATGGGCGGGAAGCTGTACAAAAAGTACCGGATCTACGAGAAAGGCATTTGACGGTTATCCACGTCAACGGAGATTCGCGTGCGTTTGTGATTCTTGCCGGATGCATCAACTGGCCTGCTGAATCCGACCGTCCGTCTTCCGGGTTACGCGCGAGAGTGCGGCGAACAGTATCGGCGCCAGATAAACGGTCAAAACCGTGAGGGCAATTCCCGCGATGACATCGATAACGTAATGATACCGGAGATACACGGTCGAGATGATCAGTCCTGCTACAACCGGAATTAATCCTGTAAAAAGTCTTTTCTCCTTTTTCCCCCATGCATAATAGAGGCTCATGAGCGAAACGGCCGTATGGCCGCTCGGGAAGGCGTCGGTCTTGTTTTTTTCGAGGCCGTTCAGGGCATCCTGGATTTTTTCGATAAACGGTGAAACCCGCAGGCCCCCGGTCTGGAGATGGCCGAGCGTAAAGCGGGGGCCGATTGCGGGAACGAGCAGGTAGCCGACGTAGGAGAGGTAGAAGCAGAGCAGGATGCCGAACAGGGCCTCTTCGAATTCCCCGAACCTGCCTTTGGCGATCAGGACGGCGCCGAGCGAGAGGGGAATGAAATAATAACTGAGATAGGCGAACTGAAGGATCGCAGAAAGAGTCGGGCTGATCAGCCGTTCCATCCACACCGTCGGATGGACTCCGAAGAGCGCGTGGTCGATGGAGATGAGGTACGCGTCGTATGTCGTCGTATGAATGCCGGCGATGAGTGACCCCAGACTGTTAAAAATAGAGAGAACCGTGACCACCGTGACGATAACCGAAAGGGAGAAACCTTTTTTTGCCGGGACTACCCTCGATCGGTATGCGGCAACTGCCAGGACAGCAACTGCCAGCGCCGCGTATGTGGCGAGAAGTCCGGCCCATGACGGATTCATGCGCGCGGAAAAAACCGCAAGGCCTGAGAGCAGGACAAGAAAGGAAAGGGTCAGCAGATCGGAGGGCCTCAAGACGGGGCGCATAGCGATATATACACTACCTTCGGAGAAATTGCAATCGCAACATCCATTCCCCCGACTGGATGTCCTCCGCAGAGAAAAGGCCGGAGCGTGACAGAAGCGGCAAGGTCAAGAGAGCTTACGGCAGGCAATTCCTGTTTCTTCAAATGCAGCCCTCAATTATGATTTCATCCTTAGAATAAGCCATGTTGCCGGACACATCAATGAGTCCGAACGAGAACAATGCTAGCCATGCAAATGCAGAGTTGCCTGAAATTCTCTTTAAGACAATCACGCTGGCCTCCCAAAGACCTCTCGAGTAAACTGAACCGCCCCGTCTTTCCAATCAGGCATCACACACCACTGGTCGGGATCGTCGGATACAGTACCCGCCCGAAGACCTTCATGCCAAGCAAACGGCATTCCTTTACCGTATCCAGGAGATCCCGGGAATCCCAGTAGGAGTGGACCCGTATCGGTGGGGGATTCACCCAGAGCGCTGATCCTATCATGAATTACCATGACGGGCACTCCAGGCGCGTTATGCAATGTATATTCATTTTCCGGTCTTCATATTGCCGCCGGGCGGCGCACTGCTGCCTTGGTCCGGCGGTTTCACGTCCACCGCGTTCCCGGGAGCCGGAGCAGCGGCCTGCGGTTTTGCCTCTTGCCGCAGCTTTCTTTCCTTCGTGCTTGTTCCCCCGGGCCTGAGGGGTGCGGCGGGGGTTTCGGCCGGCGCGGGAGCTGCCTGCTGTTCTTTTACCACTCGTATGATTTTCGGGTCGTTGATAAAGGGCATGTATTTCGGCAGGGCAAATTGGATCTCGTCCTTTTCGTTGATCAGGAGATTGATCTCGTCAGCCTTCTTGTTGAAGGTTGCCAGCAGCGCGCCTTCGGGCGTACTCACGGTCAGAAGAAGCGCATCCCCCTTTTTCTCCTTCGCCTCTACGGTCCCCTTGACCACGGTTTCTTTCCCCACCACGAATTCGGGAAGGTAGGGCCTCACATATTTGGGCAGGTAGATCATGCACACGATGCCCAGTATTATTCCGAAGACGAATGGTATAAGACGAGACTGCTTGTGCATAAAATGGCCTCCTTACGGCACTTCCGGTGTCGGACGTATCGATGTATTGAAGTCAGGCCGGATCCTGTTGGAAACAGGCTTTCCCCTCTGCAACGGATAGGATCTGACCATAACGGCATGAAGGGTTTCACCCGCGTATATTCCCTGCTTTTAAAAGCCGAGCGGCTCCCACGCTTTGAATTTGATCACCTCCTCGCCAGGGTTGGGCAAGCCGGCGATCTTCCAGGCCGTGACGGGGTCCAAAAATTTGTCTGTGACGCAGCTACGGGGCTGGTGGACATTCTTGCATACATAACGTACGATCGGAAAGAATTTATGTTTTTTATAATACTCCCGCATGAACTTCAGGATATCGAGCTGGTCTTCTGCCAGGTCTGTGATTCCTTCCTGTGCAGCGAGAACGCGCGCGACCGTTTCCGACCAGTCTTCAAGATCAACCAGGAACCCATCTTCGTCAACGGTTATCTTGAGGTCTTTATGGAGTATCACCGGCACAGGGCCTCCTCCAGGGGAGTCTTTGGGAGTGTATATCTTGAAACGACTCTCTGTCCGACTCGGCACGTTGTCCACAGTGCAGGCAGAAATCAGATCACAGCAGGGTTTACGACAGACGCTAAAACAGCAGCACCGCTGAGAGTGCGCGGAACACCGTTCACCACGGTTGAAACCTGTAAACCTGCTTGCTGGTCCGCTGCCGGCTAGAACGAGAACATCCCGCTGAACGTCACGCCGCTGAAGGAGTCCCTGACGTTTGAAGTGTTTCCCTCATTCGTTTCGAACCGGTAACCCAAGCTGCCCGCGAATACCCGGGTATAAGCGTACTTTACGCCGACTTCCATCATCCAGCCCGGACTGTCTTCCTGAAAGGTGCCGGGTGCGTCTTCCTCTTTGAACTTGGTGATGAGATATTCCAGCCTGCCGAAGAACGAGAGCTGCGGAGTCACGAACGCGTTTCCGACGATCCCGATGACCGGCCCGTAGAGCGTGTCTTTCGTTCCCGTGTCGCTTTCCTTGAGGGTTGTATTCCGGTAGCCTGCGAGAATGCCGAATTGGGGAACGACCAGGTAGCCCACGGCAGCGTCGATATCCTCACGGTCGACATTGAAGGAAGGATTCACATCGGAGAACGTATAATCGGACGGGGTCACAAGATATGACGCCTCCACGAAGAATTGATCCTGATATTTTGCTTCAAGGGCGGGTCCGAGGAGCAGCGTCGTGTCGGATGTAATGCTGGGGAAACCCGGCCTTTCCTGTGTCCACTGGTTCAGCCACATTTTGATCCCCACCGACACGCCCGTACCATCCTCGGCGCGCGCCTGGCCGCTGCATGCGATCAGCAGCAGGGCAGCCATGATCACGATCAGGACACGTTTCATCTTCGTCCCTCCTTGCCCTTCCTGGTGAGGTGCCTCATTCCGGCAGAAACGGAGAACGATGATACCCTCACCTCAGGACATAATTATAGCACTAATTTAATTCAAGTTGAACTCGAGCACCTCACGGGATATTCGCTCCGTTTCTCCTGAGAGATTTCATACAAGGTCATGATTGCTTCTTTTTTTTGATCTTCTGATAAAGCACCGGGACAAGCGCGAATAATCCGAGGAGGGCGAAAGATCCCAGCACCCGGGGAGAGGCGACCTCGCTCATGCTGTTAATCGCAGCAAGGCTGGCCCCGGCGTTGCAGTACACGAAACTGCCCGGAATGATTCCCACCAGGGTGCCGAAAAAGAAGGTTCGCAAGTGCATTCCGGTCAGGCCTGCGCCGAGGTTGATAAGGAAGAAGGGGAAGACCGGAACCAGCCGCAAAAACAGAAGGTAGTTGAACCCTCTCGTCTCGAGTTCGGTATTAATCTTCTCAAGTCGGGTTCCGAATTTATTCTGGACTACATCACGGAAAAGATACCGGGCGACAAGGAACGCGAGGGAGGCACCGATCGTCGCGCCGATATTGACGTACACGGTTCCCAGGACAGCACCGAACACAGCCCCCGCCGCGAGCGATAGCACGGCCGCGCCGGGCAGGGAGAGGGCTGTCTGAACGATATAGGCAGCGATGAACGCGGAGATCATGACAACCTGATGGCTCTTGTAGAATGCGACGAGTGCTGCGCGGTTTTCCTTCAGTGACGCCAGGGTCAGGTATTTTCCCAGGTCGAAATAAAAGAACAATATGCCCAGGAATACAATAATCGATGCAATCCAAAATTTTTTATTCTTCATGGCATCTCCCAGCACTCGGCGGCTTCATAGCCAAAGGGCGCGGCAGCATGCGTCCGCCCTTTTTTCCTGACAGCAGCTGAACGTCAAAAACGGGGCCATCCATCGTGGTTTTGTCCATCCTGTCGCACTCACGGCCCCCCTACCATCGGACCTGCGCGCTGGCCGTACCGGCCCACCTGCTCATCTCGGCTACGAGCGCCGTCCAGCCCCTCTGATGGCTGGCGGCCTTGTGCGGAGGCATGAGTTGCCAACCGCTTGTTTTCGGCTGTATTATCCTTGGGGTTCCCCCGATAGTTCCCTTGGCCACTGCAATCCGCAGGATGCTACGACCGCTGCCATTTGAGCCACGCCGTAAACACTTTCTTTACGAACGGTGTGAGACGCGTCCGATTATACACATCGGCCAGCTTTTTGATTGCCTCCGCCTGGGTGGGATAGGGGTGGATCGTCCGGCCGATTGCCGAAAGTCCGAGACCGGCGGTCATGGCGAGGGACAATTCGTTGATCATCTCGCCTGCATGGCGGGCCACGATCGTCGCACCGAGGATTCGATCGCCGCCCTTTTTGAGGTGTACGCGGGCAAACCCTTCCGCTTCTCCGTCAAGCAGAGCCCGGTCCACATCGACAAGCGACACGGTTAGGGTCGACACGCCGATACCCTTGTCCCTGGCATCCTTTTCATACATCCCCACATGGGCCACCTCGGGGTCGGTGTAGGTACACCAGGGAACGACGAGGGCTGAGGTTGATTGCCTTGCCATGAACAGAGCGTT
>DATJAP010000010.1:0-32793 GCA_035516155.1 Nitrospirota bacterium
TATAACCGGTTCGACTCCCTTTGGCTCATTATGATCCTGTCCTGTTCCGCCATTATGCCCTCCACCTACAGACGGGCATTGTAGCTGAAAATAGGACATTTTAACTTTGGCAAAATAGGACATTATCGCTTTGGGAGGACAGGATTTTTGTGAACGGATTTTTGTGAACGGGGACCGCTGCTTTTCTACTGTTTCCCCGTCATCCCCCCTTTGCATCTTCTCTTCCCGAGGCTTCAGACCTCCCTTGATGAGTCTCAACAGCGGATGTGGTGCCGGTTCGGCAATGCGAAACTCCCTCTAAATTCCCGGGCTTCTGACATGAGTTTCTCCAGCAGGTTTGCCCAGTCAGGGAGCAACTGGCTTCGCATACGGTCTCCGGGTGCAGTCGTTTGTTTTCATCCGATTTTTTTCGCGGTAAACAAGTCATCCCGCTGTTTCAGCTCGCCAGAAAGCCCCACGGGTTCGACGCAATCGCTGCGAGAAACGGAGATCGAAAACGCACGAGCTGCGGATGGTTCCGGTTCCTTTCGTGTCCCCTCGCAACACGTTCTGTGCTAATGGGGCTTCACGCCAGAGCGCGACCAGCCCCCAAGGGGGACGAGATTTTTGGGATGAAGGACCACCGTCACATCGCATTGAGAGACCAGGGGGAGGGATTTCTCGAAACCATCAACATGCGGAACAAAAAAAGGGAGTCTCCCTGTCCGGGGACTCCCTGTCTGATAATGCAGAGCTTAGCAACCCACTGAAGCTTTGGGCGCTGCCGCGGGGGCGGCCATGATATGCATAAGCATATCTTTATCGATGGATACGTGCACCTTCTCGCCTGCCTTCACCTTGCTGAGATCAACGGACTTGTCAGCCTTCAGCGTAACATCCGTGGTTGAACCCTCTGCGCAGAAAACAACCGTGCCAGCCTGAGTGTCAACGCTCTTGATTGTGCCCATCTTCGACTCTGCAGCGAAAACAAACGATGCCATGGATACTACCAGAACTACTACTACCAGAATTGCCGCGACTTTCTTCATGTGTCTTACCCCCTCCTTCGTGATTTTGAAATACGCTTTCTGAGGCGCGTGGACCACACAATACCACAAGTTTAGAAAATACTCAATCAAAATTTTAAATGATCCCACTTGCATAATTTTGCAACTTGAATCGCATATGCTAAATATCTTAACCGTCTTCCGTGGTGCTCTATTTTTTCATCTACGTGGTAGCGGCTGGGTCGCGAGAAGATCGAATGAATATCCTCGCGTCGACAATAGCCAGGCAAGCCGGGTTCCCTGTTGCTCTGCCGGACCCGCTCATTGACTATATCAGGTTGAAATCAGATCTTCTTTCATGGCAAAAGCCTTTCTCAATATGTGCAGAACCTGCCGTCGCGTTCGTAAGAGTCGAGGGAACAATCCCCCCGAAGGCAGTGTTGAAGATGCTCTTGTGCTCATGAACAACCTATTCCCCAGGAAGGATACGCAAACAATCTGCTAGACCTCGCCTCATCAAAAACCAAAACCGTTTTAATCCGCATATCATCGTTCTCTTCCTCCTTTGTCCTGACCGACCTTTGTGGTAAAATTACGCAATGGAGACGAAGAAAGCCGTTATCCCGGTCAAAGGCATGACCTGCGTAAACTGCGCCGCTGCCATCCAGAAGGACATCTCGAAGTTGGTTGGAGTAAAAACGGCCAACGTAAATTACGCTAATGAAAAGGCTGTTGTTGAATTCGATCCTGCTTTTGTGGGGCTGGATCAGTTCATTTCCAGCATCAATGAACTCGGTTACCAGGCTGTAACTGAAACAGTCACCCTGCCGATCATAGATCTTGACGTATCGAGGGTACGCGAGCTCGAACAGGTCATAACGTCCATAGACGGCGTGCTGAAAACGCTCGTAAATGCCACTGCCGGCACCATCGAGCTGGAATATATCCCTGGACAGGTTAGCCTGCGCGATTTCCGAAGGACTATTGAAAAATCCGGTTTCCGCCTTCCGCAGCAGGTGGAAGGCCGGTCGGCTCTCGATATCGAGAAAGAAGCGAGGATGAAGGAGCTTTCGGAACTCCTCACCAAGCTCATTGTAAGTGCTGTTCTCTCCGTGCTGGTAATGATCGGCAGCTTTCAGGACATGCTCCAAATCCCTGCCGTCGTCCCTCCCCGGACAATGTGGTTTATCCTGTTCCTCCTGGCGACACCGGTCCAGTTTTGGGCAGGCCGTCACTTTTACCAGAACGCCTGGGCCTCAATCAAACACGGCAGTACAAACATGAATACGCTGGTCGTTGTCGGCACGTCCGCAGCTTACGGTTACAGCGTCTTGCTCACCTTTTCCCCATCGGCACTCGGGCACTACGGGGGCCATGGTGGCGCGTACTATGACACAGCGACCATGATCATCACCCTGATCCTCTTCGGCAAGTATCTCGAAGCGCGCGCCAGGAACCGTGCGGGCGAGGCCATCAGAAAGCTCATCGGCCTGCAGCCGCGGACGGCCCGCGTTTCCCGTGAGGGCATGGAACAGAACATCCCCATCGAAGATGTCGAATCGGGCGATCTCATCATTGTACGTCCTGGGGAAAAAATCCCGGTGGACGGCATCATCCGGAACGGATACTCCTCAATCGATGAATCGATGCTTACCGGAGAAAGCCTGCCTGTGGACAAGAAGACCGGAGACTCAGTTATCGGCGCCACGATCAACAAGACCGGAACCTTCACGTTCGAAGCAACCAAGGTCGGCAAGGAAACGATGCTGTCCCAGATCATCCGCATGGTCCAGGAGGCGCAGGGCTCCAAGGCGCCGATCCAGCGGCTTGCTGATTACATCTCCAGCATCTTCGTGCCTTCCGTGATCAGTATCGGCCTGGTCACATTCACGGTCTGGTATATTTTCGGACCTCCGGAAACACGGTTCACCTTCGCGTTCCTGAACTTCATCGCGGTTCTTATCATCGCCTGTCCCTGCGCCATGGGGCTTGCCACGCCTACGGCGATCATGGTCGGAACGGGGAAAGGAGCAGAAAAAGGTATTCTTTTTAAAAATGCCGAGAGCCTGGAGCGGGCCCAGAAGATCAATACCATCATTCTCGACAAGACCGGGACGCTCACGCGCGGAGAACCGAAAGTCACGGAGATTATCAGGGACGGCATGAGCGAGCGGGAAATCCTCTTTTATGCGGGGTCCGCGGAAAAAGGTTCGGAGCATCCTCTGGGCGAAGCGATCGTGCAGGCGGCTCTTGAGAAAAACATAGGCCTCGAACAGGCCGACGAATTCGAAGCGCTTCCCGGCCACGGCGTCAAGGCCGTGCTTCAGGGAAAGACCATTCTGCTCGGCAACGGGCGCCTCATGGCGGACAACAAAATCGATTTCGGACCATTCCAAACCGAGGCTGAGAAACTATCAAGCCGTGGGAGAACTCCCATGTTTGTTGCGGTCAACGGCAAGGCCGCCGGAATCATTGCCGTCGCCGACACGCTTAAGGAGCACTCGAAGGAAGCGGTAAGGGAGCTCCAGGCCCTTGGCCTCGAGGTCGTCATGCTGACCGGCGACAACCGCCGCACGGCCCAGGCCATTGCCGATGAGCTTGGCATATCGCGCGTGCTCGCAGAAGTACTCCCCCACGACAAGATGGATATGGTCAAAACGCTCCAAGCGGAAGGACGCGTCGTGGCCATGGTCGGTGACGGCATTAATGATGCGCCGGCCCTTACGCAGGCCGATGTGGGCATCGCCATCGGCACGGGGACGGACGTGGCAATCGAGGCTTCCGATGTCACACTGATCAAGGACGATCTGCGCGTTGTAGCGACGGCAATGAGGCTTTCGCACCGGACCATGAAAACGATTAAAATGAACCTGTTCTGGGCCTTTTTCTATAATATCATCGGCATCCCCGTAGCAGCAGGTGTACTGTACCCTTTTTTTAAAGTACTGCTGAACCCTATGTTCGCATCAGCTGCCATGGCGTTCAGCTCCGTGAGTGTAGTATCGAATTCGCTGAGGCTGAAAAGGTTCAGGTAGTCAAGTAGGAACGAGGTTGCGCAGACAGGCGCAAAAAAACACCGTGCGCTGCTTTTTTTTCGCCGCCTGTCTTCAACCTGTTGTCTTTTGTCTCTTGCTTTTATGAAATTTATTGCTGATGTCATGCTCGGAAGGCTCGCGAAGCGATTGCGGTTGAGGGGAATCGATGTCCTCTATGACAACAGTCTCGACGACAACTCGATTATCCGCATTTCCCTTGAGAACAACCGCGTCATTCTCACCCGTGATAACGGTCTGGCCCGCCGCCCTCTTGCAACCAACCATCTCCTGATCCGCAGCGATCGGGTTGATGAGCAGGTCCATCAGGTTCTTACCGCCTACCCGGTCGAAGCGACACCCCTTACCCGCTGCCCGGAATGCAATGAGACTCTTACGCCCATCGATAAAATTGAAGCCATGGACCTCGTTCCAGCCTATGTGTACAAAACGAATGATTGCTTTCTCCGCTGTGGTGGTTGCGGCAGGATTTACTGGAAGGGGACGCATGTTGACCGGATGGAATCGACAGGAATGGTATAAAAAACTTGAATGACGGGTCACCCTGTTGGATATCGCCGCGAGGGAAAAACCCGGGTACTGAACGGGCAGATCAAACGAACTTTCTCGGCCGCATTATCCCCGCCCTGAAGTAACGGGGATTTACGCCGGATGTGATAAAGCAACCGGATTCCAGTTTCCGATCAACGGGCTGTTTCGATGAGGGAGTTTACTGAACAGGCTTCTGGGGCATTTCCACCGGAGTTTTCGTCTGAGCGGAAGCCGGCTGGGGCTGGTTCTGCCGGACGTGCGCTGATACAGATTGAGATGAATGCACCTCTGGGACCGGCTTCCGCTTCGTTTTTGACGTGGCGGGATTTTGCACCTGTATTTTCCGGCTTACGATCCCCGAGGAGGTGATGACCATGTCCCTCACCACGGTGTTCTTCGGTTCGTCGACCGTCAGCTCTTTCCCGTTCAGCACAAGCTTAAGATCACTTGCACTGCCGTAGCTCAGCAGGAACCGTTCGTCGGCACTCCAGATAAGGCTCTCCCCCTTGTTCAGAATAGCTTTTTTCTGAGGACTCGAATCGGTCCGGATCAGAATCCAGGTGTTCTCGAGAGCAACAACCTCGAGATAAAGTTTTTCCGGCCTGGATGTCGTTCCCGGAGCGGACGATAGCTCGCCGAACCCGGCGGCCGGCGGCGGAGCTCCTGTGGGGGTCTCTTTCACGTGCTGTTGCGGCCTCGGAAACGCCGAAAAGAAAAAAAGAACAAGGATAACCGCGATACCCGCCGCCCACAGAACAGGTTCGAGGGGAAACTTCGACGGAACGTGATGAACCTCTTCCTCTTTGACTGGCGCGGCGGCGACCGGCACGGCCTGCGCCGGTGAAGCTACGGGAGGACGTGTTTGCTGAATCTCCGCATAGCGCTTCAGAATCTCCGGCTCATCGAGCTGCAGGAACTTTCCGTAGTTTTTCAGAAAGCCCTTGACGAATACCTCGCCGGGAAGTTTGGAAAAGTCCTCTGCTTCGAGAGCCTTCAGGTACTGTACGCTGATACGTGTCTGCTGGGCGGCTTCCCGCAGATCGATCCCGCGGGCAAGCCGTGCATCTTGCAGGTATTTACCTAACGTCCCCATCCATCACCTCAGGGTTTTAAGATAATCACTCGCTTTTACAGCAAGGTCGCTCTTGGGTGCAAGTTCCACGACTTTTTTGAATTCCTGGACAGCAGACTTCTTATTCCCGTCTTTTAAATAGACCAGGGCAAGGCCGTAACGCATGTCGGGATTCTGCGGCGCCATATCAACGCCTTCCCGATATTCGTTGATCGCTTCCTCGTTCTTTCCCTCGTCGGCCAGCGCGGTGGCAAGCTCAAGAACAATAAAGTCCAGATTGGCATACTGCTTCGCGCTGCGGTAGGCTTCCACGGCTTTCGGATAATCCTTCTTAGCCATGTACACGCGCCCCATGTTCAGATAAGGGACATGGGGAGTGGCGTAAAGCTTGTTCTGCAACGCTTTTTGGTAGTTCTCGATGGCATCGTCCCATTTCTGCTGCTTTGAATACACTCCGCCGAGTGCGTTGTAGGCCTCAGAAAATTTATCATCCAGGCTGATCGCTTTTTTATAATACTTTATGGAATCCTCATACCTGCCTTGCATATCACAAATTAATCCGAGGGAATAGTAGGACTGCTTGAAGGAGCTATCGGTCTGTATGGAACGGTTGAATTCCACGGAGGCCAGCTCAAAGTTTTTCTGCTGAAAATAGGCAAGCCCCTTGTCGTAATAGCCTTCCGCCATTTTGGATTTGTCTACGGTGTTGCCCCCCGTCGTGACGCACCCGGTCAGCGCAAGTAGAGCTATGATGATCACGGTCCTCATATCCTTACTCCTTTCAAAATGATGTGAGCAAACGTGCAAGCGCTTCGCGGTCGCGGCTTACGACACCAGCCGTAGGCTGGGACTCCTTCTTCCCCGCCTGTTTCGGCACCTTCACAAAGCCCGAGCTTATTGCCTGCTGAAACATTTCCTGCCTGCTTTTGGGTGCGGCGGACGGGGGAGGCTTCGGCCCCGCTGCGCGGGATGGCGGTTTGACTTGCGTCCCTTGCAGACCCGCACCTGTGGTCCTTTGCGGTGGGCGTTGATTCTCCCTTTTCCGCTCTACGGGAACGTGCTCATGCGGATGCGTATACTCCGCATCCTCTTCCGCCATACCCTGTCGTTGCGGTAAAGACGGTGCGGGTTGCGCGGGCTCTGGGTGCTGGACCTCGGGAGCCGCAGGCAATGCCTCCTGGGGGGCCGGTTGAACCGGCGGCATCTGCGGAGCGTTTTGCGGGGATTGCACCGGTCGTTGGATCGGCGCGGTATCAGGCGCGGCCGGAACCGGTTTCGGCTGTATCGATGCCGGTGCCGCCTGCGGCGATGCCTGTTGTGGTGAAGGGGGCTGCGGCTCTGTCAGAACAGGCTGAGCTTGCTGCTCCTGGTGCTGCACGGGTGCTTGTGACGGTGTCGCTTGTTCCGCGGCCGATGCGGGTCCCGACGGCGCCTGCTGCTCCGTCGGCGGTTCCGACTGTGCCGCTTCAGGCGCCTGCGTCGCAGGGGCGATCTGAGGTTCCGGCGTGCTTTTAAAAATGTCCTGTTTCTCTATCCAGCGGCTTGCTTCCCCGGGAGGCAGCCGGCTAAAGTCCAATTCATCAAGCATCGCACCGAGTCCCTCGGCGAAGACGAGCGCCTCTTCCTGAACGGAATCCAGCTCTTCCGCGGGGAAGGGATTGGATGAATGAGCGTAGTACAGTTTTCGACCCGTCAGAAGCAGGTGCAGCCCGATGTAGGCGGATATTTTATCCTTTGCTTCGCGGAAGAATATGATATAACTGCGGGCTTCCTCAAGCATCATTTCCGGTGTGGCGACCTGATGGTTGTTCATCGAGAAGAACACCTTAACCATGTTCCTCTCCCTGATTTTCAGGTCCTCTATGGTTTGATCAATAAGAAACATAATTCACGTATAGAGTGCAAACGTTTTCACGAGCGATGCTCCGGCTCATGGTCCTGTTGTTTTCCGAAGCAGGAACGCCGAACTTCCCCTCAGATATCCTCGAAATGAGTGAGCTTCTTAAACTCACGGTACCTGTCTTCGATTTCCCGGTAATCGAGGCTTCGCAAGCGGTCGAGGCTGAAGGCTTCCACATTCAGTGACGCCATCACGCTGCCGAAGATAACAGCTTTTCGCATGCTCTCCTCGGTGAAGTTCATCGTACTCGACAGGTACCCCATGAAGCCGCCAGCGAAGGTGTCGCCAGCGCCAGTGGGATCGAAAACCGCTTCGAGCGGGTAGGCCGGCGCGCTGAAAGCACTGTGCCCGTTAAACATGAGTGCACCGTAGCTCCCCTGCTTGACCACGACCGTTTTCGGCCCCATTGCCTGCACGCACTTGGCCGCCTTGACGAGGCTTGCCTCGCTGGCAAGCTGCCTGATTTCCGCTTCGTTGATGGTCAGCAGATCCACTTCCTTCAGGATCCGCTTAAGAGCATCGGGCTTGCTCGAAATCCAGTAGTTCATCGTGTCGCAGGCGACGAGTTTTGGTTTTTTGACCTGCCTCAGGACGTCGAGCTGAATGTCGGGATCCACGTTCGCCAGGAACACAACGTCGGTGTTTTTGTAGTCGTCCGTGATCGCCGGTTTGAATGTTGCCAGGACATTCAGGTGCGTCGCCAGGGTACAGGCTTCATTCAGATCATAGCCGTATTCACCCTTCCAGCGGAAGGTCTCTCCCTGCTGGACCTCGAGGCCTCGCGTGTCGATGCCCTTGCTTTTCAGAAATTGTATGTGTTCCCGGGGGAAGTCTTCACCGATGACCGCAACAAGCCTGACGTCGGTGAAATAACTGGCTGAGGTGGAAAAATACGTGGCTGAACCGCCAAGAGCATTGTCGACATTCCCAAAAGGGGTTTTGACCGAATCCAGGGCAACGGTTCCGACAACAAGAAGACTCACGAAAAACCTCCAAGTCAAATTTATCTCATCAGGGAGAACGCAGAAACTGCTCCGGACAACACCACGAAACCCGGCTTTGAAGGTTCGCGGCGGCCTCCGGGTTGAAACGGATTATCTTTTCTTCAAATATTTTCCGATAATCGGAGCAAGTTCCTTCTTCGTCTTCAGCGGAATCAGTTTTTCTGGCGTCATGATCGAGTTCCGGAGCGACTCCCCGCAGGAACACGGCCGGCCCCCGGACAATATCTTGACCGCCTCGCGAATCATGGCCTTCGACGTCTCGATGTTTTTTTTCATGACCGCCAGCACGGCCTCGACGGTCACGTCCTCTTCACTGTGATGCCAGCAGTCGTAGTCGGTCGCCAGGGCGATCGTGCTATAGCACATCTCCGCTTCGCGCGCGAGCTTCGCCTCCGTGGCATTCGTCATCCCGATAACATCCACGTTCCAGGTCCGATAGACCAGGGACTCGGCTCGCGTTGAAAACTGCGGGCCCTCCATGCAGAGGTAGGTTCCTCCGCGGTGCAGAGTGGCCCCTGCCCTGTCTCCCGCATCCATCAGGATGGCGCTGAGATCGGGACAGACCGGTTCGGCCATCCCCACGTGGGCAACCACGCCGCTGCCGAAGAACGTGCTGCGCCGGTGTTTGGTGTGGTCGTAGAACTGGTCCGGGACGACGATATGGCCGGGCTCGATTTCTTCCTTCATGCTGCCTACGGCGCTGACAGAAATGATCCGCTCTACACCGATTTTCTTCATGCCGTAAATATTGGCGCGATAATTGATGTCCGTGGGCATGATGCGATGGCCGCGGCCGTGGCGGGGAAGAAACGCTACCCGCCATCCGAAGAGCGTGCCTACGAAGTAGTCATCCGAGGGTTTGCCGAAGGGTGTTGACACCTTCATGGCCTTGACGTCCGTCAGGCCTTCCATCTCGTAGAGACCGCTGCCGCCGATAACACCAATACTGATTTTTTCCTTCTGTGCGCGTCGCTTGGGCATCGAGATTAGATTATTCCGTTGTGCGTATGAGAAGGAATATTAACATGCCGAGAGTTCATGATTCCAGGATTGCGTCCGGACATCAAACCTGCGCTGCCTGTTCCTGCTCCGGTTTCTTCGCTTCCATGCTGTCCAGAAGGTCTACGGGTTTTTCCGGGATGATGGTGGAAATGGCGTGTTTATACACAAGCTGCTGGTTTTCCTGCTTCAGGAGTATGACAAAGTTGTCGAAACCTTTGATCGTGCCCATGAGCCGCGCCCCGTTGACGAGATACATGGTCACCGGGATTTTTTCCTTGCGCATCTGGTTTAAAAAAATGTCCTGGAGATTAACTTGCGACTTTCCCATCCATCCCTCCCGTGAAACCGTTACGAACTGTCCGGCCATCAACTGCTGCTTCGCAACAAATTATTTTTGTTATCTTATACTACTTTATTTGAAATTTCAACGCTTTTCTTTATGCGTTCACTGATCTCCCCTGCATACGAAAGTCCCGTGATATCAATCCACACGGTAGCCGGTTCCCGGCGGAACCAGGTAAACTGACGCTTGGCATATCGCTTAGTATCACGCTTGAGCAGCGCCACGGCTTCCTCCCGTGATGTCTTGCCCAGAAAATGGTTCAGAAAGTGCTTGTATCCCAGTCCCTGCATCGATGCCAGCTCCGGTCCGTAACCGCGATCCATCAAGGTCTTCACTTCGGCTTCCAGTCCGCTTTCGATCATGCGGTCCACACGTCGTTCAATGCGCGGATACAGTTCGCTCCGGCTTCGCACCAGAAAAACCAAATGGAACCGGAATGGTTTTTCCTTGAATGCGTGTTCACGCTGGAAATCGGACAATTTCCTGTCCTTCAGATAATACACTTCGAGCGCCCGGACGGTGCGTCTGAGATCGTTTGGATGGATCTTGATAGCCGATTCGGGGTCAACCCTGATGAGGTCAGAATAGAGCGTCCCGGGCTGCCCTTCCGATTCACGCCTCAGCAGACGTTCGCGCATATCGAGGTCTGCGGGAGGCCCGGAGAACAACCCGCGCGTCAGGGCGCGGAGGTAGAGTCCCGTCCCGCCGACAACGATAGGCAGTCCGCCAGACGCAATGATGCCGTTCAGTGCCGCTCGCGCGTCGCGCAGGTAGTCGCCCACACTGTATGGCTGATTCGGTTCGACCACGTCAATCAGGTGGTGGTATACGAGTTTCCGCTGCTCCGGGGTAGGCTTTGCGGTTCCAATATCCATGCCGCGGTAAATCTGCATGGAATCGGCGCTCACGATCTCGGCGCCGAACTCCTGCGCAAGAAGAAGGGAAGCATCGGTCTTGCCGACAGCGGTGGGACCGGCGATGATAAGAATAGGTTTGTTCGTTGGCATAACGAAGGTTCAGGAATGGCACTCAGCCGCTTCCTTCCGGCAGCCCGCGCACGAGGCACGCGACGCAGGGACTTCTTCTCAGCGACGTTGATCCGAAGGCGGCATGGCGCTACCCCGGAGTGCGCTCATTTCCCGGGGGAAGTCGTTCTTCCTCCAGCCTTTCATGTGCCCCTCAAGGGAATACACCGCTTCATAGCCGGAGAGTCTGAGCATGAAAGCCGACATGCCCGCCCGCGGCCCATGCTCGCAGTAGAGAAGGACCGGATCTTTCTTTGGGAATCCCCGCTCCTGCAATGCCGTGCCAACAGCATAAAACGGAATATGCACTGCTCCCGGAACATGGTCCTGATCATATTCACCCTGGGAGCGGACATCCACGATCAGCGGCGCTGTACCGTCCTGCATTTGTCTAAAGAGCTCATCCCGGGTCATACCGGTTGCGCAGCCGGCAATGCTGAAAAGCACGGCAAAACCTTGCGCGATCAATAAAATCATGAGACCTTTTGCCATGATCGCTTTCACTGTCGAATCCATGCCCCCTCACCTCATCTTACTGTTTTCCTCGATCGTTTTTGCAACGCTTCACGGACCGACCCGCGCGCACCGCGGTCTGCATCAGGATCGCCGCGAACCAGAACGAGGCGCCTGCCTGCACTCCTCTTTGCTTCCAGGCTGCCGTGGATTTCGAAGTTGCTTTTCAGAGCAGAAGCAAGCCCCCTCAGGAGATCTCACGGGAAGAGACAAAGAAGAATGATGTGGCCAGGTTCATGACCCAGGTCAGCTAAGGAAGCAGGCCAACGCGCGCAAGCATGGCCAGGCCACGGGCCAGGAACGCGCCCCCTGACCCGCTGTGATTCCGGCAGTCTGTTGGCGAGGATCGAAATGAAGGCAATCTTGTCTGTCCCAAGGACGCTTGCAAATGCCGTCCGGGTGGCCTTTGCAATCCACGTTGCGTTTCAAGAAGCTCATCCAGGGGAACGATCGTCTTTCCTCATCGCCAAATAAGACAACGCGGTCGGTGAACGCACTAAATCCTTTTAAACATCTTCTTGATCTCATCCATCGAAAACCGCATGACTGTCGGTCTGCCATGGGGGCAGGTGTGAGGCATGCGGCATTTAAAAAGATCGGCAAGCAGAGCTTCCATTTCCTGCTGATCGAGACGCCGGTGCACCTTGATTGCCGGGTGGCAGGCCATGACGCTCAGGATCTCATCGCGGAGCGCCTCTATTTTTCCGCTCGACCCATGAATATTTACCTCATCAAGGACATCGAGCAGCAGACTCTTGTAATCCGCACCGACGAGGAGCGCGGGGACGGCCTTGATCATGAAGGTGCCGTTTCCGAAGTCATCCACGATCAATCCGAGTTTGTGAAGTTCCAGCAGATACTCCGACAAAAGATTGCTTTGAGCGGGGCCGAGTTCCACCTGGTCCGGAATGAGCAGGTTCTGAACCGACACAAGCCCCCCGTCTAACTGGTCCTGAAGTTTCTCGAACAATACCCGTTCGTGCGCGGCGTGCTGATCGATGATTGCCATTCCTTCCGTCGACTGTGCGATGATGAATGAGTGGTGAATCTGGGCCAGGGGGAAGAGATCATGCTCCGACATCATTGCGGTTTGCGGAGCAGGCGCGTCAGAGGCGGCGCGATGACCCGGCCCGGGCTCGTACTGCAGGTCCGCCGTTCTCCAATCATTCTTTCGCCGACCGAACGGCGGCAAGAATCTTCGTTGAGGGGCGGAACCAGAGGCCTCCTGCATTTTTAGATAATCCGCCACCGCCCCTTTCACCTCTCCGACATGGTCGTTTGCAGGGCCTGTCGCATCGATGACCGGCATTCCATGCGTTCGCAGGCCCTCCCGGATTGCTTCGCGGACAAGATCATGGACCTGCGACTGGTTCCGGAACCGCACTTCCGCCTTGGCGGGGTGCACGTTCACGTCCACCAGGGCGGGATTGATATCGAGGAAAATGAAGCCGATGGGGTGGCGATCCCGCATGAGCAAATCCCCATAGGCGCCGTAGAGTGCATGAGAGAGCGATGGATTCCTCACTGCACGATGGTTTACATAAAAGTCCTGATAGGTACGGTCTGCTCGGCTGTAGGAAGGGTTGCCAATGAGCCCATGGACATAGATGCTGTCGCGGCCTCCCGAGAAGGAAATCATATTGTCTGCTATTTCGGCGCCATGGAGCTGGAATGCCCGCTCTTTTACGCTTCGGGACGCCGGAAGATCCAGCACCGTTTTCGTGTTGTGAGTCAGCTTGAAACGGAGTGCGGGATTCGCCATGGCCTGTCGCGAGACCGCGGTCGCTATGTGGGAAAACTCCGTGCCGGCACTCTTGAGAAACTTGAGTCGCGCCGGTGTATTGTAAAACAGATGAGCAATTTCGATCGATGTGCCCTGCGGTGCGGCGGCGTCTGAAACCGTCTTGACCATACCTCCCTCGATCTCGACCAGGACGCCTGAGGCAGCATCGCGCACGGCCGACAGCAACCGTACGTGGGAGACCGACGCAATGCTCGACAGTGCCTCCCCGCGGAATCCCATCGTTCTGATGGCTTCAAGGTCTTCATCACTCGAGATCTTGCTCGTAGCATGCCGCACAAAAGCGGTCCGGGCATCCTCTCCCGACATGCCGCACCCGTTGTCGGTTACCCGGATCAGCCGTCTTCCCGCCTGTTCAATGTCAATTAATATTTCCGTGGCTCCGGCGTCAATCGCATTTTCGATCAATTCCTTGACGACCGATGCCGGCCGCTCCACCACCTCGCCGGCGGCGATTTTGTTTACAACATGATCGGGAAGTATTTTGATGATGGAATTCATAGGTCAGAAGCAAGATGTCAGACTAAAGAATAACCACGGGCCGCGGGCAGGCTTTAGTCTGACTTCTGTTGCATCAATATTTCAGCTTCGCTTTCTCCTGGTTTGCAACAACAATGATCGCCATGCTGTCCGGGAAAAGATATTTTTTTGCAACCCGCTGAATATCCTCCCGTGTAACTGAATTGATCAGACCGGGATACTTCTGCGGATAATCGAGCCCCAGATTATAGATCTCGATGGAGGTCAGAATGCCCGCGATCTTTGCCGAGGTGTCCATGCGCAGAGGGAAGTTGCCCGTCAGGTATGCCTTCGCATCTTTCAGCTCTTTCTCGGAGACAAGCTCTGACTGAATTCTGCGGATCTCCTTGATCGTTTCCGCTATTACTTCATTTGCCGATTCATTCTTGGTCTGTATTGACACCATAAAGGCGCCCGGGTCCTTCTGGGCTTCAAAACCGCTGTGGACGTCATAGGCCAGTCCCTTGTTGTCGCGGATGTTGTCCATGAGACGTGAGGAAAAACCGCCGCCTCCGAGAATGTAGTTCATGACCAAGCAAGCATAAAAATCCGGGTTTTCCCTGCTAATCCCTATATGCCCCATCGCAATATTTGCCTGCGTGATGTTTTTGTCAATTTTTTCCACGACGGTTTTTTCAAGAATGGGCGGCTGGACGGGAGCTGGCAGCGGCTGCTCGGTCTTCAGCCAGGATCTGAAAAATTCATTGAGGAGTGCTACGATTTCCTTCTCCGACACGTCCCCCACGACGGCGATGACCGAATGATTCGGGCTGTATCGTGCGGAATAAAATGCCACCACGTCGTCGCGGGTAAGCTTTGGCAGAGAGGCGGCCACATCATCGCTGGTCCTGCCGTAGGCGTTGTCGCCGAAAACAGCTTTGTCAAACGCGTTCGATGCCACGATTGCCGGCTCTTCCTGCTGGCGCTGGGTCTCGGCAAGAGTCTCCTTGATCTTGCGGTCAATTTCTTTCTGATCAAAAACCGGATGCAGGAGCACGTCAGACAGCAAATCCAGACCAGTCCGGAGGTCCTTCTTCAGGACTCGCACGTTGGCCGAGGCGAAATCATCACCCCCTGACGTGGAAAGAGAGCCGCCGATGAAATCGATCTCGCTGCTGATCTGCTGCGCAGTGCGTCTGGAAGTGCCCTGGGTAAGAAGGGACGCGGTAAGAGCAGCAAGCCCGGCTTTGCCGGCTGGTTCCGCGGTTTTTCCCGCTGTCATCGCCATGCTGATCGTCACCATGGGAATGGTATGTTTTTCCGCGAGCAGGAGTACCATGCCGTTGTTGAGGAGTATGCGTTTGCCGAGCTGCTCGGATGCAAATACGCCTGATGCAGCGAGGGATATCAGACCCGGAATAAGAACAAAGAATGCTGATAACTTGGATATTTTCATTCTTATGACCTTTCACACGGAAGATGCGGAACGAAAACTGTGGAACCAGGCGCACAGGTCGGTCCTCTAAACACAGGATCCCACTTTTTCGGCGCGCTCTGAGCATTTTCGAAGTCATGTCGCTCTTGCAAAATGAATCTACTTTCCCTTGACCGGGAGCAGAATACCCACCGTCCTGTTGTCCTCAGTGAAATATTCCTTTGCAACGCGCATGACGTCTTCCTTCGTCACCGCGCGAATTCTGTCCACATACGATTCGAGGAGTCTCCAGTCGGCGACTGTTTCGAACTGCCCGAGCAGCATTGCCTGGTAGAAAATCGAATCCTGCCCCATGATGAAACTCGACTCAATCTGATTCTTGGCTTTTTGCAGTTCTTCCTCGGGTACGAACTCGGTTTTAAGCTTGTCAATCTCCGAATAGAAAGCTTTCTCGACATCATCCGTTGTCTTGCCCGGCATTACACCGGCATACAGTGTGAAAAGGTTCGGATCCGCGGAAATATTGTCATAATCTCCGCCAACATACAGGGCGAGTTGCTTTTCATAAACCAGGGACCGATAGAGCCGGGAACTTTTCCCCGACGAGAGGACCCCTTGGAGAACTTCGAGGGCATAGGAGTCCTTCTGTTTCAGGGTCGGCACATTGTATCCCGCAAAGACGGCGGGCAGTTCGGCCTGTTTTTTAACGACGATACGCCGCTCACCTCGGTGCTGAGGCTCTACAGCGCCGACCTTCGGTACTTCGGGCCCCCGCGGAATGGATCCGAAGGCGTTTTCGATCCGGGCAAATATTTTTTTCGTATCGAAGTCGCCGACCACGACAATGGTCGCATTGTTCGGCGCATAATACGTTCGATAATGTTTGTAGAGGTCGTCGCGGGTGATGTTATTGATGTCCGCCATCCAGCCGATCACCGGCCACTGATAGGGATGGGCGCTAAAGGCGACCGCCATCATCTGCTCCAGCATGCTGTTGACGGGATCGTCCTCGTACCGCATGCGGCGCTCTTCCTTAACCACCTCGCGCTCCGACAGGAACTCTTTTGGGTCGATGAGCAGGTTCTGCATGCGATCCGATTCCAGCTCCAGGGATATGTCGATGCGGTCCGCGGAGAAGTTCTCGAAGTAGGCCGTATAGTCACGCGAGGTGAACGCGTTGTCATTCCCCCCATTGCGTTGGACGGTCTGGGAAAAGGTCTTGGGTCCGTATTTTCTTGTCCCCTTGAACATCATATGCTCTAGCATATGGGACATCCCTGTTTTCCCAAGGCACTCGTTGCGAGAGCCGACCTTGTACCATATCTGGAACGTGACCACCGGCGCTTTGTGGTCTTCCCTGAGCAGCACCTTGAGCCCGTTCGGCAACATCTTCTCGGTGACGTTCATTGTCTGGGCGAAAGATGAAGACGTCATCACGAGGGCCATCAGAATCGCAAGCATAGCCATCCTTCTTGTTTTAACATGGTAATACATGACCGACCTCAATTGTGAACACAGGGCGCTGAACGCTCTTAGTGTGTACCCGTATGTCCGAACCCGCCTGAGCCGCGTGATGTTTCCGTCAGCTGTTCGACCAGTTCGAACGTGGCCTTCTCGATCCTGGCAAAGACCATCTGCGCGATGCGGTCACCGCGCCGGATCGTGAAGGTCTTGTCGCCGAAATTAAAGAGGATAATCCCGATCTCTCCACGGTAGTCTGCATCGATCGTGCCCGGCCCATTCAGCATGCCGATACCGTGCTTGAGCGCAAGACCGCTGCGGGGTCTGACCTGGCCTTCATGACCCTCCGGGATTGCAATGGCTATACCGGTGGGCACCAGCGACCATTTCCCCGCCTCAATGGTCATGGTATGTTCTACCGCCGCATAAAGGTCAACGCCCGCCGAGTGCTCGGTCTGGTAATGGGGCACCGGAAGGCCCTGCGCATGGGGAAGCTGAGTTATGTGGACAATGAGGTGGTCGGACATAACGCTGATTATAGTACACGGCAGAGGGGAGACAATAAACAGGGGAAAACCCTGAACGAGCGAATGTTCCCGAATGTTTCCAGTCTTCCGTCGCCAGACTGTTAAATCTCCCGCACAGAATCGGGGACATCGGCCCTGCTTATAGGCCCCAGTATGGTGAGTGCAATATTATCAGGGTTGAAAAGAAGACGAGCCAGGCGCTGCACCTGTTCCGCCGTGACCTTCTCCACACCCTTGATGATATCGTCCATGGCCAGGTATTTTCCGAAGTAAATCTCCTGACGGGCAAGCCTGCTCATGTGGCTGTTGCTACTTTCCAGGGAGAGGATCAGACTTCCTTTGAGCTGGTTCTTGACCCGCAGCTCTTCCGCCGGGGTGATCCCCTCTTCCTTGATCTTTCTCAGTTCCTTCATCACGAGCCGCACCACTTCAAAAGCATTGGATGGATCGGTCCCGGCATACACGGTGAGCAGCCCCGTATCGCGATAGGAGGTGACGTAGGAATAGATCGAATAGGCGAGAGCATTCTGTTCCCTGATCTCCTGGAAGAGGCGCGAACTCATGCTGTTGCCGAGCACGGTGTTGAGCGCCGATATTACGTAGCGGTCTTCATGGGTATAATACAGGCCCTTGCATCCGATACACAGCTGTACCTGTTCGAGCTGTTTTTTCTTTACCGAGATGGCAGCGGTAAACTCCGGAGTCGCTTCTTTCTTGGGGACGCCGTCCCGTCCAAGCTTGCCGAAGTGCTGGTTCAGCAGGTCGATCAGACGTGCGTGTTCGAAATTTCCCGCGACGGAAATCACGATCTCCCGGGGGCCGTAGTTGCTCTGGATATAAGAGATGATATCATCGTGTTTGAGCGCCTTGATCGTGTCCTTTGTCCCGAGAATGGGACGGCCGAGGGAGTTATCGGGCCAAACTGTACTCGTAAAAAGCTCGTGGATGTAGTCGTCGGGCGTGTCCTCGACTCCCTTAATCTCTTCGAGGATGACCTTGCGCTCCTTCTCCATTTCAACTGGATCGAACTTCGCCCCGAGGAGGATGTCGGCAAGGATTTCGATGACCACTGGCAGGTGCTCGTCAACGACTTTTGCGTAGTAGGTGGTCGTCTCCTGCGACGTGAACGCATTCATCTCGCCGCCGAGCGAGTCCATCTCGATGGCGATGTCCTTGGCGGACCGTTTTCCGGTCCCCTTGAAAAACATGTGCTCGATAAAGTGGGAAATACCGCCGATCTCGGGCGCTTCGTGCCGCGAGCCCACCTTCACCCACACGCCGATGGAGATCGATCTCGACTTCGGAAGCGTTTCTGATACAACCCGGATGCCGTTGGCAAGGGTATCTTTTCTATACATGAATTATCCTGAAAAAATGTATCGCGAATTGTATCATGGAATCCAGACGAAATCGCCTAATCCTTCAAGCGGGACCGGAGCGCGCGCTTCCCCACGATTTCTCTCCACTGATAAAATCGTCCCCCGGCGTTAATCCCTGTGTGCGGCTCAGCTGCGCCCCTAGGTGCCTTCCCAGTTCCTGAATTACTTCTCTTTTTCATGGTGATTGCCATGTCCGTGCTGGACACTCCGCTCCTGGGTGATCTTCTGCGCCAAGTGGCTTGGGACATCTTCATAGCCGTAAAACTCCATGGTATACATTCCCCGGCCGCTGGTCAGGGAATTGAGCGTTGGCGCATAGGAAAGCATCTCGGACATCGGCACTAGGGCTTTGATAGCCTGGCCGTTAGCCTGGGGAACAACACCCTGTACTTTTCCGCGCCGCGAGTTCAAGTCGCCGATCACGGCGCCCAGCGTATCATCGGGAGCGACTACTTCCACGCTCATGATCGGCTCAAGAAGGACGGGCTTGGCCGCCTCCATGGCTTTTTTAAAAGCCATGCTTCCGGCAACCTTAAAGGCCATTTCCGACGAGTCCACGGAATGATAGGAACCGTCATAGACTTTGACCCGGACATCCACGATGGGATAGCCGGCGAGGATGCCTTCATGCATGGCCTCCATCACACCCTTTTCAACGGCAGGTATGTACTGCCGGGGAATTACGCCTCCGACGACCTTGTCCACGAACTCGAAACCAGTCCCGCGCGGAAGCGGTTCGAGTTCAAGCCATGCATCGCCGTACTGCCCGTGACCGCCAGTCTGCTTTTTATACTTGCCTTGGGCGCTTGCCTTTGTCCTGATGGTCTCCTTGTACGGCACCTTCGGCGTTTTCATCGTCACTTCGGCGCCGAACTTGCGCTTCAGTTTTTCAAGTGTCACTTCGAGGTGAACCTGCCCCATCCCGGAAAGCACCATTTCCTTGGTCTGTTCGTCATAGGTGAATTTCAGCGTCGGATCCTCTTCGAGGAGCTTATGAATGCCCGTACTCACTTTGTCCTCGTCTCCCCGCGTTTTCGGCGAAACAGCGTAGGACATGACAGGGTCGGCATACTTCGCAAATTCCATGATGATGGCGTGGTTGTCAATACACAAAGTGTCACCCGTAAGCGTTTCTTTCAACTTCGCTATGGCTCCGATCTGTCCGGCCGCGAGCGTCTGGACTGGAATCTGTTTCTTGCCCTGAATCATGAAAAGCGATCCCACCTTTTCCTTCACCTGACGCGACGAATTATAGATGTTTGAATCGGCTTTGAGCGTTCCTGAAAAAACGCGAACCAGGGACAGCTTGCCCGCGAAGGGATCGTTGATCGTCTTGAATACCAGCGCGGCAAGCGCCTCATCTGCCTCCGGTTTGCGTGTGGTCTCGTTGCCCGTTTTAGGATCAATCCCCTTGATCTTGACGATCCGCGCATGCTCCGCTGGTGACGGCAGGGATGCCACGATCATGTCGAGCAGCGGAGTGATCCCCAGGTTCTTTACCGTGGAGCCGCACAGCACGGGCAGGAGTCCGCCTCCGATAGTACCGTGCTTTAATCCGGCCATGATGTCCTCCTGGGACAAGTCGCCCTTGTCCAGGTACTTTTCGAGCAGGCTGTCCTCGGTTTCGGCGATCTGCTCCACCATTTTTTTTCGGTATGCCGCCACATCGTCTTTCATGGCGGCGGGAATGTCCTTCTCCTCGATTTTACCGCTCCCAGAGGGGGCGAACATCAGAGCCCTCATCCCGATAAGGTCGACAACCCCCGTGAACTTGTCTTCAAGCCCGATGGGAAGCTGGAGCACCACTGCGTTCTTGCAGAAATGCTTTTCCATGTCGCCCACGGCTCGGAAAAAATCTGCGCGTTCCTTGTCGAGCTTGCTCACGAACGCAACGCGGGGGATTTCATAGTCGCAGGCGAATTTATAGATTTTTTCGGTTTCGGCTTTTACGCCGGAAATGGCGGAAATGATGAGGACAGCTCCGTCAACGGCCCGAAGAGTACCCCGCGTTTCTTCCAGGAAGTTGATGTAACCGGGGGTATCAATGATGTTAATGCGAACGCCTTTCCAGTCAACAAACCCGACTGCCGAGGTGATGGTAATCTTCCGGGCGATTTCCTCCGGTTCATGCATGAATACGGAGTTCCCCGCGTCGACGCTTCCCAGGAGCTCGACGGCGCCCGCAGCATACAACATGGCGTCGGCAAGCGATGTTTTTCCTGCGGCGCCGTGTGAGAGGATCGCGATATTTCGGACTTCCTTGACATCAGCGTTCGGCATAGACAGCTCCTTCTGGGTAAATGAATTTTGTTCCGGATGGCATGGAATGCCCTCTCAATAATTACCTGTAGCAGATGATCTCTGCAAAAAGATCGCCTCCGGGCTCGTCGCCGACAGGGGCCGTCTCCGATCATCAACGTAAATTGTTCGCGCCCGCGGGTTACCAGATCTCGGACTTGATCTTGCCTCCCTGTTTTACGAGGACGTCCACGATGGCCTCGTTGAAAAAGTTGTTGGATTGACGGATTCCCTCATCCACCATGGACTCGTAATATTTTTTGCCCTCAGCAAGCTCCTCCGTCAGGACATCGAACAGGCTGTCCCGTTCAATCCCTTCCTTGACCTTGGCCTGATTGTACAGGAGAATATCCGAAAGAATCGTCCGTGCGAGCCGCCTTGCTTCGTCAGGCTTTGTTATCAGTCTCATGTGTGGCGCTCCGTTGCCGTCACCCGATCATTCATCAGGTCAAGATCTCAACAATCACTGGTTTATACTTCTGGGTCTTTTCAACTTTTTTGTTATAGGAGCGGATGAACAAAAACGATACGAAGGTGCAGAATGCTCCTCCAATGAATGCCCAGAGGTCGGAACGGGCATCACCGACATAGGGGAGGGCGATGTTCTTGGCGATGATGGCTCCGGCGACAAGCGCCGCCATGGGTATGCCGTACAGAATAATGGATGCTTTCAAGTAGATTTGCGGCGCAACGATGACCTTGACTTTCTGTCCCTTCACAGCGCCCAGTGGATTGGCGGCCTCCAGGTATTCCTGGTCGCCGGGATGGCAAACGCCCGAGACAGCGCACTGTTCACAGGCGCTTTTTTTCAGTATCGCCACCTTGGCGATGTTTCCGTCGACCTCGGCTATGACCCCTTCTTCTTCAATCACAAGAATACCTCGTATACACAGTTACACAGTCCGAACCCTGTGGCATGCCGCCTTGTTCTGTAAACTGAGAACTCTTAATTATATGCCTTTTTCGCTGATTTCAAAAGCTTATATTCGATGCTGTCCACCAGCGCCTGCCAGCTCGCCTCGATCACGTTCTCGGATACGCCGACAGTGCCCCACCGGTTTCTGCCGTCGCCCGACTCGATCAGCACCCGGACCTTGGCGGCCGTGCCTTCTGCGGCGGTCAGCACGCGGACCTTATAGTCCAGGAGCTGCATGTTCTCCAGGCCCTTGCCGGGAAAGTATTTCGGCAGCACCTTGCGCAGCGCCTTGTCTAGAGCGTTCACCGGGCCGTTTCCCCAGGCCGCCGTATGTTCAACGTTCCCCCCGACCTCCACGGTGACGGTTGCCTCGCTCACCGGATGGGGGTCAACCTTTCGCTTCTCCGTGAGAATACGATAGTCGATCCTGTCGAACATGTTAAACACTGACTCGTAATTGTGGCTGGCGCGCAACATGAGCAGTTCGATCGACCCTTCGGCGCCCTCGAACGCATATCCCTCGCTCTCAAGCTCCTTGACCTTCTTGAGGATCGAGGTCAGTTCAGGGCTGTCCTTGGTCAGGGGAATTCCCAGTTCCGCAGCTTTCTGAAGAATATTGCTCCTGCCTGCCAGGTCGGAAACGAGAATGCGCCTCCTGTTCCCCACCAGTTCGGGGATGATATGCTCGTAGGTGAGTGGACTTTTCGTCACGGCGTCCACATGAACGCCTGCTTTGTGAGCGAAGGCGCTGTCGCCGATATAAGGCTGACGCTTCCGGTGCGGCAGGTTCGCCAGTTCATCCACATACCGGGAAACATCACGCAGCTTCGACAGGCTCGTATTGGAAACGCACTCAATGCCCATCTTGAGCTTCAGTGCCGGGATAATTGAACAGAGGTTCGCATTTCCGCAGCGCTCGCCATATCCGTTCATGGTGCCGTGCACCTGCATTGCCCCCATCCGGATTGCGGCGAGCGAATTCGCCACTGCCAGTTCGGAGTCGTTGTGGGCGTGGATGCCGAACGAGGTGGAGATCCTTGACTTGACCGTTGAGATGATTGCTTCAAGATCATGAGGCAGGGTACCGCCATTCGTATCACACAGGATAAGACAGTTGGCGCCCGCGGCCTCGGCGGCAAGCAGCGTTTCCATGGCATACTCCGGATTCGCCTTGAATCCGTCGAAGAAGTGCTCGGCATCATAGAACACTTCCTTCATGTGCTTTTTGAGAAACGACACCGAATCGCCGATCATGCGGAGATTCTCGTCGGGCGTCGTTTTGAGCGCCTTGAGAACGTGGAGATCCCAGCTCTTCCCGTAAATCGTCGCGGCTGAGGTGCCGGACGCGACGAGGGCTTTCAAGCTAGGGTCTTCCGATGCCCTGAGCTTCGCCCGCCTCGTTGCGCCGAAGGCGACGAGCCTGGCCCGCTTCAGCCTGACATGCCGCATCTGTTTAAAGAATTCCACGTCGCGGGGGTTTGAGCCGGGCCATCCCCCCTCGATGTAATGGACGCCGAACTGGTCCAGTTTGCGGGCAACGCGGATCATGTCCTCGACCGAGAAGTTTACATCCTCGGCTTGGGCTCCATCACGAAGCGTGGTATCGTATAATTGCACTCTTGATTTCATAGAATCCTGGTCTCAAATAAGGAAACATCGACAGCCGGCATGCAGGCGAGAGACCGGCTCCCGACTTCTGAACCTGTCATGCCGCCTTGTCCATTTCGAAAGCTTCGTGGAGCACCCGCACCGCGAGCTCCGTGTACTTTGCGTCGATCACGCAGGAGATCTTGATTTCCGACGTGCTGATCATCATGATGTTGATCCCCTCTTTCGCCATGGCGGAGAACATCTTGGCGGCCACGCCGGAATGGGAGCGCATGCCCACGCCGACGATCGAGATCTTGGCAATGTCTTCCTTGATATTCACATTTTTCGCGCCGATTTCGGCCACCACCTTCTTCATAACCTCCAGGATTTTCTTGGAATCGGTCCTGGGTACCGTAAAGGACATGTCGGTCAATCCCCCCTCGCCGATATTCTGGATGATCATGTCCACGACGACGTTGTTGTCGGAGATGGTGTTGAATATCTTCGCTGCGACCCCCGGCTTGTCCGGCACGCCCTGGATTGTCACCTTTACCTGGTTTTTATCATATGCGACGCCGGACACAACCACTTTCTCCATATCGGAATCCTCCTTGGTAACAAGGGTGCCCGGGTTGTCGTTGAAACTCGAGAGCACTCTTACCGGTACGTTGTATTTTTTTGCGAACTCGACCGAGCGGGTCTGGAGCACTTTGGCCCCAAGGCTCGCCAGTTCGAGCATCTCATCATAGGATATTTTATCGAGTTTTCTCGCCTGCGGTACCATGTTCGGGTCAGTCGTATAGACACCATCCACGTCCGTATAAATATCACAGATGTCGGCCTTCAGAGCTGCCGCAACGGCTACCGCCGACAGGTCCGATCCGCCGCGGCCCAGCGTCGTAACATCATCAGACGTTTCCGTTATCCCCTGGAAACCGGCGACCACCGCGATTTTCCCGTCCCTCAGTGCATGCTTAAGCCGCTCGCCAGTGATCTTCTCGATACGCGCTTTGGTATGGACGCTGTCACAAATGATGCCGGCCTGCCGGCCTGTAAAGGACTGCGCCCTGTGCCCCAAGGCCTGAATCGCCATGGCCAGAAGCGCGATCGTCACCCGTTCTCCCGTGGACACCAGCATGTCCATTTCCCTCGGATCGGGGTTCTCGCTTATCTGGCTTGCTAAGTTGATCAGTTTGTCAGTCTCGCCACTCATGGCGGAAACAACAACTACGACGTCGTTGCCTTCCTCCCTGGTCCGGACGACACGCTTCGCCACATTCTTGATCCGCTCGGGATCCCCGACGGATGTGCCGCCGTATTTCTGTACTATCAGCACTCTGTTTCCTCCAGATAATGTGTAAACCAGCACGAGGCAAAAAGCGCGGGGGACAGGTGAACGACAAGACCCCGTGCTCAGTGCACTATGCGCGGTCCGTTCTGCGTAAAAAATAATCCATCAGTTGATAGCCTTCTTTGAACACCAGGGCGTCTTTCCGCTCTCCCAGCCGTTCGTCATAGCTCACCGGCTCTCCGCTGCGTTCCCGGGTATTATCGTAAATGACGAAGGGGACTGGTTCATTCGAGTGCGTTCTCATCTCAATCGGCGTCGGGTGGTCCGGCAGCGCCATGATGCGATACTGATCGAACTGCTTCATTCCGTGAATGATATTGCCCACGATGAATTCATCGAAGTCCTCGATGGCCTTCAGCTTGTTCTTCAGGTCGCCGCTGTGGCCCGCCTCGTCGGGGGCTTCGACATGGACATAGACAAAGTCCTTGGTCTTGAGCGCCCACAAAGCATGTTCGGCTTTGCCCACGTAGTTCGTATCAAGCCAGCCCGTCGCTCCCGGCACATCGACCACTTCGAACCCCGCGTAGATGCCGATCCCCTTGGTAAGATCGACTGCTGAAATCATGGCTCCTTCGATGCCGTACTTTTCCCGGAACGTTGGCATACACGGTCTCTTGCCCTGTCCCCACAGCCAGATACTGTTCGCCGGCCTCTTGCCGTTCTCGATTCTCGTTTTATTCACGGAATGACCCGCCAGAACCTCGAGGGAGCCCTCCATTAAGGCATTGATCGTTTCATCACCGTCTCCCCGCGGAAGATAGTCCTGAATGTTCTTGTCCTGAATGTCATGAGGAGGTGTGCACTCAAGTTTGTCCGTGCCGCCCTTCCAGACCATGAGATGGCGATAGCTGACGCCGGGGTAGAAGCGTATGCGGTCCGTACCAAGCTTCCGGTCGACCTCCTCGATCAGCAGTCTCGCCTCCTGCGTGGTAATGTGCCCGGCGCTGAAATCCTCCATGATCGCATGCCGCGCTTTGCCCCAGAGGGTTTCCTTGCCGCCGGTGATGCGCAAGGTCACCAGATTGCAGCGGAAGGCGACATCATCGGGCCCCAGGTCCACGCCAATGCTTGCCGCCTCGAGGGGGGAGCGGCCCGTATAATACTTCCTCGGATCATATCCCATCACCGTGAGGTTTGCCACATCGCTGCCCGGTGGAAACCCCTCGGGCACGGTGTGTACCATGCCGGTCTGTCCTGTCGTCGCCAGATGGTCAAGATTCGGCGTCTTTGCCGCCTGCAGGCATGTCTTGCCGCCGAGTTCTGGATGGGGCCGGTCGGCCATTCCGTCACCGAGCAAAATGATATATTTCATATAAATGATTTCATGTCCCGGGTCCGGTGGCTTCACTCGTACCGCATCGCCCCGCTCCCACGCCCTGGTCCCTTGTCCTCAAGAACCTACCGCATCACCCGCCACAGCATCTACCTTGACGCCTCGCTCCCGGAGATAGGCGATGCTGGCCGCAAGTTCCTTCTCTTCACCTTCAAGTTCCAGCACAACCTCGCCCACGCTCTCCGTGACTTTTGCGCGGCGGATATTCGGCATTACATTGAACTTCCTCGCCATGGTGAAGATGACGGGTTCCTTGATCAGTTCCTGCGGAAACGTCAATTTGACCCTCTTCGTCGCCATGTTCCCTCCTGATGTCCTTATGTCCGCAGCCGCGGGGTAAAACAGTGAAAAGTGGCAACCCCTCTTAAACAAGCATCGTCTCCGCGGTCCCGCCGCTGATTGCAGGGGCTCTGCATTAACAGCGCCCGCCTGCAATGGCGGGAACGATGGAAATGTTGTCACCATCTTTGAGGATTGTTTCTTCCTTGTCCATGAAGCGGATATCCTCTTCATTGACGTAAATATTGATGAACCGCCGGATCTTCCCGCCGTCCGACAGCCGTTCTTTTATCCCCGGGTAATCCTTCTCGAGAGCCTCGACAAGCTCCAAAACATTTTTTGCGCTGCATTCTACCTCAGACTTTCCGCCGGTGAGCTTCTGCAGCGGCGTGGGGATTCTCACTTTAATCGACATGGGTCGCTCCTCCTGAACGAGAGACATCGTATTTGAACGCCGAGCACGCGGCATAGTAGGGAATCCTGCAACGGGCGGCATGCATCGTTGCTCCGCGATATCCGCGGTGAAATGCTTATTGGATCTTCTTCAGCAACTCCTCGAAGGACTCGATGTTCGGCTTTATCGGCGCCGGCATCGGGAGGCGGCCTGCGATTGCCTCGCTGGTCTTAAGGCCGTTCCCGGTGATGCAGAGGACGAGCGTCCCGTCCCTGTTGATTCGGCCGGAGTCCACGAGTTTTTTAGCCGCCGCCACGGTTGCGCCTCCCGCAGGCTCGACAAACATCCCCTCCGTTTCGGCAAGAAACTGCATCGCGTCTACAATCTCCTCATCCGTCGCATCTGCACCGTAACCGCCGCTGTCCCTCGTGACCTTTGCGGCATAATAGCCGTCGCCAGGGTTCCCGATGGCGATCGAGCGTGCGACGGTCCGGGGTTTCACCGGCCTGATGATGTCGCTTCCTTCCCTGATAGCCGTTATAATTGGATTGCACCCGGCGGCCTGCGCGGCAAATACCCTGGTCTTGGCGGGGGGAACGAGCCCGATGAGTTCTAGTTCCTGAAAAGACTTCCAGAGCTTCGTTAAGAGCGATCCGCTCGCGCTGGGCGCCACAATACTGTCCGGTGTTTTCCAGCCCAGTTGTTCGGCAATCTCGAATCCCATGGACTTCGAGCCCTCACCGTAGAAAGGCCGCAGGTTGATATTCACAAAGGCCCATTGATATTTATCCGCGATTTCGGAGCAAAGCCGGTTCACCTCATCGTAGTCACCGTCCACCATAACCAGGTTCGGCTGATAAATCAGCGAACCAATGATCTTCGAATACTCCAGATCCGACGGCGTGAAGATAAACCGCTTCACGCCTGACCGCGCGGCCAGCGCCGCCAGTGAATTCGCCAGGTTGCCGGTCGATGCGCAGGCAACGGTGTCGAAGCCGAATTCCCTGGCCTTCGTGACAGCCACCGCGACAACGCGGTCCTTGAATGACAACGTCGGGTGGTTCACTGAGTCGTCCTTGAGATAAATTTCCTTTACGCCCCATGCACCGGCCAGGTTCCGGGCATTCACCAGCGGCGTGAACCCGGAATCAAAACCCGTGACCGGATCGCCATCGATGGGGAGGAGTTCACGATAGCGCCACATATGGTTGGGACGCGACTCGATCTTCTGCTTCGTCATATCCTTTCTGATTTGCGCGTAGTCGTACGTGACTTCAAGCGGCCCGAAGCAGAACTCGCACACGTAGAGGGGTCCGCTCTTGTACTCCCTGCCGCACTCCACGCACCGCAGTCCTTTGACGTAGGTCACTGCTGATGTTCCTCCGTAGTAATGTTCAATGGGACTTCCATAACGTTCCCGTCGACGATAGAATACCCTTTCATGCACGGATCCCTTCGCTCGACGAGCGATACAATCACGTACACTGCTTCCGGATAGTATGCCAACTCTACATCCGTTGAAGACGGATATGCCCGTCCGGTGGGGTGGGAGTGATAAATGCCGACCAGGTCCCTTCCCGCTTCCCGCATTTCCTTGAGCACCCGAAATTGCTCTTGTGCGTCTATCTGATAAAACGTCGGGCTTGGGTTTTCGCTCCTCAGCGCATACACTTTTTCAACCGTCGTCCCCCTGCCGGCAAGGATCCCGCATGCTTCATTGGGATACACGCTATTGCAATGCTCATAAATACTCTCGAGATCGGTCTTTTTTATCGTCAGCAACTGGAAAGATGCCCTCGTCTCTTGTCTCTCGACAGTGCCTTCAATGGTTCATTGAGCAAAACAGCTCGTAATCGATAAGCTCTTTTATCGTTGGATGCTCACCGCAGACTGGACACTCACGGTTCCGGGGAACCTTTACCGTACGGAAGCTCATGTCGAGCGCATTCCACAGAAGAAGCCTCCCTTTAAGGGGATGCCCGATGCCTAGAATAGCCTTGATTACCTCGGTCGCCTGGATGGTACCGATTACGCCGGTTACCACGCCCAGTATGCCGGCTTCCTGGCATGACGGCACCATGCCCGGCGGCGGCGGGACCTCGAACAGGCAGCGATAGCATGGCCCTTCGCCCGGGAAAATGGTCATCACCTGGCCTTCGAACCGGAACACCGCCGCGCTCACGAGCGTTTTCTTGAGCATGACGCAAGCGTCGTTCACAAGATATCGTGTGGGAAAGTTGTCGCTCCCGTCCACAACGATATCATAATCGCGAATGATCTGCATGATGTTCTTGGAGGTGAGACGCTCCTTGTGTGTCACCACCTTCACATCATGGTTCAGGGTCTCATACGTCTGCTTTGCCGAATCAGCTTTGTCCACCCCGATTCGGCTCGTGTTGTGCGCGATCTGGCGCTGGAGATTGGACATCTCAACGCGGTCATTGTCAATCACGCCGATCGTGCCCACGCCTGCAGCCGCAAGATAGTATCCCACCGGCGAACCGAGACCGCCCGCGCCAACGAGCACAACCTTGGCGTTCAGGATCTTTTCCTGACCGTCTCCCCCGACCTCGGGGAGCAGGATGTGCCTGCTGTAGCGGAGTATCTGGTCTTCTGTAAATTCCATTGTTAAACCACCATAAAGTGCTCGACGTTAAGCGTGAGAAGTAGAATCTCTTTGCCATGGTTCTCACGTCTTACATTTCACGTTTTCTTCTTCTCTCTGTCTTTTCTGACAAAGATATGCCACTCTTTTTCGCTCGTTTGCTCGATCTTTAAAACCTTTTGTCCCTCGTTCTCCATGCTCTTTGGAACATTTTCCGACGCAGGTCTGTGATCTGTGATGATCTCAAGCACCTCGCCGAGGTTCATCTTCTCAATTGCCAGCTTCGATCGGACGAAGGTATAGGGGCAGACTTGACCTTTTATATCCAGTGTCTTATCAACCTTGATTTCGTCGGCCATCATTACCTCCATTGCGGATTTCGGTTTACTGATTTTCTTTTATCATTCTGCATCCCGTAATCAAAAAGCCGGGGATATTACCCCTGTTTTCCCTCCTCCACTCTGATTACCATCGTCGGTCCGGCAACACAGTCCATCTTATTTATTTCGTCGAGGGCACTGCGAACATCCCGCTCAACCGCTTCGTGCGTCATCATCACGACCGGCACAGCCTCGGCCGCCTTCCGCCCCTTTTGAATCACGGAAGAGATGCTGATATTATTCTTGCCGAGCACCCC
Source organism: Nitrospirota bacterium (assembly GCA_035516155.1). Classification (GTDB taxonomy): domain Bacteria; phylum Nitrospirota; class UBA9217; order UBA9217; family UBA9217; genus JAJYKN01. The sequence continues at coordinate 29,895 of DATJAP010000010.1, forward strand.
GGAGATGCGAGACATCACGCCCGGTCTGTCAATCGCCGAGAACCGGAGATAATAGCATGACGTGATGTCATCCATCTTCCTGATCTTTAGTGTTGAACGCTCCCGGAACGCCGCCACTGGTGACCGGTTAGCGCACCCGGACAGAATGTCCCTTCCGATGTCCATGATATCGCTCACCACAGCGCTTCCGGTCGGCATATCTCCCGCTCCCCTCCCGTAAAACATCGTCGACCCTACGGCATCACCGATAACCGAAAGCGCATTGTAAACACCATCCACTGTAGCAATGGGGTACTCCTCGGGAAGCATCGTCGGGTGTACCCGCGCCTCGATCTCGCCGTCCACCATCTTGGTTATCGCGAGGAGCTTGATTTTGTACCCGAGATCTTTGGCGAAATCGATGTCCAGCGGCAAGATTTTGGAGATCCCTTCCGTGTAGATCTCCTCGAACTTCACCGGTGTTCCGTATGTTAGCATAGTCAGGATCGCGAGCTTGTGCGCAGAGTCGATCCCCTCGATATCGAACGTAGGGTCCGCTTCGGCGTAGCCCATTGCCTGCGCCTCTTTCAGAACCTCCTCAAACTTCCTGCCAGCGTTCGTCATGAGCGTCAGGATATAGTTGCAGGTGCCATTCACAATACCGTTTATTGACTTGATATTGTTAGCGGCCAGACCATTCCTGATGGCCGCAAGAATGGGGATGCCCCCTGCCACCGATGCCTCGAATCCGAGCGACGTTCCTGATTTTTCCGCGGCGGCATAGATCTCCTCCCCGTGCACTGCCAGGAGAGCCTTGTTTGCGGTCACCACGTGTTTCTTGTTCCTGATCGCCTCGAGGATGAATTCTTTTGCAGGCTTGTATCCGCCTATGAGTTCAACCACGATGTCGATCTCCGGATCGGTCAGGACTTCCTGCGCAGTGGTCGTAAGCTGAACACCCTTGAGCGGAATGCCCCGATCACGTTTGACATCCAGATCGGCTATCTTCTTAAGCGTTACCGCCGAGCCAAGCCTTCTCCGGATTATCTCAGCATTCTCTATGAGAATGCGGGCCGTGCCAGCTCCTACCGTGCCGAAGCCAATGATACCTACAGTGATCGATTTTCTTGATGCCATGTCTCTCCGCCCTCTAACAGTCATGGGTCAACGTGCCGGGTCCAAAGGTGGATTCTGTTCTACTCCCTGGATCACCTGCTACTCGACCCTTAACCCTATTTCTGGATTGCTTGCTTAATGCCCTTAACGGCCTGGCGGATACGATGCTCGTTCTCCACCAGGGCGAATCTTACATATCCGTCGCCGTATTCACCGAAGCCGATGCCCGGTGAGACCGCCACCTTGGCCTCTTTGATGAGCAGCTTCGCAAACTCAAGCGATCCGATCCTCTTGAAGGGCTCAGGAATCTCCGCCCAGACGAACATGGTCGCCTTAGGTCTCTCAATGCTCCAACCCGCCTTATTCAGTCCATCTACGAGCACGTCCCGGCGGGACTGATATGTATCGGTGATTTCTTTTACGCAGTCCTGCGGCCCGTTCAGAGCGATGATGGACGCGATCTGTATAGGCTGGAACATTCCGTAGTCGAGGTAGCTCTTGATCTTAATGAGGGCGCCCACCGCATCTTTGTTCCCCGCACAGAACCCCACCCGCCAACCGGCCATGTTGTAGCTCTTGGTCAGGCTGTAAAACTCGACACCCACTTCTTTCGCGCCCCTAGCCTGCAGGAAACTCGGCGCACGGTAGCCGTCGAAGTTCAGGTCCGCATAGGCCAGGTCATGAACTACCATGACATCATTCTCACGGGCAAAATCCGCTATCTTCTGAAAGAACGCCACATCCACGACCGCTGTGGTCGGGTTGTTCGGGAAATTGATGATCAGCATCTTGGGTCGGGGCCAGGTGTTCTTGAACGCCTCCTGCATATCGGCGAAAAAATCGCTGTCTTTCCTGAGGGGTATGGACCGCACTTCGCCGCCCGCGATGATCACACTGTATGGATGGATTGGATAGGCCGGGGTGGTGGTCAGTACAACGTCACCGGGTTCAATCGTGGCCAGGGCCAAATGGGACAGTCCTTCCTTAGAACCGATGGTTACCACGGCCTCGGTCTCGGGATCGAGGTCAACGTCATAGCGCCGTCTATACCAATCGCAGAGTGCTGTGCGAAGCTTTGTGATTCCCTTGGACGCTGAATAGCGGTGGTTCTTGGGATTCTGGGCTGCCTCGATCAATTTGTCAACTATATGCTGAGGTGTGCCTTGATCAGGATTGCCCATACCGAGGTCAATGATGTCCTCTCCTCGCCTGCGCGCCTCGATCTTCATGGCGTTGACGATTGCGAAAACATAGGGTGGTAGCCTCTTGATCCTGGCGAAACGCTCAGGCATTGCTATCCCTTTCTTTTTTCAAAGTTTTCAGCATCTAACCGCTTAAATTTAAAGAATAAAATTGATAATAAAACAGTATCCAAATTTTGTCAATAAAAAACACTCTCCGAACAGCAAAGATATGATCTCCCATTCATCAAAAAGAGAATTTCATAGGGTAATCACCCTTTTATTTTACGGGAAACCATTTTAAGGAAACCATTTTAAGTTTGATTTTTCAATCTGTTTGTGCTAGGTTTGACGGCATGATTACGAGCGACATCATAACGGATTCACACAAATATATCATGAACACCTATAGTCGGCAGCCAATCGTGCTCGTAAAGGGCCGGGGTATGAAGGTTTACGACTCCGACGGCAGAGAGTATCTCGACTTTGTCGCGGGCGTGGCCACAACTAACTTGGGACACTGCCATCCCCGTGTTGTCGTTGCGCTCCAGAAGCAGGCGCAGCGTCTCATGCATGTGTCGAACCACTACCATAACGAACCACAGATCAATCTCGCGAAGATG
>DATJAP010000011.1:0-127615 GCA_035516155.1 Nitrospirota bacterium
CTGCTGAAGATGTAAACAGGTCCTATCGAGAGGTATTGGATGAACTGAAAAAAGATATCAAAGTGAAGGCCATCCTTCCGATCCTCGCAAGCATGGGTGTCAAACAACGTTTACTCAAGGAGCGGTAACGAGCATCTATCATTTATATCTTATTGTATGGATGTGTCAAAAAAAGCTATAAAGTCAACTCATAGGTCCATGCACACATTCTAACAAGTCCTCTGCCGGGACGAACAATTCACAAAGCCGCGGCTCAATGATCTTAAATATTTCAGTGCCTGTGATTTCTTCGATTGCAGCAAGGCACCGGATTTCGTGAAACTCGCTTTTTTCGGGCAGCAACAAGAGGGTCCGGATGGTTAAGAACGGCAGGATATTGAATGCGGCGAACTCTGAAAGTTTTTTCCCCTGTTATCAGTATTGCGAGATCCTGTTTGCGAAGTGTCTTACAATAAATGGGCAGCATCGAAAATCCTTCCTCTATGTTCCGGATGACCTCCCTCTTTGGAAAAGAGGGGCAAGGGAAAAGTTTATAATACCTGTACATGCTATTGTAATGGCACGATTGTTGTTTCATAATGACAGCAGGATGAACCGCACGGCAGATACAATATCCAGGAACAGGGTACTGGTTACACCTCGAATACAAACGATACCGTGAAAATAAATAAGAACGGGGGAGCAATCATGACAGAAGCCAAAGAAGGAATGGATGCAAAACATACCATCGGGGAAGCGGGTTCTACGGTCAAGGAGGGCGTTATCAGCAGTCTTAAGGGGATCAACGAGATTGAGGCGGAGATCGTCAGCCTCGTCAGGAACACAGTGTCCAACACGCTTCGTGCAACGGGCGCAGTGGCCAATGAAGCAGCTGGCGTCGCGAAGGATGTGGTCAGGGGAGCCATTCAGGCCACTGAAGAGGTTGGCACCGGCCTCATTCTGAGTACCAAGAGCGTAGCAAAAGGGGTGGTCATGGGCGTGAGCGACGTCGGCGGCGACATCGTTTCAGTTTCTGATCAGACCGTGAGGGGCGCTGTCAAGGGCGCATCCGCCATTGGCGCGGACGTTGCCATGGTTGCCCGACGGGCCGTCGATGGCGTGATTGAGGCAACCAAGGAAGTCGGGGGGAATGCCGAGGAAGTGGCAAAGGTTGCCGTCACTGGCGCGATAGACGCGGCATCTTCGATCGGCAACACGGCGGTCAAGGCGGTCAAGGACATGCTGGTCGGTGTTGTAGAAGGAGTGAAGGACGTCAGCCGTGTTGTCTTGCCAAGAGGCAAGAAGGTGTGAGAAACTATAATGCCATGAACAGACGCCATGATCTGCATCTTCCCGAATCTACGGGCCGATCAGTTCGATAATGCATGGACTGCATTCCCTATCCCGATGTCAGCCATGTTGCATAATGAATAAGGAATCCTCGAGGCTCATGTGAACATCCTTCTTGTGTACCCCAAATACCCCGAGACCTTCTGGAGTTTCAAATACGCGCTCAAATTCATATCGAAGAAGGCAAGCCTGCCTCCGCTCGGACTTCTGACGGTTGCAGCTATGCTGCCTGCTGACTGGGTGCTTCGTCTTATCGACAAGAACGTAGCATCCCTCACTGATGAGGATCTGCGCTGGGCCGATTATGTGTTGATGAGCGCCATGTCCATTCAGAGAGAGTCGGCCGAGTCCGTCATCAGCAGATGTAAAGCGCTCGGCATAAGGATGATCGCCGGCGGCCCCCTGTTCACGTCAGTTCCTGAGGAATTTAGCGACGTTGACCATCTCATTCTGAACGAGGCAGAGATCACGCTCCCGCTTTTTCTCAAGGACCTGATGCAAGGGAGGGCTCAGCACATCTACACCTCTCCGCAGTGGGCTGACCTCAATTCCACGCCCATACCGCGCTTCGACCTTCTCGATAAAAAGAAGTACGCCTCTATGAACATTCAGTATTCACGGGGCTGCCCATTCGACTGTGACTTTTGTAATATCACCGTGCTCTTCGGCCGCACACCGAGGACAAAGGACGCAGCACAGATCCTTGCCGAGTTCGATGCGCTGTATACCCAAGGATGGCGGGGCGGCGTATTCATCGTCGATGATAACTTCATCGGAAATAAGGGGAAGCTCAAGAAAGAGATACTCCCGGTAATTATGGAATGGATGGAAAAACGAAAACATCCTTTTATTCTTTACACCGAGGCGTCCATTAACCTGTCCGACGATGAGGAGTTGATGCACCTCATGGCTAGGGCCGGATTCGACCAGGTATTCGTGGGCATCGAATCGCCAAATGAGGAAAGCCTCGTCGAATGCAGCAAGCTCCAGAACCGTAACCGCGACCTCATCGCCTGTGTCAGAAAGATCCAGAAGGCAGGGTTTGAAGTGCAGGCGGGGTTTATTGTCGGGTTCGACAAGGACCCGGATACGATCTTCGAACAGCTTATCGGCTTCATCCAGGAGAGCGGGATTGTCACGGCCATGGTAGGGCTCCTCAACGCGCCGCAGGGCACCAAGCTGTACCATCGCATGAAGCAGGAAGGAAGGCTCACAAAAACATTGACGGGCGACAATACGGATTTCTCGATCAATTTCATCCCGAAAATGAGTTCAGAAGCGCTCCTCTCGGGCTACCGCACGATTTTGCACACCATCTACTCGCCGAAGCACTACTACGCGCGAGTGAAGAAGTTTCTCATCGAGTATCGGCCTGTCGAAACACGTCGATACCGCCTACCACTTTCTCATGTTATGGCCGCGCTGAAGTCTATTGTCAGGCTCGGCGTCATCGGAAGAGAGCGTTTTCAATACTGGAAGCTCTTTTTCTGGTCCCTCTTCATTCGGCCGAGGCTGCTCCCTCTCGCCATCACGTACTCGATCTACGGGTATCACTTTCGCCAGGTCCTCAAACGCCATGAAAGAGCTCGTTCACTGGGCACATAGTACCGACTCTGCGTCTCTGACTTATGCGCACTTTTTTACTCCACATGCCGAACGATATCTCATTTGGCAAGCAACACTTTTCACACGAACCACCGGTATAATTCGCCCAGTATCCATCGTCATAAAATATCTCCGACGTATGCTCTTGCCAATCAATTATGATATTGTATAATAATATTTAGAGCGGCCTACGTGTCAAAACGACTTTTCTTCCGCCACCGCATGTTTTCTGAGCATGGAATACACGCCAGACCTTACAATCATCGCCGCCCTCCAGGTTATTCCCGACCGAGAGGGTGAGTACCTTGCGATGGTTAAGAAACTATCGACGTGAACACAGAGAATCAAACAATGCCTGACGCGAGCGAGTGCGTGATCCTCCTACACGGTCTCGGCCGCTTCAGACAGTCTATGCGCAGGCTCGAGCAGTATCTGCAAAGCCTTGGCTATTCAACCACCAACCTCGCCTATCCCTCAACGACCAAATCGATCGAGACAATCGCCGAAACGCATCTTGCGCGCTCCGTACAGGGCTGTGAAGCTCTGGGAGCGGGGAAAATCCACTTCGTCGGTCACTCCCTGGGAGGCCTCATCGTCCGTCAGTACCTGCAGCAGCATTCAATGCCCGCAGGCAGCAGGCTCGTTATGCTTTCCCCGCCGAACCAGGGGAGCGAGCTCGTCGACCTGCTGATGAAGGTCCCCCTCTACCGATGGATTACAGGTCCGGCTGGCCAGGAGATCGGCAGGGGCGCGGAGTCCGTGGTGAATCGCTTGAAGCCGGTTGGGATCGATGTCGGCGTGATCGCCGGCAACCTGAGCATTAATCTTTTGGTCTCTGTTTTCCTGGACGGACCTGGCGACGGCATGGTTTCCGTGAAGAGCACCATGCTCCCGGAAATGCGCGACTTCATCATCGTCCGCAACACCCACACGTTTATCATGAGAGATCCACTGGTGATGAGGCAGGTTGCACATTTTCTCAAGCACGGCAGGTTTGATCATGGCGAAACAGGATAAGCGAGACTGTAAGCCGATCTAAACTAAACCATGCATAACCAGCAGACTCGATCGCTGGTGCCTGTGCACCATGAATGGACGTGTCTTTGAAGTTAAATGAGGCTTGACAGCATGTCTAAGATAGACATCCGGCGCTCCTGCGCGGTTAGAGAGCTGATGGCAATATCCTTGCCCCGTCCAGCAGCGAGCGCATGAACAATGAACACAACGACTTGAAGGAGTTGATCGGCAAAAATGGCTGCTACGGCAGCGGGAAAAACTGTGTATGTCGCTTCGATGAAATACGCACGAGACGAGACGGATGGCAACGAGCGGTAATCCAGAGAAGATAACAGTATAAACAGTACGCCATGCATGCTAGTTTAGTTAAAAAAGTGTTAGCCGCAGACTTTTGTCTGTGAAAAGCATTTGGAAAACAGTTTTCCATTAGCCTGTTGGAGAAAAAATGTTTACCCTGGCAACTATCCAGCTTCTAGGCGGGGACAGAGTTCTGCAAATCCAAAATGGTTATGAATGTGAACGAACAGCATACGGCCTTGAGGTTTTAGAAAATGGAGTATTAAAAGTCGCCTTCAATAAATTCTAATAGTTAATTAACGAAATTTTCATGCAATTGTAATAAACATGTGGTTTAATGCGCTGAAAATTACTGAGCGTACACGGGCCTTTTGCTGACCTTCGTTGAAGGAAACAGAAAACCCGGACAGGAACCTGATGGTTCTTTTCCGGGTTATTTTGTTTTAAAAATCATCTTAAAGACAGCACCTATTGGGGAATCTCGGAATGAAAGGGGAAAAAACATGAAAAAGGGAATGGTGACAAGATTATTATTCTGAGTTGTGACTCTGGCCTGTAATCGGCTGGTGTGAGGCATTTGCCTGGCTGTTCGGCTTGGACTTGCTAGGGCTAGTGGGGATCAGGAGTAGAATAAAGCAGGCATGATGGTCCTCATGGTAAATAGTCTTTGCCCACCTCAATAAAATAATCAGAGGCTCCACGACTTTCACCAGAAGAACGATCCTGGCTGGGATTGCGATGCCAGCCGGGTCTTTTTTCCCCCGCCGCTCCATCAGGGCCGTGCAAGCGATAAAATGCAAAAAAAAGGAATAACCCCATTGCGGGGAGGACAAGATACGGACCGACCGAAGCGTTTGAGCTGGTTGCCCGGTCGGTGGTCGACACTATTATCACGCAAATAGGGAAAAAAGATGAAATACGTATTTAAACACATCCTCTGCGCATGTACAATCGTCGCAATCTCGGCAATGCTATGCGGCGCATCAAACGCCTCCGCTCGCCCGCTTCGAGTCGTCGACGATAAGGACACCATAACACTTAAGGGAAACGTGCATCCGCTCGCACGCCCTGAATTCGACAGGGGAGAGGCTGATGCATCACTGCCAATGGAGCGTATGATTCTCACCCTAAGGTTGAATGCCGCAAAACAGGCCGAATTGGATAAGTTTCTAGCGGGGCTGCACGATCCGGCCTCTCCTCATTTTCATCACTGGATTTTGCCGGAGGAATTTAACAAACGGTTCGGACCCGTGTCTGAGGATCTTCATTCGATAACCGGTTGGCTTATGTCCCACGGATTCACTATTACTGAAATTGCAAAAAGCGGCGCATGGATCAATTTCTCCGGAACAGTGGACAATGTCGAGCGCGCCTTTCATACGCGAATACACAACTACTATGTCAACGGACACATGTACCATGCAAACGCGCAGGATCCCGCAATACCCCGGGGGATTTCGGATCTGGTCGCGGGGATTGTATCCCTGCACAACTTTCCGCGCAAGATGATGAACCATGGCACGAGTCCGGCAACTCAGACGGGCATCATTCCGAGTTTCACCTCCGGCTCGAGTCACTATTTGTCCCCTGGTGATTTCGCTACCATCTATGACATCAATCCTCTTTACGGCGCCGGAATAGATGGCAGCGGCCAAAGTATTGCGATTGTGGGCCGCACCCATCCGTTCAGTTCCGACTGGACGACCTTCCGCAGCATGATGGGGCTGCCTGCAAGCACTCCCCAGGTGATTGTGAACGGACCAGATCCCGGTGATCTCGGCGGGGCAGAAGATAATGAAGCCGATCTCGATGTCGAATGGTCGGGAGCTGTGGCCATAAATGCTGCAATCCTTTTCGTCACCTCGCAATCTACCGAAGCTACGGATGGCGTGGACCTGTCGGCCCAGTACATCGTCAATAACAATCTGGCCGCGGTGATGAGCACAAGTTTCGGCTCATGCGAATCGGATTTGGGATCGGCTGAAAACAATTTTTATAACAATCTTTGGAAGCAGGCCGCCGCGCAGGGCATCACCTCCTTCGTCGCATCCGGAGACGCCGGTGCAGCAGGCTGCGATGCCCCCACTGACACAAAAGGCTCAAAACGCGCGATCAATGGTCTCGCTTCCACACCGTACAACGTAGCGGTGGGAGGGACAGAGTTCAATGAAGGGTCCGGCAGCTATTGGAATACAGTCAATGGGGGGAGCGGATACACTTCCGCGATCAGTTATATTCCGGAAACGGCCTGGAACGAAAGCGGCGATGTGTCGGGCGGTTCCGGACTGTGGGCGACAGGAGGAGGTGTTTCAACCTTATATGTCAAACCGGCCTGGCAGATATCACCCGGCGTCCCCGCAGACGGCATGCGCGACGTGCCCGATGTTTCGCTGAGCTCGGCTGTCCATGATGCTTATCTCGTCGAAACCCAGGGCGCACTCTATGTTATCGGCGGAACGTCCGCTTCCTCCCCGTCCTTCGCAGGTCTCATGGCGCTTATTGTGCAGAAGACAGGACAGCGACAGGGAAACGCCAATAACCGCTTTTACCAACTGGGCAATGCGCAATACGGCGCAGGAGGTGTTGCGGTCTTCCATGACATCACCTCGAACGGAAATAGTGTTCCCGGTGTGGCAGGTTATTCCTGTACAACAGGCTTTGACCAGGCTACGGGACTTGGCTCGGTGGATGCGAACTCACTTGTGATGAACTGGATCCCGGATTTCTCCATTTCGGTCTCGCCCGTTTTCGTAGCTGTTCCGCAGGGCTCAATGGTCGTGACAACCGTAAGTACGACTGCCTCAGGCAATTTCAACAATGCTGTTTCGCTTTCTGCATCCGGTCTGCCGTCGAACGTGACGGCGTCTTTCGGTCCGGCCTCAATCTCGGCTCCAGGTTCCGGCAGCTCCACGCTGACGATCAATGCCGTCGCATCGTCCGTAGCCGGCACATTCCCCATTACCGTCACCGGCATTGGTGGCGGCATTACGCATACTGCAACAGGAACGCTCACCATTCTTCAGACATTCAGTATAACATCGTCAGTAACAAACAGCGTCGGCGGAGCCATTTTCCCAGGCACTGCTACGGTCGTTTCCGGGGGCAATGTTGTTTTAACCATCACTCCGACCGTCGGCTATCACCTGGCCGCCCTGATCGATAACGGCGTTGATGTGACAGCCAGCGTCATAAACGGCAATTACACCATTACGAACATCATTACTGCTCACACGGTAATCGCCACCTTCGCTGTCAACACATACAATGCCACCGCCTCCGTCAGCAGCGGCAACGGCAGCATAACGCCGACGAACGCATTCATTGAATACGGCTCACCCGTTACCTTCACTATCAGCCCAGACATTGGCTTCATCCTGAGGGGACTGACTGACAATGGTTTAGATGCAACCGCCGTGCCTGCGGGCAATGGTAATTACACATACACCATTGCAAGCATTGCAGAAGACCACACAATCGTAGTGACCTTCTTTCAGGCGGAGTCGACCCCGGCTCTTGGGATGTGGGAGATAATGGTGACAGCGGCAGTTTTGGGAGGCTATGTATCGCAGAAACGCCAAAAGCGATGAAAGGGAGCAAGCTGCGAACACGTTAGTATGGAGAAACATAAATCAAAGCATCGACATGATAAAAAACCGGCTGTGTCCAAAAGGGGATGTGCATTGGGGCCCCTTGAATCGAACATGGTCCGGTCCAGCCGTTTTCACTTTGCCGCCGTTTTTACCCTTACCTGCATTGCGTTCTATGCGATCATTCAAGCGCTACCGCCGTCATTCATAAAGCCAATTAACGAGCATACCGCCTTTATACTGGGACTGGTCCTGAATGCTCTCGGCATTCACGCCTCGACTGCTAACGACACCGTCTCGGAAGGCGGGCTTGCCTTCAGGCTCATTCCCGAGTGTACTCCGATATTTACGGTAGGTCTCTTTATCAGCTTCGTAGTCTTTTATCCTACTACATTTCGAGAAAAGGCAACGGGCTTGGCATGGGTAATCCCGGCCCTGTACCTGGGAAACCTGGTCCGGCTCGTAGTAACGTTCCTCGTAAGCCGATACGACCGGAGCCTCTTTGAAGTATTTCACGTATTTCTGGGACAAATCTTTACAATGTTATTGCTGATCCTTTGCTGTATCCTCTGGCTGAGATGGGTCGACACAGGAGTGCTGAAACGGGAGAAGGCCATGGGCACCGCGCGTTTTCTGGCCAGCTTCAGCCTGATCTCAGCATTTCTTTTTCTCATCTGGCTCAAGGTTCATCACGAATACATCCGGCTCCTTGATTGGCTGATGAACCTTGGATTCTCCCTGTTTGGCCGTTCTGCCGGGCTTGCCCGGGGGACTCTGGTCTACTATGAAACCTTCAGCATTGTGATCGTTGTTTCCCTTATTCTTGCTGCTAGATCAGTACCCTGGCGCAGGAAGATTCCAATGCTGGGTGCGGGGTTGGGCCTGCTTTTCCTTATCCACCTGTTTCACCGAATCGACAATGCTCTGATGGCTTTGTACAATATAACTGCAATACAGCCATTGGATCTCACCGGTCTGATCATCGGACAGTACGTGGTTCCCGTGCTGCTCCTGATATACTTGGTCCGACTTCAAAGGCAGGATGTTCCCACGGTCAACGCATTCAACCGATAAGGGCTATTACCTCTCTTGTAGGCGCAGTTGTGGCGCGTTGTTCATTAGTGCGTTGGCGGCATACCGCATAATCGACGTCTCAATTTTCTATCAGTCCAAGAATCAGCACTGTTTTGCGGCATGGTGCCTGAGGGTCTCGACTCTGTTGACATGATTATGAAGCCGCAGAATGTCGATGGCGAGATTCCGGCTTGACACCACGACTTGTAAGCCTGATTTTGTGCGGATGCGGTACCGGTCTTCCTCGACGGTGACATTCCTGATTAATGCAGGCTGTTTTCGATGCCCCAGTGTCCGCGGTTGATTTTGAGGAGTCGTGTCGGTTCTTTTCGGCAGTAATGCTGTCATGCCGAATGACACTTTGCGCCTACGCGGATTGCCGGCAAAAAAGCCGTCACACGGTCCATGCGCACGGCCTGTTCGTGAGAAGGAAATCGAGGTATCCTTTACGTTCGGTGTTGCTCGAGATTCTTCCCGATATCATCCCGGATGGGCGATCGGGTGTGGCTATTCCTGCATTTGTGCAACAGGCTCATGAGCAGGGGGAATAAGAATTCATTAAACTGTCACTGGTTTTTCACAGAGCTTTAACAATAAGAAGTTAAAAAATTAGATGGTTCTTCCAGCAATTCTTCCCGTGGCTGCTCTATCATCAAGCAACATATTCTACCTAGGCTGCATGCGACCAGGGAAAGAAAGGGAACGACGTGAAAATAAAACTGTATTTACTGGGTTTCCTGTTTGCCATGAGCTGCCCAGCGTTTTCCTTTGCCGATCCCGTTAGTATGAGCATCCAGCCGAACGGCCAGGGGAGTTTTGTCCTGATAGGAGAAAATGTCAACGGCGTGCAGTCCTTGGACATCGAAATCGACTACGATGCCAGCCAGTTGGAGAATCCCAGCATCCAGATAGGTGGAGGAGATCTCAAACAGAAAAAGGCCGATTCGCCGGGGAAACTGCTAGTCAGCATCTTTCGGCCAGTCGCAGATGGCATTCTCCAGATCATTTTGAACTTCGAAGCAAAGACAAATGCAGCGGGCGGCATCTATAATGTATCTGCAAACGCCACAAGCATGGCTCCGCAGCCCACGGAGCAGCCGGACGCAGACCCCGGTGTATCTTCGGAAGCAACCGAGAACGAACCCATGAACACATCTGCGAACGGGATTGCAAACGGAACTACGAACGGATCTACGAACGGATCTACAAACGGAACCTCAATTCCGTCTTCCTCGACAGCAGAGGGAGAAGCCGTCCCGAACGTAAAAGCAGTGTTTGTGCCACGTACAGACAAGGGAATTGATACGCTTTCTGCACGAACAGGAGCGATGTTACCGGCAGGCGCTGACAAGAAGGTTCATACTGAGGAGATGACGGTTCTCATGCGCGGAGAAAAGAGCGTACTGCTGCGGTTCAAGGAGTTCAAGGGGGAGAAGGGGCTGAAATCATTTGCAGCTTTATTCGGACAGAGCGATGGTGACATGTCCGTGCAGGAGCCAGCAATCGCGATTTCAGATGGAAAAACGCCGGTCACAATCAGGCTAGAAGTGCCGCAGGAAGGAATGCATTGTGTCGGGGTCGCTCTGGCCGATGCCAGACTCATTTCGAAAAAAGCAGACGGAAAAGAGATCATCATTACCGTGCTGCCGAGCGAAGGGACATGGGACGCGAGTCTGGTCATAGAGACAGGCCGTGAAATCCTTTACTATCCGCTAGTCGTTGCCCCACCGATCAGTCTGGCCGGAGGTATCAATGCAAATAATTTTCTCGATGCGCTGCAAGCATACATTAACAAACAATCTTCGGCACTTCAGGGGGAGAACAAAATGTATCTTTCAGAGTATATATTCACCGCGAATTATCTTGCCGACCTGAACAGGAAGACTCGAGAGTTCGTACCGTAGTAATGATAAAAGCATGTCATGCAGGAATATAGCCCTGTGAGGAAATAGTTAAGGCCTAACCTTCAAATGGTGAAGTCCCGGTCCAAAGACCTGTAAAAAGGGCGCATCAGTCTGATTCATGAGGACATTATTGATGGCAGTTGTTGAGAAAACCAGTAAAGAAGTTGTTTAAAATTCACTCAACAATCATTGAACTGTAATAACAATGTAACATTGGATATGTATTATGCATCTCCAAGCTGGCTGAAGAAGCAAGAGTAAGGCGGTAGCCGTTATTGTGGAAGTTTTAAAAAAGTTGCCACCGAACAATCTCCATCAGGGTTCTTTGCTGACCGACAAAGGTTCTGTAGCGCATCTTGCCGGCCCGAACAGGAAGCTGCCATAGTTTGTTCCCTAGTATTGCGTAAAAACATTCCATGCAGGCAGAAATCACTGCTGAGGAAAGGATTCCGATAAAACCTTCAAACGATGCAAACCTTATCCAAAGACCTGTAAAGGCGCACCTGTTTGGATTATAAGGATATCGTTCATGTCAATGGTTAACAGGGCCTCTATAAATGTAGTTTAGAATTAATAAAAATATCACAGAGCCGCAATTAAATTTTAACATTGGATACGTAGACTGTGTCTCAGCAAGCGAGATCAAGACGTATGAGTAAGGCCATAGCCGTTACCGCGGAAGTTTGAAAAGTTACTGACGAACAAGCGATAATCAGGGAACTTTGCTGACCGACAAATGTTCTGTCGCGCACCAGAAAGCCCGATATGAGAGGATGCTTCCCTCTCGTTTCGGGCTTTTTTTTTCGATTCAGGGTACTTGGCTGACCTTGAAAAGGGAACAGGAAGCCCCGATCGCGAGCCTGTCGAACATCAGGGAGAGATTTTTCTGGATAAAGCGGCGGGTTCAACAATCCAAAAAGAAAGGGGGGCAAGCGCGATAGTAATGCATTGGTGTAAAAACAGGTAGGGTGTCGGCAAAAGCCTTCATCCGTTCTTCAGCATAAAGCCAAAATCCGGGTAACCGGGTGACGGAAAGCCAACGGGTCCAGCAGTGGTGGATGGCCGGGTTGCCTGATGGGAAGATACTGACCAGCGGACCACACATAAGCGCATTGAACGCCGGTCGCATAGCGAAGAGTGCGATAAACCACGAAAGAGTCATGCGCAGCGAAAAAGGCCACTGGACAGTGGAAGCAAATAATCCATTTCAAAACTCAGGAGAAAAAAACAATGAAAAAGATCATTATGCTTATGATGGTTGCCCTGCTCATGCTCGGCGTGAGCGGACAGGCCATGGCCGCTTTTAACGAAGGAGATCTGATCCGCGTCGTATACAGCGGGACTGGTTCCGGCACGGAGTATGCCACCGACATGGGTAATTATTCGAGCCTGACCGCCCCAGGCAGCGTTTACCTGAACGACACCACGGACACTGTCAGCCTAAGCCAAATAGGCGCCGCCAGCTGGAGCAATGCGAATGTTGCGTACTTCATCATGTCCTCGACCCTTAATGGCGGTAATGGCGCTGCCTGGACCAGCGGCCCAACAACCGGTGCTACTGCCGCT
Organism: Nitrospirota bacterium; assembly: GCA_035516155.1. GTDB lineage: Bacteria > Nitrospirota > UBA9217 > UBA9217 > UBA9217 > JAJYKN01. The sequence goes on from DATJAP010000011.1 coordinate 12,380, forward strand.
CCCGGTCAGTTCTGGTCAGGATTCGAACTCAACGCGTCAACGGTGCTGCCGGTTTACGGTGCAAATGCCATTGGCAACAATGTTACACTGCTGCAGAGCAACGCGGGATCCTACTGGACCAATATGAATGGAGGCGGGTACGCAGTCGGCACGATGGGCAGTTATCTGGACCAGAATATTCCCGGGAACACTGCTGAAGTGAACCTTGCTGCGCTATCAACCACCGGCTATGTGAACCAGATGCTCTATTACTACGGTTCCACTCCGGATGGCAGTACTACAGACATCAAGGGCACAGCTGTTGCCGCACTCGAAACCCTGGTTAACGCCAATGGTCAACTCATAACAATCTTAGGCAACGCGCCGACCACGCCTATCCCGGCTGCTGTTTACCTCTTCGGCTCCGGTCTGCTTGGTCTCATCGGCCTGCGCAGGAAAATGGTTGCCTAAGGGTCTGATACCGATTCAGTGCTTTAACCTTTCACATTCGGGGCTCCTTAAGGAGCCCCACATCGCAAGGAGAATAATTACATGAAGATCAAGAATATCTTCGCCTCAGCCATAGCCGGCGTCTCGCTCCTGGCATTCGTGGGAGCAGCATCGGCAGGAACAACAATATATCAAACGGGAACCACCTCGCCGACCATGCCCACGGCGGACATAAATGTCTGGGGTTCTTCAGCCCAGTTTACGTACTGGAAGCGCGAAGCCCCGAACTACCTTGCAGCAGCGGGCTGCACCAACGGCGTTTCCGGTACAACCGCGGACAATAAGAACTTCGTCCAGCAGGCAAACTGTGGCGGAAACACGATCAACTTCCGCGTTTCCTCCAAGGCTTCCTATGACGGCCCGCTCGCGATCGACGGCAATACGACCAACCCCTTCGCCTCCAACACAGTCTGTTCGAGTCCTTACGATCGTCCGATGGCCGATGCTAGCACCTGCTCTGGCGGCGTATGCGCCTCTGCATCGTTGTGTGTGCCCGTGACTATCGGCGCTTCTGACGTTTTATTGCAGGACTTCACACAGCACAGCACCGGCACATTGAATGGACCACTGGGCGGAGCATCCGAAGTTCACAACTTCCTTCTTAACCCGGTTACGGTCAGCTCAAATGTAGTCAACCTCTGCCGTCCGCTGGCAATCCCCTTCTCATTTTACGTGAACAACAGCGTTGTCACGACGGCCGGACCGGTGCTCAACAATATCAGCTCTGCAGGAGCGAAGATGATATTCTCTGGTGCTGTCAAGGACTGGTCTGATCTGCCAGGCATTGCAACTGGCGGAACTGGAACAACAGTACTTAGCATGCCCCCGATGCCTATTAATGCCTGTTTCCGTGCTGCAGGTTCAGGCACCCTTGCAACCTTGGCTGCTTTCATGGAACCCCAGCAATTGCTTACTACTCAGGTTTCGGGTGGAACCGGTTGGCATGCCTGGTTCAACGACGGATCAGCTGATATGATGAACTGCGTCAACGGCAGCGGCACCTGGTCAGGTACGGGTGCAGTCGGTTTTGCCGATGTGGACCAGAACCTTGCCAACTATCCCAGCACGACCCGCCTCAGCCTCGACAGCCAAATTCCATACACGCCGTTAACGCAAACTTGGACCAATCCTTTCATGACGATTGAGAACGTGTATGTGTCGCAAGCCAATTCCACGAATCCCCTGTATCTGGACATTTGCACATACTCAGACCAACCCAGCACAGTGGAAGCAAACAATGTATACTGGGCAGCTCAGTGCAATATGCAGTATATCAAGCAATCCAACTTCCAGGGTTGGTCGCTTAACACCAATTATCATAACAGCAACTGCAACTAATCCCCGCCTACAGCCTGTAAAACACCACAGCTGGTTGTGACCTTCGCGGGGCTCTGTTCAGAGCCCCGCATTCTTTTGCTTATGGGACGGGCTTAACCGCGGATGTGCGTATTATGTACTGGAATGAGAAAAAAATTTCGAACATTTCGAAAGAACCTTTGGTTATTCAATAAGATTTTATCTCTTTCATCGAAGTCATTGTCACTAAAATTTCATTCAATTGTCATGCTCCAGTAATAGAACGTTGATAGGATTGGGTACCATTAACGATGGGTACTTTGCTGAATTGATGCCTGACACGCATCAACGACCGGGAAGCCCGCAATTCTCTATTCCTCATATGCGCTTCCCGACCCAGACAAGCCGGAAACAAAACCAAAACCTGTTAATAAAGAAAGGCTCGAAGAAGATTCCGTAGAAGTTCAAGAGGACAAGATCAGAATTTGGCTTCTAATTTCGTACGCTGCGGTTTGTTCGTGGTAACTTCCCCCCTCTTAGTAGAAATTTATTCTTATCGGATTAAAACTATAAGCCTTATCCCGAATAAGGACAATGCAGCTGTTTTTTCGCTGCCGCGAGGTGCCTATGGACAAGATGAAAAGACTCAGCGAAACAATCAAGACTCTTATGGAAAGTGAGTTCAGCGGTTACATCAGGATCAATATCAGTCAGGGAAGTATCGGCCGAATCGAAAAATCGGAAGAGTTCGATGCGGCGAACATTATTCCAGTGAATGCCGCTATAAAGCAGGTCGGCGGGGAAAGGGATGTACGACATGACGTTTAGCCGGAAAGAAACGCAGACAGTACTCCAGCGGTTGCCTCGGATATTCGTTTGTTTGCTGACGCTCGCAGGGTGTGCTACCCAAGGAACGCACCAGACCTTGCAGCCGTCCGATCACGCGACTGCTGTCGCACAGGAGAGGCAGGTTCAGCCCGGAGATACAGCTTCTGTTCATTTTCTGTGTCGGCTCCGGTCGGGCGAGATTGTGGCTGCAACGGACAGTGTGGCGGAAAGCCAACAGAAGTCGAACCTGTTTAGACAGCGTCAAGAGACAGATCCACTGTCGATTAAGGCAGTCAGCGCCGCCGATACCGTGCAGCCGCCGGAGCCCTACGAGCAGCGGTCCCTTGAAGAGGAAATTTCGCATCAGCTGGCACAGGTGATCGTCGGCATGAAGGAAGGCGATCCCCACACAGTAAAGATCAAGGCGGAGGACGCGCCTGAGCAGGTAGCCCCGCAATATATCACACAACTGAACCGGATCCGCACACGACCCAAGGAAATGAAAATGTCGAAGGGCGATTACGAGCACTTGGCTCAGAGGTCCCCTGAGGTGGGACAGGAATATACCTACGATCCCGATTTTCCGGGCAAGGTTGAGTCTGTTTCTGAACAGGAAGTAACGATCAGGCTCTTCGCAACACCCGGGGCTGTGATCGAGACGCCTTTCGGCCCGGGACACGTCAGGGAAGAGGGCCAGTATTACAAAATGGACATAGATGCACGTAAAGGTGCACTCGTCCGAGCAGGGGGCATGGTCGGACGCATCTCCGACGTTGACGACAAGGTCATTACTATCGACTTCGGGAACCCTTTCGGCGGCGAAACGCTGCTCTGCGATGTGACCGTAGGAAAGATCACAGATGCAAAGCTTGTCCAGAGCGGAAAGTAGCGGCCGGTGAACACGATCGGTCGGCGGCTCTTCTCACTGACGGTTCTGTTCGTGGTGTTCATGGGGGTCTGGGCCGGGTTCTGCTCTGCCGAGGAAACCGGTAAACAGGGCTTCGAGATAAAGGCCTTTGAGGTGATCGGCAACAGCCTGTTTACCGATGATCAGGTGCGCGCTGCGGTCATCCTATTCACCGGCCCTGACAGAACGGCGGCAGATGTGGAAAAGGCCCGGGACTCGCTGGAAAAAAAATACCACGATGCGGGGTATCCGGCCGTGATGGTGAACATACCGGAACAGACCTTGCAGGACGGAATCGTCAAACTGCAGGTGATCGAGAGCAGGATCGGCAGGGTGAAGGTCACCGGCAATCGGTATTTCACGATGGAAAAGGTGCGAAGAGACCTGCCATCCTTAGCGCCGGGAATGATCCTCTATCTGCCCCGGGTCCAGCAGGAGATCAGCCAGTTGAACAGAAGCCAGGACTTCAAGGTCGAGCCGGTGATGTCGCCAGCCAGGGAAGTGGGGACCATCGATGTGGAACTCAAGGTGCAGGACCAGCTTCCCCTGCACGGGTATCTGGAACTGAACAACAGGGCTACCTATGATACGACTCCATTGCGCTTGAACGCAGTGATCCACTACGACAATCTCTGGCAAAGGGAGCATTCCTTATCCCTTCAGTACCAGACGTCGCCTCAAGACACAAGACAGGTGGAGGTAGCGAACGTTTCTTATGTTCTTCCGGCTCCGTGGGAGAAGAACGACCAGTGGGCCCTTTACGCCATCTGGTCGGACAGCGCTACGGCATTCGGCGAGGGATTCACGGTCATAGGAAAAGGAAAGATATTCGGGACCCGCTATGTGACACTACTGCCGGAGTATCGTCTTTATACTCATAATTTTACTCTTGGCATCGATTACAAGCAATTCGATCAAGCCGTCGGTTACACGACGGCAAATGGCCAGACAACTCATACGCCCATATCTTATATGCCGTTTTCATTTTCCTATAGCGCTTCCCTGCCGGATGAATGGGGAGGGATGACCGTGTTCAACCTTGGAGAGAACATGTCCTTCCGCGGCGTGGTGTCACAGGAAAGCGAGTTTGAACTCAAACGTTACAAAGGGACGGCGGACTACGCCTATACAACAGCGGCCATACAGCGCACCCAGAAGTTGCCCCGGGGTATGAACCTCTTCGTGAAAGTGGATGGGCAGGTAACCCAGCAGCCGCTCATCAATAATGAGCAGTATATCGCGGGAGGCATGGAAAGTGTGCGAGGATACAAGGAAAGCGAGGCTTCAGGCGATGAGGCCGTGCATACCACGATTGAAATATCTTTCCCAGACCCTCTCGAACACTCTGGAATCGGGAAGGGGTTTCACATGACCCCCTTTCTCTTTTACGACATGGCCAAGCTGACTGTTCTGGATGCGCTCCCCGGAACGGAGGGCAATATCAAGCTTGAGGGGGCGGGGTTGGGAATGCGGGGCACGATGGCGAAGAACCTGGAATACGAGCTTGACGGGGCCAAGGCCTTGGACGCGACTGATCAGACAAAGAGTAACGACCTGAGGATCTATTTTAAACTGAGGGCCGTATTTTGAACATGTAATGGAGGAAGTTATGAAAATCAGCTTTTTTCATATGACGCTGCGGCTGCTTTGCTGCGCGCTCGTTCTATTTCCTCATTATGCGTTGGCCGGGGCCGTCAGTATCCCCGGGTTCCAGGGATCGGCTGCCGCGCGCGTCTTAGTCCCCGTTGCGCCCATAGCGCCCACATCCCGGGCTGAGGTACTCACCGTCCCAGGTTTTTACAATGGCGTTTCGCTTCCCGCTGTCCCGGCCAATGAGGTTCCGGTCGCGGTCCAGGGCAACAATACGGGCCTTGATACCAGCAAGGGTAATCAGGGGATTGCCTCGACCGTCAATACCAACGGCGGGCAGGTGACCGTGTATCAGAATCAGCAGAATGCGATCATTAACTGGCAAAACTTCAATATCGGCAGCAACTCGTCGGTCTATTTCAATCAGCAGGGGAATTCGAGCTGGACCGCTCTAAACCGTATTTGGGACGCCAATCCCAGCCAGATCTACGGGCAATTAAAGGCGGACGGCAATATCTTCCTCATCAATCAGAACGGAATCCTTTTCGGGCCCGGCTCCAGGGTAAACGTGAACGGCCTGGTGGCCTCGGCTCTCGACCTTATTGATGCTAATTTCCTAAACAATGATCTCGAGTTCACCCTGGATAACTACCAGACTCTGAGTAGCCCCAACGCACTAGCAGCGGTCTCGTCTTTCGGGGAGATCGACGCTGCAAACGGAGGATTCGCCTTTCTTTTTGCCCCTCGCGTGGAAAACTTTGGCACCATCAATGCGCCAGCGGGGCAGGTCGGCCTTGCCGCCGGGACAGACGTGCTGCTGCAGCCCCCAGCCCAAGGTGACACGACGAGGTCCGGCTATTATGTCGACGTCAAAGATGACTTCTCAGCTGAAACCCAAAGCAATAATCCCGGTTTCGTAAGCAATGATGCCAACTTCGGCCGGGCGGTGAACCAGGCGAACGGGAATTTATACGCCGACGGAGGCATGGTAGGCATGTACGGAAACAACGTCGACCAGTGGGGTGTCATCCGCTCCGTGACGGCCTTCCAGAACAATCAGGGACAGGTGGAACTAAGGGCCGCAAACAAGATCACCACAGGCGCTAACAGCATTATTGATCTACACGTCGATGATGCAGTGGACCCCACAACAGGCCAACTCCCCACCGTCGACGACACATTTGACATCCAGCCAAAAGTTTTCATAGGAGGATTGATTGGTTTTAATACAGCCGCCCAGATCGACTTGCAGGGCAGCATCGTTGCGCCGGCAGGTGTCGTCAATATATTAGCAGCTGATCAGGTCTATCTGGAAACGGGCAGCAGCATCGACGTGAGCGGAGTCGTAGCCACCCTTCCCGCACCGGTCCTCGATATCCAGCTAAACAGCATCGAGCTTCGCGACGACTATACACAGAAGGGCGGCGTCTTGCAGGGGGAGAATGTCACCACCCCTATAACGTCCGGATCCACTATAGGAGATCTCTCGCAGGCGATCCTAAACCGCGAGATGACCGCGCAGGAGCGTCTGGTCGGCGGCGCGATGACGCCAAACGCGGACGGTTCCTACACGGCTTATACAGGCAATATCAACATAGCGGCATCAAACGGAAACATTATTGTCAAGGAAGGGGCTGTACTCAACTTTTCCGGTGGTGCCATCACTTATACCGGTGGGATGGTAAATTCGACGAAACTGCTTTCAGGGTCGAATATTTACGACATCGGTGATGCCCCTGCGAATATTCAGTATAATGCAATTCTAGGAAATTACGTAGAATCGTACAATGGGTTCGGTATCCAGCAGTCCTTTCCGGGACTTTATTTCGGCGGAGCCTCTCCGCTGATGACTTATGTGAAAGGCTATACCCAGGGTGGCAATGCAGGCACGGTCACGCTCACAGCATCCACGGTCGTTCTAGATGGACAGCTGAACGGCAGCGTGACGAGCGGCCAATATCAGCATACCTCGACCATGCAGGGATCATTTGCTAACACACAGGATTACAATGATGCGTTGGCGCTGTCCAAGGCACAGGGTCTTGAAGCGCCACGGGCGGGAACGTTGAATATAGGCACGGAAAGTTTGACAGCAACGAACAATCCTGCATCGATTTCAGTCCTTTCTGAAACAGTTCCTCAGACAGATCTTACCGCCGGTTCTGTACTCCCCGCAGGGCAGCCCACGCTGATCTCGGCGCAGATCGTGAACAATGCGAACCTGGGCAACCTTAACCTTTATGCAAACCTTTCCCTTGATACGGCAGCCGATGCCAGTATCATGCTGCAGCCGGGGGGCTCATTTTCCGCATCGGCCAGACAGATCGACTTTCAGGGCCAAATCGCGGTCCATGGGGGTTCGATCAGCTTGACCACCGTGCAGAATTCCACGAGCCAAATTAATGCCGAGGGCAACCAGAATAGTAATTATATTCCCCTCGACGAGAAGATAACCCTGGAATCCGGCAGCCTACTCGACGCATCCGGCGAAAAGATCGACAACTCAAACGTCGGAAAGAGTAGCAGCACAGCCTCCCTCAAGTACGGTCAGACCACCGGCGGCAGCATCTCGATCATGGACGAGACCGACAACGGGACCGGCGTGTTCATCAAAACGGGGGCGGTTGTGAATGTGGACGGCGGCTACACTGTTGATCAGAAGGGAAATGTTACCGGCGGGAATGCGGGCACGCTGAGCATCCAGGGATCCAATATCCAACTGGATGGCGATCTGCACGGATATGCGTTGGCTGATCCGAGCGGCAAGATCCTCGGAGGCGCCATCATGCTTGCATCAAAAGAGATCTATGTTGGCACCGGAGCCTCGGCACCGCCGGGATCGTTCGTGCTGACGGGAAACAGGCTGGATGATACGGGTTTCACGCAAATCACCCTGAACAGCATAAACGACCTCTTTGTGGAATCAAATACGACCATTAGTCCCTCGCTTGTACGGTTGAATGACCCTCTGTTGGGAGGCAGTTCAGGTGCTTCCGCACAAAGCCTGGGACAAGCGGTTTATGGGACTGAGCTTCCTGGAAACCTCATTCTTCTCAATGATTCTAATGCATTCATGGCAGGGCCATCTTCATTTGTGGCTGGCGCAGGAGTTGCGTTCGTGGGCAGCAGCCCAGTTTATAGCAATAACTTAAAGAATACGGAAAACAGCGCGGCCAGTCTCACACTTTCAGCCGGGGCAACAATCCAAACATTGCCTGAAGTGTCATCGGTCACCAGAATCGCAAATAACACCCCAGTCAATCCGGCTGCGGTGAATACCCAGATATCCCTGTCCGGGCCATCGGTAGCCATCGATGGGACACTGGCTTCGCCAGGCGGCAATATCAGCGTACAAGCCACGAAATTTGATCTCGTTGTTGGAGACAGTGCCGGGGACAATGCCAGTATCCTGGCCACCGGGTATAACCAGCCCGATCTGTCATCAACGCCAGCGGGACTCAACCTCAACTATCAGCCGGTGAACGGCGGGAATGTGGCCTTGTCGGCATTCGGCAATCTAACACTGGCAGCCTCGGCATGGGTCGATGTGTCGGGATCGAACGCGGTTCAGGATACGATTAAGTCGTCGGACGGAACGGTCGTTACCTATCAAGACGCAAGCAACCCCGGCAGCGTTTCCCTTACCTATGGGACTACTGGTGGCAATCTGAATGTGCAAGGTGCGGTATCAGCCCGGCACGCAGGGCTGGCCGGGCTCAGCGGCGGCAGCCTCACGATCAGTAAGATGGATACGAACAATGGCATGTCCATTAGTAACCTCGAACTGGGCTATTATCTCGTCGAGGGTTTCAGCAACCTGACATTAAAGAGTCAGAACTCTCTGATTTTCAGCGACACCATTAATAATATGACGATAGGCCAGAAACTGACATTGGATGCGCCGGAAATCACGGGCGCCGCTGGAATCAATGTGGCAATAAGCGCACCCTGGATCGTCCTGACCAATACGACTACTTCGCCGGCGCAGCTATCATCCTCAACGACCAGCGGCTCTCAGATTACGCTTTCCAGCCAATGGATCGATGTGATCGGCTCCATGAACTTTATTGGCTTCGATAATGTCACGCTCCAGGCCGCCCGGGACATTACCCTGAGCCAGGCACTGTACGAAAATAATGTCGTAAACGGAATTGTAGCCCCTGGACAACTGGCCACAACGGGTAACCTCATTCTGGATGCGGAGCGGATATATCCCGGCAATTATTATTCCTTCAAAAGTAGTAATACACTCTATCCGGACTTATACTCCGCCTACACCATATATGCCGATGGAAAAGTAACCCTACAGCACACGATCCAGCCCGACGATACTGCCGCTGATGCGCCCATCTATTCCGCGGGTGGAAACCTGACCGTTCAGGGCCGCGGTGGGGTCGACGTGGAAAACGGCGTGACACTGGCTGCCCCCCTGGGGACTATAACGCTCACGGCGCCTGGGCAGAGGATCTATCTTGCCAACGGTGGTGTTTTAACGACAGCAGGGGCTGCGGAAGTCAATTATGGGCTTATCGATTCCAATGATATCTGGGAGACCGAGGACAAAGCAAACCCGCATGGAGCCGATTCCGCGTCCTCGACCCCATTCAGTGCGAACAGCCTTCCTGACAAGAGCATCACCTTGAATGCAAGCGAAGTCATCGGCCAGGGAGGGTCCGTGATCGACGTCTCCGGCGGCGGATCGGTATTTGGGTACGTGTTTCAACCGGGAGCTCAAGGCTCCGTCGATCCGCTCACCATACCGGGAAGCTATATCGTATTCAAGGACAATTCCTTCGCGATGCCGGGAACGGCCGTGTATCTCCAGGGTGGGGGAGGACTCAGTGCGGGAATGTACACCCTGCTCCCCCTGAATGCAAAGGACCCTCAAAATGCGCGGTACGCGTTCCTGCCGGGCGCCTATATTCTGCAAACGCAATCAGTTAAGTCCTTACCGGGACCGACGTCTCTGTCGAGTGACGGATACCCCCTTGTGGTCGGCTATTCCGCAGTCGCAGATACGGCGATACGGAGTTCGAAGCCGGAGGTCTATAGCGTCCGGTCTGCCCAGGACGTTTTGGCCCAGGAGGGCAATTATGAGATGCAGTCTGCGACGTCGGGCAATGCCGGCGCCATTGCTATCAACGGGACAACAGCCGTCCTTGACGGATCGCTCAAGGCCGCGGCGCTGAGCGGTTATACTGGCGGCACGATCAGCCTCGCTGCAACGAACATTTCCGTGCAGTCATTGGCCGCGTCCCTTCTTCCCGCTAATTTTGGGTTCAACAGCACTCTCGATCCCAGCTTGCAGGGCACGCTGACCGTATCGGCCGATAGTATCTCCAGCCAGGGCTTCAGTGAGGTCGACCTCGGAAACAACAGTACGAACAGCGTGACGATCATGCCAGGCGTAGCGCTGAATGCCGGCGTTCTTAAGTTGACAGCCAACCAGGCAGTGACATTGGAGTCTGGGGCAATTCTCGGCGTGGTCCAGGCCGCCACGGGAAAGAGCGGGGCTAACCAGATCAATATTACCACTCCTGGTCATCTCACGATTGCCTCCGGTGCTTCCGTGTATGCCTCCCAAGGCATCACCTTGGATGTGAATGACGTAGAGGACATTTCGGGCCAGCTCAAGTCCGACAGTGGCAGTCTGACGCTGAAAAGCTCGGCGATATTCTTCGGCGGCGACGGCGGGAAGGAGCCGACTGATGTGGGCCTGTACCTGACGAGCATGCTGTGGAACCAGTTCGCGACTTTCAATAACATCACTCTGGTCGGCAACAATGATATTCAGTTCAGGACCAATTTTACAGGTAGTTCCGCGCTTTCCGTCGGCAATAGTTTGACGTTAGACGCAGCACAGATTATCGGGGTCAACAGTAATGGCACCTCGGTGACGCTGACCGCCCCGATTGTCAATCTTACCAATTCGGGAGCTTCCTCGTCCGCCGTAACCGTAGCCCCAGCGAATTCGGGGACCTTTACAGTGAATGCTAATCAGATCAACATCGGCGGTGGAGACGTTCTCTTTGGAGGTTTTAGCACCATTGGGCTTAACAGCACTCACGATCTGGCCTTTATGGGACAGGGAAGCCTTACCACAGGAAACGCGAATCTGAGCATCAGCGCCGCACGCATCACGACAACCGGTACGACCATGACAGTTAATAATTCGTTCGGTACGACCTCAACAGCCATTACTGCGGCGAACTTTTCAGTTTATACAGGTGCCAATTACTATAATGACCAGAACAATCCAAACCCCACGGGTTCCATAACCATAACCAACAGCGGTGGGACCCCGGGCGTGACCTCCGCACGGGGGGGCATGCTGAACTTCCAGGGAAGCTCGATCGATCAGGGTGGAGTGATCCAGGTGGACGGCGGGTCAATCGCGCTTTCGGCAGCAGGTCCCGGACAGACGGACGGTGTGATACTACGCAGCGGTAGCCAAATTCTCGCACGGGGCACCGATGACGCGCCGGGAGGGCAGGTGGTCCTGAAGTCTACGAACGGCAGCATTGTCATCGAAGGCGCCGCCGTCGATGACAGCGGAGCCACAGTCAAGCCTGCATCATTGATTGATGTATCCGCAGGTTCCCAGGGCAACGCAGGACTTATCAGTCTCCAGGCGCCCCTGGGAGGCATCCTGATCAATGGTGACCTGAAGGGAAATGCCCAGGGCGGCGCCGGAGGTTCCCTTGTTGTCGATACCTATCAAACGTCTAATTTGAATACGAATATGATCAATACCGATATGACACAGCTCATCGGCATTATTATTGCGGGCGGATTTACCGAATCCATTGACATCCGGGCGATCACAGGGAACATCAATATCGCCTCAGGACAGACCCTGCAGGCCAGCAATGTCAAACTGACCGCCGACGACGCGACCGCCGGACAGGGGCAGATCAACGTGGCCGGCACGGTTGAAGGGAGCGAGGGTGGCAGCGTCGTCCTGTACGCCATGAACGACCTAACCATTCAGTCCGGCGGCATGGTCAAAGCCGCCGCTTCCACGGCGAGTTCTTCCGGCGGCAGCGTTCTCCTCGGCTCCGAACAAGGATGGGTAACTGTCAACGGGACGATCGACGTGTCCGGGGGAGTAAGCGGCACGGGCGGAACGATCTATCTGAGGGCCCAGCGCTACGTCAACAATAACAACGATAACGATGTGCAAATCAATCTGGGAGGAACTCTGCGGGGTGCATCAGCGGTCTATGCGGAGGCCTTGCAGACGTACCAGTATGCACAGTCTTCCCTTGTTTTAGATCCGCTAATCAATAGCTGGCTCAGCGAAGCCGCGTCCTACGCTGCAGATAACACCGCGTTGGAGCGGCTCCAGGGGGCCGCTCCCGCTGGCTTTTCGTTCTATCTTCTCCCCGGGATCGAGGTGGTTAATTCCGGCGGTGACATTACGATCACTAATCCCGTGAATATGTCCCTAATGGGCTTAGACAAGAATCCTGGCGTATTGACCATCCGCGCGGCGGGGAACCTTAACATCAACGGCGATCTGACGGACTATCCCGCATACGAGGCATCGGGGGTTCCCATAACCTCTATAACCTCCGCTCCTACGGTACGAAGTTCGTGGGCGTTCAATCTTGCAGCGGGAGCTGATACATCGAGTGCCGATCCCCTTGCAGTGAACAGGACCGGCAACGGGGGGCTGAATATCGCGAATGGAGCAGTGATCTACACCGAGAGCGCCCCCATTCGTTTTGCCTCAGCAGGGGACACAGTCATTGGCACAGCGCCAGCCAACCCGGGTTACATGATCAATGGAAAAAATGGAGAGGCAATGAGTTACAATCTTGCTTCCTTTAACGGGTCGATCAGCGGATATGTGGGCCGCGATCTCACGATTGCAGGCGCTATTCAGACAGCCACCGGTGATATTGACATCAGCATCGGCCGTGATCTGAACCTTCTTGTGGGGAATGATACGAGCAATGACGGTGCAGGCGCCATCCGGACGACCGGTCAGCTTACACAGGCTGCAGCATTTGCTGCCATGGGAACGGATCCTTCGGATCCCGTGATCATTGACCCGGCAACCAATCTCCCCCTCCAAGGAGTACAGCAATATGATCTAGACTCCACCTATTATTGGAGATACAACGAAGGCGGCAGCATTAACGTTTCAGTGGGAAGGAATGTGGGAAAATTCAGCAAGGGCAATTGGACAATCGCGGAGGACACCTTGGGGGACACCTCAGGCCCCACGGGTTGGGACATGTTTACAGAGATAGAAGTCATGTTGCCTTCGACGCCGTCTATGAGTTATGGGGTGTTTTCAGCCGATTATTGGGATGGCACGGCAGGCCTAGCCACCATGGGTGGAGGGAACCTTATCGTTCGCAGTGGAGGGGACTTCCTTGCTCAGGCAGGGACCTTCGGTTCGGGCAACCTTGCGATCTATTCCGGAGGAAACGTCATGGGCCGTTTCCTGAACAAGGACGGGCAGGGTGAGATCAATGCCATGGGAAACTTCGGCGCTTTCGATCCTGCCTCTAAGATAGATGAACGGGCACAGCTTGAATTGTTCAACAGCAGGATGAATGTGACCGCTCAGGGAGAGATCCAGATCGGTGCGGTGCTGAACCCCACGCTGGCAAGCGATGCAATCGAAGCTTACAGGAACTCATTCTTCGTGCAATGTACCTATACGCCGGACACCAGTGTCACGCTCTCAGCCGGGACCGATGTAACGATCGACGGTAATTCGCCCTTTTATAATAATCATCAGCAATCCGATAGTTCTTTTTCGTCGCTGTACGAGCAAGTCCTGCCTGCAACGGTGAACATCGCCGCCAGAGGGGATATCTTCCTGTTTAACAATTTTGTGATGACATCTTCACCCTCAGGGAACCTTAACCTGAACGCCGGAGGCAGTGTGCTCGGGGATTCTAGCACCAGTGCCACGACGAACGTTCAGTCCGCGTCGATCCTGATGTCGGACATTGCACCCCAGAACTGGTACGGACTCTTCGCCATTTACGACTACAAGGTGGAACAAGGCGGCGAATGGATATTGACCAGGGACACGAATAACCACGGGCTGTATAATCCCTCAGAAAGCATCTGGTCGTTTACGGAGCCGCTCCATGAACAGGACGCTCAGCCCGTCACCGTCCAGGCGGGCGTAGATATCAGCAACCTGAATCTGGCGTTTCCGAAAGAGGCCGACGTGACAGCCGGACAAGACATCCAGGACATTACTTATGTAGGTCAGAACATCAACGCGAACGATGTGTCGATGATCAGGGCTGGCGGCGATATAACCATGCAGTACGTTAAGGCATCCACGACGAACAACGCGAGCATCGTTGACCAGCCACCCCACGAAGGCCTGATTCAGGGCGGTCCCGGTGTCTTCCTGGTTCAGGCTGGCGGCTCCATCGATCTGGGATCGCTCCCAGACGGTATCCAGGCAGTGGGCAACGGCAACAACTTTGAGCTGGGCACGGAAGCGAGCACTTTGATCATCCTGTCCGGATACGGGTTCAACACATCGGCGGCGGATATGCAGACTTTTTTCAATACCATTCGAACAGCCGGTGACACGTATGCCGAATTGATATCGCAAGGCAAATTAAATGAGGCAGCGCAGTTGCTGCAAACAACCAGACAAGACACGATCGATCCGCTCCTGGGCGCGCCTACGGGAGCCGGCGACATCAATATGACCTCATCGCAGATCTCGACCTCCATAGGGCAGTCCGACATCTACGTGATCGCCAACGGCAATCTCAACCTGGGACTGAGCGCGTTACCGACACCCGGTACGATCAGTAATACGACCGGCATCACGACCAGCGGGGGCGGCTCCATCAACATTTTCGCCCGTCAGGATGTAAACGTCAACGAGTCGCGGGTTATGACCTTTTTAGGAGGCGATATCACGATCTGGAGCGACCAGGGAAGCATCAACGCCGGCAGGGGGTCGCGCACCGCGGTCAGCGCCGTCCCGCCAAAAAAAGTAAAGACTGCCCAGGGTCTCTACGTGACCGTATTTTCGCCGCCTGCCGTGGGAAGCGGTATCCGGGCCGTGACCTATGGGGAAAACCCGCCGCCGCCCGGCAACATCCATCTCTTCGCACCGAGCGGTATCATCGACGCGGGTGAAGCAGGGATCGCGGGAGGACAGATAACTCTAGCGGCGCTACAGGTGAACAATGTTGCGAACATTAGCTTTAGCGCGGGGTCCATTGGCGTGCCCCAGCCGTCCGAGGGAGCCTCGCTGGGGACATTGGCAGGCTCCAGCGTAACACAAAGCAACCAAGCGACCGCGGACGCATCCGGCTTGAGCGCCGTGCAGGCACAGGCGGCGCAGATGGTCGAGGACATAATTGCAAAGTGGTTGGAAGTGAAAGTAATTGATTTTATTGACGATGATAACAACGACCAGAATAATAACGACCAGAATAGTAATTAGATTTCGTATTTAATAAGGACCCATTTTCGTTTTACCGGACTTGAGGATGCTGTTGCGACTATGATATTTACCCCCCTCCTGACGACCCCTCGTGCAGCTTGCTACGAAAACATCGATGGGCGTGAAGCGGGGATTGCGGGAGGACAGATGATCCTGGCTGCGCTTCATGCGATTGTACGGCAAACATCAGCTTTAGCGTCAGGTCCCTTAGCGAGCCTCAGACTCGGATTCAGCCGCCTCGATGGGGGACATTGGCAGCTCCCGCATAACGCAAAAACAGCCAGGTGACTGCGGATTCATCCGGTTCGCGTGCTGAAAAGGTGCAGGCGACGCAGATTGTTGAGGACATAATTTGCAAAGTGGATGGAATTGAAAGTGAACGATTTTATAGAAGTCGAGACCGAGGAGGAATGAAGAGAGCCGTGTCTATAAATAAGAGATCATTTCAATTGAAAAGTACCCTCACCAGGATGATCGCCGCCGTGGGCGCGATTGTTATGCTCGGCCTGCTTGCTGCGCCAAACGCGCATGCCTGGTGGGATAGTAAGTGGCAGCAGCGCAAGAAAATCCAGTTTGATGCCTCGGCAAAGGCCGCCGACATCAGGGAGAATCTGAACGATGTGCCTGTGCTCATTCGTCTCGATACGGGCAACTTCAGTTTCTCCAGCGTCAAGGCGGACGGGTCAGATATCCGGTTCGTGAGCAGCGACGACAAGTCTCCGCTGAAGTACCATATCGAAGCGTTTGATCCCAAGGCGGAGTTGGCGCTGATCTGGGTCAAGGTCCCTCGCATTTCCGCGGGCTCGGACCAGGATTCGATCTGGATGTATTACGGCAATGCATCGGCGCCGGACGGTCAGGACGCAGGCGGCACTTATGATGTGAACCAAGTCGCGGTGTATCACCTGCGTGAGGCGGACGGCAATCCGAAGGATGCGACCGCCTACGGCAACCACTCGGCCTCATTCTCCGGGAAGCTCGGCATCCCCTCAGCGGTAGGAAGTGGCGCCCAGTTTAGTGCCGCTGGCGATAGAATGACTATTGCGAGATCCTCCTCCCTGAACTTCAGCAAGGGGTTCACATTCTCGGTCTGGGTCCGGCCAAGCCAGACCGCGGGGACGGCCGACCTGTTCTCCTGGAACGATGGGAGCCAGTCCATTGTGGTTGGCATCGATGATGGGAAGGCATACGGAAGCGTCGCTTCCGGGAAGGGGACTGCGTCAACGACGCCGAAGACCGCTTCCCTGACCGCCGGCCTCTGGCATCACCTGGCGGTGACCGTGGAACCGGATAAACAGATCACTCTCTATGTGAACGGTGTGGAAGTCGCAACGGCCAGGTTCAAGGGTCCAATTCCGTCGCCTTCATCAGATATCGTTATCGCCGGTTCTGAAAAAGGGAATAACCCGTTCCGTGGAGATCTGGACGAAGTGGATCTCTCCAACGTGGCGCGGCCCGCCGCCTGGATAAAGGCGGCGTTCCAGAGCCAAGGACCGGAGGGCTTGTTGACGTCTTATATGGAGGGAGAATCGGAAGTTGGCGGCGGTGAGTCCCTTACCATCCACCTCATGAAGATCATCATCAGGACCATTACACTTGACGGATGGCTTATTATCGGGGTGCTGGTGTTCTTGGGCTTCGCGTCCCTCTATATCTTCCGACAGAAGATTGTAGCGCTGAACCAGGCCAAGAAGGGGAATCAGACCTTTACCCAATCTTTCCGGGATCTGGATCATCCCCTGTCCCTTCTCCAGAACGAGGATGACTTCCAGGGATCGACCCTCTACCGCGTCTATCGTGCCGGATGTGAGGAATTGAAAATCCGCATCGAAAAACGGGGAGAATCCCTCACTGGATGGGTGGGGCTGTCGGAGCGGGCCATGGACGGCTTTCGCGCTGCAATCGAGAAGGAGGCCATGTACGAAAGCAGACGGCTGGCAGCGGGCATGGTCATCATGAACATAAGCGTTGCCGGCGGCCCATTCCTGGGGCTGCTCGGAACGGTCTGGGGAGTGATGAATACGTTTGCCGGGCTGGCCGAGAGCGGAGAAGCCAACCTGGCAGCAATCGCTCCCGGCGTTGCATCGGCCCTTTCCTGCACGCTGGCGGGGCTCCTGGTTGCGATCCCCGCATTGTTCGCCAGCAGCTACATCACGGGCCGCATCAAGGACATGAACGCCGATGTGAACGTCTTTATCGACGAGTTCATCCTCAAACTGGAAGAGGGGAAATAGATGCGCCGCGGAAAGAACCCCTATGACGACCATAAAGTGTACGACGAGATCAACGTGGTCCCCATGCTGGACCTGGCTTGGAACCTCCTGCTGGTGTTCATGATCGTCGTGACAGCGTCTGTACAGGGGATCAGCGTCAACCTTCCCAAGGCGAGCGCGGCCGCGAGCAAGGTCAAATCTACAACCAAGGCGATCACCATCACCGGGGACGGGACGGTCTATCTCGACAGTTTTCCCGTGACTTTGCCCGAGTTGGAGAGCAGGCTCCGGCAGTACAAGGGCGCGGACCCCAATTTCCCGGTGGTCATTCGGGGCGATGAGAAGATCTCCTACAAGAGCGTCATAGATGTGCTGGACATCCTGCAGCGGCTTGAGATCACTCAACTGGGCCTGGTGACGCAGAAGCTGGTGAAGTGAAGGGGCATTTGGCCCATGAGAAACAAATACCAGGAACGAAGTGCCAAATAGCCCATAAGCAAGCGGCAAGGTTTCGATTGCATCGTGCGGAGCAACGGCTGATGTCCGGCAAACAAGAAAAAAAGTCCTTTCCCTGGATCCTTATCACTGTGATGATCGTTCTGACCGCAGGGGGTGTGTATATTGTCAAAACGGTCCTGTCTGAGAACGAACCGCGCAGGAAGGACACCACGGCTACCGTTACGTTGCTTAAGCCTCCGCCTCCGGTCCAGGTAAGGGAAAAGCCGCCCGAGATCAAGGAGGTCCCCAAGGAGAATATTATCGATCCGGGGGTGAAGAACGAGACACAGAACCAAAACGCCGGTAGCAAGGACAACACGCAGGCCGGAGATAACCTGGGTGTCGATACAGAAGGAGGAGCAGGCAGCGACAGCTTCGGTTTGGTCGGGAAAAAGGGGGGCAGGAGCATTATTGCCGGAGGATCAGGGGTCGGGAATCTCTCTCTTCTTACCAGATTCTCGGCCTATACGCAGATCGTAACGACGGAAATCAGAAAAAAGGTCATGAAGCGGCTGGATGAGAAAGGTGGTATCCCCACGGGCAAACTTCAGGCCGTTGTCAGGATAAAAGTGGATATTGATGGCAAGGTCACTGATTACCAGATCATCGGTTCTTCGGGGAACAACAGAGTGGATGATGCGGTCATCCAGTCCCTCCGTTCTCTTCGGATCAGTGAACCGCCGCCGGAGGGAATGCCGCGAACGATGAACATCAGAATCATTTCTCAGGGCTGATACCCAAGCATGAACGGCCCGATACTATTGCCATGAGAGGAACCAGGCACATATCGATGAAAAAGCATAGTCAAATTCCGCCATTAGCATCCCTGACGGGGATGAGCAGAAATATCATTCACGGCAGTGCGGGGCTCCTGCTGTCGATCATCATGGGCTGTGCATCGGTTTCAAGACCCGTGACCATCATGCATGAAAGCACGCCGTCCGAGAGCGACATCGCCACGGCCTACTGGGAGTCCCACAAGCAACCAGCCGAACAGGCGAGGCAGGGGAATGCAAACCAGCACGACGAAGCCGGAGCCGCTGTTGGTGTGCCGTCGTCAGCCGTGAGCACCGAAGGGACGGGGACTGTCGGCGCTCCGGAGGCACATGAAAGGGAGCTGATCGAGAACATAACAGCTCGAGTGACCCAAGAGGTTGAGAATGCCGTCAAGGAGGAGGTCAGAAACGACGTCATGGATGAGATGTACCGGGAGATATGGAAAGTGGACTGGGCAATGAAGGAGAAGGACAAGCGAATCCGCTTTGGCGGCGACATACGTCTGCGGTATGAGAAAGACATCTTTGGCAGTAATAATGCCGCTTTTGCGCAGCCGTCAGACCCGAGTGAACTCATGAATACTACCATCGACCAGGACCTCTTTAAATATCGGGTACGTTTTGGCGCGGAGGCGATGATAAATGACCAGATGGATGCGGTCATTCGCCTGTCCACGGGGAACACGACAAATCCCGTGTCGACCAATGCGACCATGGGAAACTACATGAACAAGGACTCTATTGTGTTCGATCTTGCCTATCTTAAGTGGCGTCCTTGGAATTCGGTCACCCTGTATGGGGGGAGAATGCCTAATCCATTTTTTTCGACCGATCTTTTGTGGGCCAAGGATTTGAATTTCGAGGGGTTTGCTTTGCATGCAAGATTGCCCACGCCGAATGTGGACTCGTGGACTCCCTTTTTCACTGCCGGTGCTTTTCCGCTGGAGCAGAATGCTTTCGGCTCGGAACAGAAATGGCTTCTGGCCAGTCAGGTGGGACTGGATCGAAAAAGTCAGAAAGGCGTAGCTGTCAAGATCGGTTCTGCCTACTACGATTTTAAGAACATCACCGGCATTCCTAATGATCCTAACAGCCCGGGCGATACCAACTGGACTGCCCCCTTGTTTCAACAAAAGGGGAACACCCTGTTCAATATCAGCTCGAACCCGTCCGTCATTGTGACGGCCCTCGCTTCGGAATTCAAGGAACTCGACATCACGGGGACCCTCGATATAGGTTTCTGGGACCCCATTCATGTCGCTTTACTTGGCGATTATGTCAAAAACTTCGGTTTTAATCAAGCCGACGTTGCAGCGAGGACGGGCATTCCTAATCCCCCCGAGCAAGTCGAGGGCTACCAATATGGCGTGTCCATAGGGCATCCGACCACTTACGAATCTGGTCAGTGGAAGGTGTATTTCTACGTAAAACACCTGGAGGCGGACGCCGTAGTGGACGGCTTCACGGACCCCGATTTCCATCTTGGAGGCACCAATGCGAAGGGCTGGATTTTGGAAACCGATGTCGGGTTGCTAAAGAACAGCTGGCTTACGCTTAAATGGCTGACGGCGGATGAAATCAGCGGTCCACCACTGGCGATCGATGTGCTGCAGGTGGATTTAAATGCAAGATTCTAGGGGTCGAAGAATGTACTTCCGGTCCTGTTTCCCTAGTCGGCCCGGCTCAGCTCTGGAGAAAACATGAAAGTGCCACCGATACAAAAATTCACGCTTCCCGTTGTTACCCTGGCGGCTGGCCTTTTAATTGGGCTGGGTGTGGGCCAGATGCAGGTCATGAAGGAACAGAAGATCTGCCAGGAAAAGGTCCGGGAGAAGGACAAGAGGATCGCCTTCATTCAGAAGAAGGCAACTGAGGAAAGGGCCGAGGCCACCAGCTCGCTGGAGCAACAATGCAGTGACAACGTGAATAAACTACAGGTTGCTCTTCTCAGCGAGAAAAAGAAAACAACGAACTTGGGCAGCCAGGTGGGAACGCTTACCGAGCAGGTGCAGAAACTGGAAGTGCGGGTCAAGGCGGCTGATGAAATAGCGGCCAAAACCAAACAGGACCTCCAGGAAGCACTGCGGAATAACAAGGATCTGGATCGGGAACTAAAAAAAACAGACGGGGAGAAGCAGGCCGTTCAGGCGGACTTGAAACGGATGACGCGGGAACTGGGCACCTGTTCTTCGAACAACGCCAAGCTGGCACTGATCGCAGATGAACTCGTCAAGAAATACAAGGATAAGGGGATCGGCGCGGCACTCCTCGAGAGGGAGCCGCTCACGCAGGTACGGAAAGTGGAACTAGAGCAGCTTACGAGCCAGTATCAGGAAGAGATCGAGCAGATGAAGATCAATCAAAAATAAGGAGGCACCATAACATGACTAGGATTTCCGGTTACCAATTAGCAGTGATGTTCGTCGCATGCATCGCCATGACCTCGCCGGCCTGGAGCGAAGGGAAGAAAGCGGATCCAGCCGCCAATCGCGTTGCGGTCGTGAACGGAGTTCCCCTCGAACGGGACGATTTCGACAAGGAGGTCTTTCTGGTCCAGAAGACACTTTTGGGCCAGGGAAAACCGCTCACCTGCAGCCAAGTCACCTCTATACGCGCGGAGGTGCTGGAAAGTATGATCCGCCGCGAGGTCCTCTACCAGGACAGCCGCAAAGCCGGAGTCAAGCCTGATGAGAACGCAGTCGCCAGCGAGCTCGCGGCGCTCAAGCGACAGTTCCCCACTGAGGCCGAGTACAAGAACGAACTCGGAAGGAGGAACATGTCCGAGGAAGCGCTGCGGTCGCAGCTGGAGAGGAACAGCGTCCTGCAACAGTACGTGGACCGGCAGTTCGGCGCAAAGGTCACCGTGACCGACGCCGAAATGGTCAGCTATTACGAAAGCCACCTTGACCTCTTTAAACAGCCGCTCCAGGCACGGGTCAGCCATATCCTGATCCAGGTCGATCCGAAATGGGATGATCTCCGAAAACAGGAAGCGCGGCGGAAGGCAGAGCAGGTTCTAAAGAACCTGAGGAATGGCCAGGATTTTGCTGCCTTGGCCAGGGAACAGTCCGACGGTCCGACCAGAACCAGTGGGGGTGACCTGGGATATATCAGGACCGGGCAGCTGGATGGGCAGCTCGACAACGCCGTGTTCAAGCTGAAGGCGGGCGAAACGAGCGAAATCATCGAGACAAGCTACGGCTTTCACCTGTTCAAGGTCTTTGACCGGAAGCCGGAGACCATCCTGGCCTATGATGCAGTCAAGGAACAGATTCGTAAGCATTTGGCCCAGGAAAAAGCGCGGCAGGACGCGGATCAATATGCCAAGAATCTTCGCGAGAAGGCATCTGTGGAGATCCTGCTCCGTGAAGAGGTGAGTACCGCAAAGATGCCCTGAGGACCAACGGGATCCGCGTTGTGTCGGGCAGATGTACTGAATGGCTGCGGCAGGTATCTGGCATATGATGACACAGATGAACTGGTATGCATTGTACGTAAAATCGAGGCATGAGTTTGTTGTTTCCAATGAACTTCGGCGAAAAGGGATAGATACTTTCCTCCCATCCATACCGAAGCTAAATCAATGGAAAGACCGGAAGAAGCAGGTGGAAGTGCCCCTGTTCCCGAGCTATCTTTTCGTATCCATTGCGCCGGAATCCGAGGCATTCATGAACGTGATAAAAACACGGGGTGCGGTGAAATTCATATCGCTGGTTTCAGGACACCCTACCCCCGTATCGCCTGAAGAGATTGAATCCCTGAAGATGGTCCTCGCTGGCGGGGAACATGTTGACATCTATCCTCATGTGCAGGAAGGGATGCCGGTGCGCGTGAGGAATGGTGTGTTCCGGGGCGCACGTGGAATACTGAAGCAGAAGCATCACGGTCAGCATGTATTTCTCGTAAATATCGAACTGCTTGGGAGAAGCGTGGCCGTCAAGATGTGTGCGGAAGATGTCGAGGCAGCGTAACGCTAGGCCGATCGTCCCAGCAGACATTCACCATTCATAGGTGTAAAAAGGTATTTTTCCCTTGCCTTCTCAGTCTTTTTTTGAAGTCCTGTGACCGAGAGGGCGGAGCATTGCCAAAAGCTTCGGACTCGCTTCTCTCATGTCGGTCCTTTTCGCGAGAGGGGCAGCCGGCCTCACCCATCACCTGCAGACTGCAGGAACATGCAGCACCATATCCGCAGACAGGGAGAACCAGATGAAGATACTCATAACGGGCGGCGCGGGCTATATCGGCAGCCATGTGACCAAGATGCTGGGAGAGCAAGGTCATGAATTGCTTATATTTGACAACCTGTCCACTGGGCACGAGTGGGCCGTCGTAGCCGGGAAGTTGGTCAAGGGCGATCTTGCTGAAATGCTTCTTCTGAATGAAGTCATGTATGTGTTCAGACCCGAGGCGGTCATCCATTTTGCCGCATCGATTCAGGTGGAAGAGTCAGTCCGGGACCCCTTGAAATATTATAATAACAATGTCTACAATACGCTCAACCTGCTGGAGGCCATGAAGTTTGCAAATGTCAAGAACCTGCTCTATTCTTCGAGTGCAGCCGTATACGGAATTCCGGCCTCCATACCGGTCGACGAGACAGCTGAAATGAAGCCCATCAACCCCTACGGCGCGACCAAGGAGATGACGGAGCGCATCCTGTGCGACGTCGCCGCTGCCGGGGATTTTCATTACATCGCCCTCCGGTATTTCAACGTTGCCGGAGCCGATGCAGATGGCCGGCTCGGACAGGCGTATGCCAAACCGACCCATCTAATCACCCGGGCGCTTAAATGCGCGAAGGGTGAAGCGGACAAGCTCTCCATCTACGGCACTGATTATCCGACCCCTGATGGGACCTGCATCCGGGATTATATCCATATTGACGATATCGCACGGGCCCATGTGCAGGCCCTTGAGCATTTGATGGAGACAGGGAGGTCCGATGCCATGAACTGCGGGTATGGACGCGGCTTTTCCGTCAACGAGGTCGTGTCCATGGCAAAAAAGGTCACCGGCGTCGATTTCCCCGTTGAGGAGACCGACCGCAGAACCGGCGATCCGCCTGCCCTCATAGCGGACAGCACTCGCTTGAAAGAGCGGACCGGCTGGACGCCTCGGCACGATGATCTGGAATTCATCATACGGTCGGCCTGGGAATGGGAACTGGCATTAGGCCAGAAGCTCCTGACCGCTTCGGCACCCTGATGTCCGTGCCAGGACCAATCCGCAATACGAAAAAGAGAACAACATGTATCGTCATGGGTTTGGTCATCGTTCTCCTGTTCAGCCTGGCTTTGTCATCGCGGTACCAGGTTTACGCCGACCGTCCAGCAAAGAGCGATATCATCATTCTTTTCGCCGGGCCTGACTGGGATTCGCGGCTCCTGAAGGCCCGCCAACTCCTCCATGAAGGCTATTCCGGCTACCTTTTCATCCCGGTGACGTTCAGCCTTTACAAAGCCGGGCCCGGCAGAGGCGGTATCACTGCCATCCGGTTCACGGACATCAAACCCGGCATCGATCTGTCTGGTTCCCGGCCTGAAAAGGAAATGATCAACGTTTTCTTTCGGAAGAACTGGACCGCCTATCGGTTCCCCCGGTACTATGAGGCGACCAATGTGGAGATGCTCCTGGCGAAAAAGTCTATGGACGCCTGCGGATTGAAAAAAGCGATTTTCGTAAGTTCACCCTATCACATGAGGCGGATCAAGATCATGGCAGATAGGATTTTCGATCCCTCCTACGACATCAAACTCGTACCCAGCCACATTGGAACCCTTAATCGCGGTCTTCCTGCATCGTGGGGCAAGCTGAAGCAGGCTTTCACCGAATGCGCGAAAACTATCTGGTTCCTGTGCTACGAACTTTGGGATCAATGAAACGATGCAAATTCATAAAAAAAACTACTCAAAATTGTATACCCGTCCAGAAATTGAATCTTTCAAACAGTAACCATAAAGTACGCGAAGCAGATTTTCCTAACAAAATGTCATTCTTGCTCAAAATCTTGCAAAAACTCCCGAATATCCAGAAGATCACATTGACTCTCAAGTCGGCGTCAAGGGATCTTATAAATAAAATTATTCTTGCTGCCAACAAGGGATTCCTTGGTCTCTCGGATCAGTTGTTAATCAGTGCTGCTGCGTTCGCGACCGGCGTGTTGATCGGCCGATCCTCTTCAAAAGAGGAGCTTGGTCTTTATGCACTTGGACTGACAATTATGGGATTTGTGACTGACTTTCAGACTGCATTTATTTCGACACCATATATGGTGTACAGCCCCCGCTTAAAAGGCCATAGCCACCGCCAATACACAGGCAGCACATTCATTCATCAATTGACCTATGCCTGTCTCGTGCTCATGATACTGATCATGTGCACGGTTTTTTTCCCCTTCGCAAGAGGACCGAAAGGATTTGTGGAAGTCTCGCGAGCCGTCATACTTGTCATCACGCTTGTCATGCTAAAGGAGTTCATCCGACAACTGTGCTTTGCATCCTTGCGAGTGAAAACGGCGCTGATTTTGGATTCTTGCGTGGTCCTACTCCAGGTTGGAGGGCTATCGTTACTGGCATTATATGGCGCTTTATCCGCTCATAGAGCATTTCTTGTTGTGGGCATTGCCTGCGCGTTGACCTCGGCGGTTTGGCTGATTCTCAACAGAAGTATATTTGTATTTAGTTTGAAGAAAGCATGGTTGGAATTCCAGCGGAACTGGATGTTTGCAAAATGGCTCGCTGCGAGCAATCTCCTATGGTCATCCGCATTCAGCCTCTTCCCTTGGTGCATTGCCGTCTTTCAAGGTGTTGAGGCCAATGGTGTATGGGCGGTTTGTATGAGTGTTGCTGGACTCGGCAATATAATATTGTCTGGCATGCAGAACCTGCTTGGTCCGAGGATACTTCATGCTTTTGCGCATGGAGGCGCGTCTGAAATGCGCGCTTTGGTCTTCAAAGCGACAGCACTCTTGGTTTTGATTACATCGATCTTCTTTGCTGTTATCGTGATATTCGGCAATATGTTTATTGTTTTGCTTTATGGTCACAAGTATAGCGGAAATGGCCTGATTGTTTCCATTATGGCATTAAGCCTGGTAATGGGATCTGCGACGTTTCCGTTTTCACGGGGTCTCTTTGCTATGGAACGCGCCGATGTGGACTTCAAGATTAATATAGTTGTGGTTGCGACGCTGGGACTCAATATATACTTGGTCCGCACCTTTGGCTTAATCGGCGCCGCATATGGCCTGCTTGCTACTCACTCACTATCGACGTTCTTGAGGGGCATCGCCTTCAACCGCATAGCGCGCACCAAAATTGTGGCTGTG
Organism: Nitrospirota bacterium; assembly: GCA_035516155.1. Taxonomy (GTDB): domain Bacteria; phylum Nitrospirota; class UBA9217; order UBA9217; family UBA9217; genus JAJYKN01. The sequence continues at coordinate 38,748 of DATJAP010000011.1, forward strand.
GAGATAGCAGCGGGATAAGCAAATAGGTTAGGCAAATGATTCTGAATTGTGAAGGATCCTCATGACTGTGCACTTTTCCGTCGTAATACCACTTTACAATAAAGCCCGCTTTATAAGGAGAGCCTTAGACTCCGTGTTAAAGCAGACCGTGGAAGACTATGAGGTTATTGTCGTGGATGATGGCTCCACAGATGATGGCCCTGAATTGGTGGCTCAATATGGCAATGGCTGTATCAGGCTCATTCGACAAGAGAATCGCGGAGAATCGGCGGCAAGGAACAGAGGTATAGCGGAAGCCCAAGGGGAATTCACGGCATTTCTGGATGCAGACGATGCCTGGAAGCCTCACTACTTGCATACAATTAAAAAACTGATAGACAAACACCCTGAAGCCGGCGCGTATGCTACTGCCTATGAAATCATTTTGCCAAGTGGAAGGGTAATTTGTCCAAAGTTCGAAGCTGTTCCGAGCCCGCCATGGCAAGGCCTCCTGCGCAGTTATTTCAGATCAGCCATCGGTTCTCCCCCCGTTTGTTCAAGCGCCGTAACCATTCCTCAAAAAGTTTTTCGAGAGGTAGGCACTTTCTCTGTGGGTGTTCCCTTGGGGGCGGATTTGGATATGTGGGGACGGATAGCCATGAGATATCCAATCGCCTTCAGCAATACGATTGGCGCATCATACATTCAGGATGATCAACATCCGGCAAGTAGAAAACATTATTTTTTCGAGAACCCGGAATCAGTTTTTGTGCGGTCAGCCGGGGAAGCAATTAGACGGGGCGAAATCAGAATGGCCGATCTCAAAGACCTGACTGAGTACATGACGAAGCTCCAGCTCGCTGTCGGATATGATTGCCTTGTCGATGGCCGAAATCCTGTGATAGCTCGAAAAATTATCTTTAAGACATGCCCGAGAAGCTTGCGCCTTAAATGGAAAAGATACAGGATTTTAATTCAGACGTGCCTGCCTGATAAGTTTATGAGGATCGCGTACAGAATAATAAGAGGAGCATAATGCAATATGTTTTATCATGCTTCTTCGGGCTCATGATGCTGGCGGCTGTCACCACGGTGAAGGAGATAGACGGAAGTGAATCAGTGAAGGGTATAGATATTATCCCGACACCGAAATTAATGGAACTGACCGGAAAGAGGTTTGTTTTAACTCATAACGGAAGACCCGAAGCGATGATCATTATTGATGAGAACAATAGAAAGGCGGCGCTTGCGGCCCAGGAGATCAATAATTTTATTAATGCTCTTGGAGGACAGCCACTGCCTATAGGAACGGATGTGAATAATGGTGCTGGGCGGTCGCGCAGCATAAACACAATCCAGTTGGTGTCTCCGCAAAAGACGCCATCAGGCGATTTTCCCAGTGTGGTACGGGAGGCCATGGACATCCTTTCTACAAAAGGCGAGCAGGGGTATGCGATACGGTTTTACAGCGGGCAGAAAGAAGGTGAGGCAGCGGTCCTCGCCGGCATCGGATGGCAGGGACTGCTGAACGCAAGCAGTACTTTTTGCCTGCTTATAAAGAAGGAAGGCGCAACGATTTTCATGACAGAGGCTCAGGTTACCGACTGGCCAGACTTCAAGTACCGGGGATTGCCGGTCTGGCCGCTTCCGGGATCCTTTGACGATTTCAAAAAATATGTTGATTGGGCGTTCCGCTATAAGTTCAACAGGATTTATACTTACACAACAAGGCAAAAAGCTCCCGACGGTTTCAATCTTCCGAGCTCCGAAGAACGCCGGTATCTGAGGAAGATCAATGCCTATGCGAGAGATCGGGGAATCAAGATCAACTATGAATTGACCTGGGCGGTAGCTCAGGTATCCCAAGGGGAGAGCAGAGATGAGCATCAGGGATCTGTTCTTATTAACGATCAGTATTACTCCTGGAGCGACGACGCATCATTAAGGAAGCGCGCGTCGGAAATTGCCCAGTTCGCACACGAGACCGAAGCAGAATCTCTACTTTTCCATTGCATCGACACTTACGAGGAAGGCTGGGACAAACGGGGGAAGAATGACCATAAGCGTTTTGGAAAGGATCGGGCGTCAGCTGATGCGAATGTAATAAACATATTCACCAGGGAAATTCGCAAGAGCAACCCCGGGATCGAATTGCAGTTTGTGGTAGCCCCGTATCATGCAAATTTCGATCTCCTTGGGAACGAACGCTACAAAACTTGGATTGCCCGACTGACAGCGTTGATCCCGAACGATGTATACCTTACCGTCGCTGAATTGAACAGAGAACAAACGGATTCCTGGATCGCCGTTGCCAGGCAACCATTGGTCCACTGGATAAACGGCTATGCCTTTCAATGGGGCAGGTACTTTTCGATTCTTCCCGCATTTGACAAGACGGCCTTTTACGAGGGACGAGATCGTGACATTATCATCCATTGGGAGCCGATCGGCTATTTCAACGGGGAAGTGATGCAATTGATTGCGGCCGAGTACTCATGGAACGTTGACGCACCGGGGAGCGGACAAATCACTGAAGAGAGAGCGGGCAAGATCATGGTCGGCGGGGCTGACCTTCACTATCGCAAAGAAATGATCAACGGCATGGATGCAGGTGCCTGGGCCTGGTATCGTGGAACAGGCGAACCGGAGCCGGCGTTGGGTAATCTCCTGCTCAAAGCCTGCCGGCTTGAATTCGGCGAAGAAGCGGCACCCTATATGGTCGAGTTCTTTCGAAACAATCCTATCGGCTGGCGTAACGCGGGACTCTACAACCAGGTCCTTCATGATGTTATGCCGGGAAAAGAATTGGATGCATGTAGCGACCAGCTTAAGAAAACGAAAGATGCATTGTCGAGCCTGAAAAAAGCATTGACGGTCATAAGGATGAACAGTCCCGTGAGGGAAAGGTTGAAACGTTTCCTGAGCAATACGTATAATCAGGCACTCGTGATTAACGGTATGACTGCCTATTATCAGGCAAAGCAACTATTGGCGAAGGGTTTAAACGCAGAAGCTTCGGAAGTAATAATCAATGTTCGCAATCAGATCGCAGCGATTAGGCGAAAAATGGAAAAGACAGGGTACTGGTCGGATGAGTCACAGGTATGGCATGAAGAAAGTGAGAACAGTTTGAAAATTGCTGAGGCAGGCATACATAAAGTCCTTTCGAGGAACCTCTTAAAAAATCCCGGGTTTGAAGAACCGCTTGGCCCCATCGACCATAACAATAAAACTATACCATGGTGGTCATCCTTCGGCTCCTTGGAAATAACGCAAGACAGTCACAGCGGAAGATATGCGGCTAAATTAAAATTGAAATCTTCCGATGATTTTGTTCTTATGGAGCAGGCATTAGCCGTCGTGCCGGGGTGTAATGGGTACGTAGAGTTTTGGTTGAAAAAAGACGACAATTTCAGGGTCATCCCGGTACTCCAGTATTGGAATGCCGATCACACCAAAAAAATAGAGGATTTGGCCGTCAATGATTTTCCTTTCAACACAGCTGTTCAGGATTACGGGATGTATAGCGGCACGTTCCTCTTGCCTCCGCATGTTACGCGGGCGGTATTTAAGATATACGCAGATTGGTTTGGATTTACCCCCAATCAGGAAAAAATGCTTTACCTTGATGACGTGTTTGTGAGCTGTGGGTCAAATTAAAGAAAACATTTCTTGTGAAAGGACCATTCGCCTCTTGCACGGTTCATGCATTCCTCCTTGCGCCGATCAATTTCGCGCATACCTGCTCAGCATTCCAACGATCGGAGATCATCTCATAGGGCAATGAAAAGATCATGAAGATCCTCATGCTGGTGGACTGGCAGGTCAAACGGCTGGAAGCGGATTCCGATACGATCCAATCGCCGGATAAGGTTGTGGCGGATCGTCCCTACTGGTTTTTCAGATATTGGCCTGATGCCCGGATCGAAGTCGATGTTCTGGATATCGGCAACATATCAGGGATACAGTCTTTTGAAAGCAGGGTCCTCCGTTTTTTCGTTATGCAATCATTAAGAGCGTATCATATAAGAAAGAAATACGATCTGATCATTTCTCATAGCGCACGGAGCGCACTGGTTCTTGCATTTTTACGTTCACTGTTGAAAGAATGTGTGCCGCCGCATATCGTTATTGATGTCGGCTGTTTTAACGGGGGCAGAAAAAACCCCACGGAACTCTCTTTGATCAAAAAAGCGAGCAGGTCCATTGGCGGAGTAATCACGCATAGCAGCGTTCAATCGGAGTACTACGATAAATATATGCCTCACCTTCCGTATCGCTTTGTTCCTTTCGGTGTTGATGCCGATTATTTCAAGCCCCAGGGCCTTCAGCAAGATGATTTTGTTTTGTCATTTGGCTCCCGCGCGAGAGACTATCCGACATTGATCAAAGCGTGGAAAAAGGTCTCCAAGGAACATACACGATTGAAAATCATCGGTGTCGACAAGAAGTCTGCCGTTGATTATCAGGATTCTAACATAGAGATCGTCAGCCGGGTCCCTCTTCGGACTCTTATGTTGAACATAACCAAGGCTCGTTTCGTTATCATTCCGTTGCCCTATTACAAGTACTCGTACGGACAAATGAGTTTTCTACAGTCAATGGCGCTCGGTAAGAGTTGTATCGTCACGAAAACACCGAGTTCGCAAGATTATCTGAAACACAATGAAGATGCCCTCCTTGTTCGTCCATATGACCAGGGGGATCTTGCAGAAAAAATCACCATGCTGCTTGAGAATCAACACCTGAATGACCGTATTGCCCTAAGCGCCCGTGGAACAATTGAAAACAAATGCAACGAAAAACACATGGCCATTGAAATGTACAATTTTATCTCGGAGCGCATATAAGTGAGAGCATTGCTCGGTTCTCCAATCTTGCACCAGTTACAAATCCTTCGAATCCGCAGCGGGAATTCCAGTAATACATATGTGAGAGAAAGATGATGCCGTTGATGCAGATTCGTTACGCATGGCCGTCAAAAGGGGCGGTATGCGTGAGAATGATTATAGGAGGCATGTTAATCTTTTTCTTGCATGGCTGCAGTGATAATGATGCCCGCACCTTGGGCGACGCTTGTTCCAGTGGAGGCTGCGTTCCCGGATCATCGCCAAGAAGTTATTATATATCTGATTCAACGGGCAGCGACGGTTATACGGCTGCAGAGGCGCAAAATCCATTAACTCCGTGGAAGTCCTTGAATAATATATCAGGTGTTGTTAAGGGCGATTTTGTATGCCTCAAGAAAGGAGACACTTGGACTAATCAGACCCTTGCCACAACTGACGATGGCGAAACTTTTTCGGCTTATGGCACGGGAGCAAAGCCAGTCGTGATCGGTCCGGGGTCAGGCGGGTGGGCCTTCAGTTCCATCTCCCATTCAGACGTTGTTGTTGACGGCATTGAGTTCTGTAATGCTGACACTACCGTTATGATTGTTGGGGCTGATTCCCCCACGATTAAAAATTGTAAGATTGTCGGTACGGGAAGTACCAATGCTGAAGGCATTCGTATAAATTCAAATGGTTATAATATTACTAATGTTCTTATCGGTGGGGCAGGTCAAGGAAACGAAATTATATCTTCGGGTATAGGCATTATATTGGTTCCTGGAAATCCTGATACGATATACGATGCTGAGATTTCTTATAATAATATTCACGACTGCGGTTTAGAAGGCATTAAAACTTATGGATCAACGTCAAGCTATACGGGACCTTATGGAATAAATGTCAGCCACAACACATTTAATAACATAGGTACGCGGGCCATTTGGGTGCAAGGCGGGTGGCAAAACGTTGCGGGTCACCCAAATTATATAGGCTATAACACGGCAACGAATATTGGGACGCTTTCATCTCCAAATGTCAACGCTTTTCAGTTGAATTACATAGATACGGCTATTATTGAATATAACACCATCGCGAATGTCTATACGAGCGCCCCCGATGGCGACGGCATTGAACTCGACTTGGCATGGGGCGATCACAGTAAAATGTCAAACAACCTCACCGTGAGATATAACATTGTGAGCGGCTGCAATTCGGGGGGTGAATCTCAATCCGCGGGTATCAGTGCCGTAGGATGCACAAACAGTGCCATTTATTACAACATCGTTCATCATAATCATATCGGAATATCACATTCCACGCAATATACTACGACGAACTCGTTTTATAACAATGTGATGGACAGTAATAATTATGGCGCCTTACGGGGGGACTACTACGGACATGTTGGGGCACCTGCTTCCGTCTGGAAAAACAATATTATTTCCAACAGTGTTATATATGGATTTATTCTGGATCAGTGGTCATCTGGCCCGAGTGAATCGTATAACCTCTGGTTCAACAACCCTGCAAATATCTATAAGGACGGGGCGGGACCGATTCCTATCGATTCAACCGACATAGTTAATGATCCTCTATTTCTGGGACCAACAGACTATCATCTTGCCGACAACTCGCCCGCTATCTTCGCCGGGACTAATGTTGGCCTGACTTCCGACTTCGACGGAAACCCGGTACCAAAAAATATGGGTGGAACACCCAGCATCGGGGCGTATGAGCCATAGAATTGGGGCGGGACCGGGGCCGTCAACAATTCCTCACTTACCACCATAAGAGAAAATTATGTTAGAGACGGTCCCATGTAACCTGTGCGGTGGCGCCGATACGGAGCTATTATTCGGCGTAACCGATCACTGCACCGGCCAGGAACAAAAGTTCAACGTCGTGCGATGCAGGTCATGTGACTTGGCTTATGTGAACCCACGGCCGACACAAGACATAATCTCGCAGTATTACCCGCAAGACTCGTATTACTCATATCGTTTTGGGGACCAAAACACCTTAAAACGCAGAATCAGGAACTATGTTCTCGAAGAACAGGGCGGGTATTCGCATATCGGAAAAGACAATGTATTAGTCATAGCAATAGGAAAGATCATAAAACATCTATTAAAGAACCAGGTCCTGATGTCCGTTCCTTATGTGCCGGGCGGAAAAGCTCTCGATATAGGATGTGGATGCGGGGAATTATTACTATGGTTGAAGAACCATGGATGGAGCGAAGTGCGCGGCGTTGAAATATCAAAAGGTGCAGCAGCATTGGCCAATGATCATGGTCTCAATGTATTTTGCGGAGAACTTGCAAATGCGCATTATCCCGATAGTTATTTTGACTACATTTCGCTTATTCATGTTCTGGAACATATGCATGATCCAGTGATGACACTGAATGAGATTTGTCGAATTCTGAAACCGGATGGTTTGCTCGTCGTAGGAGTTCCCAATTTTGCGAGCTATGAGAATAAAGTTTTTGGTGAATATCAGAGTTTCATGAAAGAGGTGCCCCGTCATCTCTATCATTTTTCCAAAAAATCGATAACTGACATGTTTGAAAAAAGCGGGTTGATGATACAAATGACTTTAGGAAAAACCTTTTTTTTACCCGGGGCGAATAGGAATAGTCTAAAAATATTGTACAGGCATGAGTCCAAAGCGACATTTATACGGGCATTGTGGAAGATTTATATTCAGAAACCGATTAAGTACTTTTTGTCCACTGAAAAGGAAGCCTTTGGTCAATTATTTACATTTTATGTTAGAAAAAAGAACGGGACCTGATCATCATTACTCCTAACGTGATGAGCCAATGAGTCATAATATTGAAAATATTTTTGTCTTTATCAAGCTATGAATGATCATCTCGATCATGAGATGCTGGTGAAAGATGAGCCACTCTGTGAACCGCTTTCAGAGTTAAGGACTGATTAATTCCCATGGACTCAGCAATAATCGTTGCCGTACTTATCGGTGCGGCTGCCGTCATATTCAGTATAAGCCCGGTCTATGGCATTGCCTTCATTACCGCCTTCAGAACCCTCTCGATGCTCGCGGCCATTCCCATGGGTAAATATGAATATAGCGCTGAGGGTTTTTTGACCCTTGTTATTATTATTGCCGGTCTTATATTCGTCACTATGAATTTGCAGACCCTCAAGGGGGTCATTAAATGGCCGTTCGTTATTTTTATTCTTTATTGCGGACTGACCGTCGTTGGTGCGGCAGATATGGCCAATTTCTCAAAAAAAATCGCCCGGTTAATCGGATATTTCTTCATGTACCTGATGGTGGTTCAACTTAGCATAAAGGAAAAAAATAAAAAAATATTAAGTTATGCGTTTATTGTTTCTATTTTCGTCACAACATTGCCAGCCATATATATATACTATATCGCTCCTGAAGCATATATGAAATCGATTTATAGCACACAGAAGGTGTTAAGCGAAGTCGGTATTATGTCTAAAAATAATTATGGTTTTTACTGCTGTTATATGGTGTTTTTCCTCTTTTACATGTATTCCTGCTCGAAAACGATATTTTTAAAGGTTCTAATTTTTAGTCTATTTATTATTCAGACAATTATGCTAGTGCTGTCATACACTCGGACAGCTTGGGCGGGTTTTATCGTATCCTTGCCCTTCTTCATATTGTTTTCGAAGAATAAAAAAAGGTTAGTAATCCCGGTACTCGCCACGATGATCATCATCGCATCACTCTTTTCAGTTATTTATTATGGCGCATATAAGGATGTTACGGAAAAGAAAGAATATGGATTCAGCTCCTGGCAATATAGATGGGGTTATGCTTGGCCGGCTTCCATCAAAGCGTTTCAGGAAAAGCCAATTATGGGCTGGGGGCTAGGCAATGACTTATATGCACTTGCCAAGGCCGCAAAATTCGATAATACCTCGCACAATGATTATCTGCTTATTTTAGTGGAGACCGGCCTAATCGGAATATCATTATATTTGTGGTTGTTGGCTGCTCTTTTCTTGCGGACGTTATCAGGAATCCGTTCAGCTAAAGATGATGAATCCAGATTACTGTATGTGACCACTCTCGCTATTTTTACATCTTTCCTAGTCGGGTCGCTTGGCGAACATCTCGTGCAGACGCCGGGGGCGACCGGTTACGTAATAACTATTCTGGGAATGGCGCACGGAACGATATTAGCAGCCCATAAAAAAAGCATTCCTGTATCGGGGGAGGAGGGTGTGGGGTGTCCCCCACTCCCCGCATTATGAATTTAATTTTCGCGAATAACAATTATTATCTGAAAGGCGGGGCAGATAAGGTATTTTTTGACGAAATTCGACTTTTGGAATCGCAAAAGCATACGGTAATTCCATTTGCAATGCACAATTCCTTAAACAAGAAGATCCCTTATTCCAGTTATTTTCCTTCCGGCATATCATATGATAACACGGGGCTCGTTGAGAAAATTAAAACAGCTCCCAAGATTATTTATTCTTTGGATGCAAAGCGCCAGTTTCACAGGCTTCTGTCGTCTGTCAATGTTGACATCATTCATGCCCACAACATTTATGGAAGATTGACGTCATCAATCGTCGATGCCGCAAAAATAATGAAAAAACCAATCGTACTCACGTTGCATGATTACAAGCTTGTTTGCCCTTCTTATCTTATGTTGAATCACGGAACAACATGCGAAAAGTGCAAAGGCGCTCATTACTATCATTGTTTTGTTACAAGATGCCATCGCGACAGCTTTGTCGCCTCATTCATCTACTCGCTCGAAAGCTATTTTAACTCCGTGCTGAGAAAATACGACTGGATCAGGTATCTCATTTGTCCGAGCAATTTTATAAAAGAGAAATTCATTGAGATGGGGATGCCTGAAGATAAGCTGAAAATAGTTTACAATTTGCTCGATTGTACTGATTTTGCCCCGAACTATGACGGAGGAAAGTATTTACTTTATGCAGGTAAGCTAACGAAAGAGAAAGGCGTCATGACCCTGCTCAAGGCGGTCACGGGATTAGACCTATCATTGAAGATAGTGGGAGATGGTCCATTGAGGTCCGAATATGAAGGATATGTGCGGGAAAACCAATTGAATAATGTGACTTTTGAGGGGTTCAAATCCGGTGAAGAACTCAAATCATATTTCAGATATGCCGCTTTCCACATTGTACCTTCAGAATGGTATGAAAATGCGCCGATGACAGTCATTGAGGCATTTGCTTATGGAAAGCCTGTAATTGGCGGGCGGATCGGCGGTATACCGGAAATGGTCTTAGAGGGAGAAACCGGTTTCCTGTTCACGCCTGGAGATCATGATGAGCTGCGCGAAAAAATTTCTTATTTAGCCTATAATCCTTCAAAAATAGCGGAGATGGGGAGAAAAGCACGTAAACGAGTTGAGGCGGAACATAATCCTCATATCCATTATAAAAGATTGAGGAACGTCTACGAGGCGGCAATTCGTCTCTGATGCTTCTCAATCTGTCGTAAGCCATCATTCTGAAAGAAAGGAACGACGCTCATGAAGATACTTGTGACGGGAGGAGCGGGGTTTATTGGCAGCCACCTTGATGATGCACTGCTTCGGAGAGGGCATGAAGTTGCAGCTATAGACAACTTTATCCTGGGTACCATCGACAATGTAAGACACAATCTTGCCGACGATTCTTTCAAATTATACCACGAGGATATTCTGAACATTGGTAAGCTCGAGGATATTTTTAAAACGGAGAAATTTGATGCGGTCTTCCATCTTGCGGCGAATTCCGACATACAGAGATCTATCGAAGCACCTTCAGTAGATTATGAATTGACATTTCAGACAACCTTCAACGTCCTCTTGTGCATGAAGAAATTCCAGGTCAATAATATTCTGTTTGCCTCCTCCTCAGCCATTTACGGGGAGTCTGATGCTACTCTCAGTGAGGACTCAGGTCCGCTTTTCCCGATTTCACACTATGGGGCGGCAAAACTGGCCTCAGAAGCATTCATTTCCTCCTTTTGTGAGAATTATGGCCTGAAAGCCTGGATATTCAGATTTCCGAATGTGGTGGGGGAGAGGTCGACCCATGGTGTGATTCACGATTTTGTGCGGAGGCTGCGAATCAATCCGAAGACATTAGACGTAATGGGCGATGGAAACCAGAACAAACCGTACCTTTACATCAAAGATCTTGTGGACGCCATGCTGTTCTGCTGGGATCGCTCAAAAGATAAGATCAACTATTTCAATATCGGAGTTGATACGCGGACTAGGGTCAAAACGATAGCTGATATTGTGATCAGGAATATGGGTTTGAATCCGAGGATCAACTTTACCGGCGGTGACAGGGGCTGGGTTGGCGATGTGCCCGAATTCACGTATGATCTGGCAAAGCTTAAACGTTTAGGTTGGACGCCACGGCATACGTCGGACGAGGCAGTCGATCTCGCCGTAAAAGCGATGCTGCTTTAAAACAGGTAACAGGCAGACCACATGAGAATAGCACATATCATAATCAAGGGCGTCGAAGTATCCGGCGGGATCGAGAAGTATGCCCTGGAACTCGGGTCTAGGCTTGTGAATCGAGGTCATGAAGTAGATGTTTACGCTATTCGAAGATACAAACCGCTCTATAGCGATTACAAAGGTGTTCGGATAATTCCTCTACCAAGCCTGAAGGGAAGAATTTTCGAAAAACTATCCGCTACGTTCGTGGCTTCCCTCGATCAACTCATAAGAAAAAGTGACATCGTTCATTATCATGCATTCGGACAATCCATCCTGTCCTTCATTCCGAAGCTCAGAGGGAAACCAATACTTCTGCAGGGCCATGGGATCGAGTGGATGAGATCGAGATGGGGAGCCGGGGGACGGCTGTTCTTTCGATTGACGGAAGGGCCTTCGTTGAAGATTGCTGACCGGGTCACGGTGGTTTCGAAGGTCCAGAAGGAATACTTCAAGAAAAAGTATAACGTCGATACGGTTTACATTCCGCCCGGAATCGACGAGCCTGTGCGTAGAAAGCCGAACCTTATCAGGGCCTTGGGCCTTGAAGGCAATGATTATGTGCTCTTTGCATCGCGACTGGTGAGGGAGAAAGGCGCTCATTACCTGATAGAGGCTTTTTCCAGGCTGGAGACCGACAAAAAACTGGTGATCGTAGGCGACGTGAGAAACGAGGACAGCTATAAGGCTGAGTTGAAAAAGCTTGCGAAGCAGAAACCGGATAAGATTATCTTTACGGGCTATGTGTCGAGAGAGATGTTACAGGAGTTCTATTCCAATGCGTACCTCTTTGTGCTGCCATCGGAGCTCGAGGGTCTGTCGGCAGGCCTCCTGGAGGCTATGAGCTATGGCAATGCCTGCCTGGTCAGCGACATAGAGGAGAACAGGGAAGGGCTGGGGACGGATGGTTTTTATTTCAGGAACCGGGATGTCGATGATATGACATCAGTGCTGAAGACCCTCCTCGCCTCTGAGGAGACGCTTAAGGACATGAGAGAAAAGGCGTTGTCCAAGATCATGACGGCCCATTCCTGGGACACGGTAACGGACCAGATAGAGCGCCTTTACGGAGAAATAGTGGAGGATGTACGCTGATGAAGAAAGACCTGAAGACCGATTTTCGCTTTGCAAGCATCATTACCACTTACAGGTGCAATGCACAGTGTCACATGTGCAATATCTGGAAGTTCCCCACCGATCAAAAGGAGGAACTGGATGTTTCAATCTACGAGAAACTGCCCAACGTTCATTCCTTCAATGTGACCGGTGGCGAGCCTTTTTTGAGGAGCGAGCTTCCGGACATTATCCGGATTCTGAAAAAAAAGTCGCGAAGAATCGTCATCAGCTCGAACGGCTACTTTACAGATCGTATCGCCAGGCTTTTTAAGCAGCACAGGGACATTGGGCTTCGGGTGAGTCTCGAGGGGCTGCCGCGGGCCAATGACGATTTGAGAGGGATAAAAGACGGTTTCGACCGTGGGATAAGAACCCTGATCGAGCTCGATAGAATGGGCGTAAAGGACATCGGTTTCGGAATCACCGTTTCTGATAGGAACGCTAAAGATCTTCTGGAGCTTTATCACCTTTCCAAAATGATGAAACTGGAGTTTGCGAGCGCGGCACTCCACAACGCGTTTTATTTCCATAAATTCGATAACAAGTTTGATGATCCCGTGGCGGCAAAGCATGAATTTAAGAAGCTGGCCGAGGAATTGCTCCGATCGAAGCGTGTCAAGGATTGGTTTCGAGCCTTCTTCAACTATGGCCTCGCACAGTACATTGATGGAAAGCCCAGGCCCCTCCCCTGCGAAATGGGTCACGACTCTTTCTTCCTTGATCCTTTCGGGAGAATCCTCGCTTGTAATGCGCTGGACCAAAGCATGGGTAACTTGAAGGGGTCTTCATTCGATACTATCTGGTCGAGTCCTGAGTCTGAAGCGGTGAGGGCACAAGTGCGTGCCTGCCAGAAGAACTGCTGGATGATTGGAAGCGTGAGCCAACAGATGAAGAAGTATATCTGGGTTCCTGCTGGATGGATAATAAAGCATAAGTTCCTCGGCCGGAAAATCTGCGTCTAATTGCAACCCGAGACCATCTGCAATTCACTAAACGATGAATATCACGTCTACCTCCGCTATAATAATTGCCGGTGGGAAAGGCACCAGAGTGGCCGGTGCCGCTAAGGACCTGCCGAAGTGCCTCATTCCGATTGGAGATAAACCTCTTTTACAGCATCAGATCGAATTCTTAAAAGCCAACGGTCTACTTAATATCAAAATTCTAATAGGCCATTTGGGCGATAAAATAGTCGGATACTTTGGAGATGGGACCTCATTCGGCGTCAATATATCCTATTTCAAGGAGAAGTATCCGCTTGGAACAGCGGGGTGCGTTAAGGAATTCGAAACTGATATTGGCGATGAAGATTTTCTCGTATTGTATGGAGATATACTCGCCGAAATGAAACTCGCGGATCTTTTCCTTTTCCATGAATCAAATGCAGCAGCTGCAACATTGGTCGTGCATCCCAACGACCATCCCCATGATAGCGACATTGTTGTTCTTGATGAGCGCTCAGCAATATCTGCGATCATTCAGAAAGACAATAAATCCGGATTTTATCCCAATTGTGTCAATGCTGCGATCTATGTACTGTCGAAGCGGGTATTTAAATACATTGACAAGGATCGTTTCTCTGACTTTATGAAAGATGTGTTTCCTAAAATGTTAATGCATGGAGAGAGACTGTGCGGTTACCGGACAGCTGAATACATAAAGGATATGGGCACAGTCGAAAGGTTAGCGGAGGTCCGGGCTGATTTTGCGGACGGTAGACTAGGCCGATTTCAGAAAGGGCAACAACGGCCGGCGATTTTCATGGACCGAGACGGTACCATTGTAAAGAAAATTGATCTACTCAGACGGGAGGAAGAGCTCACTATTTATCCTTTTTCTGCTCAAGCCATCAGGAGGATTAATAATTCAAATTATCTTGCAATACTCATCACAAATCAACCTGTGATAGCAAGAAACTTGTGCACACCGAACGAACTCAAAATGATTCACAACAAGTTGGAAACACTCTTGGGTCAGGAGAAGGCATATCTCAATGATATTTGCTATTGTCCTCACCATCCAGATGGCGGTTATCCTGGAGAAAACAGTGCCCTCAAAATAGACTGTGAATGCCGGAAACCGAAGACCGGCATGATTCAGTACGCTGCAGAACGGTACAATATTGACTTAAAGGCTTCATGGATGATCGGTGACACAACAGCGGACATACAAACGGGAATCAATGCGGGGCAGAAGACGATTCTGGTCCGCACCGGAGATGCAGGGAAAGATCAAAAGTGGCGAATTGACCCTGACTATACCTTTGATGATGTCGAGCAGGCAATAGATTTCATACTGATGTCCCGAGATTTGTATAGCTCTTATATTAGAGCAATCCTTGATAAGATTCATGTCCAAAAAGACGCCACTCCGATAGTCATCTCCATTGGGGGGCTGGCAAGATCCGGAAAGTCTACTTTTGCAGCATATTTGAAAAACAGTATCCTGGAAGCGAACCTATCTTGCCAGGTATTGTCGCTGGACAGTTGGTTGCTGAATTTAAATGAGAGGAACGGCAAGCAAAACGTCAGGGAGCGATACAGATATCGCGATATTGAGCGAGATGTCAGAGAGGCAATAGACGGAAAAGATGTTGTTATCAAACGGTATAACCCTTTCACGAGAGCCGTGGATTCAACCCGTATTTTTTCTCTTGGAAGTTCCAGATGTTTAATCATAGAAGGGGTTCCGGCAATGGACATAGCCGGACTTAGAAATATGTCAAAATTAAAAATATATGTCGATTGCGATGAGTCAATCAGGCGTGAAAGGCTTTTGCGCTTCTATCGTTGGAAAGAAATGCAGGATAAACAAATTACCGAAATCCTTTGCGAACGCAACCAGGACGAAACCCCTTACATTGTTGATTCAAAGAAATATGCGGACATCGTGATAACTCTTCAAGGAAGGTTCACATGATTATTACAAGGACGCCATTTAGAATCAGTTTTGCAGGCGGGGGCAGCGACTTGAGGGACTATTATTCGAAGTACGGCGGATCGGTTGTCAGTACCTCTATCAACAAGTATATTTACCTTTCTATGCATCCTTACTTCCACGAGAAAAGATATTTCTTAAAATATTCGAAAAATGAACTTGTTGATGACGTGAACCGAGTAGAGCACAAAATCATCAGGAAGGTATTTCAAGATTACGCAATTGCCGGCGTTGATTTCAATTCCAGTGCTGATGTGCCCGCTAGTACAGGGCTTGGTTCTTCCTCCGCATTCACGGTTGGCCTAACCAATCTTTGCAATGCTTTCACAAGTAAATACATGAGTCAAGAGGACATGGCGGCATATGCCTGTACCGTGGAAATCGACAAACTCGGTGAACCCATTGGCAAGCAGGACCAGTATGCCTGCGCTGTTGGAGGAATCAATTTCATCCGCTTCAACAGCGACGAATCGGTTGTGGTTGAAAAGATCCTGTTGAAAAAGGAAAAGGCCGAGGAACTTGAGAAGAATCTTCTTCTCTTCTATATGGGGAGTACCCGGTCAGCGAGTTCCATTCTCAGTGAACAGAAACAGAATCTTTCCGAAAATAACGGTAAATTGAAGAATCTACATAAGATGGTCGAGCTTTCAAAGGTACTGAAACGTGAACTGCAGAATAATAATGTGGATTCATTGGGAGAGATACTCCATGCTGGATGGATTTACAAGAGGGAGTTGGCCTCATCCATAACAAATGAGACAATCGACTGCTACTACAATACGGCGATAAAGAATGGGGCTATCGGGGGAAAGCTTCTTGGGGCTGGAGGGGGAGGTTTCCTGCTGCTTTATGTGAGAAGACAAGAGCATGAGAGGCTACGAAGAGCATTGAGCGACTTGAGTGAATTCCAATTTAAATTTGAAACTATAGGGTCAACAGTCATCTATTATGACTGACCAGAGGCGGAGGCGCACATGACTTTTACCGTTCTTATTGATCAGTATCTAGAGAAGCTCCAGCGTACTATTGACGCCTTGGACCGAAGACAGCTTAACAAACTGGCTGAATTACTTATGGATGCCTACCAAAGAGATGCGAATATATTCATCTGCGGCAATGGTGGAAGCGCATTGACGGCCTCACACTTTGCGTGCGATTTGAACAAGGGTGCGAGCTACGGTTTAGAGAAGAGATGGAGGGTCATTGCTTTGACTGACAACCTGGCAACCATTATGGCTTATGCAAACGACGTGTCCTATGACGAAGTATTCGTGGAACAGTTAAAGAATTTTATGAAGCCAAAAGATGTCATTATTGCCATATCGGGAAGTGGAAATTCCGTCAATGTCCTGAAAGCAATAAAATACGCCCGCGAAAAGGGCGGCATGACTATAGGTCTTACCGGGTATGATGGAGGCTCCTTGGCGAAGATAGCCAATTTAGCTCTCAATGCCAATATCAATGATATGCAGATATCCGAAGACATCCATATGATCACTAGCCACCTCATCATGAGTGCTCTCAAGCAAACTACTCCGGGGAGCAATAAATAGCTTGCATTGGGACAGGAAATAATATTGCACGAAAGAGTTTGAAACATGAATAAGTTAAAAGCCCATCTCGCAGATCTTCGGATACAGATTGCCGTCCTGGCGGTACTCTTCATAGTAGCCTATTACGTTCCGCTCAAAACCATGGCAAAAATATGGTGGGAGAACGAGGACTACTCCTATGGATTTATGATCCCGCTCGCGTCGGCCTATCTGCTCTGGGAGAACCGGAAAAGCCTCGGCGCGATCCCGGTCAGGAGCGCATGGGGTGGACTTCCGGTGCTGTTGCTGTTCACCCTGCTCTCCCTCTACGGGATCCTCGGCTCCAGTGGAAATGTCTCAATGCCGTCCATACCCGTGCTGATCGTGCTGTTCACCCTGTTCTGCTTTGGGGTCGAAGCGGTCAAGCGACTGATGCTTCCGCTGGGGTTCCTCTTTTTCATGGTTCCTCTTCCCGCGATCATCGAGCGGTATCTCGGTCTGCAACTCAAAGCCATATCCACCAGACTAGGAGGAGAGTTCATCGCCCTGTGCAATATTCCGGTCAACATAAGCGGCAATATTATCGATCTTGGCGTGATGCAGCTGCAAGTTGTGGACGCATGCAGCGGCATGCGCTATATTTTCCCGCTGCTCGCTCTGGGATTACTTTTTGCGCATTTTTTCGAGAGAGCATTTTGGAAGAAGATAGTCTGCGTTCTCGTGACCATTCCCGTGGGCGTCATGTTCAATGCATTGCGGATCGGGCTCACGGGGGTGCTCATGGAACGCTTCGGCCCCAGCGTCGCACAGGGGTTCTTTCATGACCTGGAGGGCTGGATCGTGTTCGTGTTCGCCTTCATCATGCTATTTGCCGTCAGGTGGGTTCTAAGGATATTCCCGCCCCGGGCTGGGGTTGGCCGGCAGCCGACTGCCCCGGAAGCCGGTCCAGTCCCGTTAGCGGCGACAGAGCGGGGGAAGACGACGTCCGCATTTCTGGTTGCTGCGGGGGTCCTAATGGCCGTCGCGGCACTCAGCCTAAGCACGAGTACCCTGCCACCCGTTGTCATCACGGGTGGCATCGAGAGCCTGCCTCTGGTTATCGGACCATGGAAAGGGAGTCAGGAAATCATCAACTCGGTCATGGTTCAGGAATCAGGCGCTGAACAGGCCTTCAGCGGATATTTCACAGACCGGTCCGGTGGCCGTGTGTCGCTTTACGTCGGGTACCGGAGTTCGGCATTCCTTGCCAATGAGAACTTCTTTCATAGCCCCACAGTATGCATCCCTTCCTCGGGGTGGGTGGAACGAGACGTGAAACGAAGAACAATCACCGGCGTCCCCCCATTTGGTTCCCTCGAGGTCATGACGATGGTCATCGAAAAGGAAGGGATACGGCAGCTCGTTTACTTCTGGTTCCAAACCAAGAACCGAGCTACGTACGACAAGAACATTAACCGGTTCCATCTTTCGCTTCATGCCCTCCAACGCGACAACACCTATGACCTGTTTCTGCGCCCGATCACGCCCATCGACGGGACGGAGAGGATCGAAAATGCCGAGCAGAGGCTCGACACGTTCATACGGGACCTGATGCCTGTTCTTCTTCAGTTCCTGAAAGAAAAGCAGGTCACCACATAGGTATTCCCCCCCTTATGCTATATCTCTCGACTATGATGCTCTCGGTATTCATCACTGTAAGCCTGATACCCATGATGAGCTGGCTTGCGGACAAGTACCAGGTTATGGACCTTCCCAATCCCCGGAAGATCCATGTCCGTCCGGTGCCGAGGATCGGGGGGCTAGCGATGGCCGTTGGTGTCTTTATCCCCATCGTTCTTTGGGCCCTCGCCAACGAGTTCGTGCGGGCTTTTATCGCGGCAACGAGCCTCCTGGTCATCTTTGGATTCATCGACGACATGAAAGGGCTCGGATACCAGGTGAAATTCGGCGGGCAGATCCTTGCGGCCCTGATCATAATATTCTACGGCGGGCTCAAGATCAGCTCCCTCGGTAGCCTTCTGCCGGGAGACATGCAGCTGACCGAATCGCTGAAGATCATGCTTACCTTGGTGTCAATCGTCGGCGTCACGAACGCGGTGAACTTGGCCGACGGCCTCGACGGGCTTGCCGGGGGTATCTCGCTGCTCAGCTTCTGCTGCATTGGATATCTCGCATATCTTGACGGCAGTAACACGGTCCTGCTCATAACCGTGGCCGTGGCTGGTGCGATATTCGGATTTCTCCGGTTCAATACCTATCCCGCTAGTCTCTTCATGGGCGATACAGGAAGTCAGCTGCTGGGGTTCTCCGCGATCGTGCTGGCGATTAAGACGACTCAAGGCAATACTCCTCTGAGTCCCGTGCTGCCGCTTATCATCCTTGGCTTACCCGTGCTCGACACACTGAGCGTCATGGTGCACAGAATCAGCCGGGGCAGGTCGCCTTTTTCGCCGGACAAGAATCATTTTCATCACCGGTTGATCAAGTTTGGGCTTTCCCACTCCGAAGCGGTGTTCGTCATATACGTGATACAGGCGCTGATGATCCTCGCCGCCATCTACTTCAAATATTATTCCGACTGGATTCTCATTGCCGGCTACTGTACCTTCTCCATGGTTGTTGTCAGAATGTTCGCCGTTGTGGACCGCAAGGCCCTCCGGTTCCCGCGTTTTCGCATCATGGAGGCGGCCGTCAAGGGTCGGCTGCGGAAAATAAAGGAAAACAACTACATCATCAGGTTCTCCTTCGGCGTATTGAAACTGGTCATCCCCCTTCTCCTGCTGTTTTCCTGCTTCATTCCCGCACGGATCCCGGAGCATGTCTCAATCACGGCCCTCTGCTTCAGTGTGCTGATTCTAGGGGTATTTCTAGCGCGGAAGAGATACTTAGGGTCGAGTCTGCGACTCGTGCTCTATCTGACTGTCCCCCTCGTTCTCTATTGCATTGAGGAGGGAAGAGCGGCCTGGATGAACGAAAAGGCGTTGTTTCTGTACCGGCTGTGCTTCGGCATCATTGCTGTATTCATTATGCTCACGGTCAAGTTCTCGAAACGATCGCAAGGTTTCAGAATGTCGACCATGGACTTTCTGATCGTCTTCATTGCCGTGACCGTACCCAATTTGACAGGTCAGCTGGCACAGCATTTCAATTTGGGCCTGCTGGCAGTGGAGATTATTGTATTCTTTTTCGGCTATGAAGTGGTGATCAACGAACTTCGGGAAAAGTTCGATACCCTCACGATGGCGACGTTTGCCGCAATGGTGGTTCTCAGTGTTCGAGGATACGTGGGAGTTTGAGAGGGCTTCCGGCAGGAACGGGCTCCTTCCGGGGGAAGACACTCGGTGCAACTAAAACGAAGCCAGGATCCGATAATAGTGGACAATGGCTGGGAAATATTTTCCGGCAGTGGAAAAGGGAGGCGTGGAACATGTGTATAAAGAACAGAGTGCTTCTGGGAATCGTTGCGTTGTTGGCCGTCATGATCACGGTATCCTGCGGTGGGCCGGAACAGAAAAAGGCCCAGTTTTTAAACAAAGGCAAAGCGCTTTATGAAAAAGGGGAATATGCTAAAGCACAGCTGGAGTTCAGAAATGCAATCCAGATCGATGTCAAGTATGCCGATGCCTATTATATGCTGGGAATGACCGCCTTGAGGTCCGGCAACCCACGTGGAGCCTACGGCGGTTTCGCCAAGGCTATCGAACTGAATCCTCGGCATTGGGACGCCCAGCTGCAGGTGGGATGGTTCCTCCTGGGCAGCGGCAATACCCGTGAAGCCATGGACAAGGCCGAACTTATACTGAAGAGCAACCCGGCATACGAGGACGCCTTCATCTTGAAGGGGGCGGTGTTGTTGAAGAAAAAGGATATGGACGGGGCCCGTAAATATTTCGAGTCGGTGCTTGGCCGCGACGTGCATAAGCCTGAGGGTTACCTCCTGCTGACCTCGGTCTACGCTGAGAAGGACGACGCGGTCAACGTCGAGCGGGTCCTGCTGGACGGCATCAGGGAAAATCAGAAGTCCGTCCCCCTTTATCTTGGCCTTGCCGATCTTTATGTAAAGAAGAAACGGATGGACGATGCCATCCGCCAGATGCAGAAGGTAGTCGAGATAGAACCGAATGTGAACCGGCATCGCCTGAACTTGGCCGCGCTCTACTGGCAGTCGAGCAGGGAGCAGCAGGCAAAGGATGTTCTGAATTCATACGTACAGACGGATCCCAAAAAAGAGGACCGCTGGATCCAAGCTGCCCAGTTCTACATAGCGCGAAACAAACTCGGCGACGGTGAGGAGCAGTTGAAAGAAGGGATTCGGCAGAATGGAAAGAGCTTTCCGATCCGTTTCGCCCTGAGCGCCTACTATTTTGATTCCAATCGACCAGACGAGGGGCTTGCCGTCCTGCAGGACTGTCTGAAATTGGAACGGAATGCCGCCAATCCCAATATCCTGCACACTAAAAATTCCCTGGCAGAGTTCTATATTTCCCGTTCGGAGCTGGACAAGGCAAAACAGTATGTCGACGAGGTGATCAAAGAAAGCCCGAAGGACGTTGATGCTAACTATCTCGCGGGAACCATTCACCTCAGGAAGCAGGAGGCTCTGCAGGCCGTGTCATCGTTCAGGACCGTGATAAACGAACGGCAGGAGTTCATTCCCGGGTACGTCGGCTTGGCGGATGCCCACCTGTTGAACAAAGAGTATAAACTGGCCTTTGATACGCTCCAGAATGCATTGAAGATCGCACCGAAGTCCCGCGAGGTGATCCGCGTCATGGCCCGCGTCTACGCCGTGCAGAAGGATTTCAAGAATGCCGAGACAGAGTTTCGCCAGCTTCTGACCGCCAACCCCAAGGACCTTGAGGTGCATGCCGATCTGGGGGACCTGATGCTTTTAGCGGGAGACGCGCGGCGGGCGGAAGGGGAGTATCTGGTCATCAAGCGGCTTGCCCCGAACAATCCGGTGAGCTATGTGAAGCTGAGCGCCCTCTACGGAAGCCAGAAGAAATGGGATAAGGCCATAGACGAACTGGAGCGAGCGGTACGCACCCGTCCGGACCTCTGGGCGACGACGAACGACCTGGCTTATCTCCTGACCGAATACGGTAACGGAAAAAAAGACCTAGACCGCGCCCTTGCACTTGCCGAGAAGGCGAGAACACTGAATCCAGATAATCCGTCGGTGTTTGACACCCTTGGCTGGGTTAACTTCCGGAAGGGTGATGACAAGCAGGCAATCGAGTGGCTGGGGAAGGCTCAGGCCAAAAGCGCCGGGAGCCCCATCATTAACTACCATCTCGGGATGGCGTACAACCAGATCGGCATGCCGGAAAAGGCCAAGCAGTATCTGAAGATAGCCCTTGCATCGAAGGCTGCATTCCCCGGAAGGGGTCAAGCCGAAAAGACGATGGCGGCCATCCATTGATCTAAGAAAATGGAGGAGCAAAGCGATTATGATACGTAAAATATTGGTGCTGTTGATGGTTGGACTGCTGGGTGTATGGTCTCCGGTCTTTTCCGAGGGATCGACCGAACCGGCCCTGTCGGCGGGTGAGGAGAGCATGGAGCAGGGCTATCTCATCGGTCCCAGCGATGTCCTCGAGGTATCCGTATGGAAGGACGAGGCCTTGACGAGATCCTGCGTGGTCAGGCCTGACGGGTTCATATCGTTCCCGCTTATTGGAGATGTGCCCGCAGCGGGCAAGACCGTGCTCGAACTGAAATCGGAGATGGAGCGCAAACTGAACCGGTTTGTTCCGGGAGTCGTCCTCCTCATCGACATAAAGCAGATCAACAGCCTAATCATCTATGTGATTGGCAAGGTGAACAATCCCGGCCGGTTCGTTTTGGGTGTCGATGTGACCGTCCTGCAGGCGCTGGCAGCGGCGGGGGGGCTCAATGTTTTCGCCAAAGGGCGCAAGATCAAAATATTCCGAAGCGGCAAAGATGAGACCACAATTTTTCCCTTCGATTACGATGAAGTCGTGGATGGAAAGCACCTGGAACAGAATATCCATCTTATGCGAGGCGATGTCGTGGTCGTACCGTGAGGAATGCCGGACGTTACATAACGCTCATCGTGCTCCTGTTGGTATGCCCGTCGCTTGCGCGGGGTGATGAAATATGTTTTATACCGTCCATGGCCTTGAAGGAGGAATACAACAGCAACATTATGCTGGTTCCTGAAGCGAACGGTGTAATAAAGGATTATATCACGACCCTATCGCCCGGCTTCGATCTGACCGACAAGACCGATCGGCTCGATTCCTTGCTGTCGCTCCGGCTGGACCGGCTGCAATACTCCAAGTACGATTATCTCAGTGCGACCAACCAGTCGTACAATGGCACCGTACGGTACGCGGCCACGCCGCTGTTTACTCTTTCGGCGGGAGCGGGATATACGAGGATTGCCAATTTGAGCCTTTATACGGGGTCGGCCTATTCACCGTCGGTCGGCACAGTTTCCTCCGGCGGCAACAGTTCTCCCCCGCCGGTACCGGTGACGTCTCCCCCTACGGCCGGCAACTCTAATTCCGGCGGAGTTATTATTGCAAGTCCCGCACTACCTCTTGTGGCTTTACCGGTACAGAGTACAACCGCCTCGATGTCCACAGGCTATCAACTGACGGAAAAAACATCGCTCCTGTCCCAGTATCAATATGTTGGGAGCTCTTATCAACAACCGTATTATCGTGCCACATCCTATGACGTGCAGGCGGGGCTTACGACCGATTTCAGTGAGTACCTTCCCCGGGTGAAAGGCCTTCTGAATACGGAATACAGCCAGTATCTCTTGCCTGATTCAAGAACCATCAACGTAGCGGGTTCTATTGGTTTTTCCTACGCTGTCAGCGAGACCTGGAGCGTTCTCGCTCAAGGCGGTATCCGCCGTACCGAGTCAGAACAATTTTTAAACACATGGGTTCCCAACGGCAACCCCGGTTCGTCCACTCTCGTCAGGGAGAGGCTCAACAATATTGCTTGGGGCCAAGTCGGTAATCTTTCCCTGAACTACCAAGGTGAATACATGGATGCACATCTTATGTATACCAAGGATCTTACCTTGGCCTCGGGTCTCCAGTCCGCGACCGACGAAAACGACCTGCAGATCGCAGCCACGTACAAAATCAGTTATGAACTGTCGGTCTCACTGTCGGCCGAGTATACCACATACCAGTCGCCTGAACAGAATGCGGCCGTTGTCGTCAATCAGCGGGACATTAGCATCTCGCCGGTCATCCGGTACGACTTCTCAAGGGACTTAGCACTCGAGGCAACCTACCAACAGATCAGGATCGATTACCATACAGAGAATACCGAGGCAAACAGACAGTCGTACTTCTTGCGTTTGACAGCCCGGTTCCCGTACTGCAGTTCGAGCCAGTACAAATAATCATAGGAGCGTTAATGATGGAGGAAGCCAAAATAACAAGTACCAAGGATGTGGTCAGGATCATCAAAAGGAGGCGATGGGCGCTTATCATTCCAGCTCTGATTGTTCCGCTACTTTCCGTGTTGGTCATCTTGCTCTGGAAGCCTGTCTATCGCTCCACGTCCACGATTCTGATCGAGGAGCAGGAAATCTCCCGGGAGTACGTGATGGCGGCCGTGACGAGCTACGCGGAACAGCGTCTGCAGATCATTAACCAGCGGATTATGAGCGCCGGCCGGCTGCTTGAGATCATCAACCGATTCAACCTGTATGCAGATAAGCGAAACAAGATGACGTCGGAAGAGATCATCGAGAACATGCGAAAGAAGGACATTAAGTTCGAGACCATAATGGCTGACGTTATTGATCGGAGGACAGGACAGAAAACGGCTGCTACCATCGCATTTACCGTCTCCTACGAGGGACACAATCCTCAAGTGGTCCAGCAGGTCGCGAATGAGCTTGCGTCCCTTTATCTTGAGGAGAACATGAAGGTTGTGGGGCAGCAGACGGAAGGTACGACGAAGTTCCTGGATGAGGAAATGAAATCCGTTCAGGCCGAACTTGTCGAGTTAGAAAGGAAAATCGCGGTTTACAAGGAGCGGCACAGCCAGGCCCTGCCTGATTTGTTACAGTTCAACCTGCAATCCCTGGATTGGGACGAGCGGAACTGGGATCAATTGAACGAGCAGCTCCGGGCGCTCCGGGATAAGGAAAGCTACTACCAGTCAGAACTGGCCACAATGGTGCCAGACGCGACCAACCAGGATAAAGATCGGCTGAAGGAGCTGCGGGTTGCCCTCGTCGACCTGAAGGCGAGGTATTCCGAAGAATACCCCGACGTGATCAAGACCAAGGCGGAGATCGCTGTTTTGGAGAAGAAGCTCCAGGAAAAGGTGAGCGAACCCACCGATCAGAAAAAACCCGACAATCCCGCCTACATCGCGCTTGCCTCGGAGCTGGCCGGCGTCCAGGCGGACATCAAGTCCATTAAGCTGCAGATCGATGACATTGAGCGGAAACGGGAAGATTTCCAGCGCAGGCTGGAAGCATCTCCCAAAGTCGAGGAAGGGTTCAAAGACCTTATGGTCCAGCGGAACAATACCCAGGCTAAATATGACGATCTCATGAAAAAGTACATGGAAGCCAAGGTGGCTTATGGCCTGGAAAAGGAGCAGATGGGTGAACGGTTTACATTGATCGATCCGGCAAGGCTCCCTGAAAAAGCGGTACGGCCGAACCGTCCGATCATTCTTCTGATTGGGCTCATTCTTGGTATCGCATCCGGAGTAGGGACCGCGTCTCTCCAGGAGGTATCCGACCGGTCTGTCCGGAAGACGGAGGATTTGGCCAAAGTTTTTCCGTTTCCCGTTTTGTCGGAGATCCCGGAGATTGTCACGCTCGAGGACGAACAGCGAAATAAGAAACGATTGATAATAGCCTCCGTCTCTACCATCCTCTTCATACTGATCGTTGCCTTGGTTATCCAATTCTTTGTGATGGATTTGGACATCCTCTGGATCCGTATGATGAAATACATCGCTATGTAACGAAACCGCTATGACGGCTAGGAGAGAATCGATGATGCATAAGATGAAGGAAATGATCGCCCTTATCAGGCAGAAGGGTGGAAATGGTCACCTAAAAACAACTCCGCCTCCCCTCTGGGAACATGCCTCTGAGCAGGACAGGGAGCAAGCCGGATGGATATCGCCTGCCTATGTTCAGTCGCAGTCGGTCAAACTGGATCCGCTGCTCCTTGCCAGGAACCGTTGTCTCCTGTATCTGGACAACACCAGGGAAGCGGAGTCCTTCAGAGTATTACGAACACAGGTTCTGCAACGGACTAGAGATTCGGGTGCCAACACAATTATGGTCACAAGCGCGCTCCCGGGCGAGGGAAAAACCATTACCGCCATCAATCTAGCCATCGCGATCGCGCGGGAATTCCAGCATACGGTCATGCTGGTCGACGGCGATCTGAGAAAGCAGAGCGTCCATAAATACCTGGGTTGCGGGGGTGGAAAGGGGCTCATGGATTATCTTGCTGGCCGCTCGCCTTTTTCCGAACTGATCACGTGGGCTGGCATAGAAAAAATGACTGTTATTTCGGGCGGTAGCCTGCTGCAAGAAAGCGCCGAGATCCTCGGCTCTCCCCGCATGCGGGAACTGGTGCCAAGCATGAAGGGGCGCTATTCCGATCGGTATATCATTTTCGACGTACCTCCCATTCTGACCGGAGCCGACGTGCTGACAATGGCACCTCTAGTCGACAAGATACTCGTTGTTGTTCAGGCTGGCAAGACTTCAACGGACGACGTCAAGAAGGCCCTTCAGTACCTTCCGAAGGAGAAAATCCTCGGGTTGGTCCTGAACCGCTGTTATTGACGTCTCATAAACAGTTATCCTCCAGGTTTTAATGAGATACAGGGTAATCGATCAGAACCAGATTCCCGCTCAGAATTTTTGTGGAAATTACAAAAACAGGCGCGCCGAATGTTAAGGTTAGTATGAAACAATTAATTAGCCGAAATTGCGGAAGAACAGAGGGTGGAGCGATGGAAAAACTGACAAAGATCATCGATTTCCTCAAGATACTCATGGACAGAAAGTTCACGGGTTCGATTAAGATTAAGTTCACTCGCGGGACTGTCGAGCGAGTGGAGCAGTTCGAAGAAATATTGAAGAACAAGTGATAAGGGACTTTTGCTGATCGGCATGCCTTAGGAGGGGATCAGAAAGCCCGAAGCAAGAAGGTGCGCGCATCTCGTTGCGAGCTGGCTCTTTTCGAGCGGGTATGAGGAAAAATCTCTTGCGGGTACAGAGTATGAGCGGACAGAACCAAGAAGGCTCTGTGTGCGGTATTGACGCTTATGCCGGGGAGCGATAGTTTTTGGCAATCCCTGCCCAAAAGCGCGCAGAAGACCATGAGCAAAAACCTGTCTGAAAGCGTACAAGCCGTAGGCTGGAAATGTTTTTCGTGATTCAAAGACAGCATGGAATTTCTCCAACGTGCCCCTAGTGCCTAATATCATCAGGATAACATAGTTTTGGATACCCAAATATCGGAAGAGGATATTGACTCTGGCCCGCTCATTCCCCTGGCAAGCGCGAAGCGCCAGGAGGGGCCGAGCGGACAGGGTTGCTTTGTTTGTGTGTCGGTTCTCTTTTTGAGAGATCACAACTGAAATAGTCTTGCACTAAACATGCATTATTAGTGGGCATTTGCGCACCTGCCTGATTTATTTTACTCCTTCAAAAACGTTGTTATTGATCCAGCAATACATTGGGCCTGTTCATCGCTTGTCACCGAGAATTGTGCCGGAGTGCTGTGCATACCTTATGTGATGGGAGCTGAGCTGTGGGGGATGATATGAAGAATGATATGAGAACAGGTGAGTTGTTTCGCATCTTGGTTATATCGGTTTCGCTCCTCATCCAGTCATGCGGTAGCGGAGCGCCGGACAGCAGTGGAATTCCAAACAACTATACGGTAGGCGGCTCCGTATCCAACCTCGTCGACAACGGACTTGTGCTTCAGAATAACGGCTGTGATGACCTTGTAATTTCAACTAGCAGTACTTCTTTTACTTTTCCGACGACCATTGCTGACGGAGATGACTACAATGTCACAGTAAAGACCCAGCCTGAAACGCAGCTTTGTATGGTAACGCAAGCCAGTGGGACAGTTTCCGGCACAAATGTGACGAATGTCGGAGTTCAATGCTCTCTCCGACCGGAATTTATGCTAATTAGAGAATAGTCTTGCAAAGACGGCACGATCTATACATAAATGTTGAGGAGCCATACATATTATTTACAGTCGCGGCAAATGCAGCGCCTTTTAAATTGGGATCCCAACCGATTTACGAAAATTAAACATCTTATTCGTCTCGTAAGAAACCTGCGCATCAACAACCAACTTCAGAACAAAAAAACAACTATTTTGTCGGCATCTCCCTGTTGAACAGATTTTTGTGACGTTACCCGGGGTAAAAGTCAATCCCGAAAACCATCACTCTGGAACGATGGTGCAATCTTTACGTCTGTCGGAGGAAATACGCAAGGCTTTCCTGGTATGAGCGGTCTACTTCTTCCGGAGGGAACCCGAGTTCCCGCACAAGCCACTGGACGGCTTCGGCAAGCTGGGCGGATTCTTTTTCATTCAGATGTGGGGTGACCATCATCACGCTTGGTACCGGCATAGACACCTCCCTGGTTCCTGGTTTTTTAAACAATATTCAGCAGCTCAAACTTATATTCGATCTGCTCGCGTCAAATGCCCCCTTCTCCAACATCCTGCACCATGAGGGAAGGCAAACATCTGTATCGGAGGAACTTCTGCGAGTCTGGAAGAAATAACGGAGAGACAGTGTCTAGAGGGGACAATACGCCTGAAGCATTACATGAATATTGAAATAAGGTTAAAATTCCGTTAAATGAATGCTTCGTTCGATTGACTCAGAGATAAAACGATGACCTGAAGAAGTATTTGACAGCCGAGATTACAGGTGAGGGCAGAAAATTCCAATAGATCTGAAATTTATCATCATTTGGTGGAACAGCGAATGCTCGACTTCACACATTGTCCCTTACGAGATAATCATTGCCAGATGCGATTATTATTAAATCCATATTGTAGTATGCAACTCTAGATCAATTCAGAAATCATTCAGGTAGAATTCATCAAGCCTCTCCACTCCCACCTTCAACCGAGTCGACCGCAATCTTTTCTGCTACGTCAAGGACCTTTTCCGCTGCCTGCTCGATAACTTCATCAGACGTTTTTGCCTTAGAAAGAATAAAAAAACCCTGTTTTTCAAGAAAGCTGATGATCTGCTCGTGTTTGATCTTATTTTCATCGAAATGCATTAATGCGCTGCCAGTAACAGGGTTGGTTTCTACCGACGTTATCCCTTCCAAACACCCTATAGCCTTTTCAAAAGTAGCCGCATTCTGCGGATTATCGTGGATGAATGGCGTTTGAATTCTTAGTCTGCCGGGGACATAATTATAATAATAATCCATAAAATTCTCCTTTCTTAAACACCGATTATACAGAGGGAAGTTGATTATGTCCAGGTTCATTATGCCGTAACGACATACCAACCACTATGAACAATCGTAACAAAAGAAAGATAGTGCAAGCATCGTAAAGACCCCGCCGACAACTACCACGATTAAGCCGCCAGTTTTTCCCCGACCGAACTCTCTTCGGTCAACTTGAGCTATGTCGGAAAATGCGGCGCTTTCTTTTTAAATGATGATCCATGGATCCGTGATTTCTTTCACTTCGGAATCCAGTACTTTGTTATCTTTCATGACGATAGGAATATTATCTCCATGTCGAGCGGTACCGGCAATCACTCCGGAATTAAGCGTCACCGTCGTAACGTCGTTCATCCGGGCGCAAGAGTAACACGCAAAGCCGGGATCAGAATAATTTGAATCGTTTAGTAGAATTAACCCATCTTGTTCCGCAAAACTTTTTGGTTCTTGCGAGACTTGCTCTACGGAGTTTATCTAATGTAAATATTACTGAAGAAATACAGCCGACGTTAGCCATTATCTTTACGTATAATCTATGCCTTTTCCCACGCGTTATCAAGAATATATTTCGGATGGACTAAACGTCACTAGTAAATCTATTAAACTGCAGCTCTTATCCTGATTCTATGGTTAACGATATCACAGTGGTGTTGCGGCAGATCGATGGCAACCGATGCCCGTTCTTGTGATCAAGGTATGAACTGTGTCCATAAATCGGATGACAAAGGGCCAATGATCTTTGGGCCCGGCTCTAAGTAGGGATACTTTGACGAGGGAATATCCTTGATTGAGAGAAAGATCTAAAATTGCGACGAATGAGGAACCCTTTACTCTAATTGTTGTTGACGGCGCTTTTATCCGTAGCCAGAGAGCTGATTACATCAGCTTTGAAAACAATACCGTCTATATAATAATAAGAAAACGGTGTCGGACTTCACTGTTCGCCATGAAACCATTCACTGGAGTGCCAATGTGGGAAATGAGGCTCACGGATCCGAATTATTTATCGCCTGAGCTTCTTACTGAATCATCCCTTCCTCAGGTGTTGCCGGAATATCTTTTATCGTGTAGAAATCGGACGTGTAAATGGGTGGATAATGCAGAGGGAAGGGGAAGCCATCGGCTTTGCAGATACAGCGATTCGCCATGCAATATTGAGAGTCTTGGACAGGCGGCACAGCAAATCACGTGCTCGTGAAATTGAAAAACAGGATAGAGATTGCCATGAAGAGGTAAAATGAAATAGTCAGGAAGAGCTCAAGGCAAGCTGTCTGACTTTAAGAATCCCGGTGAAATCCGCGAGCAACCTTTTCCTTAACAGGCGCCGGGGGAAATCAAGAATTCGCTTTCCAGTCCGAGCCAAGAAACGTTCCATGCCAAGGCGCGTGGCCAGAAACCCGTCCGCTGTCGTCGAGAAAGGGGGCAGACACCCAAGTCCCGTATCTTCATCCTTCGCTGATGCCGAATGCATTTTGTATATTCCCAGCAGTTTGTTCTGTTCATTCCTCTATTTGTCTTCATTCTCGATGGTCACTCGCTGTCAAAGCCGACAACTATTCGCGATCAGAACATATCTGTCATCTGCTCTTTATCACCCGCCCGGGAGACCGCTTCATAGTTGTCAGCGGGAGTGTGATCTCGACGATTGTTCCTTCTCCAGTCCTGCTGGACGCAGTGATGTTGCCGCCCAGCGCGTTGACCAGATTTTTGACAATCCGGAGGCCCAGGCCGGGAGTATCTTGTTCCTGCACTTCAGAATCGTGCGTGTGATCGGAGACGTCGAATAGTTCCTTGACCTGTTCCTGAGTCATTCCTCTGCCGTTGTCCGCGACGGTCATCCGGAGGAGGTCGTCTTCCTTGCAGAGAATTATGGCCACGCGGCCCCGGTCGGTGAATTTAACCGCATTGCTCATAAGCTCTGTCATAATCCGGCTTATCATGGCGGGGTCGGATTCAATGACAAGTGGAGTTGCGGCGGAGACGTCCATAATGGTTAACGGTTTGTTGCCGGCCAGTCTACGCCCCGTCTGTGAAACTTCATCCAGAAGCGTTACGATGTCGAATTGTTCATATGCTGGTTCGGGAGGCTCCATCTCGATCCTCGCAAGATCAACGATATTGGAAATGACCGCGGAAAGGTTTGTGGCATCTCCTATGAGAAGCGAAAGCCTTTCCTGAACGCTTTTGAGCTCTCCTTTCTGGTATGCCACTCGTACGAGCTCTGCCATGCCGAGAAGTTCGTAGAGCGCAGAGCCTGCGTCGCGTGTCGCCCGTGAGACCTCGGGCGAGTGTGCACGAAGGTGGCCCGCGTTACCCCTGTGGCCGGGAGCACAAGATGCGTTTTGCGTCGGAGAGTGCAAAGCTTCGAGGACCGCCGGCATGCATTGCAAAACGGTTTTTCTAGAGTAAGTTGAGGGACTCTGTGTCGGCTTCATGGTTTCTCCTTTATGGCGATTAGTGCCGGAAGTCAATCAGCATTGCTTTCGCCGGGGAAATATCCGCTACCTCTCATGGTTAAAGTATCATTGTCAGGACTAAACCTTTCCATTTTCATCATCTGTTCAGCAGTTGTCCGTCGGTTAAGCACAAGCAACAGTATTGAGGCGAGGAATAGCAAAAAGTAAAATGTAAGAAAGCGCCAGCCGGCGGTCACGATTACGATAGCATCTGCCGGCAATAAAGAACGATAGGTAAGGTAGAAGATGGCCTCGGCGCCGCCCGTCCCTCCGGGTGAAGGAATGAATGCCACGAGTGCAAAGACAACAACCTGAAGTGCCATGAACAGCAGCGGTTGGGACGGAATGCCGAGGCCCATCAGCAGCAAAGAGATAATTGAGTACCTGCATAACCACTGAACAGTCGTTAACGTCATGGTCAGTGCAAAAAATTTTTTTCCGGTACGGATGATGGCGTGGTAGGTACCGATAAAATTGCGATACGAGGAAATGAGCCGAACTGTTATGCTCCGCACGGCGGGAAACAGCCTGTTTATCCCTTCCGATTGAAACAGGAGCAGGAAAAAGGCTGACAGGACGGCGACCGCTATTCCCGCCGCGGGCAGCCAGAAATGAGCGTGCCTCAGTGCGCTCAATCCGTTTTTCACGACCGGAAGGTTCCATGCTGACGAAAGAGTGAGCGTGACCGGCACCATGACGAGAAAAAAAAGGGCGTCCTCAAAATTTTCCAGTAGTGTAAGCGAAAAGGCGGTGCCGGCGGAAAATTCCCGCTTCATCAGCAGTCCGATTTTTACCGGGCATCCGCCGATGAACGGCGGAGAGACCGCCGCTCCGAGTTCGGCGCCGAGCACTATTTTGAATATGTCGCGATAGCGTATTTTCCCACCGAGAAATTTACCCCAGAGGAACAGTCGGAGCGAACCGGTGAACCAGGGCACGATGCTCAGGAGCAGGGCGACGGCCAGATATCCTGGCTTAACGCGTAAGGCAGCATGGAACGTCTCCCGGTCGACGGCCATAAGACAAAATAAGACGTTCCCAATGACCCCGAGTGGTATGAGAAAGAACAGTTTGCCGAACAACCTTTCTGCCCCTGTTGTCGGGCGGGGGTGTTTTTCGCTTGTGAGGTTAGGCGCAGGTCGCATAGCGGTCGCGCTTTAACGCTTCATGATACGTCAGGAAGAGTTCGGCGCCTTCCTTGCCCATATACCGGTCCAGCATCCTGTGCTCCGTCTTGGTGAGGTCGACTATGATCAGACCATCGAGCACGTTTCCGAAAGCCGGATCAACATTGAACCCGGCGATCCTGCCGCCGAGCTTGAGGTATTGTTTCAGGAGTATCGGGATTCCCTTATTGTCCGATTCGATGGAGGATATCAATTCCGATATGTCCTCGATGTCGTCTTTGATGATCCTGACAGCGGCATCGACATCCCATCCTCTGAGCGATTTTGACTTAAGCGGCTTTCTGGCCTTTACCAATCCAGCCATATCATCCCGATACCGTGACATTTTTAAAAATTTGACGATCAGCTCTTTCGACAATGCCTGGTAGCCGTCGGTAATGCTGACAGGACCGAACAGTGTCTTGTAGTGGGGATTGTCTACAATGAACCGGCCAATGCCTTTCCAGAGGAGCAGCAGCGGCGCATAGGACTTCTGGTATTCGAGACGGATGAAGGAGCGGCCCATTTCGAGTGAGGGACCGAGACGTTCGATAAATTCAGGCTTATACCGGAAGAGGGTACTGGTGTAGAGACCCTTGAGACCGTATTTTTTAACGAGTTCGTCGGTTCTCCCGAGACGGTAGGCACCGACCACTTCCTGCTTCGCCCGGTTCCAGATGAACAGGTGGATATAGGTGCGGTCGAAGCGGTCAATATCCACCAGTTTCCCCGTCCCTTCGCCGACCGCGCGGAAGGTAATTTCGCGCAATCGTCCGATTTCCAGCACGATATTCGGGATCTGATCGGCCATGGCCTGTATTACGAACTGATCTCCGCTCTCAACCAGGGTTTGGCTCGGAGCAAGCCTGCGGAGTTCTTCGAGCATCATGTCAGGATTGCGGGGTGGCATAATGGCATTACCCGGGTCTTCTTTTTTTATCTGCAGGGAGGATGTAAAGCCACGGTATGCCTTACGGATTTGGCGAAGTTCCAGAAGATAGGTGCGTAACCTGAGATACTCCGACATGTCAGGGTCCTGCTCAAACGTCTTCAATCTATCAAAGGGAATGAGGTCCCCGATGCGGAGCTGGATATTTTTGCGTCCTTTGTTGAGCAATTCGGCCGGCAGCATAGCCGTTCTGAGGAGAGGATGAACCATTCCCGCCATGTGGAAGACCGCGCTGTTCGTGCCATGGAAAAATATGGGAAGCACTGGCGCCCCGGTTTTCCGGATGACCCCGGCAACAGTGGGGCTCCACGTCGGGTCGGTTATTGTGCCTTTCTGGATATCGAAATGAGACACCGTGCCGGCGGGGAAGACAACGAGCATTCCGCCGTTCCTGACCCACTGGATGCTTTCCCGGAGCGGCTTGATATTTTCCTTCATCGCATGCTCCTGCTTGAAGGGATTCACCGGGATGAGCAGATCGCGCATTTCCGGAATTGCGGTAAGAAGGTGGTTTGCCATGAACTTTACATCGCAGCGAATCGATCGAAAGAGCGATGCTAAAATAATACCTTCAATGCCTCCGAAAGGGTGGTTTGCAACGACAATTACGGGACCAGACGGTATCATAATTTTTGAAAGGTCCTTGTCGCTGAGATCATAGTTTACCTTCAGCTGTTCTAGGACCTTATCCGTGAATGGGCGGTTATCCGCCATCCGGGCGACGTCAGCGTATGCCTGGTTCAGCCGAGGAAAAGCGAGAACATGTTCAAGGGGACCCTTTACCATGGTGAAGAGCTTGTTCTGGAGAGGGTCGTTGAACTTAATGTCAAGGTTGAAAATACGGTCGTTGGTCATGAGATCTCCTTACTTATTATGAATAGAGTCCAAAGTTCGGCGCTAAAGTTCAGAGTAAAATCAGGGGCAGGGGTTCACTCTCAAAACTTTGAACGCTGAACTCTGCACTTTTTTGCGATCTACGCTACCTTTTCCCGTATTCTGTCCGTGATGCGGTAACCCCATGACCAGAATCCGGTCTCGGGGCAGGGCAACAAACAGGAGTCTTTCCCGATACGGTACCGGTTTCCGCGCCAAATCACGGTTGAACTTATGAAGGGTACGAACCAAATTACGCCGATGATGAGGTCCTTGATCGGCGCTAGGAAATAGACGAACGGGGATTGTTTCTCTAACGTACTGTTACCCTCCCGCGACTCTAGGGTCCTGCCGATTATCGAATCACCGAGGATTTTGATAAGTCCTACAAGGGCTGTGAACGATAATGTGGTCCGTGAAAAACCTGACGCCAGGTTCGGGATCGCAGAGATAAAAACAGGGTTTGCAAGGAGCTCCGAGAAGTACTTATATCCGCCAATTTTCCATCTGAGTTTGCCCCATCGCGTGTGACGGTTCAGAAACCGCTTGATGCTCCAGAACTCATTAACATTGCTGACCAGGTGGTGGGAGAGGACCACTTTTTTCCCCGCCCGGGACATTTCCCTTCCGATTATAAAATCCTCAGCCAAAATATCCTTGAAATTTTCGAGCCCGCCCAGCATGTTCAAGTCGTCCTTTTTCATGAGCATGGATTTACCGATGACGCAGGGCATATTGAGGAAACGGTCGAGAAAACTGACGCTGCCGATAATAAAAGAGTTCAGATGAAGATTTTCAAACCGGGCGCCAATAGTGCGGCCGCCGATGCCTTTGATCAGGTTGCTCACCAGCCCGACAGCCGGGTCCTCTGTATGACGCATGATTTCACGCAGATAGTTTTTTTCAACCATCACATTGCTGTCACTGATCAGGATGTAAGGATGACGGGACCTCCGGTATGCAGGAACGAGATTGTTGATCTTGGGATTGAGCCCTGTTGCGCACCGCTCCACGATGATCGTGATATTTCTTTCCGGGTGTTTTTCCTGAATCTTTTTCGCTATTTTGTATGCGGGATCATTGTGGTCCTGGAGGGACAGCAGCAGCTCGTATTCGGGATAGTCCTGGGTGCAAAAGCTGGAAAGATTGTCGAAGAGATTATCGTCGAGCCCACGCAGGGGTTTGAGGATTGAGACGGGAGCTAATGCGTCGCTCGCGCAGTCCGATGCGATGGCAGCCCGGCCGTTCTTCCTGATGAGGTAACAGGCCGCTCCCGTCTGGAGTAGGTAAAGAACGATGCCTACGGCACAGATCGTTGCACAGAGGATAAAGGTAATCATAATCCGCCTCCCGAAAGGTGATACATATAAGGCTAATCAATCGTCATCATTCAGTTCCTGAATAGCGTGATTGCCACTCCTTTGTTGTGTCGGATACAGTTTTTCACCGCATCGACGTTTTTATCGCAGTTCAGCAACGTTTTCCAGGAGTAGAGGTGCCGTGCCTTGTGAAAGTCACTGTTCGCGATGTAGGGGTATTTTTTCAGGCTGATCACATTGAACACATCGTCCCGGTTGGCAATCTCCCAAGCATCGATGTATTTCGAGTATTTATCTCGGTTGTTCCACAAAAAGAGCGTGTCGGGGTTTAAGATGTCTGGAGTATGGTGGGGATGACAGGCGATAGTCAGTGCATCCTGGCGCTTTGCGTCAAGAAAAATCTCTTCATAATCCATACACGCGGGGACGAATTCCTTGATGTCGAGAAGCAGGAAATGAGCGGATTCATCCTTGGAGAGGTGGTTCTTGGTGATTTCAACTCCGGGAATCACGAGCATTTCATATTTGTCCCACGCCCGTTTCGCTTCGGTCCGTATGGTGGAAAGGTACTCGTCAAAATTGTCTCCCCGGACCGACAAGTTGAAGTGTCGCGCGAATTTCCCCAATGTGTTGTCACCATTTACCACATGGTCCGTGATGGCAATTACGTCGAATCCCGCCTGGCCGAAAAGATCTATGGTCTTGCTCATCTCCACTGAGCCGTCCGAAAAGGTCGTGTGAATATGAAAGTCACACAGCATCATTGTCGAAATTATATGGGACGTCTATTACGGAGGTATTACGAAAATATTAAGTTCTTGTTACAGAAAGAAATATTCTGAGGAGTGGGGTAATTCAATGCCGGTCATTTCATGGTAAGTGTTTTTCTTTTTTGATCGGCATCATCGTGACGAGGTCGGCCGGCCGCCGGCATTCGAGCACGAGCGACTTGACGAGTTCCTCGATATGCTCTTGGCTGACGAATTGATCGGGGACCATGGAAAGGACAGCTTTTTTTTCACAGTGCTCATACGTTTCCCCGCCTTCGATCATGTCATAATCGACAACGGTCACCTGAACAGGTGATGTTGAAAATATTTCGGCCACAACACCGCTTTCAATTCTGATAATAATGGAATTATTCATACATCTCCCTTTTTTCATAGTTGATCGGTTCGAAGAACTGGAAATCTCGATGCCGATGAGGGTAGCAAAGCATTGTTAATGTGCGATTACGTTCAGGTGAAGCTTTTCTTACATATGAGACCGGCTTTGGATAAGGTAGGAGTAGTAGGAGGCCGCGCTGGTCGGCGTACGCTTGAGCGTCTTGAAGTCAACCCGGTACAGCCCGAACCGCGCATCGAGACCCTGAAGCCACTCGTAGTTGTCGATGAGGGTCCAGTAGTAATATCCCCGGATGTCGAGACCCTCCTTGAGACACCGTTCGATCACGTCAATGTGCCGCTTCATGTATTTCACTTTTTCCTCTGTATCATGCGTTGCGATGCCGTTCTCGGTGATTACGATCGGCAGGTTGAGCCGCGACGCGTATCGAAGGACCTTGGCGAGGCCGCGGGGGTGGATTTCCCATCCGAGATTCGTGAGCCCGTGTCCGTCGATGTCGAGGTGCCGGAGCTCGACTCCCATTTTTTTGAAGGGATTGAAGCGGAGGTGGATTCGGGTATAGTAATTCACGCCGAAAAAATCGAGCTTGTCCTTAATCGGAACCTCAATCTCCACCTGGCGAGAAAAAGGGAATTTGATGATGAAGATTCCTGTACGGAACGCGTTGATGATAGAGTGATTGTAAAAGTAGTTTGCCGTCTTCTTCAGAAGCCGGTCAAGAGGGTTCCATGTTTTCCAGGGAGCAAAAACAGACATGTTGTGCGCAACGCTCACTCGGGCATCAGGAATGTATCGGTGAATGATGTCATAGGCCTTGCCGTGGGACGCAAAGATGTTTTTCAATGCAACGAGGGCGCGGGGCACATCCCGCAGTCCCGGAGGCATACATCCGTCCATATAACCGCCGATGATTATGACATAGGGTTCGTTGAATGTTATCCAGGTGCGCACATTCCTGAGAGTCGAAACCATCATTTCGGTGTACCGTAGAAATTTCTCAATGGATGCGGTCCGGTGCCAAGGTGTCCGCTCCAGAAACCAGCGCGGGTGAGTAAAGTGGTGGAGCGTAACCATCGGTTCGATGTGGTAGCTGTGAAGGATATCAATGATCTCCTGGTAGTGAGCGATCGCTTCCTCGTCCCATGTGTCGGGCCGGGGCTGAATCCTGCTCCACTCCAGGGAAAACCGGTACGAGTTGACGCCAAGCTCCTTCAGCAGCTTGAGGTCCTCCCGGAACATGGCATAGTGGCTCGTGATCTGCGGCATGTCTCTGAGTACGGGATCCCAAACAGTCCAATCCGCATTCGGAGAACCTTCGAGTTGAAACGCCGAGGTTGCCACGCCCCACTGAAAATCCTTGGGAAAAACCTTTTCCTTCGAATGTTCCCTCATGTAAGCGCCGGTATCCTCCGCCTTAACGCCAATGAAGTATCATTAAAATAAGTCCCGCCATGGAGACCACGATAAGGACAGCATCCTCGATTTTTTTTAAACAAGCCTTGTTTAGACAGTTATCCATGATTCACCTCTTCAGCTTCGAAGGATTTCTCCGGTGAAAATACCACGGCCAGTGTCCTGATGCAGCCGATCACGAGGATCAGGATTGCGAGAGCTAGGATCATCCCTTGTTGCAGGGTGTGTTCGTAGAGCCCAATCATGATTTCGCGGAGTACGAAAACCAGTGCGGCATCTGTAATAAAGGTTATTTTAAGACGGTGTACGGTAAAATATTCGATGATGCTTCGAAGCAACTCGATGACGACGAACAGGGAAAGAATGTTGGTCACCATCATGTCGAAGGCCGCCGCGATGGTGCGGCTCCCGAATACGGCTCGAAGGTCAAGAATGACCCGCGCGATCCCCATTAAAAGAGCGATGATCACGAGCGGGATCATAAATTTAATCATGGTGTCGACGATTTTCGTGAAGTATTTCATGGCCCCTTGCCCGACGCGTCATGGTTGGCCGCCCTGGAACTCCGTGCGCTAAACCGCTCATGTTAGGACATACTGTCATGATTTCATTACACAACCGTTACCAATTTGTTACAATTGCATGAAATTGAGGCATGTTTGAGACTTAATGGCTTATGACTATCGCAAACATCACGGGAGTGGATTTCTTTGTTATTGTAACATTTCTGTAACACGGCTGTTTTACAATTACTACGGTTGCGCCATGCTGGGGACTCCTGACGCCCGGCGCATGATCTGAGCAATGCCTTTGATTTCACTTCGACGACTTCATCCGGGCATTGAAGAGATAGAGTCAAAATCTTACCAATACTTAAGACACGGAGTGGACCGGGAAGCGCTTAATACACGAATATTTATACGCTTCCTGCGTTTTTGCTCTATCACTATTCACCACGTTTTGAATTATATTGTACCCACTAATTTACTCGTGGTAAAATAGCAATATTGGACGCATTCCCCTAATCCGAAGGATTTTGGGAGGATGGCGAATGCGCGTATTTCAGCCGGCGCATATCAATACTATTTGCATGGAAGTTCTAAGAGGAGTTATGGGTTACTTAAAATGGAACAATCGGTATTCAGTCCATGTGGATGAAATAGACAAACAGCACCAGAAGCTTATCAACCTGATCAATGAAATGTATGACGCCATGCAAGCCGGCAAGGGCGGGGAAATTATAGATACTGTCGTCGATCGGTTCGTTGATTACACGGTTTATCATTTCAACACCGAAGAACGGTTGTTGCAGCAGCATGGTTATCCAAAGTATGATGCTCACAAGGAGATGCACGACAATATTGCCAAAAAGGCCCGTGACCTTAAGGAAACATTGGAAAAAGGGAACAAACCATCGAACATCGATGTCATGCTTCTGCTGACAAACTGGCTAAACGCTCACATCCTTGAGGAAGATAAGAAAT
Source organism: Nitrospirota bacterium (assembly GCA_035516155.1). Classification (GTDB taxonomy): domain Bacteria; phylum Nitrospirota; class UBA9217; order UBA9217; family UBA9217; genus JAJYKN01. The sequence continues at coordinate 78,894 of DATJAP010000011.1, forward strand.
ACGCGCCTCACATTGCTTCCAAAGCAAATCCCTGATTCATTGCATATCCTATGGTTTTTGACCGGGATCTTAAGGAAAAAATAAATTGGATCAATTTATTTTATGTTTTGGTTGCCTCATAAGTATGCAATACTCATTTCAGGGCGCACAAAGTTATTAAAAAATCCTTTTGCACAGGGTTCATACCAGGTTATAAACAGCTCCGGTGAACATGAATGTTGGAATTGGGACATTTTTCATTTCCTTTGTTTTCTTCTTTAGACCGGCGTTCTATGCGGCAATGGATCTGGTCTCGCATAATTCGTGACTACGCAGGAGTTCATCATTGGTTCCAATGAGCTGAGAAGGATCTTTGATTTGCCAATGAAGCCGCTGGAGCGCACCCGGAACAACAGGGCATTTCTCGTCGCTTGCATCATCGCATGCTATATAATATATATATATATATGGTCAGTGCATTCCACAAGCGGTGCTCGACCGTGAACCGGATAAGTGGCAAAGGTTGCGGGACGGGTCTGTTCAAGAGATAGTGCGCTGCTGAAGGAGAAAATAATAACGGCACATTATGAGGAAACGATCAGGAGGAATTGACATGCCGGGAGCCGACACCCGCAATTACGCCGGGATCGATCATACAAAAATCGATATGATGGTCAGGGAACTGAGCGAGGTCGGAGCAATAATAACAGGGAACAATCCCTGGCATATCAACACGCGACAACATGGAGTCATACTGACAGCGGAATGGAATGAGACTGCTTCAACGTTGGTTGTATCCATTACTCACTGCGGCTGGTTTGTTCCCCGCCGGAGGGTATGGAGTATCCTCGATGAACTTATCAGTAATGTTCAGAGGCTCGAAACAATATAACCGCAATCGCGGTAAAAGTCTTCAGGTGTTCTCTCTTCATTCCCCCTCGACATAGTATCCCACGCCACGCCGCGTTTTCACAAACAGGGGCCGGGCCGGGTCGTCTTCAATATGTGTCCTCAGCCTTCTGATATGGACGTCGACCGTCCTGGGTTCAACGAACGTGTCATCCTGCCACAACGCATCGAGCAACTGGTCGCGGCTGAACACCTTCCCTCTGCGTTCAACGAGATAGAGAAGGAGCCTGAACTCGGTTGAACTCAGGTTCAGCGGAACATTGTTTTTGCTTACGATGTAGCGTTCCTTGTCGATGCGTAGATTGTGGACGGTGAGGACACTTTCCTGCGTTTTCCTGCCGGCTCCTCTCCGGAGTACGGCATTTACGCGGGCAGTGAGTTCCTTGGGGCTGAACGGCTTCGTCATGTAGTCGTCGGCACCTGTTTCGAGGCCCTGTACCCTGTCGGTTACATCGCTTTTGGCCGTCAGCATGATGATCGGCATAGATGCCGTTTTCGGATTGCTTCGAATTATGCGGCAGAGCTCGGTTCCCTGAAGGCCCGGAAGCATAAGGTCGAGAATGACAAGGCTGTATCCGCCTTTCTTGATCTTATCTAGGGCCTCCTCGCCATCGGACGCAGAGGAAACTTTGAACCCTTCCCGTGTGAGATTATAGGTGACAAGCTCCACAAGATCGGGTTCATCATCAACAACGAGTATACGTATTGTCTGCGCAGCGGCTACGCTCATAGGGTATCCAGAACACAGGATTCAAATAATTGAGAATTCGTTATTATTTTGTGGTATCTTCTTTAAGAACCTTCAGGTATGTCCTGCACCTCGGATACCGGGAACATCGGAAGCGAAGTATTGTTTGCTCATCGCGGTAGAGGTGCATCGGATTCCCGCACGCTGCGCACAACGGCCTGCCCTTTACCCTCATGCGCTGTGAAACAGTAAATTGCATGCCGCACATCAAGCAGAGATAACGTTGATTGCCTGTCCGCGCTTTCCCATCGCGGTAAACTGTTATTGATTGACAGGCCGGACATTGGATATTTTCGATTGTGTCTTTAGACATTCTGACTACTTATACTGAGAAGTTTGTTGTATAGAACAGTTCGGTGCACGTGTGAGAAACGTGTGGATGTCAATAATGATCCCGAAATGAAGTTTTGCTGATTTCTAGGCGTCTGGCCATCATCCGTGCCGCAGTCGTGCCTTAACGCTCCGGCTGACAAGGACCGGCAGAAAGGCCCTTATCCTGGCCTCCTTTTTCAAAACATCCAAATCAGCCATATAATATTGTCGAATTTCATCGGCGGGCAGCTGAAGTTCCTGAGCGAGTTTCTGAATAGCGCGGGAATGCTGATCAACTTCCTTTTCATCACCGCGTAACAAGCCAGACGGTATTGTGGGCTTTTGATCCATGGCGATCTCCTTCTTTCTCCGCGTCAGAGGTGGAAAGCGATAACCCCCCCCGGTGTTGCCGAGCATTTTCTACCCCCGAAGAATTTTTGCGAGGAACAGCGGGCAGCGATCGTAATCTTCCGTACAGCAATAAAGCGCCTTCCGGCGCGTATCGATAGCCACAGTCATAATCGACGCTGAACAGAATATGCTTTCCGCCTTCCAATAGGGGCACATGAATGCGTGAACGTTTGCCTCTTTTGTACTGTTACAGACTATTGACCGAGATATATACAAGTTCACCTTGCTCTTTCTTCGCAACTATAACGTGGAAATGTTACAGTAATATTACAAATAGCAAAAAAATCTGTGACATGAGGAAACAGTCTGTTTACAGCATGCAAGTGGTGCTGGAATACTGCGTAACAATCATGATACAGCGATACTTGCACGCAAAGATGGCACTCTACCGACAGTGCTATTATGACATCCGTGTATTGTATCATGGGATTCTTTATTATCCGAATAGCTGCGGCTCCTGGTGTGGGAAATAATTACTTGCGCTCGATGACACTGTCAGTGGATAAAAAGGGTATACTTAATTTATTGTTATATTATTGATAGTAGGCAAGTAATGAAAGTGAAAATAGACAGTGCTTCGGGAAAAGGCTACAATTTGTTCATACGAAAGGAGATCATGATATGGCACTTTTGGACGATGGTTTGAAAGGTAATCTGGTCACAGGTCTTGCTATTGGCGTAGGAGCGGCAATATTAGCACCTGTCGTAATACCTTTGTTTGCCAATATTGCGAAACCGTTGGCGAAAGCGGCGATCAAAGGAGGGATACAGCTTTATGAGCGCGGTAAGGAAACTTTTGCCGAGGTCGCTGAAATAACCGAGGATATTGTGGCGGAAGCAAAGGCGGAGCTGTCGGAAGCTGCTGCGGCAGCGGCGGCGCCAGCAGCGGCGGCAGTAGCGGCGCCACCGGACGAGACACACGCGTCATGATACGGGATGCAGTGGTATCGCATAACTCGCGGGGAAGGTTCCGGGTAAAAATCGCCTCGTTGAAAGGTGATAGAGAGGCGATTAATGTCTGCAAGGAACAATTTATGCGTTGCCCGGGTATCAACACGGTGGAGGTGAACGCGCTGACGGGAAGCATGCTCTTTCTGCACGAGACGAGCATGGCCGCCATTACTGAGTACGCGCGAACGAAAGATATCTTTATCTTGCGAGAGCAAGGGTCTAACCCGGGGAATTTTCACCAGAATATAACTGAAACGTTCAAAGGAATCGATAACAAAATCAAGAGCTTGACCGACGGAGAGATGAACATGGGTGGAGTGGCATTCGTCGTTCTACTGGGAGCGGGGGCCATCCAGGTTCTCAGTGGAAACGCTGGCGCGCTTCCTTGGTACGGTGCATTCTGGTACGCATTCAATATTTTTTTAAAGTCGAAGGAGCCGGAAAAGTAGCAGGGGTAGGCTGGCTGGACTTATTGAGAACCTGAACACTGGTGGGGTTTTTCATCCAATCCCGACGAAACACACTTATCAAACTTATCTCATTTCCCAGGAAAGCCTTCAGAGATATTTAGGATGCCATGATCGAAGTCCCTCCATCTTCTTCGGATCGAGCCAGGAGAAAAGCCATGAATGATAGGAGGCAAAAACCACAAAGGAAGGCGGCTGTGAAGCGTCGGCCGCGCAGTCAATCATCAAAAGGCGACCAAACAACAGGAGGTGTAGCAATGTCAAGTGCAGAGACCATAGAGAATCCAGCATCAAAAGAGGAAATCGGTAAAGCAGGGACTACGGTTAAGGAAGGTGTCGTAAGTAGTCTCAAGGGCATTAATGAGATTGAGGCGGAAATCGTTAGCCTGGTGCGGAACACTGTATCCAACACGCTTCGTGCAACAGGCAGTGTTGCCGGTGAGGCGGTTGTTATCACAAAGGATGTGGTCAAGGGGGCCATTCAGGCAACGGAGGAGGTTGGCACCGGCCTGATCCTGAGCACCAAGAGTGTCGCGAAAGGCGTTGTCATGGGCGTGAGCGACGTGGGCGGTGATGTGATCGCGGTTGCGGGCTCCACCGTTAAGGGCGCCGTTAAAGGGGCGGCTGAAGTCGGCGCGGATGTGGCGATGGTGGCTCGACGGGCCGTGGACGGCGTGATTGAAGCCACGAAGGAAGTCGGTGGGAATGCAGAAGAAGTGGCGAAGGTAGCCGTAACGGGAGCGATTGAGGCTGCATCGACGATCGGCAACACGGCGGTCAAGGCAGTCAAGGACATGTTGGTCGGCGTTGTCGAAGGGGTAAAGGAAGTTGCGAGCACTGCCCTTCCAAAATCCAGGCCTGCCGCGTAGAAATCGGGGCGCACACCAGATCGGTTTTCGTGTCCGAAAGGGGGGCGACGCGTGATCCAGACCGTTCATGCCGCGGTTAAAGGGCGTGTCCGTTATAAAGTTGATGGGCTCTATCGTTCGGAATCATTGAAACAGCATATTGAGCAAGGTCTCGTTCAGCACGAAGGGATCCTAAACGTTTCCGTCAACACGCTGACGGGCTCGGTTCTCATATTGTACGATATACGGAACGGCAATGGCAATGATGCAGTTGCCGTGGCCGGACTCCTCAAAGAGATCGTCGAAAGTCACCCAGCGGGCTCCTCAGCCGGCGGGGTGGAGAGAGAGAAGAGGAGACCTCGCGCCGTCGCTGCTTCGCCCATCACGCGGAGCGATGATCCCGGGTTTGCCCGCGGTAGTACGCCTCCGGTGCATCCGCAAGCAGGAGGAAAAAATCCGAGCCTGCGAAAAGTTAGGTCGCAAGTCGTCCATGCTGAGGAACAGCCTGAAGATCTCTGGCACTGCATGACGAGGCAGGAAGTTCTGCATCAGTGGGATGCCTCCGGCTCAACAGGCCTGTCTTTGGAATCCGCTTTGAGACGTGCAGCTCAATACGGTCCAAACCTCTTGCCGGAATCGGTTCCCCGATCCGGGTGGAGCATCTTCTTCGACCAGTTCAAATCCCTTCCCGTTGGCCTTCTCGGAATAGCCGCAGGCATATCAGTCTTCACGGGTGGCATTGCCGATGCTGTCGTGATCCTCGGCGTCGTGATGATTAATGCTGCCATCGGATATACGACCGAAAGGCAGACGGAAAAAACCATTCACGGTCTTAAGAGCCTCGTCCAGCCGGTGTCAACGGTCATTCGCGGCAATGCGCTGCAGGATATCGACGCCAAAGACATCGTGCCGGGCGACCTGCTCGTTCTCAGGCCCGGCAGCTATGTTGCCGCCGACGCCCGGCTTCTGGATTTGAATTATCTCAGCGTTGATGAATCAGCGCTGACTGGCGAGAGCATGCCGGTCAATAAGACAAAAGGGAAGCTGCAGTCGCCCGATATCCCGCTTGGCGACCGGACGAACATGGTGTATATGGGCACCCTTGTCACCGGAGGTCAGGGCCTTGCCGTTGTTGTGGCGACAGGCCGCTATACGGAGATGGGGAAGATCCAGACTCTTGTGGGAACAGCGCGTCCTCCCGACACCCCCATGGAACGGCAGATGGACAGAATGGGCATTCAACTGGTCATCATCAGCAGTGCGGTATGCGGCATCGTGTTCATCATAGGGCTGCTGCGCGGCTATGGTTTTCTCCAGATGCTTAAAACCTCCATTGCACTGGCTGTTGCCGCGGTGCCCGAGGGTCTGCCGACCATAGCCACAACAACGCTGGCACTCGGCATCAGGCGCATGCGGGAATTAAATGTTCTTATTCGTCACCTTGACGCCGTGGAGGCTCTCGGTGCCGTTCAGACCATCTGTCTTGATAAAACCGGGACCATTACCATGAATCGCATGTCGGTCGTCGAGGTTCATGCCGGCCTGCGCCGTTTTACGGTATTCGACGGCAGGATTTCCGCCGATGGTACCACCATTAATCCCTATTCCAACGACGAAATCCTCCGCCTTGTCCATCTGTCGGTCCTCTGCAATGAATCAACGGTATCGAGACAGGAAGGCGAATATTCGGTTCAGGGCTCCTCGACGGAAAATGCCCTGGTTCATATGGCGCTCGCGGTCGGCGTCGACGTTAATGCGCTCCGGTCTCAGTATTCGCTGGTCAAAATCAACCACCGTTCCGAAGACCGTCATTACATGAGCACCATTCACCGTGCTGGTGAGGGACAGGGGTTGCTGGCTCTGAAGGGAAGCCCTTCCGAAGTGCTATCGATGTGTCAATGGTATCTCAAGGACGGTGAGAGGCTTTTACTTGATGACCATGCGCGGGAATTACTGGACAAGGAAAATGAACGGATGGCCGGTGATGCGCTCCGCGTGCTCGCGGTCTGCTATGCCCTGGCCGACGAGAAGGCGCTGAACAACGGCGATGGCTTCGAAGAAGGGCTCACCTGGGTCGGGCTGGTAGGCATGGCTGATGTCGTTCGCGCCGGTGTAAAGAACCTCATGGGGACCTTTCATCGCGCGGGGATTGATACGGTCATGATTACCGGCGACCAGGGACCGACGGCCTATGCCATAGGAAAGGAACTCAACCTCAGCAAGGACGAAGAGCTGGAAATCCTGGACTCGAGCCATCTTTCTCAGCTGGATCCTGAAGTCATGACGGCTCTCGCGGGACGGGTCAATGTCTTCGCACGGGTGAGCCCGGCAAACAAACTCCAGATCGTGCAGGCGCTCCAGTCGGCCGGTAAGGTCGTGGCCATGACCGGAGACGGCATCAATGATGGACCGGCACTCAAAGCGGCCGATATCGGCATTGCCATGGGCCACACGGGCACCGATGTGGCGAGAGAGGTGGCAGATGTCGTACTGGAGGACGATAATCTTGAAACCATGGTGATCGCCATCAGTCAGGGCCGGACGGTTTACAACAATATCAGAAAGTCAGTCCGGTTCCTTCTTGCGACGAACATGAGCGAGATCATGGTGATGTTTACCGCGATGGCGGGAGGAATGGGACAGCCGCTAAATGTCATGCAGCTTCTCTGGATCAACCTGATTTCGGATATCTTCCCCGGACTGGCGCTGGCCCTTGAGCCGCCAGAGCCCGATATCCTGTCCCGGCCTCCGCGCAATCCGAATGAACCAATCATCAAACCCGGGGACTTCAAACGGATCCTTTTCGAGTCATCCACCATTTCCGCCGGGTCCTTGGCGGCTTATGGTTATGGCCTCGCACGATATGGTCAGGGGGCCGAGGCGGGAAGCATGGCATTCATGAGCCTCTGTACGGGTCAGCTTTTGCACGCGATCAGCTGCCGTTCCGAAACGCACAGCATCTTCGATTCCGACCGGCTAGCAACGAACAAGTATCTTACCGTGGCCCTCGCGGGTTCCCTCAGTATCCAGACCGCAACCATGTTCGTCCCGGGCCTGCGGCGGTTCCTCGGTTTAAGCCCGCTGGGGCCAGTGGACGCCTTAATAGCCATAGGGAGCGCAGTCGTGCCGCTTCTCATTAACGAAGCAACAAAGACACGCGCCATTACCGTTCCACAGCAGACGAAACAGGGCGATTCCCCAGTCGCAGCCGGGGAGCCGGAAAACATTCGTTTAGACGCGGTTATGTGATCGCGCCTGATGGAGATTGAGGATTAGGTATCATCTAATCTATGACCGGTGTTCATTGGGGGAATGAAAATCGACGATTGTCCGGCTTTCGAGAGACTTCACCATCATATTTGAATTCCGCCCTCCATTAAGGTGGGGAGAGTTCTGAAGAAAGGCAATCTTAGATGAAAAAAGATTTCATGTTTACCTCGGAATCGGTGACGGAAGGCCATCCTGACAAGCTGTGCGACGTCATCAGCGATGCCATCGTGGACCATTTCCTTCAGCAGGATCCGTTTGCGAATATTATTGCCGAATGCGCGGTTGCAACGGCCATTGTGTTTATCGCGGCGCGATTTTCCTCGCCGGTCAGAGCCGACTTCGCGAACATCGCCCGCCAGGTCATCAATATGGTCGGCTATGATCAAAAGGCGTTCAATTCCAAGACCTGCAGCATTATAACGAGTCTCAAGGAGTTTCCCGACGGAGTTCGGAGAGGTATCGATGAACTAACGATGACGGAGGACGAGCTCGAACGGGTCAGTGTGCGGAACCAGGTCACAGTCTTCGGATTTGCCTGCAATCAGACGTCGGCGTTCATGCCTCTCCCCATATGGCTCGCGCACCGGCTTGCCCGAAAGCTGACGTCCGTAAGGCTCCAGAAGATTCTGCCCTATCTCGCGCCCGATGGAAAAACGCAGGTGGGCGTGGAATACCGGAACGGCAGTCCCTCCCGCATTCACAGCATAACGGTCATTGCAAGCCAGGAACGTTCTCCGGAAAAAGGCGGACCAAACGGGGGAAAACTTACTGATGATATCAGGGAGGCGGTAATCAATACGGTTTTCCAGGACGAGGTGGTGAAGCCGGACGACAAAACGCGGATTTTCGTCAATCCGGAAGGCCCCTTCATCCAGGGCGGCCCCTCGGTGCATTCGGGGCTCACGGGAAGGAAAAACGCGATTGACACCTATGGAGAATATTCGCGCCACAGCGGGTCGGCGCTGACCGGCAAAGACCCTTCGCGGATCGACCGGATCGGGGCTTATGCCGCCCGCTATGCGGCGAAAAATGTGGTTGCGGCGGGACTGGCCACGTCCTGTGAAGTTCAGCTCAGCTACTCAATCGGTTTTTCGCGTCCCGTGAGCGTCCAGGTGGAAACCTTCGGGACCGGCGTAATATCCGATGAAAAGATAGCCGACCTGGTGGAGAAACATTTCGATTTCCGTCTGGCGGGGATCATCCGACAGTTCAATCTGCGATACCTGCCATCGCAGGTCAAGGGGGGGTTCTATCGCAAACTCGCGGCCTACGGTCAGGTAGGAAGAATGGACATCGGCCTCCCTTGGGAGCTAACGGACAAGGCCGCTCTCCTGAAGAAATGATACCGGCCAGGCGAGGCGCGGATGTATGGTTGAGATGTCCTGTTGATTGAGACGTGCTATGATATAAATAGGGAGCATCAAAGACATGATAATTTGGAGCTTATCGCCGGAAAAGATTTTTCTGGTAGCAAGGGCAAGAGAAACGGATCAGGGGGTTAGAGGGAAACCTTAAGGATGATAAAATCTCTATTGCAAGGAATAGTCGGTTTTTGTGACGTATAGAGCGAAGGGTACATAGAAAAAGGGCACGAGGCGCGTTCAGGCCTCTGGTTCCGATAGTCAGTCGGAACAAGTCGCAGTGAGAGGGAGCGAGTCGCTGACGAACGGCCCCAGATGGTGGAGGAGGGAACACAGCATGGACAAGAAGATGGTTTTCAATCACACTGTGGAACGTAATCATCAGGTTGCCATTGAGAATCTCGCTAAGAGCCTCAATCATTCTCCGGAACGCATCAATACGCTGTATGCGATGGTCCTCAGGCACTACCTGAAAACGGCGCGGATCAAACATTTTGTCTCGGCACTCGTCACCAAACGAGTCAAGGAGTTGATAAAGGATACTAGGCTGCCTTCTGATATAGAAGGCAGGAGAAGCCATTCCCGTGAATTTTAATACCGGAGGGTATGCCGATCAACGAAAATCTGCCGTGAACTTACCGTCGTTGAGTGGGAACGCATTATCTTCCAGGGAGTCTGTTTATCCGGCTCCTACGACGCTCTTTGGAGTTCAGCGCCGCAGCTGCATAATTCCACGACTTCCGGGCAGGTAATCTGATACGACTTATTACAATTCGGACATACAAATTCAACCCTATATCGCGGATCCATTCTTGAACACCTCCGGAGATTAAAATGGCTTGCGGGAGCGTCTCGCGCTCATCGCAATCGCTGATGCCATCTTCTTTCTTAAGAAGAAAATACAATAATGAGTTTACAGTAGTGTGACAGTTGCATTAAACTTCCATTACGTGGTCATCCCACGAAAGGGCTGGGAGCGTTCGTGAAGAAGAATCGAGAGGAGGCCTGATAGCTGTCCCGGCGCCAGCGTCTCTAATTCATGGTTGCGAAATAATAATACGTAACCCTTCCGGTCCGCCTGTTGCGGGCAGATATGGCCTTAATTGAATACGAATAATAAGCAGAACAGGACCATTTTTTCATCATCCCCCGCCCCGGACAGGCATGTAATAAATTATCTGATAGACAGTTGTGGAATTAGCGATTACGGTGTTATATGTAGTGATCTAATTCCGGACTTTTCGACAAGATGATTCAAGAAGTTACATATGATGCCTCCCTTTGTTTCTAAAAAAAATGCGGCGAAACCCATTGAGATGACTCAGAGTGAGCAGGATCTTCTCGCTATATGCGCTCTCACTCCAGAGGCGGCTCTTGCAACGGTCGGCGTATCAGAGAGGGGATTGGATCCCGATCAGGTGCGCGACCGGCGGACACGCTTCGGTTGGAACGCGACCGCAAATCACAAAAAAACGGGTTTTCTTTATGAAATCTATCAGCGCTGCAAAAACCCCCTTGTTATTCAGCTTCTGGTCATTGCAGCGATCTCCTTCGCTATGGGTGATCTTCGCGCGACGGTTATGGTCGCTGCCATGGCCCTCCTGAGTGTGGGGCTCGGTTACTATCAGGAATCACGGGCGGACCGTGCGGTGGAAAAGCTTCAAGCCATGGTGCGCACAACCTGTGTCGCGATGCGCGAGGGAAAAGAAACAGAGCTTCTCATGGACCAATTGGTTCCCGGTGACATCGTCATCCTCGCGGCAGGAGACATGATCCCAGCCGATTTGCGCCTTCTCAGCACCAAGGATTTTTTCGTAAGCCAGTCCGTGCTTACAGGGGAGTCGATGCCGGTCGAAAAAATGGCTGCCGCAGCAGCCACGTCCACTCAGAACGGTTTGGAATTAGCAAATGCCTGCTTTCAGGGGAGCAACGTCCTGAGCGGGTCGGCGCGTGGGCTTGTGGTTAACACCGGCAACAGAACTTACTTCGGCTCAATTTCAAAGAATCTTTCTTCACTGCGCGTCCTGACCAATTTTGACAAAGGAATCAATGCCTTCACCTGGCTGATGATCCGTTTCATGATCGTCATGGTGGCGGTGGTTTTCCTCATTATCGGCATCACAAAGCACAACTGGCTGGAGGCGCTGCTGTTCGGCCTTGCCGTGGCCGTCGGACTTACCCCGGAGATGCTCCCGATGATTGTGACGGTCAATCTATCGAAGGGAGCGCTCGCGATGTCGCGGAAGAAAGTAATCGTCAAGAGACTCAACGCCATTCAGAACTTCGGCGCTATGGACGTATTCTGCACGGACAAGACCGGCACGCTTACTCAGGACCGCGTCGTACTCGAAAAGTATGTTGATGTAACAAACCGCCAAAGCGATGACGTGCTTCGCTATGCGTACCTGAACAGCTACTACCAGACGGGTCTGCGTAACCTGCTAGACCGGGCCATCCTGGAACACGGCGAACTTGATGTCGAGCGCACCTGCCGGAAGGTGGACGAAATTCCTTTTGATTTTTCGCGGAAGCGGATGTCGGTGATCATCGATTATGAAGGCGCTCACGTGCTCATCTGCAAGGGAGCGGTGGAGGAAATGTTCGTTGTCTGCGACCACTACCAGGTTGATGAGGAAATCCATCCTCTCATCGAAATGCTTAAAAAAGATCTCATGGAAGAGTACCGGGCTCTGAGCGCAGACGGCTACCGGGTCCTGGCAATCGCATACCGAGAGTATCCCCAGACCCAACAGGTCTTTTCCGCGGTGAATGAATCCGGCTTGATACTTTTAGGATATGTAGCTTTTTTCGATCCGCCGAAGGATTCCGCCCTCAAGGCGCTGGCGGAATTGCGCCGTGTGGGAGTATCCACCAAGATTCTCACCGGCGACAATGAACTCGTGACACGGAAAGTGTGCCGTGATGTCGGCTTGGAGATTGAGGGAATTGTAACCGGTCCGCAGCTCATCGGCCTCAGCGACGACGAGCTGACGGAGCTGGCGGAAAAATCCACGGTGTTTGCCCGTTTATCACCGCTTCAGAAAGAGCAGCTGATTCGCGCCATGCATCGGGGTGGTCATGTTGTCGGATTTCTGGGAGACGGCATCAATGATGCACCGGCAATGAGAGCCGCCGATGTGGGTATTTCCGTCGACACCGCAGTCGATGTGGCTAAGGAATCGGCGGACATCATCCTCCTGGAAAAAGACCTTTCCGTTTTGGAGCAGGGGACCCTCGAGGGTCGCAAAGTATTCGGCAACATTATCAAATATATTAAAATGGGCGCAAGCTCCAATTTCGGCAATATGTTCAGCGTTGTCGGAGCCAGCCTTTTCCTGCCTTTTATTCCCATGGCGCCGATTCAGGTATTGGTCAACAACCTTCTTTATGATCTTTCCCAGTCCGGCATCCCAACGGACAAGGTGGATGACGAATTTCTGGAAAAACCCCGCCGCTGGAACATTAACAGCATCAAAAAGTTCATGCTGTATATCGGTCCCACAAGCTCGGTGTTCGACTACACGACGTATGCCCTGATGCTTTTTGTTTTTCACTGCGCGCGTTACTCCCTCCCGGGGGTGTCGGATAATTCCAAAGTCTATTATGAGAGTCTTTTCCACACAGGGTGGTTTGTCGAATCAATATTGACCCAGACGCTCATCGTGCACGTTATTCGGACCAATCGGATACCATTTATCCAGAGCAGGGCCAGCGCCGCCCTGACGCTGACCACGCTCACCGTCATGGCCGCGGGAATCATCCTGCCCTATTCGCCGCTGGCGGATTATCTTGGCTTCGTAAGACTCCCCGCCGCGTACTGGCTGTGGATCGTAATGACCCTCACGGCCTACGTGTCATTGACGCACTACGTCAAAACTTGGTTTGTTCGCAAATTTGGAGGCGATTAGGCATGAAAAGTCTTTTGACCGCGCTCAAGGACGGTCGGCTTGTGGAACTTCCCGACAGTGACAAAGAACAATCATTGCGATACCTTGCGCATCTTATCGAGGGCATCCCGGAACTGGGTGGGCATCTTCAGGTTGATGAAGACGTGCTGGTTCGCGAGCGCGAGGGAAACACCGGGATCGGCCTGGGGGTGGCCTGCCCCCATACGCGCGGCACTGGTGCGGGAGAATTATGGTGCGCGGTGGGTTGGAGCCCTGCAGGGATCGATTACGGTTCTTCTGACAATCAAAAAGTTCATCTTGTGGTTATGTATTATGTCCCCGATTCAGAAAAAGCGGCTTATCTCAAGGAAGTCTCCGCGCTTGTATCAGCCATTAAAAAAGAAGAAGGCATCCAGGCGATTTCGGGTGCAGAGGATATCGCCGATGTGCGTAATCGCCTACTGGATTGGGTATCGACGGCGATTGAGGCGGGGATGCCGGAAGCCCGCGCGCGAATGGTGCGTCTGGAAGCACGGCAGGCGGCCGCCGGTTTTGCGCCCCCGGGTCTTCAGATCATTCCCGTACTCATTGTGAGCCAGCCGGGTCAACCGCCGATTGTGCTCTCGCCAAATTCGGATTTGTCCTCGGCTCTGGAAAATGACGTCGACATTTCGCCTCTCCTGAAACGACAATCATCATTCGAGAGACTGGGATATTGGTTTGTATACCGGTCCACGATGATATACGATCCTCAGCGTCCGCTCTACGATTACCTCGCTGTGAAGGTTGGATGACTGACCATTCCTAAGGGTTCAACCCAGGGGCTTTTTGCGATTAGGTGGGTAAATTGTCCACAGGCGATGCTGGAGGCAGACTTGAGATAGTTCCTTCATTTCCCAAACAAAGAGAAAGGACAGCTCGCGGTGAACGATTATCATCAGTAATAATCAAATGATGTGGCGTTTTGACAGCCTCAAAGGACGGCGGCTCCTGCCGAATTGTCTGGATTATGGAATAGAGGAAAAAAGGGAGGAAATGAGAAGCAACCCCCTGCTTCCGGGAAAAGACGGGGAGAATATCCGGCCGGATAGGCCGTTACAACAATATTGCCAGGAACGATAAACCCGTTCCCTGCAGCGCGGATTCGATAACAGCGCCGGTAACCGCCTTCGTGACGACGTTGAATGCCTTTGTGGTTGCCCGGTGAATCACTTGATCGTTGGTGACGGTTTTTTCAGGATGGTAAAAACCAGCCCGCTCGAGAGTGTTCAGGATGTCCTGATGCCGGATTTCAGCGGCATTATAATGAATCAAAAGACTGCCTGTCGTGGTATTGAATTCGGCCGTGCCTATTCCGTGGCCCATGTTCACAAGAGTTTTTTGTACCTCATAATGTACGGCGCTGTTTTTAAACAACGGATTTTTGAGTCGCAACCTTCCGGGGACATTATGAACATAGCAATTCACGATGTGAAACCTCCTTCTTGTAAGGAATTTTTTCATAGGTTTTGCATACCGGATAATCCGAGCATCTGAATCGCAACCCTTGTTTATCATGCATATACAAGTGCATTTTCAGGCCGCACTGCGGACAGGTAGGACGATTTTCCAATTCATTTCGTGCAAAGCCGAGAACGAACTGCCTTCCACAAAGCACACATTTCAGGCGCTGCTTGCCGGTTTTGACATGGCCATACTTATATACAGCCTCAGAGCGGCACACGGGACATCTAAATTCACCTGTAGCCCTCATCCTTGCACACCTTTCTTTGTACGTTATAATCATATATTAAAAGTATTACAACTCTATGACGGAAATGTTACAATTGTGTTACATTTATCATTGCCATGAACGTCTATCAGGACTCGCAATTTGGCATATTTCATGATAGGCAGACTTCGGCAATTTCCTGCTCAATTGATTTCATATCACTTATTCGTGTTTCCCCGAAAAGGGCGAGCTTTGCGAAATTAGGCGGCAAGCGGCAGTCAAAGGAGTCACAGGCCAGAAAGTATTTTATATCGTCAGCCCAAATTCTTCTGAACGGTCCATCCAGCATCATCCTGCGGTAGAAAAGATACGGCGAAGTAAAGAGCGAAATCAAGGGGCCGATCATTTCCGAGGGATCTCTGAAGCACTCCCAGTGGCATTTCCGGCACGAAGAAAGCCGGTTGAGCTCCGACAGGTCGAGATCCCAAAACTTCCCCAAATCCTCGCCACCGCGGTATCCACAGGGATAGGTGTTGCCGTCACGGGCGTTTACGAAGAGATAATCGATCCCACCTCTGCAGGCGAAGCCGTATTCCGGATTTATCTGCTGGCGCATGAGGGAATAGAGAGAACTTCTCGGCGAAAATATTCTTATGTGGCGCCTGAATTCGGGGATCGTGTGAAAGAGGGCTTTGAACAGCAATGACTTTTCCTCTGCCGTGTAATGGGTGATGCCGGTGGTATTTGTCGCTCCATATACGGCAGATAGTCCGCTGGCGTCGCCGTTGTCAATGCTCATCGGATAGCAGGCATTCACGATCGTAAATCCCATATCGATGATCCGTTGGTAGAATTTCTGGAATGATTGTCGGTAGTAAGCGTAGAATTGCGCAGGACCTGAAAACGGCTGCTGAACAAAGCCCCCCATATTCCTGTTGATGCCGAGGTTCGCGGACGGGTAAATGCCATGGGCATGGAAAAGCGGGAGTGCTTTTTCGATACCGGCTATAACCCTGGGAAGTCCTCTCATCGATTCGTGGACAGCGGGGTCCACCGAGTCGATGCTTATCCAGAATGTATATAGACCGGCATCAGCTAGTTTTCCAGCCAGCTTTTTTACTCCGTCCAGATAGCCCCGCTTCTCCGGGTTCGCAAAGAGATAACCATTGGTGCCGGTCCTGGTGTATGTTATCCCCGCGCTTCTTGCGTATTTCAACAAATCGGTAATCTCGTCCAGATATAGCAGCGGCTCACCGCCCGTAAAGGAAAGCGCTTTGACTCCCTTCCGCGCTGCGGCATCGATAATCTTTGTTGCCGTGGCCTTGTCGAGTTTAGATCGTTTGAAGGGTTCCGTCACGCGCATAGAGCACTGCGGGCACCGGGCGTTGCATGCATCGGTATATTGCACGACGAGCTGCCTGATACCCCGGTCGCGCACGAGTGGAAAGAGCGCGGTGATTGAGGGCATGCTTTTTTTAAGCGTATGCATCTTGGCTGGACGTCCGTTGCCCGCTATCCGACGGTCTGGATCTCATGGCTGAGTATTGTGGAGTATACTTCATGTTCGCGTGGGCTGTTGGACTCGATAAACAGTCTCGCCTCTTTGCCCATGGCGGAGGCCATCCTTCTGTCCGATGCGAACAGCTGCATTACATTGACCAATGCATCAATGCCTTCAGTTTTGACGATAAAGCCGCTCAGGCCGTCTTTGAGTAGTTCCTTCGGCCCGCCCTGATCGGACACGACAACAGGAAGACCCGATGCCTGGGCTTCCAGAACGACGTTGCCGAAGGTGTCCGTGGTGCTCGGGAAAACAAAAACGTCGGCAGAGGCGTATGCCCTGGACAGCTCTTCTCCTGCTAGGAACCCTGTGAATAGCACCGAATATCCTTCCAGCTTCTTTTCGAGCTCCTTCCTGTACGGGCCGTCACCGACAATTATAAGAGTACTTCTGTCGCCGGAATCAATCAGGCCCGTGAATGCATTGGCCAGGAGTTCCAGGTTCTTCTCCCTTGACACCCTGCCTACATAAAGGAACTTCAGTTCGTCGCCCAGACCATGGCTGCGCCAAAAAGTCGGGTCTCTTTTTCCCGGAGAAAACATTTTTGTGTCGACCCATCGCGGCAGGGGTTTGACCTTGGAGGACACCAGCCCCCGTTCGATGAGTTGTGAGCGTGTGCTCGCAGAGGGAACCATGACTTCGTCCATGAGGTTGTAGAACCATATCATGTAATTCCAAGCCACATCTTCCAGGAACGAATCGTTCGTCAGGCTTCCCACATATTGGGGGATGTCCGTGTGATAGGCGCCGGAGATCGGAATGTCCATAAGCTTAGAGATGAAGAGGGAGAGTATGCCGAGCGTTCCGGGTGTACTGGCATGAATTCTAGTAAAGCTCTCCCGGTCGAAATAATCGATAATATCGAGCATCGGCGGAAAATGGAGCTTTAAATCAGGATATTCGGGAAGGGAGAACTCTCCGACAGACTTGAAGTTCATCACCCCGTTCCTGAAGCCCGTATCTTGTTCGCTTGCGGTGATGACGATCAGCTCAATGTCCCGCTTTTTTGCAGTCTCTATAAGTCGCTTTATGGTGATGGCGACTCCATTGATCTCATTCAGCGTATCTGTGAAGAGCGCGATTTTCTGGCGACCTCCCGCGCTGGCCGGGAGAGCGAACCGGGTAGCGAGTTCCTTTACCAAGGCCTTACTCCTGTGCTGGTGATGAAATGCAACATAATACGGCGAGGCAAGGAGATGGATGAAACCGATGGTTCCTAAGGAATTGAAGAGCTCCATGATGCCGGTCGATGGATATTCCCTCGTAAGACGTTCAGTATAGATATAAACAAGCCTGTTGACAAGATAGCTTGTTACGGAAAAGACCTTTCTGTTGATGTCACCGCTGTTAAGGGAACGAAGAAAACCTGCGTCATTCAGAAGCCGCCTCGCTTCCCGATCGAGGATTTGCTCAAAAGTTTTTCCATCATGTCCGTTGTATACTTCCGGGATATTTTTTTTAATAAAGAGGCTCAGCTTATCAAAGAAAGATGATTTCCGGTCATCGGCGCTTAACACACGGTTCAGAAGGGCGTTGATGAAGGGGAATTGATTCGTTCGCTTCGGCTCGATCTTTTCCTTGAAGAAGCGGTACCCAATTCCATAAATGCTGTGCGATAAAGTGAGGGCATCGCCGTCCTCGCCCTCCGCCCAGACCTCCCGCCGGCTTAGAGAATCCATAAATGCCTGAAGAGTCTCTCCCCGGGAGGACGCTGTATAAGCCCGTCCGACGAAAAAACCACTATGATCGTCGGAGCCGCCAACCATAGCTTTCTTCCAGGGTTCGCCACCATAAGGGATGATGTCGTACTTGTCAGCCATCCGTTCGATGCGCTGAGCAGTCAGTGATGCGACGAGGTCGCTGATGCAGCTGTTGTACCTGTTTGAGCGGGATCCGTTTATCGTCTCGAAAGCATTGAACAGCAGTAACATTTTTTCAACCGTATCGGCAGTGAGCCTCGAGTTCATATCGTAGAGAAGATGAGCGAGAAAATGGACGACGTTGTGCTTACGAAAATATCCCACAAGCTCATAGACGTTATTCCGCAGATGCATGATATCTCTGAACCTGTCTTCGGCTATGTCCAGAGCCACGACATGCAGTTTGCAACCATCGTCGGGCAGGTAGGTCGTCACTTCAGCACTGATGAATGCTCCCGGAAGGTGGGCGATTTCAAGCGCCCCCGTAATCGAGTTGTGATCGCTGATCGTAACGTAGTCCATGCCCCTCTTCAGCGCCGTATGGTAAATGAATTCGGGTTTCGTGTAGCTCTCCGGACAATTGAATTTACGCAGAGCCCAGCTGGAGGGTTTGTTTGAGTGGCGTGAATGGACATGCAGATCGGCTTTATAGGTTTTTGGCATACCTTATTTTATAGACACGAGATATTACACGCCGATTACCATTGTATGAAGATTTGATGAAGTCTAGGGCAGGTGCACTCCGTGGACAAACGCTTAGGATCATTTGGAAAAGACCAGTCTCCGGGGAAACCTTCAGCGCTAGCATCTCCGGGCGTCGGGTCAGGAAATATCGCCGCACAGTCATATTTACGTAACATTCGGGACGTATAATGTCTGTTACCAGGCGTTAAAATCATACCTGTATCAAAGGAGAGGAGGACATGTTTAATAACGGTTACGAAAAAAGAAAAGAAATGCGTTATGACAATATATCGCTAATTGATTATGTGGTCCCTGGTCAGGAGGACGATTTGCGGACGGCGGTAACGAGAAACGTTAGCGAGGGTGGACTGAATGTCTGTTTATTCGAGCCTCTTCCCATTGGACAGGAGCTCATTATCAAAAGAATGCTCCCCGTTGGCAGCAGTTCGGCAACTATCTGCTGGATCAAGAAGGAAGCTGAAAGATTTTACAAGGCGGGGATGAAATTCAGAGCAACGTTCTCTGCTGCAGGCCACGAGAAAGAGTCCGTGGTTTCTGCCGACAACGAGGCAAAGATGTCGATCGGGGTGACATGTCAGTTATTATCAGCGTATAATGTTATGGTAACTAGTTAATCGATAGCCCTGAGTATTGGGAAAATGCCGCGGGTTGAGAAGCGGTTCGGTAGTGCGCCGCCGGTCAATTACCCAAAAAGACTTTCAATACTCAGAAGTTTGCCAAAATCCCAGATATTCATATAAAAACCGTCGAGGCGATAATTTCTGATTTGCTGCTCCTCGCGATACCAGAAAAAAAGATCGCTTGCCGGATAGAGATAGCCGAACTGGTAGGAAGTAAAATCTTTTCTCCTCCGCGCAATCAATTCCACGGGGTAGCGGTACATCGATTCCTCCTGATGGACAAGAGACAGCGCCTGCTCCCGCTTCGATGCCGCTTCCGCCAGGTATTGCTCTGATGGTCCGCTTTTTTCTGATGCCTCATTCTTCTTCGCGATCAATGCCCTGATGGTCAACGCCCTGTGCTCCGCCCTGAGCGCGGTTAATTCAAGGCCATTTATCAGCCCGTCCAAAAGGACACGTCCTTCGGGAACCGCGCTTGCTGAGACATGGTAATCCTGTTTCGACAGAAGGCGCAGGTTCGTCACCAGTGTGTTTGCTTTCTCGGCATATTCCACGAGCATCGTAACAGGTCCCCGCAGGACCTCATCTGCTTCGGCGTCCGATGCGCTATGCAGAAGCCATTGATAGGAAAACGGCAGTCTCGGTTGAAAAGGCCTGTTGAACGGCCAGGGTAGCTCGGATGATGGGTCCAGGGCCGAGAGAAAAGGCATCAGACGTAGCTCTTTGAAGTATTGGTTTTGAAGCGTGAGGGCTGCATGCCAAGCGCGGAAAATCCGCTGGTCGGGAAATAAATCTCGGATCATTGCCAGCGGCTCGACAGGTTTTTCTCTCTCTCCTTCGATATGCCTCCAGGACCAACGGGCGATGCTCCAGTCAACGAGCCAATATCCCCACTCCCAGCCAGAACTGAAGGTGAGGTGGTTGTCTACACCCAGCTTTTTCAAGGCCTCCATATCAGACAGCCGCGTTTCGAGATAGGACAGGAGAAACAAGGGCACTGAATTATCGAATGCAACCCAGTAGGAAGACTCCGGCCAATACCAGGTTTCCCGCATCTGGTTTTCGATTCTTGCCCTGGCTAACATGTGCCGCTGGTTGATGTTCCCGTAGACAGGCGCGTAAGATTCCGACAGGGAATAGCACATCACGGTATGGATCAGGATACCGGTTTTCAGCGAGGATCCCTCGTATGATTTATATGGCTGAGCGGGTTGAATTTCTTCGGCATTCTTGGGCGCTTTTTTGTTGTTATCCGGGATGACGTGTGTTGCAAAAAACATTTTTGTTCCATAATCGTTCGTGATGCGTTTGACGATATATTCCCTGAGTGATGGGCAAATACGCCCGATATCTGGCAAATATTCTCCCATTGTGAAATCGACGCTTACAAAGTCCCATTTGACGCGGAACAGCCAAGAAAGGGCTTCGTCGATCTGGTGTCGATAGGAAGGGAAAAATTTCAGCAGGTGAACTGCCGTGAAAGCCCTTTGCTGAATGCTGGAAAGGGAGAATTCTACGCCCATAAGGATGCCTCTCCGGTGCGCATAGGCGACGAACTCTTCTGCGTGTGCAAGCCATCGATCTCGGTCAACGCCGCGGAGTAGATAAAACTGGAAAGTATTCTGCTGATTTCGCGCAAGCCAGTCTATATACTCCTTGACTTCCGCCGCGGCATGGGGATAGTCAGGATTGTGTATCTGCTCCGTCAGTTCAATGGGATGCAAGGTATGTAGGTGAAAACCCTTCTTATCGAAGCGGGGTATAGCCTTCCAGCGGAAATCGGCTGTCAGCGGCCAGACGTCATGAAAGGGGATGAGCGTTCGCTTGGGATGATAGAACTTAAATCCCAACTTCTCCTGGAGCAGGCCGTACAGACCGAAGCTTACTCCTTGACAGGACGGGGTGATCAATTTGCAAATGATCCTGCCTGACTCGCGGGAGGAAATCCATTCATATGAATGCTCCGGATAGGGGAGATAATCATAGGGATGATGCAAGGCAAATGGGGAAGGTTTGCCTTGGCGCTCTTGGTCTATTGCAGGCAGGACAATATGCACGTCGGCGGCGGAGTTGTTCAGGCGCACCGGTACAGTCGGGAACCCCGCCCTCAATAGTTGGCGCACGTCATCGATGGTTATGCGGGTAAGAGGATTTTCGAGGAGGCCGCGGGGAACGTCAATGCTGATTGCATGCAGGGGGACGGCTTTACTTGACGCATATACAGCCGCGCGAGCAAGCCACAAAATAGATGCGCTTATGATGGGCCTGAGTGATAAAATTGTGATAACATCCCTCTTATGCGCATGAGAAGATGCCTTTGAAAAGCATCCCCCATCAGAGTGACCTCTTTTTTTTATTAATAACGTATACATCATATCACAGTTTTCCATCCCCGCGGTTTAAAAGTAGGCAAGATAATGAAAATAGTCCCGCCGAGGCATGCCGTTATCCAACGTTAAACACCAGTATGACAGGGTGTCTAAATCCAGTTTCTTGTCTGCCAAAGAGACACGAAAGACCTAAAAGGGACAGGGGATGCCGAGCGCTTATGACATGAGGAAACAAGAAATATTCGAGGGAGCATATGAATGGGTAAGGCATGGGATTGACAGGTTTCCTCTTTATGATATCAAATCGATCGCCAACTGCCTGATCAGATACAGCAAAAAGAAGTACTCGGTCAATTCTGCACACCGCTTTTGACACGGGACAGGAATAGAGCCCAGCCATGCTCTAGAACCGGGCCATTTCCAACTTCATGGGCTGTACAACGGAACTCGGCTGCACGTATTGATCAGACAACGGAACCTGTGTCGCCAAGGGGGTCCCATTCTCGTCGTGGCCGCTGCCCGAGGAGTGGCACTTCGCCGACAATGCGAATCAGCTTTTATGAACAAATATTAGGTAGTATTTTCCAGATGATGATTCGGGGAACTCGGCTTTTCTTATGGAATTGCTGCAGGATCCGCAAATTGTCCATTCTGCGCCATTGACAACTCGCAAAGAATGTGTACAATTTTAACAGAATGCGGGATAGAGAATGAATACCGCGATAATGCCTGTTTTTCAAGGAGGGGAAAGCCATGAATGAAGTTCTGGACTCAATCAAGAAAAGGCGGTCCGTGCGGGCCTATGAGGCGAGAACGATACCGAGGGAGATTCTGAACACCATTCTCGAGGCCGGGAACGAGGCACCCTCGGCGATGAACAGCCAGCCCTGGAGGTTCGTCGTGGTGGAGGACAAGGTGGCGAAGCGGAAGCTTCTCAGCGCCGCGCTGCCGCAGGCGAAAAAAATTACGGAAGCAGTAAAGGATGTTGATCCGGAGCGCTATGCCATGATTAAAAAACGCTATGCGGAGCTGCCAGACCCCGTGTATTACTCTGCGCCGACGATCGTATTCGTCGTTGGCAACGGGGGATATGCGGCTCATTCTTGCCCGCTGGCATGTGAAAACATGATGCTTGCAGCGCATTCGCTGGGTTTGGGCAGCTGTTGGGTCGGCTTTGGTGCGATGGTGACTGACGATCCGGAGGTGCGGAACCTTCTTGAATTAAAAGAAGGGGACGCGATTTTCGGCCCCATACTTCTCGGCTATCCGAAAGGCGAGACGCAGCGGCCTCCCAAGAAGGGACCACGCGTAAAGTGGATATGAACACGGAAATGAAGAAAGTGATTTTGCAACGGACTTGTAACAAGCCGTTGAGATGTTCCCGGATTGTGGAATTGATAACATAATGACAGCGAGCGCGGCTGCGCTTCAGCTGTCGTGAGGGGCCGCCTCACGGGATGATAATCCTGACCTTCAACCCTTTCCCTGCGTTACTCTCGATTTGCAGGTCCCATCCATGTGCCTTAACCAGATGTTTGACAATAGCAAGGCCGAGCCCCGTGCCGCCCATGTTCCGTGAACGGCCGGTGTCCACACGATAGAACCGCTCGCCAAGCCGGGGTAAGTTTTTTTGGGGCACACCGATACCAGTGTCGGCCACAAAAATAACGGTCTTGCCATTCTCCTCCGCGGTGCCGAATGTGACTCCGCCACTCTCGGTAAACTTGATCCCATTGTCCACGAGATTGGTCAGTATCTGCGTAAGCCGGTCCCGGTCTGCTTGGATGACCTCCCGGTCCTGCAGTATCGACATCGTCAGTGAAAGCTTCTTTTCCGCGGCCTTGTTTTTCAGTATGGCCAAAACGTTCTCGGCCACCTCCGTGAAGCGAACCGGTGTTTTCACGACCTTTATGACGCCCAGCTCGATCTTCGAAATCGTCATGAGATCGTCGACGAGGCCATTGATTCGCTCGCTGTTCGCCTTGATGGTCTGCAGGAATTTTATGGCATGCTGCTTGTCATCAAGCGCTCCTTCCAGCAACGTTTCCGCGAACCCCGTGATGGCAGTAATCGGCGTTTTGAGCTCATGCGATATGTTGGCGACAAAATCTTTGCGCGCTTGTTCCAGCTTGTTCAATTGAGTGATGTCATGAAAGATGGCTACAAAGCCGGACAGGACGTCTTCGCGGCGATACATGAGCGGCGATACCCTGACGATGCAGTACCGCTCTTCGGGATACTCGATCGGGAACTCGGTCACCCCCGGCTCATGGTACTCGCGAACCTGCTCGATCAGTGAAAAAAATTCGTTGTTTCGTATCACTTCGATGAACGGCCTGCCCGTAAACGTGAGACTTCCGAACATATCGTTTGCGGCCGAACTCGCCATAAGAATGATCCCTTTCGCATCGATGATGAAGAGCGCGTCAGGGATGCTTCGGAGAATAACATTGAGCCGGTTTTTTTCCTCGTCGCTATCGGCGATATTGTTGGACAGCTCAGTGGACATAGTGTTGAGGCTGTCTGCGATCTCATAAAATTCTCCGGCACTTTCGATAAAAAGTTTTTTTCCCAGTTCTCCGCGGGCGACATCGCGGGAAAAGTCACGTATTTGGCCTGTTAATCTCCTGATGCGGTCCAGCTGCCAGAATGAAAAGAGGGCAGTCATGAGCAGGATCGCCAGCATCACTATGATGATCTTGATCCTGAGCACGTTAACGGAACGGTTCACTTCCGTAAGCGGCACGCTCAGGCGGATGAAGCCCTCCGGCTGTTTTCCATTCATGACCTTCAACGCCACATACAGGAAATCGTGCTTCAAGGTGTCGCTGAAGCGGATAGCCGTTCCTATTTCGCCCATACCTGCCTGCTGGATTTCCTGGCGATGCGCATGGTTTTCCATGCTGGCAGAATCAGTATCCGAGTCGCCGAGGACTTTTCCATCAAAAGCTATGATTGTTGTCCTAGCTCCTGTTTTTTCCTTGTATTGCCGGCAGAGACCGTCGAGCGGCAGCGTTGCCTTGAACGGCATCATGATTGCCACGAGCCTGGCTTCTGCAACGAGATTTTCCCGGAGTTTGGCTATATAATTCCCCCGAACCGCATCGGTGATATATAGTTCGACGGCAAGCACCGCGAGAAGCAGGATAACGGCGTAGATAATAAATATGCGCTTGAAGATGCCGCGGTTTCTGGCGTGATTACTCGACATAATAGCCCACGCCTCTGCGGGTTTTGATGTACACGGGATTGGACGGGTCGTCCTCGATCTGCGTCCTCAGCCTCCGGACGTGGACATCGACTGTCCTGGGTTCTACGAAGGTGTCGTTTTGCCATATCGCGTCGAGCAGTTGGTCCCGACTGAAAACTCTGCCTCTCCGTTCAACGAGGTAGAGCAGGAGCTTAAACTCGGTTGAGCTCAAGTTTAGCGGGACTTTGTTTTTGAGAACAACATACCGCTCCCTGTCGATGCGGAGGTTACCGAGGGTGATCACATCTTCCCGGGTCGCCTTGCCTGAAGTCCTCCGGAGCACGGCATTTACGCGAGCGGTGAGTTCTTTGGGGCTGAACGGTTTGGCCATGTAATCGTCAGCGCCAGTTTCGAGGCCCTGAATTTTGTCTGACACCTCGCCCTTCGCGGTCAGCATGATGATTGGAATGGATGCTGTTTTGGGGTTGCTTCTGATGATGCGGCAGAGTTCGGTTCCCTGGAGGCCGGGAAGCATGCGATCGAGAATGACGAGGCCGAAGTCGCCCTTTTTGATCATATCCAGGGCTTCTTCAGCGTCGGGGGCTGAAGAGATTTTAAATCCTTCGCGAGTGAGGTTGTACGTCACAAGCTCAACGAGATCGGGTTCGTCATCAACAACGAGAATGCGTGTGGTTTGTGCGCCGGCTGGACTCATCGATCCTCATAAACAACGGAGTGACGGGACAGTATTGTATGTATCCGCCCTATTATTACTTATTCGGCACAATTTGTCAAAATCTGAATTAAATTATTTTCATTGCCGCTAATGCCGATCATGATTATTTTAGCAGTGAGCGAACAGTGATAGGAACCGAAGTATTTTTTCGGGGATTGCTAATCCCCTAACAAACGTACAATTTTCATGTATAAATTTGCTCGAAATCAAGCCATGCTTTTTTGACGTTATCCCGGCTTGTCTGTAATCGCTTATTGCCTGATGGTCATTAATTTTGGAGAAGGGAAAAGCTGAAGGTGCCGTATGGAGGAATGCTAGGCAAAGTCTTGCACAGCGCGGGCAGAGGTCGACCTGAGCTGACCGCAGGCTGCGTGGATGTCGCAACCGCGGCTGTTCCTGACCACGGCCACAAATCCGTTGTTTACGAGCATGTCGCGCATGACAAAAGCTCGCTGTTCTTCTGGGCGTTCAAAGGAGCATCCTGGGTAGGGGTTGAATAGGAGGAGATTAATCATGCAGGGCAGGTCTTTCAGAAGCTTCATAAGACGCTTCGTATCTTCGTGCGAATCGTTTATGCCCCTAAACAGCACGTACTCGATCGTCGCGGTCCTAGCCGTCTTATCGCAGTAATACCGCAGGGCCTCCATGAGCCGCTTCAGCGGATATGTTTTATTCACTGGCATGATGCGGTCCCGCATTTCGTCGGTCGTCGCATGCAGCGACACGGCCAGGCTGACATCCACCTTATCGTCGGCAAGCTTCTCAATCATCGGGGCAAGACCGCACGTCGAGATCATTACCTTTCTCGGCGAGAAGCCCATGCCGTTCCGGTCCGTCGTTATTTCAACGAAGGACTTGGTTGATTCGTAATTGGACAGGGGTTCTCCGGTGCCCATGAGGACAATATTTGAGATCGTCCTGCCGCCCGCAACCTTGTGCGCCGCGAAAACTTGGTTCACGATCTCCGCGGCATTCAGATTTCTCAAGAAGCCGCCCGATCCGGTAAGGCAGAAACGACAGCCCGATGCGCAGCCCACCTGTGAGGAAACACAAAGCGTAAGCCGCCCTCCCGGGCCAGGGATGAGGACTCCTTCCACCGCATTGCCGTCCTCAAGACGATAGAGCAGTTTCTCCGTGCCATCTTCAGACGTGCGATGCTGTTCGACGGAGAGCCGCGAAATGGAACTGTGCCGCTTTAGCTGTTCGCGGAACGGTTTGTTCAGGTCTTCCATCGCGTCAAAGGTTTCCGTTTTTCTCCGGTACAGCCAGACTGCCACACGAGTTCCCTGGCCAGGTTTCCGTCCTAACGTATCAGAGCAGAACCGGTCGATTTCGCGGGGTGTGAGCGACTTGAGGTCGATTGTTGTTTGCTGAGTATCCAATATCATGGCACTGAAATTCCTACTCATCAGGACGATGAATTTTAAGCCCTTGCGTGGCGGATTGCAAGGAGATTGTGCGGAAAGGCATTGACAGCCTCGATGAGAACATGCTAAGAATTGAACCATGAAAGCGCTACTTCAGCGGGTTGCGTCAGCGAGTGTCGAGGTCGATGGGCAGGTCATCGGCAAAATAGGCAGGGGACTCGTCGTGTTTTTGTGCGCTGTGAAGGGCGATAGTGACAAGGACCTCGACTATCTCGTAAAAAAGGTTTCGCAGCTACGGATCTTTGAGGATGATCAGGGCAAAATGAACCTCTCGGTTATGGACATTCACGGCGCCGCGCTTGTGGTCTCGCAGTTCACGCTCGCGGCAGCGACGCGAAAGGGAAACCGTCCGTCTTTCGACAACGCCGAGGCGCCGGACCGAGCGAAGGACTTGTACGAGGAGTTTATCCAACGCTTGAAGGATATCTGCGTCCCTGTCCAGGCTGGTGTGTTTGCGGCAATGATGGCTGTATCCCTCGTGAATGACGGGCCGGTGACCATATGGCTCGATTCGCGGGAACCATAGCAGAGGGATGAGCATGGCAAATCCGGGTTTCAAAAAAAAGAAATTATCGCACGACACTCCGTTCATGGGTGTCCGATGTTCTCCTGCCCGAATCGCACTGCTGCTTGTTCTTATAATCCTATTTATTCCCGGTTGCACGTATCTTTTTTTCGATCCCGGAAGGGAAATGATTATCAATCACGAAGTACAGAAACACGAACCCAGGGATGTTTATTTCAAGGCTTCTGACGGACTTGTCTTGCACGGGTGGTATTTCAGGGCAAAGGAGGAAAAGGGCACGATTCTGGTCTGCCACGGCAATGTTGAGAACATGAGTACTCATGTGACACTCGACCTCTGGCTCGTCGATGCCGGCTACAATCTCTTTATCTTCGATTACCGCGGCTACGGCAGCTCGGAGGGAACACCCGATGTGAAGGGGATTCACCTCGACGCAGAGGCGGCCCTGGAGACGCTTTTGTTCACGCTTCCCCGGGCAAAACAGGACGACATTATTGTATTCGGCAAGAGCCTCGGAGGAGCAGTCGCGGTTTATACTGTTGTCAACTCGCCATATAAGAACCGTGTCAAGGCGCTTGTGCTCGACAGCCCCTTCTCGAGCTACCGGATGATCGCCCGCGAAAAAATCGCCCGATCCATTATCGGGTGGCCTTTCCAATATCCCCTTTCCTTTCTCGTGAACGACAACTACAGTCCGGTGAAGTACATCGCGAAAGTGGCTCCCATCCCCCTTGTCATTATCCATGGAGACCACGATCCTATTGTGCCGGGTCATCATGGCAGAATCCTTTACAATGCGGCACGCCCGCCCAAACAGGAATGGGAATTGAATATGCCCGGCCATGTGCTGGCCCAGGCTGATCCCGCTACTCGCGGAAGACTCCTGGAATTTTTCGAAGAGTTAAACCGGGAATGATGAATGTGAGGACAGAGAACACTTATTTACCATGTCATTCAAAGGGAATCGCTTGACAAAGCCAGTGGAGATGTTATCCTTGGATTGATTCCGTTTTTTCCGGGGAGTCGAATCCTGACGTGGGAAGGAATGACATGTCTGATCGGCAAATACGCACGATTTTGCTTGTTGATAGCAGCGCTTCCATCATTTTTTATCTGGCCATGCTGCTGAGGCGCCTTGAATACAAAGTTATGACCGCACGGAGCGCCGAGGAGGCCCTTCGGATTATGGAAACCGAAACACCGTCGCTTGTTCTTACCGAGGTATCCCTCCCGCAGATGAGCGGTATGCAGCTCCTAAAGACGATCAAGGACTCCGCACGGTTAAAGGCAATTCCCGTCGTCATTCTGACAATGGACAAGGATCCTGGGATGAAAAACGCCTGCGCCCTCCTGGGAAGCGCGGGTTTTCTGAACAAACCAGTGGAGCCAGATGTGCCCTACCGCTCGCTGCAATCGGTTACCGAGTCCACTCCCCGGGCTAACATCCGCATCAGCGCATCGCTGAAAGTCATCGTTGGAGACAGCAGCGAGATAGGGGACGCGGTGCGGACCGAATACGCGACTGCAATTTCCGAAGGCGGCGTTTATATCAAAACTCTTTATCCGCATCCAAGAGATGCGCTGACGCGCCTTCGCATTTTTATCCATGGCCAGCAGATCAACGCCAGGGCCGTCGTGCTGTACAGCTTTAGCAAGGGAGATGGGCGCTTTCAGGAACCCGGTATGGGAATGAAATTTGTCGAACTATCCGATGGGGATCGTGCCTTGATCCGCTCGTTCATCAAGGAGCAGCTTACAGGAGACCTCGGGACTCCAGCATGAATTCCGGCTGCCGGCCTTCCTCCGGCCCCGCCCTGAGTACGGCATACAATTCCGAACTGTCTGTAAACGGGTCTTTGTCCAAACGCTGACTCCATTCGGTCAACGCGATTTTCCCCCGTCACCAACCTGCTTCACTCGATTTCGATAAGGCGCCGGGACGTAGTGCCGCAAAGCATGCCCGCGAGCTGCGGACAGGAGCAGGAACCGTGCCTACAGATGAAGTTTTTTGTAATTTCCACAACAGACCGGGGAGTCGATCAGGAATTTTATCAAAAGACAGATCATGAAAGACCCTTCCACGTCGTGGACAAAACCGCAGGCATGCGCAGAAAGAGTGGCGTTGGCTTATCGGGATTTTACCCCGATCCGCGATCCGGCACGACCGGCGCGAGTCTTGATATTCTCCTGGTGACCAATTATAATGCCTTCATCTTTTGCGATTCCAGCCTGGTTACACAATGCTCCGGTGTTCAGCCGATTTTTTGCCAATTCTTGAGGGCCCATGATGAATGTTGCCGCTGATCTAGTAAAAAAGTTGCGATTTGTCGTTGTTGAAACGTTCACCTCGTTCCGCAGAAACAATGATCTTTCCGCGGCTTCGTCGCTGGCGTTTTCAGCGACCCTTGCGCTGATCCCGTCGCTCTTCCTGCTCACCTTCGTTCTGGGGGGAGTGATCGGATCATCCGCCCGCGCACTTGCCAGGACCCAGGCGCTGATGGAGCAGTTTATTCCTGCCTACAGCCAGGATATTCTGCACGAGGTACAGTTTATTTCCTCCCATCGGGGCACGATCGGTCTCTTAAACGCGCTTGTTCTACTCTGGAGCGTCACGCCTCTTGTTGCAGACCTGAGGATCTCGCTCGGGACCGTTTTCCGGAGGAAACCGACCCGGACATTTCTCTTGGAAAAGCTGTTTGATGTGGCGCTCAGCATTGTTTTTCTCACTGGGCTGTCCGCGATCGCGATCGCGGACGTTCTCTTCACGCTTCTGGAGAAAAGGAACCATCTGTCCCTGTCGTTGGGACCGTTTGGGCAGGTAATGTCGTTCCTGTTCGTGACGGCGGTGGTTTTTTTACTTTACCTTGTCTTCTCGAAACGCGCGCGTCCGGAACACCTCGTGATTGGAGCCCTTGTTACCTCGCTGCTCTGGTTTGCGATGCGGCCTGTTTTTGGTCTGTTCCTCATGTATAATCCCGGCTACGGTTTTGCCTTCGGGTCTTTCAAATCGCTTTTCGTTGTGATTATCTGGATATATGCCTCTCTGGTCCTGTTCCTCCTCGGCGCGGAGATCGCGGCAAGTTTGGGGCGGGACGAAACTGTTTTCATCAAGCACCTTATGGAAGGCAGAAGGAATGTTCCCCTAGAGGTTGTCGAAAGATACGTGGCGAAACATAAGAAGGGGAGTGTTATTTTCAACGAAGGAGATCCGGGAAATGAAATGTTCTCTGTTCTCACCGGCAGCGTCGCGATCCGCAGGGGGGAGAAGGAAATCGCCGTAATCACGAGCGGGATGTGTTTTGGCGGGATGTCGTTTTTTCTTTCCTCCCCGCGGGTAGCCATGGCCGTGGCGCTTGAGGATGTGGAGCTGGTCATCATCTCGAGGAATAACATCAATAGCCTGATGAACGAGTACCCGGAGTTCGTCCTTGAACTGCTGCGCGAAATGGCGGAGAGGCTGCAGGAAACGAATCAGTCGATCGATTAACGATAGTATCATATTCAGTGCTCAGCGTCTTCTTCATTTAAGGAGGAAGTATGTCTTTTGCCAATACCTATCATGCCGGTCAGGATCACAAGGGTTTCAAAATTACCGTACCGGAGAAGTTCAACTTCGGCTTTGACGTGATTGACCGACATGCCGCAGATGAAAAAAAACGCGCCCTTGTATGGGTTGATCCGCCGGGTACGACAGTTAGGGAATATACCTTTCGCGATCTTTCACGCCTGTCGAACCAGGCTGCGAACGCGCTTCACGATCTTGGAGTCAAAAAGGGGGACCGCGTATTTATCATGCTCGGTCGTGTGCCGGAATGGTTCTCCATCCTCATTGCCTGTCATAAGATCGGCGCCGTTATCATGCCGGCTCCGGTTATTCTTCTGTCGTCGGACATTGAATACCGGATCATGAAGGGGAAGGCGAACGTCGTCATCACCAATCGGGCGAACCATGCAAAGGTTGATGAAGCGCTCCGGAAAAGTGATAGTGTTTTTCTCCGCTACCGGCTGCTCATGGACGGCGAGGCACCAGGATGGCAAAACTTTGAAAGGGCGATGTCCAAGGCGGGAACAAAGCTCGACAGGGCGGACGTGGAGGAAACCCTTGCCAGCGATTCATTTCTCATCTATTTCACGTCGGGTACGACCAAATATCCCAAGATGGTGCACCATCTTTGTTCCTATCCCCTGGGCCATTTACGGACTGCCGGTCTCTGGCATAGTTTGACAGACCGGGATCTCATCTGGGTGCTTTCGGACACGGGCTGGGCGAAGTCCGCCTGGGGACTCTACGGGCAATGGACGATCGGCGCTGCGCTTTTCATCCACAATGCCGAAGGACGGTTTGGTGCAAATCTGACGCTTGATCTTCTGACCACAAAAGGCGTTACAGTATTCTGCGCTCCGCCGACAGTTTACCGGATGATGATCCTGGAAGACCTCGCGAAGTACGACTACTCCGCGCTCAGGCACTTTACTTCAGCGGGTGAACCGTTGAATCCCGAAGTAATTAAGGTCTGGAAAGATGCCACGGGAAAGACCATCCACGAAGGATACGGCCAGACCGAGACAACGGTCGTCGTGGCGAACTTCCCCTTCATGCCGGTCAAGGCTGGCTCCATGGGCAAACCGGTACCGGACCTGAACGTCAATATACTGGACGAGGACTTCAAGCCGGTCCGTCCGGGTGAGGTGGGTTACATTTGTATTGAGGTGAATAATCCAAGGCCGGTCGGCATTTTCGAAAGCTATCTGGAAGATCCCGAGGAGAACGGGAAGGTGTTTCAGCAGGGCTGGTACAACACGGGTGACAAGGCGTTCCAGGATGATGATGGTTACTTTACCTTTGTCGGAAGAGGCGACGACATCATCAAAGCCTCGGGCTATCGCATCGGCCCTTTTGAGGTCGAAAGTGTGATCCAGGAGCACCCGGCAGTGGCCGAAAACGCTGTTGTCGCCAGCCCTGATCCCATCCGAGGGGAGATTATCAAGGCTTTTATCGTGCTTGTGCCGGGGCAAAAGGCTTCCGCAGTGCTGGCGCAGGAGATCCAGGACTTCGTCAAAACGAGAACTGCTCCATACAAGTATCCGCGAGAGATCGAATTCATGGAAGAATTGCCCAAGACAGTGAGCGGCAAAATAAAAAGGGCTGTGCTGAGAAACCGTGAGATCGAACGAAAATCAGGCAAGGTCGGCCTCTCCGGCCGGAAGGCGTAAGCTGGTCCGTTGGTGACTCCGATGCTGGTGAAGGTTCTTAATCGATAAGCGGGAAAATGCAGGGGGAAAAGTGAAGTTTCTCATGCAATCTACCCAAAGCGGCAAACTGCTGAAATATGACTACGCCGATTATAAAAGATGATGTTATGCTGTCTTGGTTCCGGTCAGGGGGGGAGTGTTGCGAAATGCCCTTTCTGTTTAAACAATTCCAGAATCGGTTTCGCTTTTCAACCGAGCCTCTTCGCGAGGATTTTCCAATAACCTCTCTAGAAGGCCTTCAGCATGCTGTCGAACTTTCCTTCTTCCAGAGCTTTTAGATAATGAGCACCGATTACCTGTCCTTCATGCTACAGCGCTAAAATCAGGTCCACGCCAGCCTTGCTTCGAGAACGACGAGCAAGTCGGCTCTGCCTTTTGATGTTGATTAACTGTACTTAAACATGGTATAAAGTCAACGTCATACTGACGGGAGTTTCAGCTCTATGAGGCAATTACGGTAGAATTGATATCTGAAAAACGCAAACTCTACGCTTGGGCGTCTGCTCTGGCGATGATTACCATTTATTATAATATTGCCGAAGGTCTGGTTTCGGTAATGTTTGGACTCCAAGATGGCAGCATGTCGCTTTTCGGTTTTGGTCTCGACTCATTTGTCGAGGTGGTTTCAGGAATCGGGATCTGGCACATGGTCCGAAGGATCAAGCAGGAAGGTGCTGAAAAACCCGACCGATTTGAGCAGCGTGCACTTCGAATAACCGGCACGGCATTTTTCATTCTTATGGCGGGATTAATCCTCACGTCCCTCGTTGACATATATGGGGGACACAAGCCGGAAGACACATTTTGGGGAATTATCATCTCGATCATCTCCATCCTGTCCATGGGGCTGCTCCTCCAGCTAAAAGGGAAAATCGGAAGGGCGCTTAATTCTTCAGCAATTCTTGCCGACGCCGCCTGCTCGCGGGCATGCCTTCAACTCTCGATCGTTCTGCTCATCGCCAGCGCAGGCTACAAACTTACCGGCATCGGCGGCTTGGATTCAATTGGAGCGTTCGTTATCGGCGGGCTTTGTTATCGAGAGGGGAAAGAGGCTTTCGCAAAGGCCAGAGTCGGCTCGTTTGCCTGCGGCTGCGAAGGGGGTTGTTCCAGTCATGAGCGGAAAAAAAGGGACGGGTCCGGGAAACAACAGGGTTCGCACTTTGTCTGGTGGAAACGATAGGCATGAACTTTAAGATCGATCTTCACGTTCATACAAAATACAGCGGCGACAATGACGCTGAACCCGAGGAAATGGTTATTCGGGCCATACAACGCGGCCTGCAGGGAATCGCTTTTACTGAGCATTATTATTACAAGGCGTCTGAACCGGTTGAGCGTTTGAAGGAGAAGTACGGAGACCGGATCGTGATTTTGCGCGGGGTGGAGTTTTCGACGGCAGAGGGGCATTGTCTGGTCTTCGGCTTAGATACGGACACCCTTTCGCTCAAATATGCTCCTGCCGAAGAAGTAATCCAGGCTGTTAACCGAGCGGGAGGGGTCGCTATCCCGTCACATCCCTATCGCTCGGTCAACAGTCTGGGCGACCTGGTGAAGACTGTCAAAGGGATTCGAGCTCTGGAGGGATATAACGGATGCAACATGCACCCGTTTAATATGCGGGCCGTGGATGCGGCGCAGATGCTGAATATACCCTACACCGGTGGATCCGATGCCCATGAACCGAAAGACGTCGGTTCCTGTTTGACCGAATTTGACGACCGCGTGACCGAAGAAAATTTCCTCACCTTGCTGAAAGCCGGACAATTCCGCGGAATAGATCTGAGAAAAGTATCGATGATGGTGAACCGGTTTTAATGATTCATTCGCTCTCAGAAATCCGCTCTACCAAACGTGGCAAAGCCATTTCCCCGGAGAACGCACTCTCCTCATAATTAAATATCAGTGCCTCACGCAGGGACGGCACCGGAAGCGTATCCCCGAGAAGGAAACAGAGGTTCTCGCTCGGGAAGCCTTGCATCCACATTTGCTGCTTTCAGGGCCACTCGATGAATTATTGTGATCCCCCCGAACACCCTCTCTTCACTAAAATTGTACCGTCAACAAAGCCGGATTAGCGGGCACCCCGTCAAAAGTGGCAGTAATGGTGGTCGTACCGTTGGTTACTGGCGTAGCCAATCCCTGCGAACCCGCTGTATTGCTGATTTTCGCAACGCTTGTATCCGAAGAATTCCAGTTGACCGATTTCGTTAAATCCTTCAGGCTATTATCAGTATAAACTCCCGTGGCCGTAAACTGCTGTGTCGGGTTTAAACTGGAAATAACAATGGTCGGTGCAACGGGAGTCACTAAAATGGATTCCAACGCGGCAGAAGTTACTGTGAACGTTGCCATGTTTGAGGTTTTCCCGGAGAGGGTGGCCGATATGTCGGTTGTTCCTATCGCGAGGGAAGTTGCCAGGCCAGTATTGTTGATGGTTGCCACGCCTGTCTTAGACGAATTCCACGTTACTGAAGAGGATATGTCCTGTTTCAATCCGCCCGAAAAAGTCCCCGACGCAGCAAACTGCTGTGTTTTGCCCAGAGGGATATTTGAGCTTGGCGGCGTTATGGTAATGGAAGACAAAACAGCCGGAGTAACAGACAGTGTTGATGACGGTGAACTAACGGAATCAAAGGTCGCGGTAATGAATGTCGTCCCCGTGCTGACGGACGTGACCAGTCCTTTGGTGCCGTCGGTGCTACTAATCGTGGCAACCCCCGTGTCCGATGACGTCCAACTTGCCCAGGTGGTCAGACTCTGAATTGCCGCATCTGTAAGGGTCCCCAAAGCAGTAAACTGCTGCGTCGTGCCGTTGGCTATGCTCGCGCTCACCGGGCTTACCGCGATAGACGTCACGGGGGAGGAAATGAGCGCAGCTGTGCCGGTGACACTGCTATAAGTTGCACTGATCATGGACGAACCGGACGTCGTCCCGGCGGTGGCAAGCCCTGAATTAAGGCCGATGGTCGCGACAGACGAATCCGATGAAATCCAGGTCGCCGACGTGGTCAAATCCTGCGAATTGCCGCTTTCCAGGGTCCCTAGAGCGATAAACTGTTGCGCGGTTTTCGGAGCGATGCTGGCAGATGCCGGAGAAACAGCAATTGAATCAACGGTGGATGTGATCAACGTGGTAATTCCGAAAATGCTTCCTTGGGTCGCCATGATGGTTGTGGACCCGAAAGTCATGAGAGATGTGGCGAGACCCTGCGAACCCGGCGCGTTGCTGATAGTCGCAATTGTCACATCCGACGAGGTCCAGGTAACCGATGTGGTGATGTCCCGCTGCACGTTGTTGGAATACGTGCCGACGGCTCTGAATGCAGCGCTTGTTCCGGGGGCAATGGCATTCTCGTCCGCCGTTACCGCGATGGCACTGTTGGCTGGCTTCACGGCGATGGCGGTTAACGTGGATGGTGTCGATGTTGTCGTTCCATGGTTTCCGCATGCGGCAAGCAGGCTCGCGAGTACGATTATTTCCAACGGCCTTCTAACGATGTGCATCATGGTCGCCGCCATCCTTCCATAACCGTATTTTAAGTTTATCACCTTCTCTGCATTTACGTTGTCTCAATAAATTGAGTATAATTAATTTTTAATACTTTAGTTGCAATATCTTATACTTTTTCTATATTAACACGCATCTTCCGCAGAGTGCTGCGGTATTGTTTATCGTTGAGAAGCTTCATAGTTGAGACAATTCACAACAAATGACAGCCTTCTGCTCCAGTTCGATGATGTCAACCCATTCTCGGATGGGGGCCGTTGCTGTGTGTAGTGGGAAAGCTGATAAAATAGCGGAAAGAGAAAAGCAAGGCTGGAACAATCGGGGTTCATCGCATGGCGGGGACGAACAAAGGCGTATTATCCAACGTAGTATATGGCCAGAAATTTCTGGATGCCCCAAGCCATGCCGATGCATGCGGGAAGCGTCAGGACCCAGGCCATCACGATTTTTCCGGCAATGCCCCAGCGTACAGCGGATAGGCGTTTCGTGGCCCCGACACCCAGAATAGCTGTTGAAACGACATGGGTCGTGCTCACGGGCAGTCCAAAGTGGCTCGCCGCCACGATAATGGCGGTGGACGAAGTCTCTGCTGCAAAGCCGTGGATGGGTTCAAGTTTCAACATCTTGACACCAAGGGTTTTTATGATTTTCCAGCCGCCGAAAAGGGTGCCGCACCCCATTGCCAGCGCACAGATAAGAATGACCCATTTCGGCACCTCGACCGACTGGAGGACGCCACCGCTCACCAGGGCCATGGTAATGATTCCCATAGCCTTCTGCGCGTCATTGGAGCCGTGACCAAAAGCCATGAGCGACGATGAGAGGATCTGGAGCCTGCCGAAGTATTTGCTGACGGCGCCTGGGGAGAGGTGGCCGAACAGGTGGAGGATCAGCTTCATGAACAGATAACCGAAGACGATGCCCAAGACCGGGGATACGAACAGAGAGGTGAGGATCTTGACGATACCGCTGATGTTCAGAATTCCCGTGCCGCCGTGGGCCATGGCTGCCCCCGCAATTCCGCCGAAGAGCGCATGCGAGGAGCTGACAGGAAGGCCCATGAGAATCGTGATGAGGTTCCAGATGATGGCTGAGAGGAGAGCAGAGATGATGACCAGGTCGGTGACGGCATGGGGGGCGGCAATTCCCGTGCCCACAGTCTTTGCCACGGCTGTCGTCAGGAAGGCCCCGAGAATGTTCATCGTTGCCGCGAGTGCTACCGCGACCATGGGGGAAAGGACCTTGGTCGATACGACGGTGGCGATTGCGTTTGCCGAGTCGTGCCATCCGTTCGCGACATCGAAGGCCACGGAGAGGATAACGATGAAAATCAGGATTTCATGCATGTTTCAGGACGATGCCTTCAAGGATGTTGGCGATGTCCTCTGCCCGGTCCGAGGCGTCTTCGAGGAGCTGGTAGATATCCTTCCATTTGATGATGTGGACCGCATCTTGCTGATCGTTGACAAGCTTGCCGAGGGCATCGCGATATTTACGGTCGATGCGGTTTTCAAGCCGGTTGACCTCGATGCAATGTTCTTGCACGTGGGAATACTGCTTCGCGCGGAGCTCACGGAGCGCCTTTTTCAGGACGTCAGCGGTCATCTGGAGGTCTTCGGCGATTGAAATGACCTCAGGAGTCGGTTTTTCGATGCGGTAAACCACCATTCTGTCCACGGCGGCCCAGATGAGATCGAGAACGTCATCGATGCGAGATGCCAGGGCATGGATGTCCTCGCGGTCGATTGGCGTCAGGAAGGTCTTATTCAGATCTTTCATGATGTCATGGGTGAGCATGTCCCCTTCCTGCTCGAACTCATAGATTGCCTTCGCTTTCTTTTCAAAGTTCTCAAAATTGTTGAAGGTGTCGACGAGCACATTGGTCGCCCGGGACAGATTTTCGAGAGCTCGGTCGAATTGTTCAAAAAAGTCTATTGATTTCGGGAAGAGGGCCATAGGAATATAAGCAACGCTCCTTCAGGGGATAGATAATGGGAAAATGGCACATGGGGATGCGAGATATGCTTATTTTTTAAGCGCCCTTAAAATATCATAAGAAGTAATTATTTGCAAGCCGGATCTCCTCCTAGAGGCATTTGGAGATTTTTTTATGAGAACTGGGGAGGGGGCGGAAAACAGAAATAAGGCGGTGAACACCTCACCGCCTTATTTCTAGGGGATTGATTGATGGTTAAAAGCTTAGATCGCTTTTTCTTTCCAGCATTTGTCGCATAGCCACATCATGCCTCGGACTCTGCCGGTCGTAGTCATCATTTTTGCCGCCTGCATCGGCTTGCCGCAGCACTGGGGGACGTTGAGATTGACAACAGTCTTCTTGGTGGCTGCTTTTGCGGTTTTAC
This sequence comes from Nitrospirota bacterium, assembly GCA_035516155.1. Classification (GTDB taxonomy): domain Bacteria; phylum Nitrospirota; class UBA9217; order UBA9217; family UBA9217; genus JAJYKN01. Next base: position 117,664 of record DATJAP010000011.1, read on the forward strand.
TGATTTCTGCCATGGGAACATCACCTCCGGGGAATATCGCAAAGCCCGTGCATTGTAACCGTATTACGGAAAATGTCAAGAAAATTTTGTTCGAAACATAACGGAATGCATTCTCTTTCGATAACAGAACATATAAACCTCTTGACAATGGCAAGTGATTGATTTATAAATTATAAATAATATGGTTCGGAATAGCTGCACCATCCATGCATGCAGAGCTTTTCAACCCCTCTTCATCGAACTTGTCCTGAGTTAAGATATGGAAGATCATAAACTAAGAGTTTTCTGCGCAGTCGCTGAGACGAAGAGTTTCTCCAAAGCCTCAGAGCTCATCCATCTGACTCAACCGGCCGTGAGTCTCCAGGTGCAGGCCATGGAGGAGCTTTACGAGACGCGGCTTTTCGACCGGTCGGGAAATACAATCAACCTGACGCCGGCCGGTGAGATCCTCTATAGGCGTGCCAAGGAGATCCTCGCTCTTTATGCCGAGGCGCAGAAGAATATCAGTGAAATCACCGGTGCGGTCAAGGGGTCGCTCTCCATCGGCGCCAGTTCCACGATTGGAAACTATCTTCTTCCCCAGATCATCTCGGCCTTCAAGAAAAAAGTACCCCAGGTCAATATATCCCTTGTCGTCGGCAACACGAAAACCATCACGGAGAAGCTGAATGCCGGCGAGATTGATATCGCCCTTGTTGAAGGTGACGTGAGCAAGCAGCGGTTCAGCGTCGATACGCTCCTTTCCGATGAACTAGTGGTGATCATGTCGCCGGCGCATCCGTGGGCCGAGCGGCGAAATATCCCGGGTATGGACCTGATCAAGGAGCCGCTTATCATGCGGGAAGAAGGATCCGGAACCCGCCAGATCATTCTGAAGCATCTTGAGGACCACGGTATTAAGCTAGACCATCTCCGCATTACGCTCGTGCTCGGCAGCACCGAATCCATAAAGAGCGCGGTGGAGGAGGGGATGGGGATTTCCATCGTATCAGCCTGGGCGGCTCGCCAGGCCATCAAACACGGGATACTTAAAGTTACGACGTTTAAGGATGTCAAATTCCACCGCAACTTCAGCATTATTTCTCCGAAGCGGAATTACTGCACCCATACAGCGAAGGAGTTTCTGAACTTCCTGAAGGTCTATCCCATCAAATCCCCTATATCCTAATCCCGAACCATTTCCAGTTCATATATTCCATTTCGAACCATTGTTCATGATCAGTGTTGCTGAGCGCAGGACCATTTTACGCGAGCCCCGGACCTCTGCGCGATCCTGTGTCGCCTTGATGAGCACCGACACCGAAAATCCGCACCGCCGGTCTGCGCGTAACGAGCCATCCTCTTAGTAGACGGATGATGTCAGGGGCTGTCCCCGCCAACGATCATAGGCGGATTTCCAAGCGCAGCGTTGCGACACAAGTCTCGCAAATTCGAACTGTTGCTTCCCTGATGCGAGATTTTATGAGCGCTCAGTCGCTCTGGCCACCTCAGGAAAGCTTTTATCGTGTCGTGCTTTTTTCAGGAAAGAATGCGCCGTACCACCAATAAAGGTCACGGCGAAAATCGTGCCTCCCCTCAAAACGATTAGGGGGGGGCGCAGGGAGATTCCGGTAGGGAAACGGCAGGGTCATGGGTTGAAGGGCATGGTTAAATCGCGCGGTTGTTTATCCGAGCCTTTCTTTGATGATTCCGGCAAGACCCTCAGCAAGCATCTTGATCTTTTCCTGGTCCTCACCCTCGATCATGACACGCACTTTGGGCTCGGTTCCGGAATAACGAAGGAGGATACGGCCCGTCCCGTTGATCTGCTTCTCGATTTCGGCGAAGCGCTGGGCGATTTCCGGGATCGAGGATAGATCTCGCCGTTCTTTGACTCTTACGTTTACGAGAACTTGAGGGTAGGTCTTCATGCAACCTGCGAGCGTCGACAGGTTCTTGCCGGTCTGCTTCATGATGGAAAGGATTTGAAGCGACGAGATGAGCCCGTCGCCAGTGGTATTGTGGTCCAGGAAAATGATATGCCCCGATTGCTCACCCCCGAGATTGTAACCGCCTTCAATCATTTTTTCCATTACATAACGGTCTCCCACTGCCACACGAATGAGTCTTCCGCCCTCCTTCTGCATTGCGAGTTCCAATCCCATGTTGCTCATGACCGTCGCAACGAGCGTGTTCTGTTTTAGCCTTCCTTCCCGCATCATGTGGAGGGCGCAGATGGCCATAACTACGTCGCCGTCGACGATCGTCCCTTTTTCATCGCAGAGAATAACTCGATCCGCGTCGCCGTCGAAGGCAATGCCGATCCGGGCATTGTTTGCGACTGTCGCATGCGAAATCACGTCAGGATAGAGTGAGCCACAGCCCTGGTTGATGTTCATGCCCGACGGTTGATCATGCAGCGAAACGACATCCGCTCCGAGCTCGGTCAGGACGCGAGGCCCGATCTTGTATGCTGCGCCGTTGGCGGAGTCGACGACCACCCGGATGCCAGACAGGTCCATGCCGCGCGGTATAGACGACTTCACGAACTCGTTGTATCGACCGATCGCGTCATCGATTCTGAAAGCCTTTCCGATTTCGGACGCCGTCGGCCGAATGCCGTCAATAGCGCCGGTGAAGATCAGGTCTTCGATCTTTTTCTCGACCTCATCGGGGAGTTTGAAGCCGTCCCTTCCGAAGAACTTGATGCCGTTGTCTTCAAAGGGGTTATGCGAGGCTGAGACAACGACACCCGCGTCGGCCCTGAGGCTCCTGGTAAGAAAGGCGATGCCCGGCGTCGGGACCGGGCCTACGAGCAGTACATCCATGCCCATGGAGCAAAGTCCAGCCGTGAGCGCGCTCTCGATCATGTACCCTGAGAGGCGTGTATCCTTCCCGATGACGATGCGGTGTCTTCGAGGGGAATTTCGAAAAATGTGCGCCGCTGCCCTGCCGATACGGAGTGCCATTTCAGAGGTCATGGGGTCTTGGTTTGCAACACCGCGGACTCCGTCGGTTCCGAACAGTTTTTTCATTGGCGAGTCCTTTCCAGCGTGATATGCACAGTAATGTTCTTCTCGAGAATTTTCACCTGCTTGCCCTGATAATCGACTTTCGGCTCCACGGTCAGGTTCTCATGGGCTCCCTGAATATCGATCGGCATGGTCTGCAGGCGATCCAGAGTCTGCATGACGCCGGTGGGAGCTTCCAGGGTGATCCGCGAAGGCGAGACCGAGATTTTCGCCACATGGAAACCGGCTGCTGGACTTCCATGAAGGATCGGTTTAAGACGGAACGTTTTTAACATCACGGGCTCGAGTTTAACCCTGATTTCCGATAAGGACATGTAGGTAACGGCCACGTCGGCCGGCCGTTTGATATCGTCGGGAGAGATCCGTACGGTGTTCTCTCCGACCTTTGTCATGGAAAGATCGGCGATGCAGACCACTTTTTTCCCGATGGTGATGTCGCGGAGCACCCGTTCTTGGCCTTGTACGCGCACCTCCAGGGAACTGGTCACATCGCCGACAACTGCCATATCCTGGGGGATATTTCGTAGTTCGACCGGGACGGTGAGCGTCAACTCGGTCTTTCCTTTTGAAGTGACGAAGAACCAAAGCGTGAGCGACAGGGCGATCGACAGCAGTTTGATGCCCCAGTTATCGAGTATAATTTTCCGGAAGTCCATATTGTAGTTTCCCGTTTTTTTTCTGTATGAATAGATCGGACAGCGTTTTCCGGAGCGCCGGCGCGTCGGCGATATGATCGATGATCCCGTCCATGACGACCGATATCTCGCCGGTCTCCTCGGAAACGACGACGACCACCGCATCGGCCTCCTCGGTAAGTCCCACGGCGGCCCGGTGGCGAGTCCCGAGCGCTTTCGAGATGTTCGAGGAGAGCGTGAGCGGCAGGAAACAGCCCGCAGCGACGATCCTACCTCCTCGAATAATAGCGGCGCCGTCGTGGATCGGCGAGTAGGGAAGGAATATGCTTACAAGAATCTCCTTGGTTACCTTGGCGTCGAGGTCAGTGCCCATTTCGACGATCGTCGTCAGATCCGTATCTCGCTCGAGCACGATGAGCGCGCCAATCCGCTTGTTGGCCATGGATACGGCGGCCTTCACTGTTTCCTCGATGGATTTCGAACCCTCGACCGGCGAGAGGGACCGGAAGAGGGGCCTCTCGCCGACCCGTGCAAGGGTGCGTCTGATCTCAGGCTGGAACAGGACCACAACGGCGAGCACGATCTGGGACCAGAAGCTGTGGATGAGCCAGTCGACTGTATAGAATTCAAAGGCCTGGGAAGCGATGAGCACGAGCGCGATGATCCCGATGCCGATGAGCATCTGGAAGGCGCGGGTTCCTTTGATAAGCAGCAGGAGGCGGTAAAAGATATAATAGACGAGCGCGATGTCTATTGTATCATTGAACCAGCGGTAGTGCGCGAGGGCTTCGCGTATTTCGGTGAAGTTGTTGAACATGATTCCTGATTTATACCCCAGGGCTCACCCATGAGGGAAAAAGGGCCGGAGGATTTTGCGGTATTTCCGGCCTGCCCTGAATCGTTGTTTTCCGCGTGGAACAACGGTTGTTGATCACATTTTTTATATCGTTGATTCGCAGCTTGATCCTAATAGTCTGCTTTCACCATCGCATCCGTCATGCGCGCGACCTGGACCATCTGCGCTACCTCATGAACCCGGACAAGGGAGGCGCCCCGAATTATTCCGAGGGCAACCGTAGCGGCGGTGCCGTTCAGGCGCTGGTCGGGGACGGGGATATCGAGGACCGTGCCAATAAATTTTTTCCTCGACGTTCCTAGCATAATGGGTCTGCCGAGGCCTTTGAGCTCATCGAGCCGGTCGAGCAATTGAAGGTTGTGCGTCAGGTTCTTGCCGAAGCCGATGCCGGGATCGATGATGATCTTCTCCCGCTTGACGCCGGCCTTCTCCGCCGCCTTGATGCTTTCCTTCAGGAACTCCGCGACTTCGCCGACCACATCGGCGTACTCCGGGTTCTGCTGCATATTATGCGGTGTGCCCTTGATGTGCATGATGACGAGGGCGGCTCCAGTGTCCGCAACAACCTTTGCCATGTCAGGAGAGAAACGAAGCCCGCTTATGTCATTTACCATCGATGCGCCGGCGTCAAGGGCCTTCCTGGCCACAGACGCTTTGTACGTGTCGACTGAGAGGGGAACAGGCAGCTCGACCGAGAGGCATTTGATGACTGGGATGATCCTTCGCAGTTCTTCGTCTTCCGGAACAGGCTCCGCTCCGGGGCGCGTGGATTCTCCCCCGATATCTATGATGTCCGCTCCTGCGGCGGCCATTTCATGGGCGTGCGCCCGGGCGCGGTCCAATGCAGTGAACCGACCTCCGTCTGAAAAGGAATCGGGTGTCACGTTCAGGATTCCCATGATATGGGTGCGACTGCCGAGATCGAGGACTTTTCCCCCACAAGCAATCTTATAATCTGAGAGCAGGTAGTTGTCAAGCAAAGTCTCGATTTTTTGGGGAATAGCGGTGGGGATGCTATCATCTGATGCGAAAAGAGGGGGAAGGCGCTTCAATTGCTCGGGAGCTCCGCTGAGAACAAGCATCGGCAACATGCCGTTTAAAGAAGACGCCGGGACAGTTCCGATACCTGCCCCGACGTCCGATGCTTTCATCACTTCCCGGATTCTCCTTGCCTGATCCGGGGTCAGCCCGTAGATGGTTATGGCAAGCGCTCCACGGCCGGAAATCCGGAGGACAGGCCCCATCTTTCGCTCCTATGCCACCGCTGGCTGGCCGTTGACGATGGCTTCGATTTCTGGGCCGTCAAGGGTTTCTTTTTCGAGCAGGGCCTTGGTCAGCCGGTCAAGTGTTTCCTTGCGGTCACTAATCAGCTTCTTGGCTTTTTCGTAATTCTCCGAAACGATCCGTTTCACTTCCTCGTCGATTTCGATAGCCGTATGTTCGCTATAGTCGCGATGCTGCGCGATTTCGCGGCCGAGGAATATCTGCTCTTCCTTTTTTCCATAGGCGAGGGGGCCCAGTTTGTCGCTCATTCCCCACTCGGTCACCATTTTCCGGGCCAGGGTGGTGGCTCGTTCGATATCATTTCCCGCGCCGGTCGTCATGTGCTGAAGCGCTATTTCTTCGGCGGCTCTGCCGCCGAGCAGGATTGCGATGTTGTTCAGAAGGTGTTCGCGATCATAAGAATAACGGTCCGCAGTGGGAAGCTGAAGCGTGACGCCCAACGCCATACCGCGCGGAATGATAGAGACTTTGTGCACGGGGTCGGTTCCGGGAATGAGCTTCGCAACCATGGTATGGCCGGCCTCGTGGTAAGCGGTATTTTTCTTCTCTTCATCGCTGATAAGCATGGACTTGCGCTCGAGGCCCATTAAAATTTTATCCTTCGCCCGGTCAAAGTCGTCGTTTTCAACCTGCGTTTTGCCCATTCTGCCGGCGAGCAACGCGGCTTCATTCACCAGGTTTGCCAGTTCCGCGCCGGAAAGCCCCGGGGTGCCTCGTGCGATGGCCTCTATGTCCACGTGTGGCGCGAGTTTGATTTTCTGGGTATGCACCTTCAACACGCCGACCCTGCCGTTCAAATCGGGCCGGGGAATCACGACCTGGCGGTCGAATCTACCAGGCCGGAGGAGTGCCGGGTCGAGTACATCGGGGCGGTTCGTTGCGGCGACGAGGATCACGCCTTCGTTGCTCTCGAAACCGTCCATCTCGACCAGAAGCTGGTTTAGCGTCTGCTCCCGTTCGTCATGTCCTCCGCCGAGTCCCGCTCCGCGGTGTCTGCCCACGGCGTCGATTTCGTCTATAAAAATGATGCACGGTGCGTTCTTTTTGCCCTGCTCGAAAAGATCGCGAACGCGCGATGCGCCAACACCCACGAACATTTCAACAAAATCCGAGCCGCTGATCGACAGGAAGGGTACGCCGGCCTCCCCTGCGATGGCCCGCGCGAGGAGTGTTTTGCCTGTACCCGGAGGGCCGACCAGCAGAACACCCTTGGGGATTTTTCCGCCGAGCTTTTGGAACTTCTGGGGATCTTTCAGGATATCGATGATTTCCTGTACCTCGACTTTGGCTTCGTCCATGCCGGCAACCTCGCTAAAGGTAACTTTTTTCGTGCTCTCATTCAGGAGCTTTGCGCGGCTTTTACCGAAAGAGAGCGCCTTGTTGCCGCCCATCTGCATGTTGCGCATTATGAAAAGGAACCAAAGCGCCATGAGGATCAGCGGCGCCCAAACAACCAGAAAATTGTACCAGGGCGATTCCTTGACCGGTTCCGCGTTGATTTTGACGCCCTTGGCCCTGAGGTCCTTGACCAAGTCGGGATAGTCGGGCAGATTTGTCTTGAAGGACTTGCCCGTCTTCAAAGTTCCAAACATTTCCGTGCCTTTGATCGTAACGTCATTGACCTCGTTGTTGGCGATTTTGTCCATGACGTCGCTGAACGGGATCAGGACCGTCGTCTGAGAGACGGGATTGAACAGATTGAAAATGAGCACTGACACGACGACGAAGAGCAGTATCAGCGCCAGATTTTTATAGAATGCATTCACGAATTAAATCCTCCAATTTAGGTTGCCAGAGTACGTGGGAACGTGGAGACTGGAACGCGAAAAATAGACTGTATTTTAGTCTTTTTTAGTCTGTTGCAGAGCACGATCTCAAACGATAATCGTACTATAATAACACATTTCTCAGCTTCTGACAACAGATTATAAGGTCGTTACCGCTGCCGCTCTTCCATGGGAAGCACGGCGATATAAGGCAGGTTCCGATAGCGGTCTTTGTAGTCAAGACCGTAGCCGACGACGTATTTATTCGGGATGCGAAAACCCGCGTAATCGGCTTCGATCTGAACTTTTCTTCGCTCGGGCTTGTCCAGGAGCACACAGACTTTGAGCGATGACGGACCTCGCTCGAGGAGCATTTTTTTCAGGTGATTTATCGTAACGCCGGAATCCATGATGTCCTCAACGAGCAGGACGTCCTTTCCCCGGATGTCTTCTTTCATGTCGGCAATGATTTGAACGGGGTGGCTGCCCTTCGAACTGGTACAATGAATAAAATCCATCCGGACGGATATCCGTAGTGAGCGAAGCAGATCAGACATGAAAAAGATGGCGCCTTTGAGAACGCCGACAACGAGAAGGTCCCTGTCAGCGTAGTCCGAGGATATTCTGGAGCCGAGTTCTTGGATCTTTCTCTGGATCTCTTCGCTCGTAAACAGCGGTTTTCCAAAATCAATGCCGACCATCTATTCCTCCATAAAAAACGAAAGCTGTACGGACCAGGGTGATTTGGATTGAAGACTGAAAATAAGGACGCTTTCCCTATCTGTCCTGATCACGCACGCGAATTATTATGATGCGCCGCGACTCCGGGCCGGGAAGAAACCGTTCATCCGTGCGATAACCCAGTACCCATACGATATCGTCTCCCGCACAAATGAGGGGAATCTTGTCTCGATGGAGCCGGGGGATTTTCTCATCGACGAGGTAGTCCTGTAGTTTCTTGTGCCGGCCCCCCATGCCGGAAGGGCAGAATACATCGCCCGGACGACGACTTCTGAGCGTCAAAAGAAGGCCTATTTTATCATAATCGAACGCGGCCTGCCAGCGATAATTTTGGACATCCAACACCGGCGTTCCAGGTTCTTCCGGGATTATTTCAATCTCCATTCCCAGTTCCGGCACCGTTGTCAGGCCCGGCATGGCGATAGTACGGGAGAAAGCCGCCGTTACTCCTGGTGCCCTGATCAGAAACCGGTCATATTCCCGTTCAATCGTGAGGAGGGGGTGAAAGTTCATGGTCCTGCCCGTCTGGGCTTCCGCCATGAACATTAATGCCTGCTCGATCTGGATTGCGGAGATCCGTGATGAATCCGCGCCGCAAAGGTCAGCGGCTTTTTTGAGGATTCTGCGCCTCAGCGCAGGAAGCAGGTTGCTGAATTCGGTCCTCTTAATGACCACGGTATCATTCTCCCGCATGAACACACCGGACGCCTTTTCGTCCAGATAGAATCGCATGGCTTCATCTTCGTCCCGGAGGAGAGCAGCTTCGAGAGCAAGCGTTTCGACGACGCGGGGGTTAAATCCTTTGAGCAGTGGAAGGAGTTCCATCCTGATCCTGTTGCGCATATAAACGGGTTTCGTGTTCGATGAATCGGAAACAGAGGGGAGCGCCGCAGCATTCAGGTAGCTGAGAATTTCTTCCCGGGTGGACTCAATCAGCGGCCGGATTATGTTGCCCCGCTTTGGCGGAATTGCCGAAAGCCCCGAAATCCCGGCACCGCGCAGGAGTCGCATCAGTATTGTTTCTGCCTGATCCGTTGCGGTATGTCCTGTAGCGATCCGAGACGCTCCGATGGAGCGGGCCACCCGGTCGAGGAACGCATACCGGACTTCGCGAGCGCCTACCTGGGCCGACAGCCTCCGTTCACGGCAGAAAGCCGGGACATCAAACTGTTCGATCGTTGCCGGAATGCCGGTTTGCTGCGCCAAATCGGCAACAAAACGCGCATCGTCTGCCGATTCCTTGCCTCGGAACAGGTGGTTGAGGTGGGCAAGGTGCAGCGTAAGATCAAGCTCCTTCGCAAGCGTCTGCAGGACACTCAGGAGGCAGACCGAGTCCGGACCACCCGACACGGCGACCAATACGCGGTCTCCTGCATTCAGCAGGCGGTACTTCCTGATTGTCTTTTTTACTTTGGCTATTAGCATGGTTATAAAAAGCGGGATCGCTCTTTGACTGCCGCACTCGATGATAGTATTGTTATTATACCGAAGGTTTGCGATGAGATGAGGGAAGGGTTAAAATGGTGGCGGTGCAGGGACTCGAACCCCGGACACAGGGATTATGATTCCCCTGCTCTACCAGCTGAGCTACACCGCCCCGAAAATTTAGAGGCATACGATACTGTATTGCCGCCTTTTTGTCAAGAAAAACATGGCCAG
>DATJAP010000012.1:0-12888 GCA_035516155.1 Nitrospirota bacterium
AAACCGCCCACCGTCGCGCCTATCTTCATCCCCGCCTTTACCGATTCGTTCTTCATGGTTCGTTCTCCTTGTCTTTGAATTTTTGTATGGTTGTTTTTTCAGCCTGTCGTTATTTGCCGCCGGCAATCGCTGTCTTTTCCGGTGCATGCCCGCCCTCAAGCATCCTGCCGACGAGCCAGCCCGCCGTGGCCGTGGCTGTTATGATCGCGATGCCGGATACCATGACACCCACCAGCATGGACGCGAGCACGATCGCGCGTGATATGATCCCCGGATCCAGCGGAAGCCCGAAGACCATCCCGGCCAGTTTGATTCCCGCGGCGCCGCCCAGGAGGCTGCCGGGGAGAAGACCGAAGATTGCGAAGAGCACCGTTCCTGCGCCTGCACCGATGTATGCTGTTTTCCTTGAAAGGGTGGTATTCATTTTGTTGTCCTCCTTTGCGTTCAGTCTTGCCCCCTATACTGCAGATCGCGTGCCAAAATACAACTGCTTGAATTTGCGGGAAACAGGGTGGCGCGAGTTTTTGCAGAGATGAGAAAGAGGGACATTGCGTTGTTAATCATGCAAACGAAGCGGGTTTTTTCGAACGAATAGTTGTCTTCTTCGGATAGCGCAGGCAGAAAGGGGGGATACAGGGAGCCGGGGTATTCTTTTTAACGGCTGTTTTAACGGGGATGAGGCGCGGTGAGCTTTTAGGCTTGCCGTGAGGTGACATTTTCTGGAGGCATAGACAGATTCACGTTAAACGGGAACTCTGTAGCACGACAAAACAATTTTCAACTCAAAAATCAAAGGCGGCTAAACGGAAGATCGACATCAGTCCCCCTCTTGCCCTTGAACTCAAAAAGGATAAACTGGCTCAAGGCAGGAAAGACAACGACCTTGTATTCTGATGAAGGGAGAATACTCAGTGCTGATTCTCTGGTTAAAAGGAAGTTCCTTCCAGCCTTAAAACGTGAAAGGTCAAGCGTGTCCGTTTCCATGATTTAAGGCACACCAATGTTAGTCTTCGGATCGAGCAAGGCCAGAACATCTTCTATATCTCATAGCAGATCGGCCATTCCTCCGTAAAGACTACTCTTGACAGTGTATGGCCATTTAATGAAGGGGGTAAATACAGAACAGGCGCAGAAACTTGATAATGCTCTTGGATTCGTGGAGAACTGCGGCAGCTTGTCGGATGGTGTTAGAAGATTGTTAGAAGAAGGCCCCGAAACCAAAGTAAAGGGGTTGCATCAATTTATGCATCCCCTTGATAAGTTTGGTAGCGGGGAGAGAATTTGAACCTCTGACCGTCGGGTTATGAGCCGCTCCAAATAAAAGATCAAGAGTACTCAGTAAAGATAGCATGCAGGATTATCAAGTGGTTAGCAAGCTGCTTTCTTGCCGTTTTATTTCCTGTTTTTACTGAATACAGAGTGTCTCGTTAGAAGGTTGTGGAAAGTGATATGATGGTCGTTGCGAGCAGTTTCATTTTCGTCCTCCCTTGGTGCTGAGAACCTTGCCTAATATTTCATATGCATTATCTGCTTCTTTTTTACCTACCTTGGATTTGAGTACGGAAATGAAATCCTTCATCTGAGCTTCTGTCAGTCCAGTGTTCATCGCCGCGCCAAGATGGAACCGGAGCTGGCCGGCTGTGCCTGTCATGCTGGCAAGTGCAGAAATGGTCGCGAGTTCCCTATTCGGGTAGTCGAGGTTGTCGCGGGCGAAGATGTCCGCAAAAAGATGTTCTTTCAGGAATGTGTCAATGACGGGCGTGAACAGTTGATACCCGCTGGGCGGCGGAATTACTTCCTGCCCGGCAAGCTTTGCCCGTACCTTTGCGCCGTATTCATCCTTGTTCATGTTGGCGGGCACGGGACTGGCTTCTTTGCCTATCTTGTCCGTGATGCCCTTTGCTTGCCGCTCGTCCATAACGGCCATAAACGTGTTGATAGCGTTTAGACTGCGCGGAAATCCTGCATACGCATACATTTGAACGAGGATTTCCTTAATTTCATTCACCGTCAAACCTGCATCCAAGCCTTCATTTAATGCCGTTTTCAGCTTCTCCATATCGCCGTTGGCGGTAAAGGCCGCGATTGGGATAATACATTTTTGTATTGCGCTCAGAACCTGATTTTTATCCATATCTTGTGCCTCCGAAATGGCTGCAAAGCTAAATATGAAGGCAAATATAACAGCCAGAAATGCTGTTATTTGTCTATTCATGATTATTACCTTATCGACCGTTGTACTGCTCGTCGGTGACCTTTTCCATCCATTCAACGTTTTTGCCGTTGAGTGTTCCCGTGATGGCGATATGCGTCATTGCGGTGGTGGGTGAAGCTCCGTGCCAATGTTTTACCGTTGGCGAGCACCAGACCACGTCTCCCGTTTTGATTTCCTCTATCGGACCTCCCCATTCCTGGGTCCGGCCAACGCCAGCGGTAACGATCAGGTGCTGCCCTGTCGGGTGAGTGTGCCACGCGGATCTGGCCCCTGGCTCGAAGGTGACATAGGCACCGGAAAAGTGCGCAGTATCATTAGCAGGAAACAGAGGGTCAATACGGACGCTGCCGGTAAACCATTCGGCCGGTCCTTTGGTTGAAGGCTGTGATCCACTTCTTTTGATGTCCATGGTTCTCTCCTTTCTGTAGCGGTATCGCGGTATCGTTGCGATCAGTCATTGCCTCTTCGGGAAGCGCCAAGCGCTTCACGGGCGCAGCATTGTCTTGATGGCGCGGCGCTCGTCCATCGTGCGGTAGCCCTCGGCCACCTGGTCGAGGGGCAGGGTCAGGTCGAATACCTTGCCGGGGTTGATCTTCCCCTTCAGCACAAGGCCGATCAGATCGGGCAGGTAGCGGCGCACCGGCGCAGGGCCGCCATGAAGATGGACATGGGCGAAGAACAACTCCTGACCATTCAGCTCGACTCCGTGCGGAACGCCGACGAATCCCACGTGCCCGCCCGGGCGGGTGGCATGAATCGCCTGCATCATCGACTCCTTCGTGCCGACGCATTCTAGTACCGAGTCAGCGCCGATTCCTTTGGTCATCTCCTTGATGCGAGCCACGCCTTCGTCGCCGCGCTCGGTTACGATGTCAGTCGCGCCGAACTCGCGCGCGAGCTTTGACCGAGACTCATGGCGACTCATCGTGATTATCCGCCCGGCACCCATCTGTTTGGCAGAGAGCACGCCGAGCAGCCCAACCGCGCCGTCACCAACGACCACGACCGTCTTGCCCGGCTTTACATCGGCCGCGTCCGCAGCAAACCAGCCGGTGCCCATAACATCGGAGAGCGTCAGCAAACTCGGGATCTGGCTATCCGAGGGAACCGCCGGAGTCGCCACCAGGGTGCCATCCGCGTGCGGGACGCGCAGAAAGGGCGCCTGTGCACCGCCCATAAGTTCGCGATGCTGGCAGGACGACTGATAACCGATCTGGCAGGTGGGGCAGGTGTTGTCTGAGGCGAAGAACGAACCGATCACGAACTGGCCGCGCCTGACTGAGGTGACCGCGCTGCCGACTTCTTCGACAACGCCGCAGTACTCATGCCCCATCGGCGTCGGTTGAGTGATCGGACTGATACCGCGGTAGGGCCACAAATCGGACCCGCACACGCAGGTGGCCGATATCTTGATGATGGCATCCGTCGGCCTGATGATTTTCGGGAAGTCGCGCTCCTCGAAACGCACGTCGCGCGGCCCATAGAGAACAGTTGCTTTCATGGTTTATCTCCTTGCATTGAATATTGCTCGCCGACAACGCGCGGCGAGCCGGTGTTGTTCATAAGATATCCTTCACTTCTCCGAAGCCTATACCTTTTCCCCCATTTCGTATGCCTGGGTCATCGCCCGGCTTCCCTTAATATCTCCTATATTCCATGCACCGGTCCCGTAGATGATCCCCTTTTCCCTTGCGCCGTGAAGGCAGGAAGTAAATCCTCTGAATCCTTCCAAGGTCCTTTCCATTGCCTGCTGCCTGCCGTCTGCAGCAGTCATAATGAAATACATTTCCTTATTGCTGATCTTCGTATATCTCGAATATGTTCTGTCGATCAGTGTTTTCATCTGTCCATTCATGTTGTAAAAATATACAGGCGTTGCCATCACGATCACGTCGGCAGCCATCATTTTATCCAGAACTTCAGCCATATCGTCCTTCTGAACACACTTACCTCCATTCCCTTGACAGGCGCCACACGCCATACAATGATTGATCCTTTTATCCCGTAAGAATATCTTTTCCACCCGATTTTCCGCTTCTATAGCCCCCTGCATGAACTGATCACAGAGCAGATCAGAATTTCCGCCTTTTCTTGGGCTTGCAGACACTATCAATACCTTTTTTGCCATGTGCATTATCCTTCCTCTTTATATTATTTTATCATTCTCTGAGCGTTGCCATATCGATCACAAAGCGGCAACGCGCGTCTTTGTTCACAACCCGCTCGTAAGCCCCCCGTTAGTACAAACTATTACATATGCTGTGCTAGATCATTTTGCCACACACTTGACAATTCTATCCTACCCCTGAAAGAACAAAGGTTAATAGACCAATCCTGCCCATTTCTTGCCTAATTGTACGAATTCTTCGATAATCGGGCTGTACCGCTCTGTGAAGTCTGGCAATATATGGTCAAGGAGAAATTCATGAGAAAGCAGGCCATGAATCAGAATTAGAGAATAACAATATGGAAGGCGCGCTCGAAGCGTTGGGGAAGGGCATTGCCCGATGAACCGATAAGAGCGGTATTAATAAGACCGCGATTTCAGCCTTTTAGTTTCTCGGCGGGACACTCCTGGCCAGCCAACGAGCTACATGTATGAGCCGAGCATCTGCTTGATCGCACAAGGAGTCAAACACGTTTTGCTCGGAGACGACACGTATGTGTTGGACGTACACCATTTTTTGATCACGTCCGTGGATCTGCCCACGGTTGTGCGGATTATCAAAGCGAGGCCGGAGAAGCCATACCTCGGACTCACATTGAATCTTGATCACGGGTTATTTCACAACTGACGGCGGACAGCTTTCTTCCCCCCGCGTTCTCATCAATCGAACCGTGGAATGGCGACCGGCGAGGTCACGCTGCCGCTCATCACCGCCTTTCAACGGTTGATCGACCTGCTTGATGAACCGAAGGATATTCCGATTTTTGCGCCGACCATCCAGCGAGAAACTGCTTACCGTTTGCTTGTTAGCGATCAGGGAGCGCGTCTGCGGCATATAGCGTCGGCAGGAAGTCAGCGTCAACAGATTGCACGGGCAATCGATTGGTTGAAAGGGAACTTCACGCGGTCGCTGCGCATCGATGACCTCGCAACGCGGGTCAATATGAGCATCTCGACCTTCCACCATCATTTCCGGGCGGTGACGGCCATGAGTCCGCTGCAGTGCCAGAAGTGGTTGCGTTTGAACGAAGCGCGGCGACTGATGCTCACAGAAAATCAGGATGCGGCGGCCGCGGCGTTCCAAGTCGGCTATGAGAGCCCTTCCCAATTCAGCCGCGAGTACAGCGCTTGTTCGGCGCACCACCGTTGCGGGATATCACGAGTTTGCGACAAGTGGCCACCGTAGATAGGTTTATTAATCCCTTCCGACTGCCCGCGTTGACAAGGTTCGCCATCGAGCCTTCGGCTACGCCAGCATGAAGCGATGCTCTCCCAGTTTCTCGATCGACGTCATCACCTGATCGCCCGGTTTGAGCCAGACCTGCTTCTCCGGTGGATAGCCCAGGATCACACCCTCGGGGGTGCCTGTAAAGATGATGTCCCCCGGCTTGAGCGTCCAGTGCTGGGAGATATAGCTGACGGTGGTCTTGCAATCGAAGATCATATCGCTGGTGTTCGATGATTGGCGCACCTCCCCGTTCACGCGGCACTCGAGCTTGAGGTTCTGCGGGTCCGGAACCTGGTCCGCGGTGACCAGCCACGGACCAATGGGCGCGAATCCGTCACAGGTCTTGCCTAGCATCAACTGGCTTGTCTTAAATTGCAGGTCACGGGCGGAGAAATCGTTACCCGTGCAGTAGCCAAAGACGTGCGATAGCGCGTCTGCTTCGCTCACGTTGCGAGTCGTTCTGCCGATCACGATCACCAGTTCGACCTCGTAATCGAACTTTTTCGCCACCGTTTGGGGCAGGTTGATGACGCCGTTGTGAAAATTGAGCGCATTGTTAAACTTATTGAACAGGACCGGTGACGTGGGTGTCGGGATGTGCATCTCGGCCACGTGCTTCTTATAGTTATAGCCGAGGCAGATGATCTTCTCCGGGTTCGTCACGCAGGGCCCGAAGGAAGCCTTGTTTTCGTCGATGAACGCCGCCTTTGCCGCGCTGGACGAGAGCGCTGCGTCGACCAAGGTTCGGAGGACCTGGGGATCCACGCCCTGCAGTACTTCGTCGATTGTGGTCGGCGCGCTCTTGCTGAGGAGCTTTGCAGCCTTCTCCACGTCAAGGACTCCTTTTGAGGTGCGGATGCCGAGCACAAAGCGGCCATCGCGGCGGAGAGTACAGAACGTCATCTGATTCGGAAGTTCCCGACTGGATGCGTAACTTGCCGATTGCGCCGGCTGCTCTGCCGCCGGCAAGAGGGATTTTCCAGCAGCAACTGCAATCCCCGCTGCACTAGCTATTTTGAGAAAAGTTCTGCGCGAATGCTCCATGGTTAGTCTCCTTTTTGTTATTAGCTACTTTGCGATCCGGTTGTGGTAGTGCCTCATCGGGCTTTTCTCCCTGTGCTGGACGCAATCGAGCAAACCTTATGCTCATAATCAGAACGTATTCTGCACATGCATTCGGTCTAGAGCATATGCATGATGAGGACGGCGTCCGCACCGCATGCTACAATTGCGATTCTACACCCTGCCAAAAATTTTGTCTATCTCGTCTCCCCCTGCTCTTCCGTAATTTCAATCAGACGCAACTATCATCGGTTGCAACATGCGCATGAACGGTACCGAGCTCAGCCGCGGAGCGAGCACAGCGGTCGGAATGGCCCCCTAGGCTCTCGGACAATAAAAAAGCCGTCGGATCATGTGACCCGGCGGCTGGTGGATTGTTTGTCACTTCACGTAATCCGCATCGTCAAACCGCAAGACCTGGCCCTAAAGGTTCCCAATTCAAGAAGAAAGGCTTGACCCTGGCGATTCGGTTCATCCCGCTATCATCGCTTCATCAGCGTCCGATAGCAGCACTGGTCCCTCTCCATTTGTACGTTCGTGCATGTCCCCGTTCAGCTGCACGAGCACTATAACTGCCGGCAAGCCAGCTCCGGAAGCCTTCCTGCGCCGGTGATTTATTGTTCCTTGCGGGGTGTGAAATCGAACTTTTGGCCGCCGATGGCTGCCTCGTACATCAATCCGCCTTTCGCTTGCACAAAAACGGCCATGCCCTTTCTGTAGCCAGTTCCTGCCTGTTGGCCCGAATCAGGACCGGCACTTGCTCCGGCTGTAGCTCCCTGAGTGCCGGCACTTGCCTGCGCGCCGGCAGTAATAGCAACGGCCGATGCTTGGGCATCAAACTCAAAGCTGCCGCTGGTGAAATCATCATAAGCCCGTTTATCCTGAAAAAAAATGATTTCACTGAATGCCTGTCCGCCGGCTTGAAAGCCTATAGACAGCGCCAATAAGGTTGCTGTCCCGGTGACTTTACCGCCTTGATACACTCGCCCCTTGCCGTTAGCCCCCCCGATGCCTAAACCGCCTTTTCCAACGGCTGGAAACACCGCATAGCCATAGGCATTCTGAAAAAAAGGCTGCACCGTACCCGATTTCTTGAATACTTCAATTGTCTGTGAATAATCATCGGCTTGTGCCAGGCTCGAACGATTCGATGCAACTACCATCAGGAGCAGCAGCAGAAAAAATCGCAAACTCCCCGCTTTTCCCTTCTGACTCGACAGCACGCGTAGACTTTTCATTTCGATTCTCCTCCCTAATGTTCCCAGAATACGCATTCTGGGAAATGATCAAGATAGAAGCGGCGCAATTTTACATCCTTCAATCTGTACATTCGTATCTTGTTGCGTAGGCAGGTTTCGTCACCTGCATGAGAACGGCTGAGTTCACCTGCGATCGCGAACGAACGCTCCACAATTATCCCTTCACCATGAGCCGACCGTTCAGTTTCCTGCGAAATCTCTTTTCCCTCCTGTACGCTGCTATCCCCACAAACGTGCCGAATAAAAGAATGGAGAAGAGTGGATACTCGATGGAATAAATAATCGGAACGAGCGAGATCCTGGCAAATGTCCTTAACGCCTCATGGTCCCTGATATACTGCGCTATCGGGGGTGAATAATGGTAGTAGATATTTACAAGCACCGTACCAAAGGAATTTGTCAACAGATATTTATCCCGAAATCTTCTGAGCGTCTCCACGTGCGGGTCCAGGGACGAGCCGAAGGCGGCCGTGGCGATGAAACAGCCGCCGCCTCCACCACCACCTCCTCCACCGCCGCCACTTTGCGTGGCAGTGGGTTGCGTCTGCAACCCGCGATAGGCGTGCCACATGTCGTCGACGAACGTATTTTGGGGAAACTCACCCTGGAGCCAGTATCGGGTCTGGCCCTGCCGTTCCCAATCGGCACTGTAGTTGAACTGGCCATTAGTTTGTGCGGAGATCTCCGCCACGGCCTGAGTGTCGTCCTCGGACATCCATCGGTCGACGTAAGAAAAGAAGGCCGGATGGTTCCAAATGCTTTCCGCGCCCATAAGATGCATTGTCAGGGCTTCGCCAACCCAGGAAACGGACGTGCAGCAGCGCCGGTATGCTTCCCCGAGTTGCTCCTCGCTGGGCGGAGAACCGTAGAGAGGCCAGTCTGCCGGCTGAAGCTGCTCATAGGGGCCATAGAGTCCAGGGCTCACAGGCGTCCCGTCGTTATGAACGCCGTAGTGGCCTCCGTATATTACTGTAGCTCCCTGCCACGCCTGCTGGTAGCTTCCCGCCGGAGGAATCTCATTGATGAAGACTGTCTGCATGTCCTCGCCGAATTTGTCCGGATACGAGGTCGAGACATTCTCCATGGAGGCATTGTTCAGCAGGATGCCGGCGAACACGATTGGCATCTTTCTTCCGCTGCGGTGACCGCCGAAGGCAGGCCATCCGTAGCCTGCCTGCACACAACCAAACAGGTCAATGCCATATTGCACAAAATAGTTCGTCAGGGTCACTTTCTGATCAGGCGGAAAATTGAGCGAGAGCAGAAGGCCGACATAGGAATCGGCAAAGGCAATGTGCTGGCCGTAGCTCGGCATATACTCGGCCGGTACGTCGAAGAGGAACGCGTTCGTGTCGATCCAGGGCCTCCTGAACCATGTCTCGAACTGTGAGAGCGGCGGCGTGTTGGCTGGGTCCGGCGGTGCCAGGGAGGGTAAGAGCCCTCTTTGCAGATTATTGCCGTAATAAATCGTTTGATTCCTATCGCAGTAGGACGGGCGGAAGGCGTCAGTAGACGTTGGCGCGCTCAGGACCGTGAGGATGGAGACCGTCATGATTGGACTGATGTTCACGTCGCTAGAGCGCATGACTTCAGGGAGTGTGTGGAGCTGGGACGTTGTCAGGCTGATTGAAGAGACGAGAGAATCACCGGCTGTGAGCGCGATGGGAGGATAGACCCGCCAACTTGCATTAAACCACCACGACTCATCGACGCCGTCATTCAGTCGCTCATCAAAGCCGCTCTTCCCGTCAGATGTGGGCAGGTTCAGCACTGAGCCGTTCATGTACGGCGAAGATGTTGTGGGTGGAGGATCGATGGCCGTAACGGTGACGGGGCCGACCACGTAATAATCTCCGTTGATGAACTGACCGACCGGCACAGCATGGTCAAAGGTCCAGGTGATGCCGTCCTTGGTGATACTGGTTTGCGTAGGCAGGTCCGCGGACGCCGTACCTGTCACGGCAGCGATGAAAAAGACAAGATAACCAATAACGCACAAAGCGCACGAAATACATTCACCTGCACGTTTGACGGTATGTAAAAAAAAATCAATCATTTTGATCCCATTTCGTGAGAGCTGCGGCAACCCGATTATAGAAACCCTGATCTTCGGAGCGGGATACGAATGCAGGGGGAAGACCTATCCTTCTCCGAGGCACGGGAGGTGATCCTCGCGATCCTCTGCGGCATGAGGGTAATTGTATAAAAGATTATTCGCGCGTGTATTTCTTTTTTTTGTTTATCATACAGCAAGTTGTCCTCCCGTAAATTTATCGCAGTTTCGATTCATTGTTTGTGATTTGTATCACTATCGGCTTGCCAGACGTACCCATCCTTTCCGAGCCACAATCGCACTCGCAAGGATCGAAACACCGGGAAATTTTTACTTGGGCCGTTCACTCCGCCGTTCCGCCTTTCGCCTTTCTGCTCCTCATGCATCTATCTGACTTCTCGTATGAAAAAGAAATCAGTATCCCCTCCTCACATGTTTCACAGAGGGGATGAAAAAAGGGCTACAGCTGTAATTGATGATAAATTTGGCAGCGAGGGCCAGATTTGAACCGACGACTGTCAGGTTAGAAACCATAGGGGCTCTTTTCATTCAATGCTTCTTTCCCGATAGACAGAGTTTGTGTAAATGTCATTGAAAGGTATTACTCGTAACCGTGAATATTAACCTTAGAAAAATACCCCCCGGAGGATTTTGAGTCGATTAAGCACCTTCGCCGTAACTTTTTCTACGTGCCCTTTTTTACGCCATAATCCTTTCGGGATCAAGGGGTATCTCGTTCAGGCAGGTTGACAGGAGTTTAGTGGAGGTGGCGGTTGTTGGATACGCATGGGCATAGAATAGACATAAAACACTCTGAATCCTTTATTCTCCCAAATAACACTTTCGCAAAACCCTGAACATCTTTCCATGATTCGGATATCTTACATGAAGTTCATCATGCACTCTAGCTGCCTTGAGAAACTTCCTCTGTTCTTTCAAAATGTCCGGATTGAATGCAATTCTGCCCCTCCTTGAACAGGAAGCGCCTATCAAGCAAGCTACACATGTCATGGATAAAGCCTTGAGCAGACGAACTGACACATAACAGAAAAGGAAGCGGTTGGAGCTGAGCTGGGAGGGTAAACTGCTATCTGATGATTCATCCTTTTTAGGAGTTTTATAGATCGGGTGGCGGGATCCGAACCCGTGACCCCAACCTTAGCAAGGTACGGCAATGATAAACGGCTTATTGCACGCTTTTGCTATCCTTTGTCTTTTTTTTCACTTATGGCGTGGAGAGGGGGGAGCGACTTAATGTCTATTGCCCTGTTCGTTCCCCCTCTACTGACGCACCGGTTGACAATTTATGATAACAATAGGCTCCTGGGCAGGTGGGATTTTTTTTATATACCGTAAATGCGGTTGACCTTGGCAAGAATCAGAGTTAAACTTGAAACACCGTTGAAAGAACCATTGGAAAAGGGAACTGTATGAAAACCAGGCACGGTGTGATGCTGGTCATTCTAGCGATTTTAATCATTCCCCTGTATAACTGTGGTGGCACCGAAGGGCCAAATGATGCAGTTGGAGTGTCACCTTTTGCAGGTAATTGGGCGGGCACATGGAGTGATTCAAACGGCCAGTCGGGGACATTCTCACTTAATATTTTTGACAATGGAATAGTGACCGGCAGCATTTACAATGCTGCTCAGAACGAAACCGCATCAGTTTCTACCGGTTTCATTGACTACAACGGAAACTTGAACTTTACTATCACGTATCCGGGCCCTACGATATACACCGCAAGTGGAACAGCGAGCGGTAACGATATAGGCGATCTTGTCGGGTCTTTCAATGAATATTCCGGTGCAACATCGATTGCAACGGTCACTTTTATTCTCTCAAACTCGGCTCCCTCAAACGGATAGCATCTCAAAGCCCCTTAGAAGAGGATGGAGCATGCACCCTGACTGGTCAGTTCCTGTATGCAAACTGCAAGAAGTTGTCCATAGTCGTCAACGATATCACAATGTAAATATTCCAAAAGAGAATAAATAATCAAAAAATTATTATTGCGGCGAGGCTATGGCCTTCCCTCCACGCTCCCCCTTGGCCGAAGTGCTCTTCCCTGTATTGTCTTCCCCGGACAGGCGTACCTCAAAATTGTACGCACCACGCGCTTCGGGGAGAATATTACCAGACGTGTCGCGCCCGGTCATGACAGCCTGAAACCTTACCTGCGAAGGCGGCCCATTCACCACACCATCGATGTTTGGCATGTAAACTGAGGCCTTCTGGTGTTGGAAGAAGCAGAATGCCGTATCCCCTTGATTGCGTTATAGTCGTTGCCCTGCGTGCCACGGCAGCTTTTCGAGATGTGGTCAGCACCGTGCAAATCTTCTTCTCCTCGGCTGCATCACCGCTGACCTTCGGGTTATGACCCTCAACTATTCGCAATTTATTTTGAGCCATATTTATTTGTTGGAAAGGCTATCAATGCGCCTATCGTTCCCGCAACGAATGGCATCGAATAAGCTAAAGAATAATCAGTTATCTTGAATTTGCCCATTAAAGCAGTACAGGCCAAATCGAGTATTATGAACCCATTGAACATGATGACGTAACGTCTGGTTTCCCGAGACTTGGCCCATCGAAACAGCCAAAGAGAAGATAACATGATATAGAAAACGGTCAGAATGACTAATGAACCTCCCCGCAGCAAGCTGCGGGGTATCCTAAAAAACCTAAAACAACTTCAACTGCCTTAATTCCTCTTTGGGCTTACCTTGGGAGACTATATAACGCTCGACGCTGGACCAATCACCATGCTCACCTACTGTACCCGCATAATAGCCATCCGACCAAAGTTCGCCTCCCCACAGGTCCTTTTTGACTGCGGGCTTTCGCCTGAATATCTCACGCCCAGTGATACTCTTGAATATCTGAGCAATCCTGCCTGCCGCA
>DATJAP010000013.1:0-27592 GCA_035516155.1 Nitrospirota bacterium
TTGGTATACCACACAGCCGTGTTCCAGAGTTTTGTAGCAGAAAAACCGATGAGACCGAGCAAGATTGCAGTACTGTCATCCGTTACCGACACTTTACCGACGGAGGTCATTGTTTGATACTCAAGTTCTTTTGCAATCGCAGCCATCATCGCTAATGATAGCAAAGTAGTGAACATTTGTCTACGTAATTATCAAAAACAATACGTTTTTTGGCTGCGTTACAACCAGCGCCTTATATCCCCGCCTGGAAGAGACGGGGTTTTACGGCGCAGAAGGATAATGTAAAATTTGTCAAGAAGTTCTTGCTTTTAGCAGAGTGGACCTTGCTATGGTCATGCTCGACAATCGGGAGGGAGCAATTGCCCCCTGAACAGGGAGGGAGAAATTTTCACAAGGACGAGCAGGGTGAAAGGGAATTCCTACTTCGAATTTTGTTCTGAGAAATTGCACCAGGGAGAGGGTTCGATAGAAGCTATAGGATCTAGCCGGTCATGATGATGAGCGCTTCCTCACCAGGAAGCTCGCGGATAATTCCACCTTCGGCACATTCTTACCTCTTGTGGAGATATTCAAATCATTATCAGCAACGCATACAAAGAGAGGCAGCATTTTATGAGCGAACAATCAGAAAGCGAGACCCAGGTCCCGCCCGAGAAAAAGTTTACTTTTCCCCCTGTTGGTCCATCTTTGCTTTCAGGATATCACCCAAGGACCCCATGTTCTGGGGAGCTTCCTTGGCCTGCTGATTATACTCCTTTATCGTAGCGGCTTCTTCCGCCTCAGCGCGGCTGATCTCGGCAAGGGACAGCGACAGTTTTCTCTGGCCCGCGTCCACGGACTCCACCCTCACCTCAACAGCCTGCCCCTCTTTGACCACTTCGCGCGGATGGTTGATCCTTTTGCCAGCGCCCAGCTTGGAAATATGGATGAGACCGTCCACTCCCTCTTTCAGGGTCACGAAAGCACCGAAGGGGGCGAGACGGGAAATGGTCCCGGAATGAAAGGAACCAATCGGAAAAGATTCGACAACACGCTCCCAGGGATCGGGCGTCGCATCTTTCAGGCTGAAGGAGAACTTCCGATTGTCCCAGTCGAGCTTCTTGATGATCACCTCGACGGTCTGGCCCACGGAAAGAATGTCGCTCACCTTGTCGGTCCTAGTCCAGGCAATCTCGGAGACCGGCAGCAATCCCTCGATTCCGCCGATATCCACAAAGGCGCCAAATTTCTGGATCGAGGTCACGGTCCCCTTCACCTTCGCTCCCTCTGTCAGCGTCTCCCTCAATGCCGCTACCTTGTTTCGGCGCTCGTTCTCAAGAATCGCTCTCCGGGACACCACGATATTCCTGCCCCCTTCGCTGAATTCGATGATGTTAAACGACAGAGTCTTGCCGATATACGCGGCCTGCTGCTCATCGCGCCGCAATCCCATTTGAGAAAAAGGACAGAACGCGCGCACGCTGCCCGCTATCTTTATCTCGAACCCGCCCTTCATCTCCTTCACCACGTTCCCATCCACTGGCATGCCGCTCTTCCAGGCGTCCTCAAGCTGACTCTGCTTTCCCGGTCCTGAACCGATTTTAGTCGTAAAATGCATCTCATTATTTCCTGCGGATACAAAGTAAGCCGTAACGGTATCGCCTTCCTTGACCTTCAGATTTCCGGCCTCATCAAGCATCTCCTTCTTGTCCAGATAACCCTCGCCTTTCCCTCCCAGATCGAGGAATATCCATTCCGATGAGATTTTAACGATCACTGTTTCAACCTTCTCGCCAGGTTCGAGCTTGCCTTGCTTTTTAAAACTTTTCTCGAACATGTCCGCAAAATTTTCTTCATTATCCGGTATCTGTGCTGCCTGATTGTTGGTATCCATAAAATCCCTTTCGGCGTTTTTTTATCGTTTAACGAGGCAATGCCTCAGATTGATGACTCTCTCGAACCCGTACGCAAACTCGAATGCAGAATTTTTTGCTCTCTCTGCTGACTACTGACTGCTGTTTACTGCCCTGACGCCTGGCCGCTTCCCACCAGATCGTATTGCGCGGCGTCTTTGATGGTGATATCAACAAAATCTCCGGGTTCCGCTTCGGTTTCGGAGAGGTACACCATACCATCAATCTCCGGCGCCTGGGTCGAAAGCCTGCCTATGAGGGCCATGTCTTCCATGCCGTCAATGAGCACGCGCTGGTGGGAACCGATGAGCGCCTGGTTTTTCCTGAACGATATTTTTGCCTGCGTTTGCATAATTGCCTGGAGCCGTTCCGTGGCAATTTCCTCAGGGACCTGTGTTTTCAGGTCATATGCCGCCGTCCCTTCTTCCGGTGAATAGGTGAAGACACCGAGGTGCTCGAATTCAGTTTCCTTTACGAACGAGAGGAGGCGTTTGAACGCGACCCCGGTCTCACCAGGAAACCCGACGATAAGCGAGGTGCGAAGCGCAATCCCCGGAATGTTTTTTCGCAGCTGTTCAATGGTCATGCGAATGTCCCGGGAGTCGCCGCGCCGGTTCATGGCTTTCAGCACCTTGTCGTCAAAATGTTGAATCGGAATATCGAGATACTTGCAGATCTTTTTTTCCTCGGCCATGACCTCCATGAGTGCATCGCTGATCCTCCCCGGATAGGCATACATGAGTCGCACCCATTCGACGCCGGCTACCTGCGCCAACGCTTTGAGCAGCATGGGGAGATCGGCTTCACCATCATGGTAGGCCGTCGAATCCTGCGCCAGGAGGATGAGCTCCTTCGCTCCTTCGTCCGCAAGGCTGCGCGCCTCGTCCAGGATAGACTCAAATGGCCTGCTTCTGAAATTCCCCCGGATGATCGGGATGGCGCAGTAAGAGCACCGGTTGCTGCATCCTTCGGCGATTTTGAGATACCGGTAGTGGCGCGGCGTGGTGCTCAGGCGCGGAAGACCGTAAACCATGGTCGGAGCAGCGACTTGCAGCAGATGTTCTTTCCCGCCAAGTGCCTCCTTACAAATCTCTCCAATCCTGCCGATCTCGGCAGTGCCCACTACCGCGTCGGCCTCGGGCAACTCCTTCAGTAATTCTTCCTTGTATCGTTGCGCGAGGCAGCCGGTGATGATGACCTTTGCGCAACGGCCTGTCTGTTTCATCTTCGCTGCGTCAAGGATGGCTTCGATGGATTCTACTTTGGCTGGCTCGATGAACCCGCAGGTGTTCACCACGATTACGTCGGCGTCCTGCTGTTCCGATGTTATCTCAAATCCAGAGCTTGCCAGCACGCCGAGCATCTGCTCGGCATCTACCTGGTTCTTGGGACAGCCGAGGCTGACTATGCCTATTTTGTATGATTTCTGCGCCACTGGTTTTTTTTCGAGAACGGATGAAGGGGGCAGGATCACTATACCACTTGGCGCGACCGCTGGCAACAGGGGGTCCGTCAGAATCCTCCGGACATGGCCAGGAAGCTTGCCATTTTTTTCGTTCGTCTCTCGCAGCCGCTTGGAGAGGGTCATGGTAAAGGACCAGAGAAGCTTGTATCCCATGTCCCGGTCCATGAACAGGATTTTGTCCAGGTCCACCTTGTCGATGGCGAGGATTTCGATATCCGTGTTGGCAATGGCGTGGGCCGATCGGGGAAAATTATCGATCAGCGCCATTTCACCGAAATAATCCCCCCATCTTCAGTACAGCCAGGGCCTCTTCACCGATGTTCGGGATGAATTTGCTGATGCGCACCTCTCCCTTGATGATCGCGTAGCACCGGTTGCCGGGATCGCCTTCGAAGAACATTGCCGTGTCCTTGGCATAAGCCTCTTTCCGTGCGATCTTCTGGATCTTCTCCAACTCTGTTATCGACAGATTTTCAAAGAGGTGAATTTTCTTGAGCAAATCGAGCATGATGCCTCCGTCACATATGGATCCGGGCCATTTCAAGCGCGTTCTGGACAAGGTTCCACTTCCTGCTCTGCGGTAGCACTCACGGCAACCAAACCGGCACGGCGCATGGCGGAACTGTTGGCCCCTGATATCGACCAGCGACGCCTCAATCATCCGGCGTTGCTTCTGCGGAGTTACGGCAGGCTCCGGAGCGATGCAGGCGTTCATCGTCCTTGTCATGACTTCCACGGACTCCACATAGCCTTCAGCTCAAACGCAACAACGAAGATCTCGCCGCCTCGTGTGCAATAATTCACCCCAGAAATTTATATCCCTGCCTTCGCCTCACCTGCCGGGAAGCCTGCGAATCAGACTTACAGCCGCGCTCCCGTAAGCATCCGCGCAACCGGGTTGAAGGTCCTGCGGTGCGCCTCGCAGGGACCGTACTTCCGGAGAAGCTCAAGGTGTTCGCGGGTTCCGTATCCCTTGTGCTGCTTGAAATTGTACCGGGGATGTTGCTCGTGCAGTTCCACCATCAACCGGTCCCTTGTAACCTTGGCGAGAACGGACGCGGCAGCAATGCTGTGGCTGCGGCAATCTCCCTTGATAATGCCATTTTGCGGAAGTGAAACGCGCGGAAGAGTGAGAGCATCGATGAGCAGGTAGTCCGGCGAAGGGGCAAGCTGCTGAAGAGCGCGTTCCATGGCGATAATAGTCGCCTGGAGAATGTTCACTTCGTCGATGGTCCGTTCGTCGGCGATTCCGATGCCGAAGCAGACTGCCTTTTCCCGGATCACGTCAAAGAGCCGATCGCGTTCTTTTTCCGAAACCTGTTTGGAGTCGGTCAGCCCCGGTATCAGGAGCCCATCCGGAAGCACCACGGCAGCGGCAGCCACAGGCCCCGCAAGCGGTCCCCTTCCGGCTTCATCGAGTCCCGCGATGCAAAAAAAACCCGCTTCCCGCGCTTTCCGCTCGAACAGCAGCGGATCACAAAGAAGCTCTCCGGAAAACAGATCGTTGCGGTCCTGATGGGAATCCCGCTGGCGATGCCGGCCACGGGTCATGGGGACCTCACCAAAAAAAGAATCACAAAACTCAAAGCCAGACGATACCTCTTAGGGTGAAAAAAGAATGCCAAATGGTCCAACTTCTCGGAAAAAGCGTCACTTGATATTCCTTCGCGCCTGGAGTTTTGTTATGTTAGCCGGTCTCAGACTACTTCTGTTCCGCCGCGTCGGTCTGCGTGGCGCCTGCCATTGAAGCAAGGGCCCGCTCCTTTTCCTTGATCCTGGCCGCCTTGCCGCGCAGTTCGCGGAGGAAGTAAAGTTTGGCCCTGCGGACCTTGCCTTCCTTGGCAAGTTCGATCTTGTCAATCATGGGCGAGTGAAGCGGGAAAAGCCGCTCGACGCCGACTCCGTAGGAAAGCTTCCTGACGCGGACAATTTCGCGCGAGCCCGCACCTTGTCGGCCGATCACGACTCCCTCGAATACTTGGATTCTCTCCTTGTCGCCTTCGATAACCTTCGCATGAACGCGGACGGTGTCACCCACGCGGAAGCTCTGGATCCCTTCTTTAAACTGCGCTTTTTCCAAAGACTGAATGATATTCATGTCAAACCTCCCTTAACAATCCAAAACCGAATAGAAAAATAAATACTGAAATTGAAACGGATACCTGTTAATTTTCCGCTATTTTCAGTTCAGCAAGTATCTCCTGGTCCTCGTCGGTCAGGTCCGCAGTTGCGAGCAAGTCGGGCCTTTTTACCAGCGTTGCCCGAAGAGCCTCGCGACGACGCCACTTCTCGATTTCAGCATGATTGCCCGAGAGTAGCACTTCAGGCACTTTCCTGCCCCGAAACTCAGCGGGTCGCGTGTAATGCGGATGATCGAGCAAACCATCTCCGAAAGAATCCCGGTACGCCGATTCCTCGTCGCCCAGAACGCCGGGCAAAAGCCGGGCCGCCGCATCGATCACCACGAGCGCCGCAAGCTCTCCGCCAGTCAAGACGTAGTCGCCGATCGAGAGCTCCTCGTCCACGAGGGCTTCAATAACCCGCTCATCGACGGCTTCATAGTGTCCGCAGAGCAGAACAATCCGGCGCTTCTCCTCGGAAAGCTCTTCCGCCCTGCGCTGATTCAGAACCCTGCCCTGGGGAGAGAGCAGGATCGTGAAAAACTCTTCTCCCTGATGGTCAGCCTTCATTGCCTCGAAGGCTTTGAAGATCGGCTCGGGCTTGAGCACCATGCCCGCCCCACCGCCGTAGGGGCTGTCATCGGCCGTTTTATGTTTATCATCGGCATAATCCCGGATGTTCCGGACCGTGACTTCCAGGAGTCCTTTTTCGCGGCCCCGTTTGAGAATGCTCTCGTTCAGCGAACCCACGATGATGTCGGGGAAGAGCGTGAGCACCTCAAAATTCAGTCTTCGCATAGGAGATGGGACTGTGTACCCTATTCCAGTAGACCTTCCAGCACGCGGATAGTCATCCGCCTTGCTTTTTTGTCGACCTGCCTGATTACTTCTTTCGTGGCGGGAATGTAGATTTCCTTCCTGCCCTTCTTCAGTACATAGACATCGTTGCTGCCGGTTTGAAAAATGTCAACAATCGCACCAAGCTTTTCTCCGCTCTCGGAAACGACCTCCATTCCGAGGAGCTCAAACCAGTAATACGAACCATCAGGGAGGGGGATCGTTTCCGCCTCGGGTATTTTAAGGAACCATCCGTTGAGGACTCTGGCCTTCTCGGGAGTATCATAGCCGGCGAAGAGCAGGTATGTTGCGTCGCCTGCATACCGCACCGACTGGACCTCACAAACGATTTCCTTCCCTGCCGGTGATACCAGATAGACGCGGTGAAGGTTCCCGAATCGTTCAGGAAAATCGGTCAAAGGCTCGATCTTCATCTCGCCTTTGACGCCGAAGGTCTTGATCGCTTTACCGATGGTTACGAGCATGGCTCATTAGCCGACAAGCTTGCGCGATCGTTACTTAGCCTCAGCGTGCTGCTTCATGACCCCAACCTTGGAGAGCAGGGTCTTTACCGTATCGGACGGGACAGCGCCTTTCTTAAGCCAATCGAGGGTCTTTGCCTGGTCAACCTTGATCTCCGCCGGTTTCTTGAGGGGGTCGTAAGTCCCGACCATCTCGATAAAACGGCCATCTCTCGGCGACCGGGAATCCGCCACTACCAGCCGGTAGTAGGGCTTCTTATGGGTCCCCATCCTTTTGAGTCTAATTCTTACGGACATTGTTTCACCTCTTTCGCTGAATAATAAACCATGAATCGTTAAGCTCAAAACAGAAATTGAAATGTTGCTAAACCACCGGTCCGCTGACCGGAGACAGGGCAAAATTCTCCTAGGGATTATGTATCCGCGTTCATCCGTCTGCCGTGGCTCTTCGCGAGACCCGTGGTTCCCGATTTGTCTAAAATGGCATCCTGCCACCGAACGTCCTGGCCATCTTTCCCATCTTCCCACTCGTCATCGATTTCATCATCTTGCGCATTTCCGCGAACTGTTTGAGCAGGCGGTTTACGTCTTGAACCTGGGTTCCGCTACCCTTCGCAATGCGGGCACGACGGTGACCATTGATGACCGTATAATCGGCCCGCTCCTTCGCGGTCATGGAACTGATGATGGCGTCAACCTTCGTCAGCTCCTTCTCGTTCACCTGCGCGTCCGGTAGCTTCATTTTGCCCATGCCCGGGATCATGCCCATGATCGACTCAAGTCCGCCGAGCTTCTTCACCTGCTTCAGCTGGTTGCGAAAATCGTTGAGATCGAAGGAGTTCTTCTTGAGCTTCGTCGCGAGCTTCTGCGCTTCTTCCCGGGAAACCGTCTCCTGGGCCTTTTCGATGAGCGACATCACATCGCCCATGCCGAGAATACGCGAAGCCATCCGGTCGGGATAGAACGCTTCAAGAGCATCGAGCTTCTCGCCCATGCCCACAAACTTGAGCGGCTTGCCGGTCACGGAGCGCACCGATAGTGCCGCCCCACCCCGGGCGTCACCATCGAGTTTGGTCAGGACCACTCCATCGAACCCGAGATCGGTGTTGAATTTGGCCGCGATGTTCACGGCCTCCTGGCCCGTCATGGCATCTGCCACAAACAGGACTTCCTGGGGCTTTACTCCGGCCTTGATCTTACGAAGTTCCTCCATAAGAAGTTCGTCGATCTGGAGGCGACCAGCCGTATCAAGGATCACCACATCATAAAGCGATGAAGCCGCCTTTTTTACCGCTTCGCGGCATATAACAACGGGATCTTTCTCCGTCGATTCAAAGGCATCGACCCCGAGCTGTCTGGCCAGGGTGACCAGCTGCTGGATGGCAGCCGGTCTCTGCGTGTCTGCCGGTACCAGGAGAACTCTGCGGCCGTCCTTCTTGAAATTTCTGGCCAACTTGCCCGATGTGGTCGTCTTGCCTGAGCCCTGCAATCCGACCATCATGATGACCGTCGGCGGGTTTGGAGAAAGATAAAGCTTTGCCTGAGTTCCGCCGAGAAGAGTCACGAGTTCCTCATGGACAATCTTGACCACCTGCTGGCCCGGCGTCAGGCTGCCGAGAATCTCCTCGCCAACGGCTCGCTCCTGGATGCGCCCGATAAAGTCCTTGACAACTTTGAAGTTGACGTCAGCCTCAAGGAGCGCAAGGCGTACCTCGCGTAGTGCCTCTTTAACGTCATCTTCCTTAAGGACTCCCCGGCCGCGGAGCTTCTTGAAAACAGTCTCTAATTTACCACTTAAGGAATCAAACATGAAAATCACCCACTCGACAAAGAATATAAAATATATAAGATAAGACCATTATTGTCAAGGATTTTCTCTTCGGGCGGCGGGTCGGTCGGCGGCGGATTTCTCGGCATTTCCTCTTATGCCGGTAATATTTTCCGATATTCCAGAGGCTTTTGCCATACAAAAATAGACGCAAAATCAACTCGATAGTTTACTTTCCATCAATTCCGGCATCAATATCTGGCTCGCAGCTGGTAAA
This sequence comes from Nitrospirota bacterium, assembly GCA_035516155.1. GTDB lineage: Bacteria > Nitrospirota > UBA9217 > UBA9217 > UBA9217 > JAJYKN01. The sequence goes on from DATJAP010000013.1 coordinate 8,842, forward strand.
TGCCATTCAAAATCGGCAAGAATGATAAAAACGGTTAATGCAACAAAGAAAACGGGCGGTCAAAATGCATGGGAGATAGAGAGATCCAGGACAAATTACGGCGCATTTCCAGCGTACAAAGGAGGATGAAAAAAGGGCATTCTCACATTCGCTCCAACGGGAGGGTGTGGAGCGTTTGGAAGGATGCCCTGGGGGTAGTGCAGCAGCTTCAAAACTGATTCAGAAAGCGTCTATGTAGATTTTGGGCAGACTTAATATTCCATTACGACCTCATTGAATTGTTCCCGCTTTTGCTCGTTTCCGGCCCTGTCGCGATAAATCAGTTCATCCGTATCCAGGTCGTATTCGGGGATTGCCGGATCAAGCCAGCGCGTAACGAAATATTGATAAAAGAGACCGAAGAGGTTGCCGTCCTTAGCGTGCCTGAACACGTACTCAGGCATCTTCCGTACATTGAGGCCCGCGGGATAGTGCTGGAGGCAGAGGTAATCGCCGAATATGGCAAGTTTCAGAAGAGGCACTTCATGATAAAGCTTGAGCCGGATATTTTTCTGGTGTGCCTTAAGTTCCTTGAGGAAATCAATGCTTCTGATGATCTGATCGCGTAAAACTTCTGGCGTTATAGCAGGATCGGCGAGGCTCTTCGCCCGCGCGATCACCCCGTCCTTCAGGGGGTCGAGAAGCATGATCTTGGCTTCACGACAGATGCGCAGGACCTGATGCAGATCTCCGGCCGGGTCCGCGAAGGTCCGGAAACCAGTTGAGCTGATGATCATCACGCTTCTTCCTGCCCCTTGCTCTTCTTTCAATGTCTTCAAGCGCCGCTTCGCGAGGAAGGACCTGGCTGGCACAACGCGGAACAGTCCCGCTACCTTGGACATATAGGAACGCTTTCTGATGCCCCAACTTCGCACGATGACATTGATGAGGACAATGAGTGTGATTGCTACCGTTAGTTCCGTCACGACGAGAAAGAGTTCCTGGTTCTCGATGAATGACCAGTAGAACAATATTTTCCGCGTCAGGTACCGGGTAATATCGCCGAGCGAGAGTGCGATGGCCGCGCTCAGAACAACTACGGAAATATGGTACAGAATATGGGTTGCATTTTTTTTCATGATAGTCTCCTTCTTTCTTGTTTCAACCCCTCCATGTTGCGATGATTATAACGTGACCGAATGTTCAGGTCAAAACGATTAAAGCCGCAATGAGCAACAGCGCCAGATCCGCGCTTGGTTTGTCTCCCGAGTCGGCAATCCGGCCGCAGAGAAGGGTAACGAGCCGTCGCTCTTTTGCTTTCATGGCCGCGAGTTTATCTATTGCCTGCCTCGGGAGGTGGTGATTGCCGATCTTCCCTTCAAGAACGCTAATAGTCCTGGTCAGATCCTCATCAACGTATTCCTGTGACTGCTGTCCCTGGGGGAGAAAGACTGACAGCGGCTTTTTCCCTTCCGGCAATTCGGCTGCCGATGATCTTCCGGCGGCGGCGATGCTCACCGCTGCCGTGAAGGCCAAAACCATCCACCATTTTGTAACTGTTGCCATGGTGCTCCCTTGTTGCAAAATCTCTGCTGTGCATGTACAGCCGCAATGTTCTTTCAGAAAACCGCCCCCTGACAATCGCCTGTCAGGGTGTGTATTACCCCGGCTATGCGTAAGCCTCTTTCCGGGAGAAAACGCCCAGTCCGTCAGCATTCATCGCTAAACCCCCAGAAATTTAACCTTGTGAGTCTCAATCCTTTTTCGATGGTGCGCTATTTTCGTGATTTTCTGCTGAATTGAGCATTTTAAACATGCGGGAACAAGCGTGCTTTTTTCATATAATTATGCGGAAACTCGCGATACTGCTATCCTCTTTATTGCCTCTTAATTATAAATCTAGAAGCAAATCGAATGCCAAAAATACCAACAATCATCATCCATTTGATATACCTAGGGATTTGTTACGTTGACATCGAGCTCTATTAATCTGATCGAAGCCCAGTGTATGGAAACCACTTCACTGAACAACAAGCAATGAGAAGGGTCAGGAGCGTAGCGCTTAGAAAAACAGCAAGATATAGTGCCGCATGAAATTTCATACAGCACCAGGTAAGGCATGAAGCTTATTATCCGCATCGTAAAACCTCAACCTTCAGGGCCAGAGAGGATATCAATGCGGACATGGCATTTAACAACTTTTGTGGATTGCTTCACTCTTTCTTAAATTCCGACGGATTAATTTCGTACTTCCTTAGGAGATTGTAAAAATCAGCCCGGTATTTTCCCGCCATGGTCGACGCGCTGCTCACGTTGCCCTTTGTCAAATCGAGGAGTCTGGTGAGATAGTCTTTTTCAAATGCCTCGCGTGCCTCTTTCAGGGGCCTGATATTCTCTTCAGGCAGGTTTGTTGTGGGAAGAATCATGTCTTCGGCAATGATGTCCCGACTGCTCATGGCCACGGCGTACTCAATCGTATTTTCCAGTTCTCGTATGTTCCCAGGCCAATCATGGAGCATCATCCGCTGCATGGCCTGGGGCGTGAGGCCCTTGATTCGTTTCCCCATCTGTCCACAGAATTTTTTTAGGAAATGGTCCACGAGCAGAGAAATGTCTTCCTTGCGCTCCCGAAGTGGCGGTAAGGTAACGGGAATGACGTGAATGCGGTAATACAGGTCTTCGCGGAACCGGCCATGACTGACAAGCTCTTCAATGTTCTGGTTCGTGGCAACGATGACGCGTACGTCGACTTCCAGCGGCCGTTCGCCGCCCACCGGATAGAACTTCCGTTCCTGGAGCACGCGAAGAAACCTTGCCTGAATGGAAAGCGGCATGTCGCCGATCTCGTCCAGGAAAATAGTCCCCTCGTGTGCCTGGGCAAAGAGCCCTTTCGAGCTTCTAATTGCTCCCGTGAAGGCTCCCTTCTCATGCCCGAAGAGCTCGCTCTCCAAGAGTGTTTCGGGTAGGGCGGCGCAGTTGATGGCCACGAAGGGCTTGTCTTTTCTGTTGCTCGCCAAGTGGATGGCCCGCGCAATAAGCTCCTTGCCCGTCCCACTCTCCCCCCGGACAAATACCGTGGAATCCGTGACCGCAACCCGCTCCACTGCAACCAAAACGGTTTTCATCCGTTCACTCCGGGTCACGATGTTCCCAAAATCATACCGCTCTGTCAGTAGTCCTTTCAGACGGGTGATTTCCGAAGAAAGTCGGCTATTTTCCAAGGCATGTTCCACGTGCAGGATCAGCTCACGGGCATCAAAGGGTTTCGTGAGGTAGGTGAATGCCCCGCGCTTCATTGCTTCCACAGCACTTTCAATAGTACCGTGGGCCGTCAGAATAATGATGGGCATACCGGGAATTCTGCCATGGAGATCCTCCATGAGCTGAATGCCATCCGTCCGGACGAGCTGCAAGTCAAGGATGGCGAGATCGAAAGATTGCCCCGCTGAAAGGGCCATTGCCTCGTCTTCATGGTCGGCGGTCGTCACCTCGTAGCCCGACGACTCAAGCCTCATTTTCATCAGCTCCAGAAGATTATGGTCGTCGTCCACAATCAGAAGTTTTCCCTGCATCGACATATCAGTGTCCTAGCTCCTTTTTTCTTTGTTCGATATCGAGGTCAACCTGACTGGCCTTCTCAAAAGCCTGGAGCACTTCGGCCCAGGTCTTTGTCTCCTCAATCGAGGAAGGCCTGTCGGAGATTGCCTCTCGACCCGCAGAAAGAGACCATGGCCTTCTGCTAATTCTTTTTCGGGTTTTCGTAAAAGACACGAATCAGCCCCATGTTCAAGAACACCTCATCGACCGGAGGAGTATTCAGCGACTGCTCGTAACTATCGTGTGGTTCGCCTTGGCCGTTCCTTGAAATCGCCTGGGCTTGACTTATGAGCTTACCCCTTGCAGATGACGGCCGTCTGCGTCCGTCGCCGGCTGCGGTTCGGACGACACCAGCGTGATGTGCCTGTCAGAAAAGCAGGCGGCATCCATGAACAACACATTACACAGGCAAGCGAAATGTAAACGTGCTACCTCGGCCTTCTTCACTCTGTGCCCATACAATTCCTCCATGAGATTGTATGATGTGCTTGACGATGGCCAGCCCAAGCCCCGTCCCCTGCAGCTTGCCGTTGCCCGGGGCTTGCCGGAATTTTTCAAAGACGCCCGCAAGATACTCTTTAGGGATGCCCGGCCCCGTATCGGAAACCGATATGACAACGAAGTTTTCCTCATGACAGGCCGCGATGCTCACCACTCCGTTGCGGGGTGTGAATTTGAGCGCATTTGCGATGAGGTTCCGCAGCACCTGGAGCATACGCTCGATGTCCAAAGACAGGGCCGGCAGATCCTTCACCCGGCGGTCGATCCTGATATACTTCGCTTCCGCCAGCGGCCCCATTTCCGCCACGACCCTCGCGATGAGCGGGGGCAGGTCTGTCTTGGTGAAATTGAACGCCAGCATGCCCGATTCAAGCTTCGACAAATCAAGTACGGAATTGACGAGCCCGATGAGACGATCGCTTTCCTGAGAAACAATTGTGAGCAGTTTTTTCTGCTTTTCCGTTACTTCTCCGCCCTTCCCCTCCAGAAATAGGTTGGTGCCTTCCTTGATGGCCGTAAGCGGCGTGCGCAGCTCGTGGGACATGAGCGCGAAAAAATCTGTCTTCATCTTGTCCACTTCCTTCAACTTGCTGCACATGGTGTTGAAAGCCCGGGACAGTTCCCCGATTTCAGGCGGCGAAGGGAGATGCAGATCCGGCTCAAATACGCCCTCGGCGATATCCTTTGTCTTTTTCTGCATTTCAGCGAGCGGCCGGGTAATGCTTCTCGTTATCAAGATGGACAAGACGAGTCCGACCAGCAACAATACTGCGCTCACAGCCATCGCAAAGGTGCGCGCGTGAGTGCCGGCTTCGGTCAGGTTTTTCACCTTATCGAAAATACCCGCTTGGCTCAAAAGCCTGACTTTGTCCAACTCATCAATGGCGGAGTTGACTGCCTTGTCCTTTTCCACGGCATACCATGTTTTCGCATATTGAGCACCGTCTTTCAGATAACCCGTCTCATCCTTGAACAGACTATAATAAATCAGGTGATAGTCTGCTGTATTATTCAAAGCGGTTCGTTCTTCGTCAGTGATGTTCAGCCGGCGGGCTTCCGCGAGTGCGTGCTCGAAATCAGCCTTTGCCTTCAGAAAACCTTCATAAAGCGCGGGATCCTGAACGATCAGGTATTTTTTTTCATAACGCGTTTCCGATAGAAGCGCGTCAGTCAAGTCCTTATGAAGTCCGATGAGAGGATTGTCCACCAGGATGATGGAGCGGGTAACGTCGTTCACCCGTCCAAGCTGGACAATGGCATAGATGCTCATATTGGCTGCCAGTACCAGCAGGACAAAATATCCCAGAATCAATCGTGAGAGAATGCTCAGTTTCAACTGCATCACCCCGGGGGAAAACTAGTCAAATGACCAGCTCTTGTGTTTGTATTTCTTCACCTGCTACTTAGGTCGCTCTACCGCTTTGCGGGAAGTGAGCTATACTACACCAATTTTTTTTACTTTGCTTCAGAATATTTAATATCCGACGTACTGTGCCATCACGGTTGGTCAGGTTATCCAAAGCATCGTGCTGAACGCCGATCAGGCGACGTCTGAAGATGCCAAGTGGAGATCACGGCAAGAAACGTCCACGGTCCGGCAACTGCACTGCCGCAGGACCATAAAATGAAAACTATGTGGCAGTCGCATCGGGATTACGGAACCGGGACACCCGGAGTATACATGCGCAGGATATTCGACGCTTTCTTCACCACTTAGGAAAAAGGGAGCGGTCTCGGCCTTGCAACGTCCTATTCCATTATTAAAAACCATAATGGCCTGATGAACATAAAATCGGATATGGGTCATAGGACAACGTTTTTCCTATGTACCTTCCCCCGAACTAAGCTACCCAAAAAGGCGCATGCCAGGCTGCAAGCAACAACGGGGTGGGTGCACCGAAACGTGTTTGTTATGGATGACGATCGGATCATGCTTCGTTGCAGGGGGGGATGATCAAGGCCTTCGGACACGACGTGAAGTTCGCGTCACATGACGAGGAGGCCATTGAATGGTTCCGTAAGGTGAAAGACTTAGGTAAATACTTTGACATCGTCATCCTGGACCTCACCGTCCGGCATGGAATGGGCGGCTCTGAAGCCGTGCTACGACTGTCGGAAATTTCTCCCGGCGGACTGCAAGCGTCAAGCGGATACACAGTGTGATACCGTCATAACAAGCGCCCATGACCATGATTACAAGGTCATTTTCGTTGCTACGCGGCTTTTCCTTGTTGCGAAGCATGTATTTTGGCGTCAATATATTCCTTCAATGCTACAGCATTGTTAAAACGTTCTTCTTTCGATCCGAACAGCAATGTCACCGTGCCTTTCCGAGCTGCATTGATGATTCCCTCCACCATTTCCCGCTTCCCCTGCAGTTCTGCAAAGAATCGGTTCTTGAACTCGCCCCACTTCTTCGGGTCATGATTGAACCATTTCCTGAGCTGATTGCTCGGGGCGATATCCTTTATCCATTCATCGATCTGAACATCCTCTTTTTTAAGCCCTCTCGGCCAGAGCCGATCGATCAGGATGCGTTTCCCGTCATCCTTCGAAGGATGGTCGTAAACTCGTTTGATCTTTATCATGACAAGAACCTCCCTGTCCCTTTTGATGGACAACTGCGTAACGTAAGAGTGTTCATCAGTTTTTTGTTCCATACGACGCGGGTCAGAACAAGATCGCATAATCCAATAATAACCGTTCCTCATTCATTATTAGTAATCAACTTGGCCTTTTTGAGTAGCCGGATCGTAGCCTGCCTTTCCTCTTCGGCCTTGGCATCAAGAACATTCTCGCGGCATCGTGCATAGATATTGAATGCATACAGAACAAGGTCGTCGACAATAGAATCCCACGCTGACAGCTCCTCGCCCACACTCGGATCGGCCAGGATCTCGTTTCCGAGCTCCTTCCGGACGACATCCTTTATTGCATGAATGAACAATACGGCCTGAGAAGCCGTGAAATCACTTTCAGCCCTTACCCTTATCATACCATCCAGAAACCGTGATACGTCATCCGGAATGCCTCCCTTTTGCAGCGCGTCGAAAAGCCAACCTACCCCCTCCTCCAGGTCGCAGCCCATGGACTCCACGATAAGGGCTGTTTGCTTATCCAGGAAATCGGCTCTGGCTCCAGCCGGGACTGCGAGCGTCGCATTATGCCATGCCTTCAGCACGGCGGACTTCTTTTCTATAATACGGAGATTAAGGTTCATGTTCTTTATACGGGCTCCCCACGCCGAAGGTCCTGTCCAGCATGCTACACGCTGACTCCTTTTTTTAAAAGCGATGCACGCGGTTTTGGGGATCCACCCCGGTCAAAAACTGTCACTCGATTAGCGTATGACCGAGCTTTTCCAGACTGTCTTTCGTAATCCTGTCGACTTCTTCCTCGGGCATCTTTGATGGATTGAAAACAACCGCGATCATCTTGTTTTCAACCTCAATCGACTCGATTCCATCCAGATGGCCGATGAACCGTCGCAGAGCCAGGGCACATTCGTCGCAAAATTGTTCTTCCACTTTAAACGACCGCTTTTCCATTTTCGTTGACCATCCCTTTATCGTGCATCAATGTGAATTTCTCTTCAGCCAAAATTGATGTTAGATACATAGCTTCGCTTTGTGCATGCAAAATAAGCCGCTCTGCCTGATGAAACGACTCCGTTTCTTATTTCGCTTATTAGCATTTTCCCCTTACTGTCTAGTAAAAGACCGCAGATCACAGCAATATGCCCTCCCGCCTTTTCCTGCTCCTCGTTCATCCTGATGAAAGCGAAAGACTGTTCCTGCTTTGAGATACCCGCCATAAGGATCACCTCTGCTTTTCAATTGATATCCTTGCGATCCCCTCCATATTTTATCGGATCGCATTCATATGCTCCTGAAAGTAAGCCGGTTTATGCCTGAGCCCATTCCTCACCTGCGGATCCACTAACCTTCGCGCCATCAAGAAGGATCGTCTAAACAACGCTAGAAGACCTAAGAATCAGATGAAAGTACGACGTATCGTCCGTAGGGAAAAAGAAGTACTGCCGCTCTCCAGGGGTGATTTTCGTCATCTCTGAACAGGCTGTAATCATAACCAGTAAACATAGCAAGAAAACCCGTGATCGCATGTATGCATCCCTCGACTTCCCGTTACTACCGCCTTCGGCCGCAGAGAAACAATGTACGCTCCGAAGAGACCTTCTCTCGGAGACTTATGAGCTCCACTATTTCGAAATCTTCGAGTTGAGCCACGACGGAGAGGATCTTTTCACTGCAACCGCTCCTTACAAGCGGAAGGCAAAGAGAGTTGAACTTTTTTGCGACACTTTTCCCTGAAAGGGGTCGTGTGAAAAAGCTTTTGTAGTCACTTTTCTCTCTTGCTTAAATTCTACCACGCTTGAGGCGAACCGTTATTCTAAAGGGAAGAGCGTCAGGTAAACGACTGCTGAAATACATTCAGGCTGTATAATTTTTTTTCGGAGAAGGGATTGGACGTCAGGCTTTAGTATGCGGTCGAGTAGATATGCTTAGGACCTCCAGTATTGGCTTTTTCCCTTTGTAGGGCTTAAGGTCAATGAGACACCGGTTTCCCAGAGGAAGTGTCCTGTGTCGAGTAATCGAAGTCTTTCTTGCGCATCGATGACGTATTGCTCAAGAGGCACCCGGATCTTATAAGAAACACCGATCGCAGCGAGGAGATCCTTTCCTATGGCATTCAGGTATACCAATACGCCCACAATAGCGACGCTGTCATCGCAGAAATGGCGGACTCTTCATTCATGAAGTATTTGCCATGAAGTCAAGACAACGGGAAAGCGCGTCGTTGTGTAAAAAGGCCGGGCAGCCAATGGCCGTCTTCTCACCGCCGATCGGAGTACATTATTTTTTTGCATCATCGAAAGCATAGGTCTTTGCTCTGAGCATTCTGCCCGGCTTACTGTCAAGTGCTCCGATGGCGCAGTGCAAGGAGTCGAAGACCCTCACTTTAAATTCTTTGTTCGTTTCTTCCGACAGCGTGCTGAATCTTGTCTGAGCAACAAATCGTGCAACGCTCTTGGACCTCTATAACACGCTGTTGCTTCTCCTTCTCAAATTTACCAGCTATCCTTTTTGCTCCACCGCTCGACAGCAAGGCGTACTGAAGCCATACGGAACTTAATCCCATCCCTCCTTCACGATCTTCCAGGTTTGATGATAGGGAAACTTTTCCATGAGCTTGTCGATCGGAAGTTTCTCGTCACCAGACCGCATGAAATGAAGCAGAGCGACTGATGCCCAGTAATCGTCGTAGTAGGGCGTGTTTTTCAGCTGGACTGGCACTCCTTTTTTATTCACCCGATGGCATGCCCCGCAGGTTACCGGCCCCGCGTACGTTCCGTCTGGACTGAATTGAAGGGCCTGCTGATGAGTCGTTCTATCCACAGTGCCGTCTTCTCCTTCAAAGCGCACTGGATAGAGTCCATGGATAGACTCGTGACAGGACTGACAGGCAATGTTACCGTGCGCTTTAGAATAGCGGTATAGAGAATACTTGTTAGGCTGGTCGATGGGGAAATAAGCCCCTCCCTCACTCTCGACAAAAGGCGCAATATGGCAGTCTGCGCAGTGCGGCTCACCTGCCGCGAGCCACCAATCCTGGCCTGCCGAGGCCCCGTCGTAAGGCACTGCATCGCCTTCCTTTGCGTTCCAGGGAAGAAGCTTCAAATTACCCGCGCTGTCCTTCGTGGCCTTCACGAGCGTTGCACCGGTATGATTTCCGTAATACGAGTAAAGAGGGTCACCTTCCGCGCCCACGACAGGATCGGCATACACTTGCCTAAACTTTTTTCCATCTCCGTTTGCCACAGCTTTGACGACCTCGGCAAGAGATTTATTCCTGAGAGAAGCCCCTTCCTGGGTGGCTGCGTTCTTCAGATCATCACTATTGTACAACTCGTGTGCAAGCTGGTTATGGCAATTAGAACAGTAGAGGCCCCTTTTTTCCCTGACTGGCTTCCCCAGTTCGTCCTTCATGCTCACTTCTTTGATATACCATTTTCCGATGTTGTTCAGGAAGAAGGGAGGTTTTACGTTTGGGTTAGTGTGTGCATCACGGCGCAGATAGCAACCGCCCCCAGCGATACGTACGTCAGCGTTTGAAAAACGCGGATTCCCTTCTCCGTCGACAATTACATAGGGGTTTGCCGAAAAGTTGTTCATTTTCTCTGGCTGCCAATGCGTTGGATGGCATGCCTGGCAGCTCTGCGTTCTACCTGCCTTATCGGGCATGGGGATAAACCTTGCGTGAGCTCCATGGATCGCAGCTGACAGCGTTTTTGCTTTTACCGTTTTATACCCTGTTGCCGTTGGACGCGGGGACTGCAGGTTGCCGGAAACGTTGTCTCCGTGGCAATCTGAGCAGTACACGGGACCTACGGATCCGAGACGGTTTGTGGAAGCATCGGACCTATAATCCTTGAGAAAACTCGTGTCGTAATGCTTATCATGTAATTCAAGAACGTTGATGGTCGCAGCCGACGACCGCGCCATGAATTCCGACATATCGGGATAGTTTTTCTTCCAGTAGGAGTATTCTTTGTCAAAAAGGGATAATCCTTCCAGCCGCGACATTTTCGCTGCCTTGCCTTCTCCCGAGTGACACACGTAGCAGTTCGGGATATCGATGGGGTTTGTGCCGAAAAACTCAACCGGTTTTCCTCCGGCAAGGATTGGTTTACCTTCCTTGTCCTGCAACCTGACCTCAGAGTACTGATAGGGCTGGAAATCCAGGTCTGATACAGTGCGGATGGTACCTTTCCTCCTGCTATCGTTAAACGCGGTCAGGGGAAGTCCGAGTGCGTCCCACAGGTACGACGCTGTGAGCGTCAACTGAATATTCTTGACGTCAGGAATGAGAGAGTCGGTGAAAACCTTATTGCTCCCCGTACTGCCTGCGTAGGCCAGATCACCGCCGGATAGATTTTTTCCCGTCGGCCCGGCATCGATGGGTATCTGGATTTGCTTCCCCACAAAAAGCCGTTGTGCCTCGGTCGCACCCGGTGGGATTGTACCTTCGAGGTCCTTGTAGATGAAAAGGTGGGTCCAGACGTAATTCGCCATATTGTCGCCGGGATCATCGCTCCTGCCCGTTCCGTAGACGTCCTTACTTACCTGCCAATAACGCATTTTGTTCCCTTCACTGTAACTATTGTCTCTGACTGAATAGGAAAGCTTGATCCCGTCATCGGGGGATAGCAGGCGCGGCAGCATCCCCTGTTCGCCGGTTTTGATTGCCTGCGCCTGAATGCTGTTATAAGGGGGGATCACGCAGCAGTAGGAAATATCAAACCCAACGCAATGCATTCCCAGTTCATAATTGATGAAAATGGCATAGGGATCTTTGGGGTCATAGAGCGTCTCGTTTATTCCCGTTCCATCCGCGGCCGAGACCCGCTTCTCGAGGCTGTGTCCGAAGGGAGGGTCGGAATAATATAAAGCTTCGTGCGCGGCAACAGGATACCCTGCTGCTGTAAGAGCCACAATGAGGAAAAAGCTTGTCAAAATCAGGCAATTCTGTTTCATGATGATCCTCCTTTTTCGAGAATCCGTCCGGCAAATCTCTTGGCAGCCTTCGGGACTTTGTTCTTCAATCGAATGATCTGTCACACCCCCGGATCGTTATCTGAATACGGCCACACTTCTATCGTGTTCAGCATCTTGGCCCGAGCTATTCCCCAGAGTCTGATCCTTATCGAACTCTGTTTTTGAACAGCACTATAGATCGGGAATTTATGGTAGTCCCTGGATCGCTCTGGATTTTTTTGTCGTAAATAAATATTAGGATCCGCGACGTTGCCTTTTTCAGCATAGTTCAGCGTGGCATAGTTGCCGCATTACGATAAACGCTGGTGTTCATTTTTTATTATAGCATGTTAAAATTGCTCTTCCTCCCGTAGTACTGTTTTTTTCCTGAATGATCAAAGCAGCAAACTCTTATACTTGCGTCATGGTGAGACTCGCACGTGCGATATCGTTGATATCAACCCGTTTTTTGTTGTAACGTCTGAAGGGGATATCAGCCGAATGTTCGTCCGCGCATGACCTGTCACAGTAGACATACCGATGATTTCGATGGAAGAAAAGAATTTTTACAATTTCCGCAGCAGCCGGCGGCATTCTGTCTAAAAAAAGGCGGTTCGACTTTCATATTTCTTTTTTTTACGAAGTGTAAAATCAGCATTTATATGACTGCCAACGCTCTTCCCATACGGCCTGAGCACTTGTGATTGCGGCCTGCGATACCAGAGGTGGGTGTTCTTGCTAAATACGAAATTAAAGTCCGACCTTATTCTCTTCGAAAAGGGGCGAATCCTCTTCTGAGTGTATTTTCACTTATACTCACAGGATTCATGAAGTGAAGAAGATAATCGGGACCGCCGGTTTTTGACCCCACTCCGGACATACCGAATCCGCCAAACGGCTGTCTGCCCACGAGCGCCCCTGTAATCTTCCTGTTGATATAAAGGTTGCCGACGGAGAATCCCTCTTTTACCTCCTGTATTGCAGCGGGGCTGCGCGAGAAAAGACCACCGGTGAGTGCGTAGACACTTTCAGTAGCAATCCCGATCGCCTCATCGAGGTTCTTTGCCCTCATGATCGTGAGCACGGGCCCAAAAATCTCCTCGGTCGCGATGCGGGACTGGGGTGGCGCATCAATGAATATTGCGGGGCCCACAAAATGTCCAACCGAGGATGTTTTTTTTTCGAGGACTGCCTTCCCTTCGCTCTTCCCGAGTTCTATGTATGCCTGGATCTTTTTTAGCGCCGCGTCATCGATGACGGGGCCGAAAATATTGGCAGGATCTTCTGGCGGGCCGATTGGAAGGCTGTCAGCCGCTGCCACGAGGCGGCTACAGAGCCCGTCAAATATGTCTCCAATGACGACCACCCGAGAACAGGCTGAACACTTCTGTCCCTGATATCCGAAGGCCGACTCAATGATGCCTTTCACCGCCTCATCAAGATCGGCGGTCTCGTCCACAATGACCGCATTTTTCCCTCCCATTTCGGCGATAACCTTTTTTATATTCCGCTGACCGACCTTCGTCTCCCCTGCGCGTTGTATAATCCTGAGGCCAACATCTTTCGATCCGGTAAAAGCGATGAAATCGAGAGCAGGATGGGAAACAAGATGTTCTCCTACTTCGTTCCCTGGGCCAGGAAGAAACTGAAGCACGCCTGCCGGGAGGCCCACGGACCTGAACGTGTCGGCCAGTTTGTATCCCAAGACTGGGGAAAGGCCGGAAGGCTTGAATAGTACGCAGTTCCCGGCCACAATGGCCGCGGAGGCCATCCCCGTTGCAATCGCAAGGGGAAAATTCCAGGGAGCGATGACGACGCCGATCCCTTTTGGCTGATAACGGTATTCATTGTGCTCGCCCGGGTACTCCTGGAGGACCTGCGGCTTGGCTAGTCGCTTAATCTCCCGGCTATAGTATTCAAGATAATCTATTGCTTCGCACACATCGCCATCCGCATCAATCCATGTTTTCCCGACCTCGAGAACCTCCAGCGCGGCAAATTCAAAACGCTGTTTTCGCATTGCCTCAGCAGCCTGAAAAAGATAGTCTGCCCTCTTTTCAGGATCGATCCTTCGCCACGACACGGCTGCCTTGCGGGCCTCGGCAATCGCCGCATCGGCCTCCGGGATCCCCGCGGAGGATACCGTTCCCACAACGTCCCGGGGGCTTGCCGGATTGTATGAGAGGATTTTCCGCTCTGTCGTGACCTCGCGTTCGCCGATGAGGAGCGGATACTCTCGGTTCTTGCTCTCCTTGATAGCCTGGAGAGCCTCGGCCATCTTCCTTCTATTCAGGCCGATGGAGAAGTCAAGGGGAGGTTCATTTCTAAAATCGCGGTCAGGTGCATCCTGATCGTAGACCTTTCGGGGAGCTTGGGGAGCCTGGATCAGTTCGTCAAAAGAAGCCATCTCGCTGAAGGATTTTCTGAGAAACGACTCGTTGGAGGTATTTTCCAGAAGTCGCCGGACCAGATAGGCCATACCCGGGATCAATTCTCCCACAGGAGTATATGTTCGGACATTAAATCCATGCTCGCGCAGCACTGTCCGGAAAGGATCGGCCATGCCGTAAAGTATCTGGAATTCGAAGTCCCGTTTGGGGATTTTCAACGCGTCGGCTGCTGCCATTGCGTGGCTGATGCTTCTCAGATTATGCGTGGCGATCGCGGGACGAACCGCATAGGTGTGTTCAAAGAGGAGTTGCGTGAGCCGCTCGAAGTTATGGTCCGTTTCCTCCTTGTTCAAAAAGACAGGGACAGGCCATCCCTTCTGTCGATTCACGACAATCTCATAGTCCCAATAGGCGCCTTTTACGAGACGGATGACGATCTTCCTCGATTGTTCCCGCGCCCATTTCGTCAGGGCCAGTATATCCTGTTCGGTATCTCTTAAGTATGCCTGGAGTGCTATGCCTGCCGCGGGAAACTCTCTGAATTCCTCTTCCCCGAGGATGCTTTTAAAAATTGCAAGGGTGAGGTCTTTATTATAATAGTGTTCCATATCAAAGGTTATGGATATGCCGAGGGCCTTTGCTTTTCGAAGGATCGGCCGCAGATTCTCGCTGGTCCTTGCAAGAGATCCTTCCTCGTCAAGAGGGTCGAGCCGGGAATCCAGCGAAGAGACCTTGATCGATACGTCTGCTCCTTCGTCATCCGGGAAATTCTCGTGGATGAAATCTAGGAGAGCCAGATAGCGCTCGGCGTACTCCGCAGCCTCCTTATCACTCACAACAGCCTCGCCCAAAAGGTCGATGCTGAAAAGGCTGCCATCTTTCCGCAGAGTGTTGATGGCGTTCTTGATGTCCTGGGGGTCCTTGCCTGCGATGAACTGCATTGCCATGGACTCAATGCCCTTTCTGATCACCGGGCCGGCAATGGCGGGGGAAAGCCCTTTCCCGAAGAGCATGCCGATGCCGCCGCTGATGAGCTTCGGCACATTGGCCTCTCCGGAGAAATACTCCTGCAGCAGCCGAACCACTTGTTCGTCGGACCTAAGCGACGGCAGTACATCGATGAACCGGAAGAGCCTGATCTTAAAATCTTCATGCTTCATGGACCAATCCATGATCCTACCAGACCATCTCTTCCTGTCGAATACGAGCGGGACGTCCCTCACCGCAGCCAATAGCTCAAGGCCCGTCTCACGTATCTTTTCCTCAATATTGCCTTCCGTGTCTATCCTCATGATCACACATTAAATAAAATCGATTAAATTACGTCCGAAAGTCGAATCACTACTTTCTTCTACCTCACGCTGATCATCATTCTCACTCATGTGTACTCAAAAGCCCTTTGACGTGTTCCAAGCGGATAGCGAGGCATCTGCGCATGCCTGTATTCTCTCGGAGCTGTCCCCCCTCATGTAGGTGCCATCAATCATTACTCTTAATTTTATTATATCTCGGCGGGTGCGTTGTTTCTTTAATGCCTGACGTTCCAGGATTGAATGAATCTTCACGCAGCAAGCTCCGTGGTATTTAGGCAAAGATTGCCATATGAGAAACCTTCGGCTTCTTATACTCTTCCCTCTATAAGGGGACCGTGCAGCAATCTACAGGAAATAGCAAGTTAAAGAAGATGGGCATTTACTGCGTCGAAGTTTTTTTAAGGTAATCACCGGGACTGGATACTGCTAAGCAACGGCTGAGCCGGACCTGCGTCCGAGGTCCGGCAAAAGGGCAGTAAATACCCCGAGCAGAGGCAGATAAGAACACACATGATAAACGAATTCGATGCCATAGTGGTCTGCAAGCTTGCCGAGAACGGCAGCTCCAATTCCAGCCATGCCGAAGGCGAGGCCGAAGAAGAGGCCAGATACGGTCCCCACTTTACCGGGGATTAGTTCATGTGCGAATACAAGAATGGCCGAGAAAGCGGAAGAAAGGATGAGCCCGATTACGAAAGCGAGAATGCCAGTCCACGTGAGATTCGCATAGGGCATGACTAACGCAAAGGGCGCCGCACCCAGGATCGATAACCAGATCACGCGTTTTCTGCCGATGCGGTCGCCGATGGGCCCGCCCATGATCGTCCCTACCGCCACCGCGAACAAAAATGCGAAAAGATGCATCTGGGCGGCCTGCACGGATAAGTGAAAGCGGTGCATTAGATAGAAGATATAATAACTACTGAGACTTGCCAGGTAAAAGAACTTGGAAAAGATCAAAACGAGCAGAACCAGCATTGACATAACGATCGTGCGCATCGGAAGTACCGGCTGCAGAACCTGACGCGGCCTTGTCCCACGGACAATGAGCATCTGCTTGCGCAGGTATAAGTGGCCCACCTGCCACAGCACTGAGATAGCGAGCAAAGCGGCGAGGGAGAACCATGCGATACTCCGCTGTCCCCGGGGGATAATGAACCAAGCAGCGAGCAGCGGCCCCATCGCGCTGCCCATATTTCCTCCTACCTGGAAGATCGACTGGGCTAAGCCGTGTTGCCCACCGGAGGCCATGCGGGCTACGCGCGACGACTCAGGGTGGAAGATTGAAGAGCCGCTGCCGACGATCGCGGCGGCGAAGAGCAGCATCCCATAGTTTCGCGCATTAGCGAGGACAAGGAGGCCGGTGAGTGTGCATCCCATGCCAAACGCCATTGAGTAGGGCTTGGGGTGATGGTCGGTATAAAGCCCGACGAAGGGCTGAAGCAGGGACGCAGTGACCTGGTAGGTCAGTGTGATCAGACCGATCTGAGCAAAGGTGAGTTGGAACGTACTCTTGAGCAGAGGATAGATCGCAAGGATCAGTGACTGGATCATGTCGTTCAAAAAATGGGAAAAACTGATGGCGCCGAGCACCCTAAAGACGGTACGTTGAGCGTCATCCGACACGCTACTCGCAATTTTATCGAGGCTCTTTTGCATAACTTTTGCTCTCAGTATACTTGTGGATGCCACCTACCCCTTTCAATCAGTGCGCCTTCTGATTGGAGAGGTCCGCTGTGTCTCGATACTACCATGCAAGCCGCAATTCCGCTACTTTTTGTTGACAGGGAATTTTCGCGTCGCCCTTTTCACGCACAAGAAAGGCCCCAAAAAACACGGGGCCTTTCTTGAGGAGGACCAACAAGACGTCAGCATTTTTCCGAAACAGTATCGGCAACAGGCAGAAGGCCTTGGACTTCGTGATAGGTTACCGTTGCATTGCGACTGACGTTTATGTCTTTCACGGGTTCGCGTTCGTTGCAAACCTTCACCGATGTGTTCTTATTCATAAAGATGTTCAACCGATCATTTGGGAATCGGCCTATTTCATCTGATCGCAAAGTCAGCATGCTTATGTGGTGCAGATTGTCAACAGCGACAACTTCTCCCTTCAGTGTGTCTTTCTGTACTGCCTGCTGACTTCCGGCAGCTGGTACACTGTTTGCAAAGGACGTGCTGAAAACCAAGATAACAAGCAGGATAAAGAACTTGGCCAAGAGATTTACTCTACTGCCAGATCCTCTCCTGGTAATCGACTTTTTGATCATGATCCACACCTTCTTTCCTCTACTAAAAGTACGACTTGAAAAGCGTGCCTTACTCTCTGTATTTTATATTAGCGCTATCGTACTCAATGGTCAATCCGACGAAAATATCAACTCTGCGTGATACTACGAAATTCCTAAAAAAATACATCCGCCGCTATAATCATAAACACGATTAGCAAAGAAAATAGTACTTTTATTTGCTTGATCATCGACTATCGGTCACCGCCTTTTCCCTCGCTCTAAAGTCTTCGTGATCGTCGACGAAAGCCCCCCATGAGCGTGGCAATTGAAGAGGTTGACAAACAGGGTTCGCTTCTACCGATAAATGCAATGGCTGATTTTAAGGAGCATATTGACAACGCAATTCTCACGGCAATGTTTCCCTATGGAACCGCTTTTTTCCTCTTTTATGTTTTTACTCTTAATGAGTCTGGATATATATTAGTTCCCTATTGACATTGAACTTTTCCACCCGGACATCTTTCGTTTTACCGTAATCACGCATACAGTGGTGACCACGGACAATCCGAGAGCATCGCTGGAGAGGTAATCATGAAGTTGTACGAACCGATTGTCGTTCGTTTCTTTGCCATCTCGGTCCAGATCTTTGCATAGAGGTAGTCGACGTTCATACCAACGGGGTAAATATGAGCAGAGAGGTGGCGGGATGACCTGCTTCCCTGCCAATAGAGTAGTCTATGAACTTTCGTATGCTCTGGTTGCTATTTTTTGTGCGGTTACGCTGTCTAATGTGGTCTTTGCTCTAGCAGGAGTTACATATATGTCCGGCATAGACATGAAGATTATATTCGGAGTAGTTGAGTAGCTTACGGATAGCACTAAACAGATTAGTCCGTTGTTCTCTTTTGGGCGTATTCCGAGCTGCCTGCCATTCATTAAATCTACGCATTGCTGCCATGCGGCATGGGACTCTCCAAGGCAAGCGTTATAAATATTGCAGCGTAAATGATCAATATTTTTTGCTCTTCATCATTGCGATAGCTGAGCGTCTTGCTGGCAGGGTATGAATAGCGTGATCGTCGTCCCTTCATTTTTCCTGCTGTCTATCTCCATATGTCCGCCATAGTGGTTCATAATTTCATCCGTGATGGAGAGCCCGAATCCCCTTCCACTTCTCTTGCTGCCCG
>DATJAP010000014.1:0-37527 GCA_035516155.1 Nitrospirota bacterium
CCAGCAAGATCCGAGACAAGGATGCGCCGTTTGTTGCCGACCAGTTCCGGGATAATATGCTCGTAAGTGAGGGGGTTCTTCGTCACCGCATCGACGTGCACGCCGGCCTTGTGCGCGAAGGCACTGTCTCCGATATAGGGCTGCCGCTTGCGGTGCGGAAGATTCGCGAGTTCATCCACATACCGGGATACTTCTCTCAGTTTCGAGAGGTTCGCGTCGGAGATGCAGTCGATTCCCATCTTTAACTTGAGCGCTGGGATAATGGAGCAGAGATTTGCGTTTCCGCACCGTTCGCCGTATCCGTTGATGGTCCCATGCACCTGCAGTGCTCCCATTCTGATCGCGGCTAGAGAATTTGCCACGGCGAGATCGGAGTCGTTATGTGCATGAATTCCAAAGGGCGTTTTTATCCGTCGCTTGACGTTTGTGACGATTCGTTCCAGGTCATTCGGCAGGGTACCGCCGTTCGTATCGCACAGTACCAAGCAGTCAGCCCCCGCTGACTCGGCAGCGAGCAGCGTCTGAATGGCATATTCGGCATTAGCCTTGTATCCGTCGAAGAAGTGCTCCGCGTCGTAGAACACGTCGTCCATATGTTTTTTGAGGAACGCCACGGAATCATTGATAATCCGAAGGTTTTCCTCAAGGGTGGTTTTGAGAGCCTTGAGGACATGGAGGTCCCAGCTTTTTCCATAGATGGTCGCCGTAGACGCTCCCGAGTCAACAAGTGCCTTGAGACTCGGGTCTTCCGAAGCCTTAAGATTTGCTCGCCGCGTGGCGCCGAAGGCAACAAGCCTGGCTTTTCTCAGCTTGACGCGACGCATTTCTTTGAAGAACTCAACGTCACGGGGGTTGGAGCCGGGCCAGCCGCCTTCGATATAGCGCACCCCGAACTGGTCGAGCTTTTTGGCCACGCGCACCATATCCTCCACCGAGAAGTTCACGTCCTCAGCCTGTGCGCCGTCGCGGAGCGTGGTGTCGTATAAATGAACAGTAGTCTTCATTTTTATGTCGCATGGTACAGAGTACACAGAGAACAGTGCTCTGCCCTTTGATCGCTGCCCTTCCTACGCTGCCTTGTCCATCGCAAATGTCTCGTGGAGCACTCTGACGGCGAGCTCCGTGTACTTGGCATCAATCACACAGGAGATCTTGATCTCTGACGTGCTGATCATCATGATATTGATCCCTTCTTTTGCCAGAGAAGAGAACATCTTAGCGGCAACGCCAGAGTGCGAGCGCATGCCCACCCCGATGATCGAAACTTTGGCGATATCTTCTTTGAGGTTTACGCCCTTGGCGTCGATCTCGGCCACGACCTTCTTCATGACCTCCATGATCTTCCGTGAGTCGGTCTTGGGTACGGTAAAGGACATGTCTGTAAGTCCGCCTTCGCCGATATTCTGGATGATCATGTCAACAATGATATTGTTGTCGGCGATCTCATTGAATATCCTGCCCGCCACACCCGGTTTGTCCGGTACGCCCGTGACCGTCACCTTTACCTGGTTCTTATCGTATGCCACGCCGGACACCACCACTTTCTCCATATCAGAATCCTCCCTGGTCACGAGGGTCCCGGGGTTATCATTGAAGCTCGAGAGCACTCTCACCGGAACATTGTATTTTTTTGCGAACTCGACAGAGCGGGTCTGAAGCACCTTGGCCCCAAGGCTCGCCATCTCGAGCATTTCATCATAGGATATCTTGTCAAGTTTTCTGGCTTGCGGCACCATGTTCGGGTCCGTAGTATACACACCATCCACATCCGTGTAGATATCGCAAAAATCAGCCTTGAGCGCCGCAGCAACAGCCACGGCCGTGAGGTCAGAACCGCCGCGGCCGAGCGTCGTTACGTCGGACTGGTCATTGATGCCCTGGAAGCCCGCAACCACCGCGATCTTGCCTTCCTTGATCGCCTGCTTGAGCCGATCGCCCGTGATCTTCTCGATCCGCGCCTTCGTATGGACGCTGTCCGAAATGATCCCCGCCTGCCTCCCGGTGAACGACTGCGCCTTGTGCCCAAGCGAATGGATCGCCATGGCAAGGAGCGCAATCGTCACTCGCTCGCCTGTTGACACGAGCATGTCCATCTCTCGCGGATCCGGGTTCTCGGTCACCCTCGAGGCAAGGTTGATGAGTTTGTCCGTCTCGCCGCTCATGGCCGAGACGACCACTACGACATCGTGGCCTTCCTCTTTCGTGCGGCAGACGCGCTGCGCCACATTCTTGATCCGTTCAGGGTTCCCGACGGAGGTACCGCCGTATTTCTGTACTATGAGCACCCTCTTCCCTCCATTACAGTTCGTGAAAACAGAAAAGCTGATTCAGACGAGTTACTCGACCATTCCGAATGACACGAGTGGGCTTTGTCCTTCTTATTAGTTCGTGTCATTCGTCCCTTCATGCCATTGGTGTGCAAGAATTTCACGCTATTTCTTCAGGAAATAATCCATCAGCGCATGCCCTTCCTCGAACACCAAGGCATCTTTACGCTCCGCGATTCGCTCGTCGTAGGCCACAGGCCCGCCTTTGCGTTCCGACCTGTTGTCGTAAATGACAAAGGGTACGGGTTCGTTCGTGTGCGTCCTGATCTCGAGCGGCGTCGGATGGTCCGGGAGCGCCAGGATACGATATTCATCGAACTGTTTCATCCCGTGAATAATGTTGCCTACAACGTATTCGTCAAAGTCTTCGATGGCCTTGAGCTTGTTTTTAAGATCGCCGGTATGGCCCGCTTCATCCGGCGCTTCCACATGAACATAGACAACGTCCTTTGTCTTGAGCGCCCAGAGCGCATGCTCTGCCTTGCCAACGTAGTTGGTATCGATCCAGCCTGTGGCGCCCGGTACGTTGATCACCTCGAACCCCGCATAGATGCCAATGCCTTTAGTTAGGTCCACAGCGGAGATCATCGCCCCTTCGAGGCCGTATTTTTCTCTGAAGGTAGGCATGCTCGGCCTCTTCCCCTGCCCCCATAGCCAGATACTGTTCGCCGGGCGCTTGCCATTCTCGACCCTGGCTTTATTAACAGGATGGTGCAGGAGCAGGTCTGTTGACGATTCCATAAGGGCATTGAGAACTTCGTCCCCTTCTCCGCGCGGGAGGTAGTCCTGAATATCCTTGTCCTGGATATCGTGCGGCGGCGTGCAATCGATCTTATCCTTGCCGCCTTTCCAGACCATAAGGTGGCGGTAGCTCACGCCGGGATAGAAACGGATACGGTCTCTACCGAGCTTACTGTTAATCTCCTCGATGAGCAGACGGGCCTCCTGCGTGGGGATATGGCCCGCGCTGAAATCTTCCATGATCGCACGCCGTACAGCGCCCGATGCAGAGGATTTTCCACCGATGATACGAAGCGTCACCAGATTGCAGCGAAAGGCAACGTCATCCGGCTCCAGTTTAACGCCGATGCTCGCAGCCTCGAGCGGGGAACGGCCCGTATAGTATTTCCTCGGGTCATACCCCATCACCGTAAGGTTGGCTACGTCACTGCCAGGCGGAAACCCCTCAGGAATTGTATGCACCATCCCCACCGTTCCGAGGGTAGCAAGCCGGTCAAGGTTTGGAGTTTTCGCCGCCTGCAGGCAGGTCTTGCCCCCGAGCTCTGCATGCGGCCTGTCGGCCATTCCATCACCGAGTAAAATTATATATTTCATAAATATAAAGAAAGGGTCAGAGGACACGGCATTTAGTTTCATCGACTCGCAACCATTGTCCTTGAACCCTTTGAGAATCTGGACGCCTAAACGACCGCGTCCACCTGAGTCGTCATAATCTTAGTAATCGCGTTCTCTGTATTTATGAACTGACGACATCACCTTCAACGGCCTCTACCTTTACGCCGCGCTCTTTGAGATACTTGATGCCTTCCTCGAGTTTTTTCTCCGCCCCTTCAAGTTCAAGAACTACCTCACCCACGCTTTCGGTAACCTTGGCGCGGCGGATATTCGGCATCACATCGAATTTCCTTGCCATGGTGAAAATCACCGGTTCCTTGATCAGTTCCTGCGGAAACGTAAGCTTAACCCTCTTGGTTGCCATGTGGCCTCCTTGTATTATTGCTGCAGAGGTTGCAGGGGCACAGAGATCATAACCTTGAATTTCGAATGGTCTACTCTGCGGTTCAAGTTCTCTCTTTGGTAAAGGTCTTTACCGCGTCCCACCGGCAATTGCCGGCACGATCGAGACATTGTCGCCGTCCTTTAGAGTGGTGTCTTCCTTGTTCACAAAGCGGATGTCCTCTTCATTCACGTAAATATTAATAAACCGCCGGATCTTACCGCCATCTGAGAGCCGCTCCTTCATGCCCGGAAATTCTTTCTCCAAGGCGTCGACAAGCTCCATGATGTTCCTCGCGCCGCACTCCACATCGGCCCTGCCGTTCGTGAGCTTTTGCAAGGGAGTCGGGATCCTCACTTTAATCGCCATGTCTTTCCTCCTGAAAATGCGATTCAACTGAAATGACTACCACAGACACGTTGAGGCAAGAAGAACAGCATTTTCTGTATTTCATCGTGTACCCTGTGGCTCTGTTACCAAATTAACTGATTTTCTTCAGCAGTTTCTCGAAAGAGTCGATATTCGGCTTGATCGGAGTCGGCCGCTTGAGATGGTCAATGACTGCCTCGGTAGTCTTAAGTCCGTTGCCGGTGATGCAGATGACGAGTGTCTCGTCCTTCGGTATCTTGCCTGCATCGATGAGTTTTTTGGCCGCCGATACGGTCACACCGCCTGCCGTCTCGGCAAACACACCTTCGGTCTCTGCAAGAAGCTTGATCGCATCCACGATCTCCTGGTCCGACGAATCCGCGCCGAACCCGCCCGTATCCCTCGTGACCTTTACCGCATAGTATCCGTCAGCTGGGTTCCCGATCGCAAGGGACTTGGCTATAGTCTTCGGCTTAACCGGCTTAACGATGTCGCTCCCATCCTTGATCGCTGCAGCGATCGGATTGCAACCTGTGGCCTGTGCCGCGAACACCCTGGTTTTCACCGGTGGGACAAGACCGATCTTCTCAAGCTCCTTAAAAGCCTTCCAAATCTTGGTCATGAGCGAACCGCTGGCGTTGGGCACCACAATGTTGTGCGGCGTTTTCCATCCGAGCTGCTCGGCGATCTCGAATCCCAAGGATTTCGAGCCCTCGCCATAGAACGGCCGGATATTGATGTTCACAAAGGCCCATGGATACTTGTTCGCGACCTCTGAGCAAAGGCGGTTCACCTCGTCGTAGTTCCCGTCCACTGTCACCAGATTCGGCTGGTAAACAAGCGAATTAATAGTCTTAGAAAGCTCAAGGTCGGCCGGTGTGAATATAAACCGCTTCATGCCCGCCCGCGCTGCCTGCGCCGCCACGGAGTTGGCAAGGTTGCCTGTCGATGCGCATGCCACGGTATCGAATCCGAACTCCTTTGCCTTCGTGATAGCCACGGCCACCACCCGGTCTTTGAACGAAAGGGTCGGATGGTTCACGGAGTCGTCCTTGAAGTATATCTCCTTCACACCCCATGCCTTGGCCAGGTTCTGGGCTTTCATGAGCGGAGTAAAGCCGGTGTCGAAGCCCGTGACCGGGTCACCGTCGATCGGCAGGAGCTCGCGGTAACGCCACATATGGTGCGGCCTTGACTCGACCTTCTGCTTCGTCATGTCCTGCTTGATCCTCTCGTAGTCATACGTGACTTCGAGCGGCCCGAAACAGAATTCGCATACGTAAGCGGGGTCAACTTTGTACTCCCTGCCGCACTCTACGCACCGCAACCCCTTAACATACGTCATCTGCGATTATTCCTCCGGAATAATGCTCAAGGGAACTTCCGTAATTTCCCCTTTAATGATGTTATACCCTTTTGCAACCGGATTCTGTCTATCCATGAGCGAAACAATCACATACACTGCTTCCGGGTAGTACGCCAAATCCACATCGGTTGAGGACGGGAATGGCGGGCCGCCAGGATGCGAATGATAGATGCTAACCAAATCTATTCCCGCTTCCCGCATCTCCCGAATTACCCGGAAGTGCTCTTTCGAGTCAACTTGATAAAATGCCGGACTCGGTATTTCACTCACGAGCGTATAAACTTTTTGGACCTTGTTATCCCTGCCGGCAAGGATCCCGCATGCTTCATTGGGATACTCGCGATCGCAGTGGCTAAAAATGATCCGGACGTCGGCCTTTTGTATCGTCAACATGGAGACAGGACCTCGTCGGCTCCGTTCCGGTTGATGGCCTCTTGTGGTCCGGGGTCGGGGAAATCCCGTACTCATCACCCAACCGCGAATCACGGCCTTTAATGGCTCATGGAACAGAACTGTTCGTAATCGATCAGCTCTTTTATCGTCGGGTGTTCTCCGCAGACCGGGCATTCCCTGTTCCGGGGTACTTTTACGATGCGGAAACTCATGTCAAGCGCGTTCCACAGCAAGAGCCTGCCCTTCAGCGGATGACCGATGCCGAGAATTGCCTTCACCACTTCCGTAGCCTGGATTGTTCCGATCACGCCGGTTACCACACCCAGAATGCCCGCCTCCTGGCAGGACGGCACCATGCCGGGTGGCGGCGGAACTTCGAAGAGGCAGCGATAGCAGGGCCCCGAACCCGGGAAAATGGTCATCACCTGTCCCTCGAACCGGAAAACCGCCGCGCTGACAAGCGTCTTCCTGAGCATCACGCAGGCGTCGTTCACAAGGTAGCGGGTGGGGAAGTTGTCGCTCCCATCCACGACGATGTCGTAATCCCGGATGATGTCCAAAATGTTCTTAGAGGATAGCCGCTCTTTGTGTGTAATAACCTTCACATCGTGGTTCAGCGTCTCGTACGTCTCTTTCGCGGAGTCCGCCTTGAACACCCCGAGCCTGCTCGTGTTGTGCGCGATCTGGCGCTGAAGGTTCGATATCTCCACGCGGTCGTTATCGATCACGCCGATGGTCCCCACGCCTGCCGCGGCAAGATAATATCCGACCGGCGAACCAAGGCCGCCTGCTCCCACCAGCACAACCTTGGCGTCCAGAAGCTTTTCCTGTCCGTCGCCGCCCACTTCAGGGAGAAGGATATGCCTGCTGTAACGCAGTATCTGGTCTTCAGTAAAGTCCATAGCACCCGTATCCACAACCACGGCTCCCGGCGCTGCCGGAGAGAGGGATGCCTGCGTTCAAGAAAACCTGTCCAGATTTTACCTCTTTATCCGCGCGCTTCCGTGGTTGTACCATTCTTATTTTTTCTTCTCCTTGTCCTTGCGAACGAAGATGTGCCACTCTTTTTCCCCGGTCTGATCTATCTTCAAAACCTTCTGTCCTTCGTTCTCCATGCTCCGGGGGACATTCTCAGACGCGGGCCGGTGGTCGGTCACAATTTCGAGCACTTCGCCGAGTTTCATTTTTTCAATGGTCAGTTTTGATCGGACAAAGGTGTAGGGACAAACCTGCCCCTTGATATCGATCATTTTGTCTGCTTTGATTTCTTCGCTCATAAGGCCGCTACCCCTGCTTTCCCTCTTCCACTCTGATGACGACCGCTGGTCCGGCTACGCAGTCCAGGGTCTTGATCTCGTCGAGCGCCCTGCGGACATTCCGTTCCACGGCATCGTGGGTCATCATCACGATCGGGACGGCCTCATCCACCTGCCGTCCTTTCTGTATCATGGATGAGATGCTGATATTGTTCTTGCCGAGCACCCCGGTGATCCGTGACAGCACGCCTGGCTTATCGAGCGCCGAGAACCGGAGATAATAGCACGAAGTAATGTCGTCCATCTTTCTGATGGCGAGCTGTTTCCGCTCGCGGAATGCCGTCACGGGCGACCGGCCGGCGCAGCCCGCGAGAATGTCCCTCCCGATTTCGATGATATCGCTCACGACGGCGCTGCCTGTAGGCATGTCTCCCGCTCCCCGGCCGTAGAACATGGTCGATCCGACCGCATCGCCCATGACTGCAAGCGCGTTAAATACTCCGTCGACGGTGGCAATGGGATAGTTCTCCGGGAGCATCGTCGGATGCACCCGCGCTTCGATCTCTCCATCGACCATCTTGGTGATGGCCAGGAGCTTGATCTTGTAGCCCAGATCCCGCGCGAAATCGATATCGAGCGGTGTGATCTTCGATATGCCCTCCGTGTAGATTTCATCAAACTTAACCGGCGATCCGAAGGCGAGCATGGTAAGGACGGCCAGTTTGTGCGCCGAGTCGATGCCTTCGATATCGAAGGTGGGGTCCGCCTCGGCATAGCCCTTGGCCTGGGCCTCCTTCAACACCTCGTCGAACTTCCTGCCCGCGTTCGTCATGAGCGTCAGGATGTAATTGCAGGTGCCGTTTACGATTCCGTAAATGGACATGATGTTGTTTGCAGCAAGTCCGCTCCTGACGGCGGAAAGGATCGGGATTCCTCCGGCCACCGATGCTTCGTATCCCAGCGTCACGCCCGCCTTTTCCGCGGCAGTGTAGATATCCTCGCCGTGAACAGCAAGGAGCGCCTTGTTCGCGGTCACGACGTGTTTTTTATTCCTGATCGCTTCGAGAATGAACTCCCTGGCGGGCTGGTAGCCACCGATGAGTTCCACAACGATGTCGATATCAGGATCGGTGAAAATATCCTGTGCGCGGGTCGTAAGCTTCACGCCCTCGAGTTTGATGCCGCGGTTACGCTTGATGTCGAGATCGGATATCGCCTTCAACGCGACAGAAGCGCCGAGTCTTCTGCGGATGATATCCGCATTCTCGATAAGGATGCGAGCCGTGCCGGTACCCACGGTGCCGAAACCGACAATGCCGACGTTGATTGATTTCTTCGATGTCATTCTTCCCCCCACTTACCTGAAGGCAGCGAGTCAAGGGTCCGGGATCATGAAAACAAAACGCCTCTCTGTGGCCCTGGTCCTCTGTCCCGCTTCCCTGTTACCATCTGCGCCGTAAGACCCCGTCTCTAAAGATCGGGGACAGGAGGCGATGGTCGCAAAGCACCCAGATCAATGCTGTTTCTGTGAGAGGTGGATCAATATTCACTTCTCTGGAAAACTTATGAATGGTCTCATAATAGTACCGACATCCATGTTTCGTGTAAACCTTCTAACCTCCCGTCCCCAAAGGGGGCACTCCACTCTTTGCCAAAGATACGGAATGCGGGGAAGATTTCCTGCTCATGTCTGTTTTATTTTGTGACTATTAATAATTTAATGTAAGGTTGAGCCTACAAAAACCGGCGACGTGGCAAACATCTCTACCGCATCTGCGAACAGAACCAGCAGCGGCTATCAGCAGCAACAGAGCCTGACTCGGGACCCTCGGACTTCAGACCGGGAAGGATGTCAAGAACTCAACGCCTGTTTGATCCCTTTTGCCGCCTGGCGCAGGCGGTGCTCGTTTTCTATGAGCGCGAACCGCACATGGCCATCTCCGTACTCGCCGAAGCCGATGCCCGGTGAAACGGCGACTTTGGCTTCCTTGATCAGATATTTCGAAAATTCAATGGACCCCATTTTCCTGAAGGGCTCAGGAATCTCGGCCCAGACGAACATGGTGGCCTTGGGTTTCTCGATTTTCCAATTCGCTTTGCCCAGCCCATCGATGAGAACATCCCGTCGGGACTGGTACATGTCCGATATTTCCTTCACGCACTCCTGGGGCCCGTTGAGAGCAATGATCGACGCGATCTGGATGGGCTGGAACATGCCGTAATCCAGATAACTCTTTATCTTGATGAGGGCGCCGACAACCTCCCTGTTCCCGCAGCAGAATCCTACGCGCCAGCCGGCCATGTTGTAGCTCTTGGTGAGGCTGAAGAACTCCACACCGACGTCCTTCGCGCCCTTTGCCTGAAGAAAACTTGGCGCCCGGTATCCATCGAAATTCAGGTCTGCATAGGCCAGATCATTGACCACGATGATGTTGTTTTCCCGCGCAAAATCTGCGATCTTCTGGAAAAAAGCCATATCCGCAACCGCCGTGGTGGGGTTGTTCGGAAAATTGATAATCAGCATTTTGGGCCGAGGCCAAGTATTCTTGTAGGCTTGCTGCATGTCGAACAGAAAGTCGCTGTCCTTCCCGAGCGGAATGGATCGCACCTCGCCGCCGGCGATGATCACGGCATAGGGATGAATGGGATAGGCTGGCGTCGTGGTCAGCACCACATCGCCCGGCTCGACCGTGGCAAGCGCCAGGTGGGACAATCCTTCCTTGGATCCGATGGTGACTACCGTCTCGGTATCAGGGTCTAGACCAACATCAAATCGGCGGTTGTACCAGTCACAGACCGCGGTTCGTAATTTGGTGATGCCCTTGGACGCGGAATAGCGGTGGTTCTTCGGATTCTGGGCTGCCTCAATCAGTTTGTCAACGATATGCTGCGGTGTCCCCTGATCAGGATTGCCCATGCCGAGATCGATGATGTCCTCGCCTCGCCTGCGGGCTTCGATTTTCATTGTGTTAACGATCGCAAAAACATAAGGCGGCAGTCTCTTGATCCTGCCGAACTGCTCGGGCATCTCTAACCCTTTCCTTTTCAAAGGTTTTCTTCTTCTAACCGTGCAATTTAAAAGTAAATTTGATAATAAAACAGTATGCGTCCTTTGTCAATAAAAAATACTGGCAGCAACATGAACTCTCTGATGGAGAAGGCTCAAACCAGCCAGAAAACCAATGTTTTTCCCGGTGTGGGTCGAACATGGAGAACAACAATGCCAAATATCACCGTTCCAGTCTACCGCAGCCGGCGGACAGGGCGATTTATCATGACGGGGCCCTCTCTGTGCCCAGAAAAGGGGTGGACGAACAAAAAAAATCCGAGAAAGAGCTTGATTTCTCAGACTGCGTGTGATAATGTTTTAATTTCCAAAACGAGTAAGGTCGATTCCCCTTCGTCGGAAGCAGTAGCATCGCGAAAGCGGGATTACTCCTTGCTCCTCGCGAATAGGCGGGGGGCTATAACCCATAAGGAGGGAACATTCATGCCGATTTACGAGTCGATATTCATCATCAACGCCAACCTCACCGACGAAGAGACCGCTGGCATCATCAAGAAAATGCAGGAAGTCGTTACGAAGCAGGGCGGCGAAATGCTCAAGTTCGAGGATTGGGGCAAGAAAAAGCTGGCCTACGAGATCAAAAAGCAGAAGCGTGGCCACTACGCCTTTTTCCAATTCAAGGCCGCGCCAGCGGCCGTGAGCGAGTTGGAGCGAACGTATAAAATGACCGATCCGGTCATCAAGTTCATAACCATCAAGCTGGAGAAAGAACTGCGTACCAGGCCGGCACCGAAACCAAAGAAAAAGGACGCCGACAAGGCGGCAGAAGCCGGTCAGGCTCAAGCATAGCACTGACCACAGGTGATAACCTCCCGAGAGTACGCTTCCGGCCCCGCGCCGGGGCATGATCGGGAATATGAGGTCGCACCATGACGAGCTTTAATAAAGTAATCCTGCTGGGGAATCTCACCCGAGATCCTGAAGTCCGCTACACACCGAACGGCATCGCGGTGGCGAGTTTTGCCATCGCCGTCAACCGCAAATACAAACAGGGTGACGAGACCAAAGAAGAAGTCAGTTATATAGATATCGTCGTCTTCGGAAAACAGGCCGAATCCTGCGGTCAGTACATCAACAAGGGGGACTCCGTCCTGATCGACGGCAGGCTCCAGCAGCGGCGCTGGGAAACCGAGGAGGGACAGAAACGGACGAAAATCGAAGTCGTTGCCCAGTCCGTCAACTTTATGCCCAAACGCCAGTCAGGCGGCGGGCAGGGACACGGCCATGCTGAACCCGCGCCCGAGTCACCGGTGGACGAGGGCGAAATTCCGTTTTAAGGCCGGGCACCACTCGTCATGGGCAGCCAATAATTCCAAAGAGGAGTAAATTATTATGGCAGAGTTTAAAGCAAGACCGTCAGGTCCTTCGAGATCATCGGACAGAGGGCCTGATTCGCGAAGCAGGGGCGACAGAGACGATCGCGGTCCCCGCGCAGGAGGCGACAAACGGAGGCGGTTCCAGGTTCGCAAGAAAGTTTGCCGTTTCTGCGTGGATAAAACGCCCTTTATCGATTACAAAGATGTCAAAACACTGCGGTTCTTCATTACCGAGCGCGGCAAAATCCTGCCGAGACGCATCTCGGGCAACTGCGCCCGGCACCAGCGGGAAGTCACTGTGGCGGTGCAGCGGTGCAGAAACATCGCGCTCATCCCCTTTGCCGGCGAGAAATAGACCGGTCCGGGCAGAGCGATATTCCCGCATAATCTGGCACATGAGGGGGAAACTCAACGGTCACTGCAAGACGACCCGGGTTTCCCCTTCCCTTTTTTGGAGCGGATCATGGATTTCCGAGCAATCTTCCTTGCAACCATACAGACCATAGGGCTCTATGCGGCGGGATTCGTCATTCCCATTGTGGGACAGGTGCTGGCCCTTTTCACACCTGTTCCGGCCATCATTGCCTGGGTCCGGAACGGCAGACGGGAAGGCCTTGCCGTCCTGTGCGCAGCCAGCGTGTTAGCGTTCATACTCGGAGGATGGCAGGCGGCAGCGATTTATTTTTTCGGATTCGGCCTTATGGCACTCGGAACGGCTGAAGGCATGCGTCAAAATCTGAAAGCAGAACAGATCGCCCTTCTCGGAGGCCTCCTTCCCGTGGTCGTTATCGGAACAATCCTTTCGTTCTATTTCATCAGGATCGGCAAAAACCCCGTGATTGCGGTGGAAACCTACCTTCGTTCGGGCATCGCCAATGCAGCAAAATTGTATACCACGATGGGACTCACAGAAATGTCTTCCGCGGTTACAGCGGTCCCTGATAAATTCATCCATTATCTGGTTAGGCTTATTCCGGGCATTGCCATCGCGACATCAGTAGTCCAAGCATCTTTCTGTTACGGCATCGCCCGATCCGCAATTGCGCGGAAACAAATCCCGATATCCGTTGACCAGCCTTCTTTTGCATTGTGGTTTGCGCCCGATGCGTGGGTGTGGGGTCTCATAGCCGCGCTGGCGCTCGTTGTTTTTCCCCGCGAGGTGTCCCGCCTGATCGGCTGGAACCTCTCGATTATTTTTGCCGTTGTTTACCTTGCTCAGGGAACCGCCATCGTGGACTTTTATCTGAGAAAAGGACGGGTCAGGCCGTTTGTCCGGGGCCTCATCATTGCCCTTATCCTGGCTCTGCCTGCTATCGTTTTTGTCATTGCTCTCGGCATCGTGGACATATGGGCGGATGTGCGCAAAGTGCGGGGTCCGGTCCTGAAAACATGAGGATGCACACCACCAGCGGGCATATTTCTCGCTGCCACTGTTCCGGCAAGCGGACCCATTTTCCCGGGCATTATTCAATCATCCACAATTGAACGCCGGGCTCGGCGCCCTGCGTTCTTTTCGTAAGTCGCCGCATCAGAATTTCCCGGAGATCTCTTTTTCCTCTCCTTTTCCCCTCCTTTCTGATATAATGCCACCGAGGTCTTCTGATGCGTCTGCCAAAGGAAATGATCAAACATATCGCCGATGCGATCGCAGCGAACTTGGAGAGCAAGGGCTTGGCTGAGTATGAAGCACCGAAAAGTTCCATTGTCGCGAAAATCGTGGAAGTGATCACCGCGGACATGATTGCGGAAGATAACCTGAACAGGGACGTCGAGAAACTGCTCGCGGCGCACGAAGCCGAAATCGCGCAGGGGCAGATGGATTATCGCAAGGTATTCGAGATGACCAAGCAAAAACTCGCGAAAGACCGCGGAATCATTCTCTAAATCCGCAGACTTTGAATACCGGGCTATTTCGAATAAGCTCGAACTCACTGACGATAAAAAAGGAATGAACCAATCACTATGCGCTTAAGCGAGGACCGAATTTCCCACCTGTCGCACCTGATCCTGGATAAACTCGTCCAGGACCGGAATGTCGACATGCTCCAGGCCGAGGAACGGATGCTCCGCGAAATCAAGCGAACTATCACCGCGGAGCTTCAATTCGAAGACGAGGCGGACACGGCCGCGCGGCGGACGATTCAGTCTCTTTCGCGCAGGGTCCCCGAAGGCAGCCGGGAGTGGGACGTCCTCTACCGGAAATACTTCGAAGAAGAAATGAACAGGAGAAGGAAAATTTGAGAAAAATCCTTATTCTGGGCCTGATACTGTACGGTATCGCCGCCAGCTTGGGATTATTTCTCCGGCCAGGGCTTGCCGGCCATTTATTGATCCCCTGGATTGGCGGATATTTTTTCCTCGTCCTTACCCTCTCCTACGAAGTGCTCTTCGCCAAAAAGCATCCCAACGAGCTGTACTTTTTCATCCTCGCGGTCGTCGGTCTCAACTTTCTTATTCAGATGACTGGCGGCGGCCACTCCCCCTTGTTTGCGTTTTACTTTATCGTGACATCAGCCGCCTCATTTTGCCACCGCACCCGGCCCTACGTCATCGCCATTCTCATCCTGGCAATGGAAGCCTGCAACCTGATTCTCGCAGGCAATGCGAGCCGGGCAGGGTGGTACGCATTTGCAGGTTTCGCAGCATCCCTCTCCTGCGTCGCCGTCATCACGTCCTCCGTTGCACACCGCATGCGCAGCCAGGCTAAGGAAGCGAAAGACAACTATTCAAAGCTCATTGCCGATGCCGAGGCCATCGATCCCCTCGCCGGCGGCTCGAACGTCGAGGTTCTTGCGGAGAGCCGTCAGAAGGCGACTTACGTCAATGTTGCGCGTGAGCGAGAAGGTGCCTTCGGCGAGCTCATCGACGTGATTTCGGGAATCGTCCCGGCGCATACCTATGCCCTCTTTCTCGACGACCGCGATGAGGGCGTATTCACGCTCCGAGGGATACGAAGCCGCAGCCGGTCGGTTTCATCTGCATCAATGGAGTTTTCCAGGGGAAACGGACTCATCGGTATCTGCGCGGCACAGAACCAGCCTCAGTATCAGCCCTACCTGGTCATCCCTTCCAGAAGCCTCGGGTACTATACTCAGGATGTCCCGGTACAGTCGTTCCTGGCCATGCCGATCGTCCACCGAGAACGCGTCGCCGGAGTCCTTGCCGTAGACAGTCTGGAACACGACGCCTTTCCCGCGGAGACCCAGAAAACGCTTGGCCGCTTCATTCCCATATTCAGCCAGATCATCGAGAAGATCCGCATATCCCTCGAAATGGATATCCGCGCAAAAAACTTAGCCGCACTCCACGAAATGAGCTCCATCCTGAACAGCAGCCTTGAGATCTCCGAGGTGCTCGACAAGCTTTCCATCCAGATCAGATCGGCAGTCCCCTATGATTTCTGCATATTCCTTCTGTACGATGAAAAAACCGACTCGGCGACGGTCGCGGCGCTGAAGGGATACGACAGCCGGATGAGCGGCGCCAGTTTTCCGCTTGCGCAGAGCGCCATCCTTACCCACATGATGAACCAGTGGAAAGACCGCAGGACATGCGCGATCCATCATTACCCCGATCTGGGGGACCGAGGCAGGGAGATCGGGCTCTTTCCCCAGAAGGAGCTCCAGCAGCCGCTGAAATCGCTCTTCGGCAGGCCGCTCGTGGCACGGGACAAATTCATCGGCGCGGCGTTCCTCGGTTCGATCCATTCCCATATATTCACCGAATACCATCGGAACTTCATGGACACGCTCCTCAACCAGGCGTCCATGGTCGTCGACAACAGCATGCTGCACCGGCACATCCGCGACATGGCGCGCACCGACGGCCTGACCGGTCTCCTGAACCACCGGGCATTCATGGAGAAATTGACCGAGGAATACAGGCGACTCGTCCGGGAGTCCCGCCCTTTTTCCATCCTCCTGATGGATATTGATAAATTCAAGGGCGTCAACGACAAGTATGGCCACCCCGTCGGCGATGTGGCGATAAAGGCTGTTGCCAAAGTCCTGAAAGAAACGGGCCGCGGCTCGGACTTCGTGGCACGCTACGGTGGAGAAGAATTCGCTGTCGGCATGGTGGAGACGGACAGCCGCGGGGCATTTAAGATGGGGGAGCGAATCCGGAAGACCCTGGAAAAAACGATGGTGGCCAGGGTGCCCGACGGTGAACTTCGGATAACGGTCAGTATCGGCATTAGTTCATTCCCTGAAGACACAAAGAACGTGGCCGACCTCGTGACCATGGCCGACAATGCCTTGTACCAGGCAAAGAGGTCCGGCAGGAACCGCGTCTGCCTGCACCGTGAAATCGACAAAGGGGAAACAGCGGAAGTATAGAAGAAAGTATGGTTTGAGGAAGGCCGGTGACGGTATTATGGTGATATTCAACCTTTTTCCCTGCCGCGTGTCATAAACAGTAGCTAACTTTTTATGGATGAAGATCTCGATCTGATCGCGAGGACCAAAGCTGGCGAACGGGAGGCATTCAATGAGCTGGTATTAAAGTATCAAAAACCGCTCTATTCCCTTCTCTATCGCATGGTGAGCAACCATGAAGATGCCGCGGACATTCTGCAAAAGACCTTTGTCAAGGCCTTTACCGGACTGGGTTCCTTTGAGCGGCGGTCGAGTTTCAAGACCTGGCTTTACCAGATTGCGATCAACCTTGCGAAAAACGTGTATCGAGACCGGGCGCGGGTGGTGCAAGTGCCTATCGATGACGTCGTCATCAGAAAAAGCCCCCGTACCCTTGAAACACTGATCCAGAGCGAGAGCAGGCTGCTTCTGCGGAAGAGTCTGGGAGCGCTTCCGGAGAAGCAGCGGATGACGCTCATTCTGAGAGTGCAGGAAGGGAAAAGATTCGAGGAAATCGCGGCAATCATGCGATGCTCCATAGGGACTGCCAAAGCAAACTATCACCATGCGGTGCAGAAGTTGAAGATCATCATGGGTGAGAAGGAATAGAAGGAACAGGCGGAAGAGGGGAAACAGGGCCCGGAGAATGACGGGTAACCGGCCGCCCCGTCGACGCAGATCCGAAAATAAGGATGTTTCTTCCTGAGAGGGAAGAAAGGGTGAGAGGTTAAACTCTATGTCGTGCAAAGATACAAACATAAAAGACTTCCTCCCCGCCTATGGGGAACAGGCCCTTGGACAAGAGGAGCTGCTTCGTATAGAGCAGCATCTTGACTCCTGCGCGGACTGCCGCAGGGAGCTTGCCCTTCTTCGGGCTCTGTCAGAAGACGATGTCCCTGATCCAGGAGAGGCATTCTGGGCCGCGATTCCGGGCCGCGTCTTTCGCGCTGTTCAGGAAGAAAAGAGGGGTATGCGGTCCTTCGACCCTGCCCGCCTCTGGAGCCTGCTCACGACCTATCGTCTGGCGGCGGCCGCTGCAACCATAGGCATTGTGCTGATCTTCGCCTGGTTCACTGTCCGGCAGGAGGGTAAAGAGCAAGTCGCTGCCCACTCGGAGCGATATGAGTTTTCCGATGAAATGATGGCCGCCGACAACCCACTGGAACGAGGGGGACTCGATCCCTCCGAGTGGGAAACCGCGGCAGCCTGGGCCAACGCCCAATTGGCATCCCTGTCCGACGAACTGGCGCGTTCGTCTGTCGACGGCATCTTTGATGCTGACATAAACGAAGAGCTTTCCGATTTAAATGCAAGGGAAATAGATCATCTCGCAAACAAGATCAAGCAATGGAAAGAGGAGGGCTAATGATGATAACAATGAGAATCAAGGCGCTCTTGACCACGGTCGCCTTGGTGGCGGGCATAGCAACAGCCTCGTTTGCGCAGCAGGCCCCTCCTGGCAGCCTTTCCGGCGGCGGTACGGGATATGACAACCCGGCCGCACGGGGTGGCGCACTTTCCGATGAAAAACGCGAGGCAATCAGAAGAAAAATCGAGGCGGTCAGGATCTGGAGACTGACTGAAGTGCTGAATCTCGATACAGTGACAAGCGCAAAACTGGCAGCATACCTCAGTTCGATGGATCAGCAGCGCATGGAATTAATCCATGACCAGATGATGACGATGAGAGAATTGCGACGCTTACTGAATACCCCGAAGCCCGATGAGCAGAGCTTGAAGGTTGCCCTCAGCAGGCTAGGGCAAAGCCGCCATGCCGTGCAGGAGCTCAGAGATAAGGAACTGAATGGTCTGAAGGACATTCTCACAACCGAGCAGCAGGCGCGGTACGTGCTCTTCCAGCAGGAATTTCAACGTGAGATACGGGAAATGATCGCCGGTGCCCGCAGAAGGGGCGCCGCAGGACGCGGACAAATGGGCAATGGTCCCGGAGGGCCTCCGTAGAGCAGATGATCTGCGTTTGAAAATTGTTTTTCCTCCACCCCGCCAAAGGCCCGGGCCTCGGCAGTGACGTGGGCTTGTTTGCAGGTGATGTCTCTGCGGGGACGATACGAATAATGTGCGGACTATCATAGAATGGTTTCTCTCGCCTTGCAGCCATGCACGATGGCGGCCTCAAGAAAGATACATGCATCTTTCAGCTCCTTGCTTCTCTTTTCCTCCCGCTGTCCGGTTTGCCCGCCCTATCAAAATATTGACAAACAGCCTGTCAGACCCGTATAATCCCCTACCGTTTTCATTCTCCTTGTTTTTTAGGAAAGGTGTCACTCGCATGCATCGCACGGTAAAAAAGTATGCAAAATTCCTCGAAAAATCCAGCGAGAAATTCCGCGAGGCCACGACGAAACACGGCGTTGGTTGCCGGCGAGGCTGCAATGAATGCTGCTCCGCCGGCTTCTTTGACATTACGCTGCTCGACGCCCTCCATCTTCGGACCGCGCTGAAAAAAGTCCCCCCGGACATCCGGATACGGGTGATCGCGAAAGCAAACGCACAGCTTGACATGCTGGAGAAGAAAAAAGCCTTTTCGAGAAAAGACCCCCTGCTCAAATCCCTGCCCGCCATTGATGCGATTTCGAGACGATCGGCAAAGATGGCCTGCCCGGCACTCGACGAAAACGGCGGATGCCTGATCTATGACCAGCGCCCGCACATCTGCAGGATCTTCGGTCCCACGATCCGCGGGCCCCGTCGCGCTGTCCGGTTGGAAGGCTGCGGCTATTTCAAAAAAGATATTCCAGAGGAGGATTTCCCCATCTACGATCACTATGATGAGGAAAAAGAAATGCAGCGGGCCATGTTCAGGAAAGCCGGACGAAAGCGTCTTCGCGCCGTGGATACGATCATTCCGGCGGCATTGACGCTGGACTTGAAGAAGTGGCTGTGAGAAAGGCAGGAGATCGAAGGGAGCAGACGGGAGGCAGAGAAAAAAGCTCGTCCACAGATGCGATTTCCGCTGTTCCCTGTTTACCGTCGCCTGTCTCCCAAATTCTCTTCTCTTATGGAAATTTTAAGCAAAAAAGTGGTCTGGCAGGGAAAGTTCATGAGCGCCGTGGAGATTACCTACCGCGATGCGCGGGGCATTGTACGGACATGGGAGGCGCTTGAGCGCCTGGGCATCGGCGGCATTGTGGTTATGGTTGCGATAACACCTGCCCGGAACGTCATCCTGGAAAAACAGTTTCGTCCTCCCATTGGCCGCGACGTCATCGAACTGCCGGCTGGACTCGTCGAGCCAGGTGAAGCAATGGAAGCAGCTGCCGCTCGGGAACTGGTCGAAGAAACAGGATGGGCAGCTGGCAAGCTCTCGTTTCTTGCTGAAGGCCCTATTTCCACCGGCGCCTCGACCGAGGCGCTGCGGGCCTATCTGTGCACCGAGCTCGAGCACGTCGGCAAGAACGGCGGAGACGACAATGAAATCATCGAGGTGATCGAGGTCCCGATCAACCATGCCCAGGAATACCTGAGGGATGTCCAAGCAAAAGGCACGATGGTCGATCTCAAGGTCTTCGGGCTGGTCGAGCTGGCAAAAAAAGCGCTCGGGCTTTGATACTGACGGCAACATTCCCTCCTCTCGGCGGTATTCTTATTTTTTTCTTCCACCCTCCGGAATTACCCCCACGAGCGTTTTCCCCGCCTCATAGGCATCGCTCAGGGCTGTCGGGTGTCTCGTAATCGCCCCCTTTTCATCAATGTTGTCGAAGGCAAGTGTTGCATGCTCCTGGACGTTCACCGTCCTGAAAAATGCGCGGACGCTCGCCTCGGAGCATTCAAAGCCGACGTTTTTGTCATTTCTTTTCATCCCCCCGACGAGCAGGAGCAATCCTTTTCTTCCGAAAGGACCGGGAGCAACCGGATTCTTATGCACATACTTCTCGGCCCAAAAGGCCTGGCACCGATCGATCATGATCTTGGTCTGCGCACTCACCCCAAAAAAGAATATCGGGGAAGCCACGATGATCCTGTCGGCGCTGCGGATTCTTTCGTGGATTTCCTGCATGTCGTCCTTGATGATGCAGCGGGCCGTATCGTCGCAATGGCCGCAGCTTAAACAGGGTTTGAGGTTCAGGGTGCTGAGCTGATACACTGTTGCAGACCCGGCGCGCTCCGTTACCCCCCGGATTGCTTCCGCGAGCAGGATATCAGTGTTCCCTTCTCGCCTCGGGCTGCCGTTAAACGCGATAACGTTCATGAATACCTCTCATCGTCCCGGAAGTATTTCAACAGAGGTCATCCCGGGGAAATAATTCTTCAGCTGGTTCTTGCAATCCTCCCTGCTCACAAAATGGATCGTATGAAGTCCTCGCCTCCGCGCCCTTGCGATGTGGCTGATGTTATCATCGACAAAAAGCACCTTTTGCGGTTCAACGTCCAGCGACGCGCATACGTAATCGAACACAGATGAGTCACGCTTGCTTTTTTCCATTCTGTAGGAATTGAACACGCGGTCGAAGTGGCTGAAGAGTGAAGTCGACCTGTCTATCTCCTCAAGCCAGTTCGTCTGATCGCTCAGCATGGCCACGGCAATGCCCCTTCGTCGGAGAGAATCCATCAGCGCGAGCATGTCCGGCCTGAGGACAAACCGGTCCAGGATTTCGGCACGAAGATCGTGGTCAGCGCCTCCGATACCGGTCCGTTTCCTTACGGCGTTCCAGAAAAAAGCTTCATCAGCGTTCCCGGTAAGATACCCTGTTTCGTAGATCAGGGAGTCCACGGTTTTAAAAAACTCGTCGGGATCAAGTCCGTTCTTTCGTCCGATCGCCCGCATTCCTTCGAGGAAACCTTCCTCGGCAAGGACGCCGCCGAAATCGACGAGAACGGCGGTAATCAAGTTCTGCATTCTCATTGCACCCTTGAAACAACTTGCGGCGCAGGGCAGCCGCCCGCTACATAATTGTAAAAGTTCATATAAAATAGCACAATCAAGGTCGGACTGCAAAAAAAACTTGACTATATCCTTCGACGCTGTATAATTCCAGACCTTGAGCGCGGAATGCCCGCTTGAGCTTGTGCTCTCTTCTCGATAGACCTCGGCAGCGTCCCCGGCGTTGAGATTATCACACTCAGGAAGCTCGTGGCGCGGTTCTGTTCAACAGCATATAGGCTCTGCGCCTGACGAAGTAGGTCAAGTCGAAGAAATCCCCCGCAAGCTCGTCAGTACCATATGTTCCTTATCCCTGTACGAACATGCGGAATGGGAGATTATGGAGGCCGAAGAAAGCGGAGTCTCAATCTTCACGGGGATGACGCCGCTTATCCCCGCAACCCTTGACTGTTCAACCTGGAGTTGAAAGGACTTGCAAAATAACTGCCCGGCACGTATTTTATACGGAACGCTCGACAATCAGCGCGAGGAGCGGCGAATATCCGAAAAATCCGGAAAGAGATTTTTTTCCCGAGACACGGAGACTTCTGAGACTTCTATAATATCATGGAGGAGATTTTCTTGGACGAACGGATGATGACCCTGTTCTCGTTTATCGCGAATCAGGTACAGGACAAACAGCAGCTCTTTGATGAAGAAGGCAAGATCATGCAGGCACTTCTGAACAACGGCTGCATTCTACAAGAGGCGGATGCCGCGCTGACCCTCATGCAGACGATGGTACAGAAAAAATCGGAAAATCTGTTCGAAGGTTTGCTCGCTCCTGTAAGCATGCGGGCAATGAACCGGGAGGAACGCGACCGTTTTACAATCGACGCATTCGGATTTGTCACCAAGCTGACGAGCCTCGGAATCGTTTCCGACGACCAACGGGAAGAAATGCTAGACCGTGCGATGACCGCCTATCCCGAACGGATCGGCCTGGAGCAGATAAAAACGCTTGTGGCATTTATGCTGTTTTCCAATTCTCAGGATCACGACACGAGTCCTCCCGCGCTCGGCCGTCGCATCAGGAAAACCTCCTGGAATTAACCGGAGCATTGCCGAAGAGATCAGGGATAGTTGCTATGGACCATTATCCTGACTCCCCGTCAGCAGCACTATAAGGCCTAAAACATGAAATCACTTGTCATTGTCGAATCACCCGCCAAGGCGAAAACCATTGCCAAATATCTCGGCAAGGATTACACGGTCAAAGCTTCGGTGGGACATATCATGGACCTGCCCAAGAGCAAGCTCGGCGTCGACATTGAGCACAACTTCGAGCCCAAGTATATCCAGATCAAGGGCAAGGCGCCCATAGTCAAGGAACTGAAGGCCGCGGCAAAGAAAGCCGACCGCATCCTGATTGCAACCGACCCCGACCGCGAGGGAGAAGCCATTGCCTTCCACGTTGCCGAAACCGTTTCAGGCAGCGCCAAAACGCAGGAAATCTACCGCGTTCTGTTCAACGAGATCACCAAAAAAGCCATCCTGCTGGCCATCGGACATCCGGGGAAAATCGACAACAACAAAGTCGATGCGCAACAGGCGCGGCGCGTTCTCGACCGGCTCGTGGGATACCAGATCAGCCCCATCCTGTGGCAGAAAGTGCGGCGTGGCCTTTCCGCCGGCCGCGTTCAGTCCGTTGCACTCCGTCTGATCTGCGAGCGCGAAGAGGAAATAAAGGCGTTTGTTCCCGAAGAATTTTGGTCGATCACCGCTCTGCTCGAAGGGAAACTTCCTCCGCAGTTCGAGGCGAAGCTCATCAAAAAAGACGAGGAAAAACTCAAGATCAAAAACAACGGGGACGTGCAGCAAATCCTCGCCGGGCTTCAAAATAAGAATTATGTTGTTGCCAAAGTGGACAAGAAGGAGCGCAGGCGCAATCCGGTCCCGCCTTTTACCACGAGCAAACTGCAGCAGGAGGCCGGCCGCAAGCTGGGATTCACCGCAAAGCGGACCATGGGCATTGCCCAGTCCCTGTATGAAGGTGTGGACGTGGGGAAGGAAGGCGCAGTTGGTCTCATCACCTACATGAGAACGGACTCCACCCGCGTCGGCCAGGAATCCCAGGATGAGGCGCGGGAGTTCATTGCCGGGAAGTACGGCAAGGACTATCTCCCCCAAAAGCCGCCCGTCTATGCAAGCGCCAAGTCGGCACAGGAAGCGCATGAAGCAATCCGTCCGACGTCAGTGATTCGCGAACCCGATGCTATCAAGCAATATCTCGAGAACGACCAGTACAAGCTCTACAAACTCATCTGGAACCGCTTCGTGGCGAGCCAGATGAATCCCGCGATCATCGATCAGACCTCGGTGGACATCAAGGCTGGCGACTATACCTTCCGTGCGACAGGGTCGCTCATAAAATTCCCCGGCTTCATGGCCGTCTATATGGAAGAAAAAGCCGAGGATGCAGCACCTGATGAAGACAACGGTGAAGCTGTCCTGCCGCCTCTGGCCGAAGGCGAGCAGCT
This sequence comes from Nitrospirota bacterium, assembly GCA_035516155.1. GTDB lineage: Bacteria > Nitrospirota > UBA9217 > UBA9217 > UBA9217 > JAJYKN01. Next base: position 23,550 of record DATJAP010000014.1, read on the forward strand.
CACCCTCGTCAAACTCGATCCCAAACAGCACTTCACCCAGCCGCCGCCACGTTTTTCCGAAGCCCTGCTTGTGAAAACCCTCGAGGAAAAAGGGATCGGCAGGCCGAGCACCTACGCTGCGATCATTTCGACCATCCAGGAGCGGGATTACGTGAACAAGGTAGAAAACAAGTTCCGTCCCACTGAACTCGGCGTACTCGTGAGCAGCCTCCTGGTAAGCCATTTCCCGGTCGTTATGGACGTCGCCTTTACCGCCAAAATGGAAGGTGAACTCGACAAGATCGAGGAAGGCCAGATGCCCTGGGTGGAGGCTGTCAGGGACTTTTACCAACCCTTCAACGAAAGCCTCGAGAAAGCCCAGGCAGAAATGAAGGACTTCAAGGCCGAGTTGACGCCCACGGACATCAATTGTGAGAAATGCGGGAAACCGATGATAATCAAATGGGGTCGGAACGGCCAGTTCCTTGCCTGCAGCGGATATCCCGAATGCAAGAACACCAAGCCCCTTGTTCGCACGGAGAACGGAGGAGTAGAAGCCGCGCCTGATGAGACCACTGATGAGAAATGCCCGAAGTGCGGTTCCGGCATGGTCATCAAGCGCGGTCGGTTTGGAAAGTTTCTGGCTTGTTCCCGCTATCCCGAATGCAACCATACCCAGGGCATGTCAACGGGCGTGACCTGCCCGGAGGACGGCGGCAAGATTGTGGAGCGGCGCTCGCGTTTCGGCAAGATGTTCTACTCCTGCGCCAATTACCCGGCCTGCAAATATGCAATCTGGTACAAACCCATCCAGCGCGCCTGCCCCCAGTGCAAGGCTCCTTTCCTTGTGGAAAAGTATTCCAAAAAGACGGGTCCTTACATCGCTTGCCTGAACAAGGAATGCGGATACAAGGAAGAGCCGAAAACCGAAGCAGAACCGGCTGCCCAACAAACAGCATAGCGCTTGCCGTATCTCCCCGCGCATTCCTGGACTTCCTCCCTTGCAAAATGCCGCAGCATACGCTAAAGTACTTTCATGCGGAAGCATATCTTTGACTTCATTACCTATCTCAGGAGTGAACGAGGAGCCTCTCCCCACACCGGACGGAGCTATCTATCCGATCTTGAGCAGTTCTCCGATTTTCTCGGCGAAAAGTCCCCAGACCAAGTCGATCATCAGATGCTCCGAGACTTCCTGGCCCATCTCATGAAGCTGAAGATAAAAAAAACCTCCATCGCGAGGAAGCTTTCAGCAATCAGGGCATTTTATAAATACATGAACCGGGAGGGAATTCTCGCAAACAACCCCGCCCGGATCGTCAGCACGCCTCGCCGGGAAAAACGTCTCCCTGCCGTTCTCACCGCCGACGATGCCCAGCGTCTTATGGACGCTCCACAACAGATAAACACGGACGATTCCGGCACAGTCCTGAGGGACCGGGCGGTGCTTGAGACGCTCTATTCTACCGGGATCCGCGCAGGCGAACTCATCGGCATGAACCGAGACGATATTGACATCAACGATGGGCTCGTCCGCATCCGGGGCAAGGGCAAAAAAGAGAGGATTGTGCCCATCGGGCACAGAGCGCTCGACGCAATCAATGCTTATCTTGGCGGGAAAACAGGCGGTTTCGATGATCATGCCGTCTTTACCGGCCCTTCAGGAAAACGCTTGACAGCCCGCACGGTTCAGCGTATTTTAGAAAACTACAGAAAAAAGCTGGGGATAGCGCAAAAGGCAAGCCCGCACACGCTCAGGCACAGCTTCGCCACTCACCTGCTCGAGTCCGGTGCGGACCTTCGCGCCATCCAGGAGTTGCTCGGACATGCGAGCCTCTCGACCACCCAGCGTTACACGCACCTCAACCTCGATTCCCTGATGGATGTTTACGACAAGACCCACCCGCGTGCGAGAAAAACAGGGGGGAAGACGTAAGGTGTCGGATAAAAATAGCTGACGCGGAGATAAGGATGCCCATGAGTGACAGTAATGCCATGCACGCAACTACAATCCTGGCCGTACGGCGGAACGGCAAGACGGTTATCGGCGGAGACGGGCAGGTCACGGTCGGCGCAACGGTAATGAAGCACAACGCGAAGAAGGTTCGCAAGATGTACAATGACAAGATACTCGCTGGCTTCGCCGGCGCCACCGCCGATGCCTTCACCCTGTTCGAAAAATTCGAAGCCAAGCTCGAGCAGTATCGCGGCAACCTCACGCGTGCGGCAGTGGAGCTGGCAAAAGACTGGCGCACAGACAGGGTGCTCCGCCGGCTCGAAGCGCTCATGATCGTTGCGGACAACGAGCGATCCTTCATTCTCTCAGGCAATGGCGATGTTATTGAGCCCGAAAACGGAATCGCGGCGATCGGGTCGGGAGGCCCCTATGCGCTCGCCGCAGCCCGGGCGCTCGCGGACCATACCTCGCTGGACGCTCGCACCATCGTTGCCGATGCCATGAAAATCGCCGGCGAGATTTGCATTTACACAAACAAGGAAATCACCGTCGAAGAACTGTAAAAAACCGGACTCAGCATACAGTAGGCAAGAGACATTTCGTCGTAGATTACGACGCGGGGGCAGAAACGAGGGGCAATGTCGAAACATCGACGGAGACAACTGTATGCTGCTCCCCCAAGTCCCCTTTACTGCCGGGCATTTGCCGATGTTTTTTCCTGACCGCTACTGACTGTCCGCTTTCTATCGATTTCTCTGGAGGCTTTTTTGGATAATTCTCTGACCCCACGACAAACCGTCGAAGAGCTTGATAAGTACATAATTGGACAGCAGAAAGCCAAGCGCGCGGTCGCCATAGCGCTCCGGAACCGTTGGAGACGGCAGCGCCTGTCCGGGGACCTCCGTGATGAGGTGCTGCCGAAAAACATCATCATGATCGGCCCCACGGGCGTGGGGAAAACGGAGATTGCGCGAAGGCTTGCCAGGCTGGTTCAAGCCCCGTTCCTCAAGATCGAAGCCTCGAAATTCACCGAGGTCGGCTATGTGGGGCGCGACGTGGATTCCATCATCCGCGACCTGACCGAGATCGGCATCAACATGGTCAAGGGTGAGATGGCCGAACAAGTTCGCGAGAAGGCAGAAGCTATGGCCGAGGACCACCTCCTCGACGTACTCCTGCCGCTGCCCAGGACAGCGCCAGGTTTCGAGGCGCCGAGCGCGGAGCAGCAGGAACAGCAGTCAGCCACGCGCGAAAAACTCCGGCAGCAGCTCCGCGAGGGGAAGCTCGATAACCGCACTGTCGAGCTCGAAACAAAGGAAAAGGTAATGCCCTTCGGCATTGTTTCGAACGTCGGGATGGAAGAAATCGAGATGAACCTCAAGGACATGCTCGGCGGCCTGCTGCCGGAGAAGACAAAGCGACGCAAGATGAAGGTTCCCGATGCCCTGCGCCTCCTTATACAGGAGGAGGCCGCGAAGCTTATCGATATGGACAAGGTGACGCGGGAAGCGCTGAAGCGCGTGGAACAGTCGGGCATCGTGTTCCTCGACGAGATTGACAAAATTGCCGGACGCGAATCGCACGGCCCCGATGTGTCGCGGGAAGGTGTTCAGCGCGACCTCCTGCCGATTGTCGAAGGTTCGACGATCTCGACAAAGTACGGGCCGGTCCGGACCGATCATGTCCTGTTCATCGCGGCCGGCGCCTTTCACGTCTCCAAGCCGTCCGACCTGATTCCTGAACTCCAGGGACGGTTTCCCATCCGTGTTGAACTCGATTCGCTCGGGAAGGAGGAGTTCATCCGCATCTTGACGGAACCGCAGAACGCGCTGATCAAACAGCAGATCGCGCTGCTGGCGACGGAGGAGATCGAACTGAACTTTTCCCGGGACTCGATCGAGGAAATCGCCGGCATCGCGGCGCAAGTAAACGAGCGCACGGAAAACATCGGCGCGCGAAGATTGCATACCGTCATGGAGCGCCTGCTCGACGAGATATCCTTTGACGCACCGGAGAAGAAAGGCACAAAGGTCAATATCGATGCCGTGTACGTCAGGGATCGCATGGCCGACGTGTTGAAGAGCGAGGATTTAAGCAGGTATATATTATAAGCGTTCGCGAGCAGGGGGCCGCTCGTCACGGTTCAAAACAGGCAGTTCGTTTAACCTTTGAAGATGATGCCCTGTGTGCGGCGATCCAGCACCCGTGTTTATCCGTGGTGATGGATCCTGTTTGAGGTTTTATGCAAAAACTGATCGAAAAAGCAAAAATCCTGATCGAGGCCATGCCCTATATCCAGACGTTCCGGGGGAAGACCTTCGTGATCAAATATGGCGGCAACGCCATGATCGACGAGGGGCTCAAGCAGGACTTTGCCCGTGACGTGGTACTGCTGCGTTACATCGGAATCAATCCCGTGATCGTTCACGGCGGAGGCCCGCAGATCGGCAGGACCATGGAGCGGATGGGCAAGAAGCCTGCCTTTGTCTCCGGCCAGCGGGTGACTGATGAAGAAACCATGGATATCGTTGAAATGGTCCTTGGTGGTAAAGTCAACAAGGAGATTGTCAACCTCATCAATCAGGCCGGCGGCAAGGCTGTCGGTCTGACCGGCAAGGACGGCGGATTGATCCAGGCGCGCAAGTTGAAACTCTCTAAAAAATCTGACGAAACGGGAGAAACCGAAATTATCGACATCGGCCTGGTCGGCGAAGTGACCGACGTACGGCCGGGCGCTCTTGCGGCGCTGGAACAGGGCGGGTTCATTCCAATCATCGCCCCCGTCGGGGTCGGGGAACACGGAGAAACCTACAACATCAATGCTGACCTGGTTGCAGGGGCGGTTGCAGGCGCGCTTAAGGCTGAGAAACTGATCCTCTTGACGGACCAGAGGGGAATCCTGGACAATGACAAAAACCTCATCACCACGCTGAACAAGAAAAAAGTTGAAACGCTCGTCGGCAACGGCGTTATCGGCGGCGGGATGCTGCCGAAAACGAAGTCCTGCTTCGAGGCGCTCGATGCCGGGTGTGTTAAAGTCCACATTATTGACGGCCGGGTCCCTCACGCCCTGCTGCTCGAAATCTTCACCAAGGAAGGAATCGGCACGGAAATCACGCTTTAAAAATGCACCCGCACTGGGCAAAACTGCAGCCGCGCAGCCAATTCCCGACAGCGAGACCGGTGGCTATTCCGCAAACCTTCAAGGAAGAGCTCTTTGAACGTATCTGGCCAGAGTAAAATCGACGAGTCCAACAGCTGTTTGACAGCAGCAGGCGTAAAGATTTATTATTCTGGTATGAACAAAGTAGACAGCAACCCCTCCTGGATAAACCGTCAAATTGTCCGTACATCGCTTCTTATAGCGCTCTCAGTCTCTCTTGCAGCGCTTGGTTCAGTTCCGAGATCTGATGCGCAGCCACCGGCGGCACAAACTTCCGGCTTGATCGGGACGATACGGAGCGGAGGTTTTATCGGCGCCGTACTCACCGATGCAAAAGGCGAGCAGGTTTTATACCGGCTGAAGGAGACGCTGCCGGACGGATCCCAGCTCGTTGACGTTCGGTCCGAAAGCATCACGTTGAAAAGCGCCGATGGGACTTTCTACAATATGTATATCGCTCACGATACGAAGACCGTCGCAGCCGTCAGGCCCGAGGCACGACCCGAACCTTCCGTGCCCCCTGTGATACGCGGCCCATCTTCAGAACAGCCAACACCGCTTCGACACAGTCGCGTCCCCCCGGGGCCGGGAGACAAGTAAGAGCAGGCTGCGCAACCGTTTGCACGCGAACTCGTCCGCTGACCGCCACTCAGGCAGCGTGATTCGGCGCAATCGGGGCTGCCCAATCTGCCGGATGGCTGGAACCGATGCCTCCAAGATGACAACTCGTGCAGGACGGGCCTCTCTGATCGACGTCCTTCAACAACGTTCCATGGCACTATTCATTTGCACACGCCGGGCCTCGTTGGACTGCACGGAGGGTCCGTGGTCCAGATCAACCAAAAAAGATCCCCTGGCAGCGGGCGAGCGGCATTGTAGCTGCCGACCTGGCAGTGAGTGCAACATCCGTTGGAAATCCCCCGTAATCATTACCGTGGCACTGCGCGCAAAACGCCGTGGCAGTCTGGGCCGCCATTTTGTCTCCGGCAGACAGCCGGATGCGGAGCCGTATCCGCGTTGTTTAGCGATTGGTCGCTCGTCGAACTGCATCCTCCCCTGATACGCAGGCCCGCAGCGAGCGACAGTCCGGTGATTGTCCCTTGTTTTATCGGTGACAGGCAAGACACCTCTCATTATTCGTTCGGCCGTGGCACTTCATGCAACTCGCCGGGTCAATCCGGCCGTCGATCTGATGCTGGCTTATATAGTCGCCCCGATGCGGCATGGTCCGCTCAGGCGAATCCTTGTACTTGTCGCTCGGCTTGAGTTCTTCCCGGTGCGCGTGGCAATCGGAACAGAAGGATTCCTTGTGGCATACACCGCACGCTCGGCTTTGCTGCTCAGCAAAGAACCGGTGCCGGTCCGTGTAGTCGCTCGTATGGTCCAGTGCTGCCCTCCAATCGGTGTGGCAATCGCTGCAGATCGGGAATCCCGTCACTTCTACCGGGTGCGATGTTGCAATGCTGACAGTGTGAGCGCAGGCGTACGCTCCGAGCAGCATCGCAAAAACCGGCAGAAGCATGATCCTGGTCGTTATTGTTTTCATCTTACGCCCCCCCTTTGGAACCGAATTGATAGAGAAGCTTCAGGAATGCCCGGAGGTCCGTGTTAAAATCCGGGTTGTGTGAATACTCAATGTCCGCGCCCAGCCTCCATGCTTCCATAATGGCGTACTGCGCGGCCAGAGATGCAGAGTAGGAATTTTTCACGCCGTTGATCTCGGTGGCATAGACCACGTCAATGATATCAGCGGTAATATCCGCTTTGCCGAATTTCTTGTACCCGTAAAGACGGTATTCGTCGTATTTCAATTGGTCATTATCCCCCTCCATCCGGTGATACCCAGCCCCGGCGCCGCTGGACTCGGGGAGGGTGAACCTTGCCGTTGCCCCGTAATAATTTGCCGTGCCCGCAATATTGTAGTCGAAATTCTTGTATTCCGCCGTAATGAGCACTGTATCCGTTATGGGGTAAGAAGCCGCCTCCCCGAGGATCTGAACCCGTTCACCGGCCAGGATGAAACCGTTCATCGTTTGGAGTGCACTCGTCGTCGCCCGGAAGAAGTAATCGTCGTAGCTGATCCACGATGCGGTCGTATTAAGCCGCAGCTTATCGAAGGGGCCCAGTATAAGAACGTAGGTATTCTCCATCCATCCCTTGGTAATATCGTTGTAGCTGGAGCGTCCGGTAATGTCCACCTTGTTGTACGGATGCATCCAGAGGTCAAGACCTTCTTCTTTCCGGTAGTCCGCGCTATTCTTTTCCTCCTTGAGCGCCGATATCCCTATTTTGTACACATCGCCCCATTGCTGAGAAAGACGTCCTCCGTAGATAAGGTTGTTGCCCGGAATGTCCGCGTTCGTCTCTACCGGGACGCCGCCGAATGCGGAGAGTCCGAAGCCGCCCTTAAGGTCCGTACGCGCATACGCCCCGTCGACTCGTTCCGCGGCGACACCCTCGAAGACCATCACACGGCCAAGGTTGACGATGGTATTATCGGCTTTGCTTTTGAAGCTCAGATAGGAATACTGGAGGTCGCTGGTCGATTTGTTCCCGTACTCCTCTGCCCTGAAATCGTAGCGCAGCCACCCTCCCGTGTGGAAGGAGATCGTTTCCGTATCGATGTCCTGCACGGCAAAATCGAGGTACTCGTAGCCTCCCAGGATTTTCGCCTTGTCCACGTCCTCCCGGGACTGCAGGTATGTGCTTGAATCGCCTGACAGGCTGGCTGACCGTGATGTAGCCGGAACAATCAGGAGAACCAGCACAAGTGCGGCCGACCTCAATGCAATACGCATGACAGGAGAATCGCCTAAAATTGCCAGCTTCTTCTTGATGTTTGTCAAATTTAATCCTCCTTTCTGAAGTCTCGCTCATCGAAAACAAGCTTACCTGGCAATGCCCTGAATGCGCGGGGAAACTGCCCGCTTTCACCGGACGGCAAAACGATCTCCGAATAGATAGAGACCGGGCCGGAGGGCGGCAAACGTGAACACGAGCCAGGGGAATAAATTGAGTCGATAGGATATGCGCGGATAATACCCGGCGGAACCGCCGTGGAGGAAGACCCGCAGGGAAAGAAAGAGCGCGATGCGTTTCAGCCCAGAACCCGTGGGCTTTAAAAGACCGGATTGATAGGGAAGAAAACCGATAGCGATGCTGCTTGCGAAGTAGACGGTCAGACTAAGAATCGTGGCCCGGAACAGGGAACCAGTGAGGTCTTTCAGAAATTCCATGGAACCCCCCGTTGTCAATCAGGAGTCAGGAAACAGGTGATAGGATACAGGAGTCGGACGCAAGAGTCAAGGCGTGAGGCAACTGCTGTGAGGCAACTGCCGAGCAAGGAAAGTTTCCGCAAATTCTAAGACAATTTGCCGCGAAGAAGCGAAGGCCGCAAAGAAAGCTCAAAATTCGCAATAAGGGATTATGGTCTTTCAACCTCTCGGCTTCGCTTCTTCATTGCAATTTTGCATCATCAACTTGCCCGCACGCGGGCCTGATCAGTCTTTCCCGAAGTATCTTACGATCGCTCCCCAGAGACTGCCCATTCCCGCGCCGCTCTTGGAGGACGAAAGAACCGGCAAAACCTCTAGTCCCAGGCGTGCCTGAATGTCACGTTGCGTGCGAACGGCTTCCTGCCGGTTCAGCTTGTCCGCCTTTGTGAGGGTGAATATCGCCGGGATATCATATTGCCTGAGCCATTCAATGAGCCGCAGGTCCCGCTCATCGGGTTCTCTCCGACTGTCCAGCAGCACCACGACGGCGCGCAATGCCGGGGAGTGCTTTAAATAGCCTTCGATCATCGGGGCCCAGGCGTTAGTCACTGCGTGGGGGGCATGGGCATATCCATATCCCGGTAGATCGACGAAATAGAAGTCTCCGTTGATGAGGAAAAAATTAACCAGCTGGGTCTTGCCCGGCGTCTGGCTCGTCTTTACCAGGTTTTTCCGGTGAAGCAGCGCATTAATGATCGACGACTTCCCGACGTTCGAGCGGCCGGCAAAGGCAATCTGAGGGCGCTTGTCAACGGGAAACTGCTTTGGTCCCGGTGCGCTGACAATGAATTCGGCAGAAAGAATTTTCATGGGTTTATGCAGGAAAGCCAAAAGCCCGGACATAAGAACACAAGAAAAAAGCCAGGGCAAAATCTGCTGCGCTATTCTTGCTCCTGGCCTCTGCCTGCTGGTTGCGGCCTACTGGCTGATGTCCGCTGCCTTACGCTATCTTCTCATAAATGAGCAGCGGTTCCGCGCCTTCGTTGATCACCTCTGCATTGATGATGCATTCTCGGATCCCGGGCTGGGACGGGATATCGTACATCACGTTCAGCATCACGTCTTCGAGGATGGCACGCAGCCCGCGGGCGCCCGTTTTCCGGATGATCGCCTTTTTCGCGACTGCGACAAGCGCATCGTCGGTGAAGCGCAGCTTGCAGCCTTCGAGTCCCAGCAGTTTCTGGTACTGCTTGACAAGGGCATTCTTGGGCCGCGTTAGGATGTCAATTAGCGCACGATCGTCGAGTTCCTCGAGCGTTGCCACCACCGGCATGCGCCCGATAAATTCCGGGATGAGCCCGAATTTCAAGAGGTCTCCCGGCTGGAGATTGGCAAGCGTCTCGCTCAGCTTCCGCTCCTTTTTGCTCTGGATATCGGCGCCGAATCCCATGGTCTTCTGGCCGATACGCTGTTCGATAATGGTATCGAGGCCGATAAAAGCGCCTCCGCAAAGGAACAGAATGTTCTTCGTGTCCACCTGGATAAATTCCTGGTGCGGATGCTTGCGGCCGCCCTGTGGTGGGACGCTCGCGACCGTACCTTCAATAAGTTTCAGGAGCGCCTGCTGCACTCCCTCACCCGAAACATCGCGCGTGATCGACGGGCTTTCGGACTTGCGGCTGATCTTGTCGATTTCGTCGATGTATACGATCCCGCGCTGTGCGCGCTCCACATCATAGTTGGCGCTCTGGAGGAGTTTCAGGATTATATTCTCCACGTCCTCCCCCACGTAACCGGCCTCGGTCAGCGTCGTGGCGTCGGCGATGGTGAAAGGCACGTCGAGGATACGGGCAAGTGTCTGGGCGAGCAGGGTCTTTCCCACCCCGGTGGGACCGATGAGAAGAATATTACTTTTTTGAAGTTCAACCTCGTCGCCAATTTCCTGCTGGATGCCGATGCGCTTGTAGTGGTTGTGCACTGCCACAGAAAGGACCTTCTTGGCCCGTTCCTGGCCGATGACATACTCGTCGAGGGTGCGTTTGATCTCCGCTGGCTTCGGGAGGCGGGGTATCTTGGCCTCCTTGGTTTCTTCCCATTCCTCGGCGATGATTTCGTTGCACAGGTCCACGCACTCGTTGCAAATGAAAACCGACGGCCCCGCAATCAGTTTTTTAACCTCATCCTGCCCCTTGCCGCAAAACGAACATTTAAGTGGCGTTGTATGTTCTTTTTTGTCCGTCATAAGTTTCCTTCTCCTTTACTTCTCCTTCGCGGCGCGCGACTTGATCTTCGTGATGACCTCGTCGACGATGCCGTAGCTTTTCGCATCCTCACCGGACATAAAAAAGTCACGATCCGTATCAGACTGTATTTTCTCGATCGGCTGTCCGGTGTGGTTTGACAGGATTGTGTTCAGCGTTTCCTTCAGTTTCAGTATTTCCTTGGCGTGGATCTCGATGTCCGTTGCCTGTCCCTGGAAGCCTCCCATGGGTTGATGAATCATGATGCGTGAATGGGGCAGGGAAAAGCGCTTGCCTTTCGTGCCGGCCGCCAACAGCAGGGCGGCCATGCTCGCAGCCTGCCCTATGCAGATCGTCGAAACCGGCGACTTAAGATAGTTCATGGTGTCGTAAATGGCAAGACCCGCCGTCACGATGCCTCCCGGCGAGTTGATGTAGACATAGATATCCTTGTCAGGATCGTCGGCATCCAGAAACAAAAGCTGCGCGATGACGGTATTGGCAACAATATCATCGACTGGCGTACCAAGAAATATGATCCTGTCCTTCAACAGTCGCGAGTAAATATCGTATGCGCGTTCGCCACGACTTGTCTGTTCAACAACGATGGGGATGAGAGACATTGGCATTCCTTTCTTTTATTCAATTATAGCTCTTCTTCGCCCGGGAAAGCAAGAGACTGAGGGTCTTTTCGCGCGCCAGTGAAGCCTTCAGGTTGTCAAGACCGCCTTCCAGCGATTCATAGTATTTCTTGACCTCGGCAACGGTCTGGCCGGAGCTGCGCGCCATGACGGCAATCGCCGAATTGACCTCCTCGCCGCTTACCTCGAGCTTCTCCTTTTCCGCGATCACGTCGAGCAGCAGGAGCCCTTTCACCCGCTTCTGTGCGAGGTCCTTGTTTTCCTCCCGGAACTTGGCATAATCGAAGGCCTTCACATCCACGCCGCGACGAGCCAGGCGAGTAGCCTGCGAACGGGCCATTGACTGCAGTTCGCGCTCCACCATGCCGTCCGGGACATCAAACGTATGTGCATCAACGAGCTTCGCTAGTAGCGCCTCACGCTGGCTGGATGCAAGTTCGTTTTTCTTGCGGATCTCGATATCTTTTTTGATACCCTCTTTCAGTTCGTCCACAGACTTGTTGTTGCCGATATCCTTTGCGAACTCATCGTTCAACTCGGGCAACACCTTCTTTTTAATCTCTTTCAGCGTGACGATGAACTGAGCGTCCTTGCCTGCCAGTTCTTTGTTGCTGTAGTCCGCGGGAAAGGTAACATTGAGCGTGCGGGTCTCGCCGCGGTTCATTCCCACGACCTGCTCTTCGAACCCGGGGATCAGGCTATTCGACCCGAGGGACAGCATGTAATCAGCAGCTTTTGCCCCCTCGATGGTTTTCCCGTCCCGGGACCCCTCGAAATCGATAATCGCCGTGTCGTTTTTCTCGAGCGGCCTGCCTTCCACCACTTCAAGCTGTGCGTACATGTCGCGAAGGCGGTCGATGGTCTGGTTCAGTTCTTCATCACTCACGGTGATAGTCTCATCCTTCACCTCGATGCCGTCGTAGACGCCGAGTTCAATATTCGGCCGGACCTCAACAACGGCGGTAAAGTTCAGAGGCGCCGATTTGTCAAAGGGGGATATATTGGTGATGTTCGGCACATCCACCGGGTTGAGATTATGCTCCTGCAGGGCCTGCAAATAGGAATCCGTAATGAGCTTATTCATCACCTCGTTCTCGATCTCCGCCGCGTAGTGCCGTTCCACAACGGCCTTGGGCGCTTTCCCCGGACGGAAACCGTGGATTTTCGCCTTCTTCGCTGCATCGGCCACGGCTTTTACCATCTCCTGGGCGATCGTATCAGGGGCGACCTGAATGTGCAGTTTTTTCTTTACTGAACTGACGTCTTCGATAGTCGACTTCATTTCGCTACCACCTTATCTGAGAATTACTAGAGCCTCAAGGGTCTCATGCGCTTTTTAGAGTCAAGAAGTAAGCTGGGATTTGATGCAAAAATTTTGGACTCTGAACGTTGAACTGTGGTTTAACAGCGCTGCCGGGTTTATGACGAAACGGTTCCCTATGAATGATGGTGCAGGTACCGAGACTCGAACTCGGACGGGGGTACCCACCAGATCCTAAGTCTGGCGCGTCTGCCAATTCCGCCATACCTGCACGAAATCGTCTCTTCCTTCAACGAAGTTGTAATATTATCGTTATTCCTTCATTCTGTCAACTACATTGATATCCTCGCCGGCATGAAGGCCGAAGATTCCCGAAACAGGCTGCCAGAACCGATTCCGTTCGCAGTCGCAGAAGTGCTGTTTGCCGCGCTGTATGGGCGGATCCGGCTGGACGGGTCTCTCTCCCGGTAAACGTTTGACCGGAGGCCGTACCATGCAACCAAACTCCGCGGGATGCCTTTTGAATCCCGATGTTGTTTAAAGCGAGTGCATTTTGAGTGCACTCATGAGTCGTTTGGGGGAAATTTGCGCCATTTTCCCGGGCGCTCAAAAAATAAAAAGGACTCCCAATTATTGGAAGTCCTCGTTATTTCTGGTGAGCCGTGAAGGAGTCGAACCTTCGACCCGCTGATTAAGAGTCAGCTGCTCTACCAACTGAGCTAACGGCCCGAACAACTTTATCATGTACGTTCCTGGTTCAAAAGCGGCTACATTATACTTATCCAAGATAGAGGATGCAACAAGAAAATGGGCAATCAAATGCGATTTTTCTGCCTGGAGCCAGCCCCCGCCTGCAGTTTTCGCAATTGTTTTCTTGGCGCGCCCGGCAGGAGTCGAACCTGCGGCCTGCGGATTCGAAGTCCGACGCTCTATCCAGCTGAGCTACGGGCGCGTATCTGCGGTTTCAATGCTGAATGCCAAATTCCGGGACCGGATACGGGTCAAACCACTGAATGCGGACCCCTTCCTGAAAAGTCCACCCGGGAAAATTCACTTGGCGCGCCCGGCGGGAATCGAACCCACGACCTTTGGCTTCGGAGGCCAACGCTCTATCCAGCTGAGCTACGGGCGCAGTGCATGCTCTAGAAAAAGTGAGACGGCCGGATCGGCCGTCTCTATATGAAAAATTGGGGTGAGCGACGGGGCTTGAACCCGCGGCCACAAGGGCCACAACCTTGTGCTCTACCAACTGAGCTACGCCCACCATGAGAAACGCATCAAAACTTCAAAAACTCGCAATTTCTGAAGTTCAATGATACCTTAAATTCCCGAATTTTTCCATTTATTTTTTTGGCGCGCCTGAAGGGATTCGAACCCCTGACCCACAGCTTAGAAGGCTGTTGCTCTATCCACCTGAGCTACAGGCGCATTCAAGTGAAATGGTCGGGGCGAGAGGATTTGAACCTCCGGCTTTCTGCTCCCAAAGCAGACGCGCTACCGGGCTGCGCCACGCCCCGAGTTG
>DATJAP010000015.1:0-73717 GCA_035516155.1 Nitrospirota bacterium
CCGCGATTGAATATTGCGCGTATAAATCTGGAGCGACGTGAAGATTTCTATTTTTTTCAAGAGCGCATTGATGTCCGTTGCGCGCTCTTCTGTTTCCGAAACCGACGAACTCAGAAAATTGGTGATAAAGGTCTCAAGACGCGTGATCTCCTCTTCCATGATCTTGGTGAATTCAGTAAGCGGCTCCTCGGCATGATATTTCTCTCTCAGGTAAATAACGGCGCCCTTGATCGCATTCAGCGGATTTCGTACGCCATGAGCCAGGGTGGATGCGACCTTGCCGATGTCAATCAGTTTTTGCGATTGATGCAGTTTTTTTTCCGCCGCGCATGCCGAGTAGGGCTGGATCAAAACGTTGACCTGCTCGACCTGTTTCCGGCCGCGAGGTTTTACTGGCGTAATGTGAATATCTGCTTTCGTGCAACCCAACAGGCAATTGAATGAATATCCCTTACAGGATATCGCCTTATTTTTTTTAACTGCTTCAGCAATCGCGTCTTTACCATCGACGACAATCCTGGGCAGGATATCGTAGTATTTATTCCCGATAACCTGCGCAGACGGCCGTCCTGAATATGTGGCGATTTCCTGCTCCCACGAGCATATGCATAATTTATTATCTGTATCGAATGACAATTTTCTCATGGTTATCTCAAGAATAATGATAGGCCTCGTTATCAGGATGTTTTAAGTTCCCAGAAATTGTTATGCACATGACTCTTTACACGACGCTATGAAGAGGAAAAGAATATTAGCTTACGCAAAAAATTAACACTCTATGCAGGATGCAGTCAAAGTAAAATTCACCTGTAAATACGTAATGTTAAGAGGATACTATAACCGTTTTGTAAAAGGATGTAAATACCCTTGAATGGGTATTTTATGGGTATGGTGAAGAGTGAAATAATTTCGCTGAATATCAATGGGTTGAATGTACATACCGCTCATAATATTTTCCTGCCGGTTCAGCATTTTGCACGATATAATATTGAACCGTGAACCCTTCTTTTTTCACCCAAAGGAGAGGACCTATTTTTATCATCCGCGTCGTAAAACCCCGTTCTTTTCAGGGCGGGGGAATAAGATGCTTGTTTTGCTTTGCAACAAATATGTTTTCTGTAGCCTCCCATTCGCGTTTCAGGGGAGTGTATAGGGTTCTGTCAACGGACGGGAATATGATTCTTCAACCGTCGTATCTGCTCTAATTAATCCGAAGATGCTATTGTCTGCGGAGAAGTAGAGCGTCGATGCCGGGCCGGCGAGACCGTTATTGCCGAAAGAGAGGGCGTGGAGACCCGGAATGGTGATTGCCATTCCCTGCCTGTCTCTCAGGTAACCCACAAAATCACCCGACTCCATATCGAAAGCCGCGATACGACCGCTTCCTGAGTTTCCCACGAGGAGGAACCCGCTGTAGTCGCCGAAGCCCATGGGCGCCTGCGCAATGCCCCAGGGCGCATTCATCCACGGACCCTCCATAAACCGCATAATAAGGTTTCCGTTCCTGTCGAATGCATCTACGTAACCTGAACCTGCTCCAATCTCCGCTTCCGTTCCCTCAGCGCCGGGCTTCGCATAAGCCACGTAAATTCTGCCATTGATATTTTGAACATTATAAGGAGAAAAATCTTCGGGCATGAGCAAGTCGGTAAATGCGTTGGGACTGAGGAAGCGTGGGCCGAAATCCCGTCCAAAGATATCCACCCGTCCCTGACGGAAGTTTGCCGAGTAGAGAACATTTTCACCATTGATGCTGCCGATAGCAACGCCGGTGTAAGCGGCATCAGAATAGTTGTCCACAACAAGAACCGCGTTATAGCGGCCAATTGCGCTGCTCCATCCTGCGATTGCGCCGTCACCGGTCACGAAAATGAACTGACTCGGCACACCGGCGGCGAGCTGGAAACTGGTTGTACTGTTAAACACGATGCCGGTCGGAGTGGAGTTGTAAGCCATATTACTGGGAGTCGCTGGGATTGCGACAACTAGCGGCGCTAGTCCCGGAAACGAGATCCCCGCTTCACTATACACGGTAGCCCGGCCTTTTCCTTTGTCTACAACCCACCACGGCCCCCCTGTAGATGAACACGCGATGCCCCATGGATTTACAAGACTCGAATCTCCATTTTCGGTCGGGCCGATGACACTCGACACGAGGTTATTTACGGTATACTGCTCCCCCATCCCCGAGGCGGCATTTTGGGCCGCCAGGATACTGGGCAGAAACAGTGTGGCAATGACAATCAGAAACGTCTTCTTCAAGCCGTGAGGGATAAAGCCCCGATTCATAACGCTTTTATTCATTTTCATAATTGACACCGGGAACAAAAGTCTATTTATTTTCTTCTTTTGAGAAAATTATATCGCCGTTTTCCCAATCTCACAAGAAAACGTTTGTAGTATAAACGATTAAATATCGATTACCAGTAAAACAGCATTTTTTGAAATCGGGCTGTCGAAAAAGGGCTGGAAGCACCCGCTTTGACTCGAAAATGTCAATAGGTGAGTAGATACTGTAGGAGAGTGAAAATGCGATATTGATAACGATGTGGAAATCACGACGAGAAGATAAACTGCTTGAAATCTTAACCAATTAAGAAAAAAAGTTATGGATGCATATACACAGTTTATCCTCGATGCAGCGTAGCGTTCTCTATGTGACAGCATGATGAAGAGTGTGCGAATGCGGTTGTGCATTGTCGTCATCATGATATTCTTATTCCCACCATGTTTTTGCCATTTTTAAACAGGAAGTCCAAGGAAGGATACAGACAAAGATATAAACAGAGCCGTCTGGGTTATCGCTGAACACCCACGATATTGGGGATTGCAGATTGTACCATGTCCTCGTCTCCGGCGTCGTGTAATGCGGTCTCACTCCTGCCTGCCAAGTGGAGCTTTTTCGTGTCCGCACAGAGAGAAAGGCTGGCTTCAGGACCGCCTTCCACATGCATGGCACGTACTACGTTGAGGCCGGTTTGCAGAAGTTTTTTGTTAAACTCAAACATCGTATAGGGCTTTCTTGAAAAGAGAAAGAGAATATTTCCACTGCGATCTTCCGCGATTGCAGCCTCACTCCACTCTCTCGACTGCTGCGTCCAGACATTGATGCCAGGGTTTTTGATAAGCCGCAAGTTCTGAATCACGGTACCGAACGACTTAAGAATTGTTTCATTGAGATCAGAGCGATCCATTATCTTTGCCGGCGGAAGTGGCGCAGCGGTACCCCCGAGGAGCAACACACTTTCATAGGTCTTATTCCATCTTTTGTTGTTCACGACAGTCGGCGTTTTCATGTATCCCACATGGGTCATGAGATCAATATCATACATGCCTGCATTGATGACGGCTACGAAGCCGAAATCTTCGCACCACTGTTGAGCTGTTCTTCTGTGGGGGTCCTGCTTGGCCCGGCTTAGTGCTACGAGCCGTGCACGGCGAGGGTTAATACGGACCACGTGGAGAACGTCAGGGTCTGTCTGTATTTCCCCGAAAGGATACTGTGCGTATTCAACGCCAGTTGCAAGCATCGTCCATTGCACTTTCTTCTCTATGGCTTGCTGAGCCCAAGAGCGTGGACAAAAGAGCAGCATTATTGCTGCATACAGATAAATCCTAATTTGTTTCGCATGAGGCATCGTTTTCTCCAGAAACCGGTTTTCTCCCTTTGTCGTTTGAAGTTGGCTGGCCTCTATTTTACTTTATTAAATGCAATTTTTGCAAAACAATTTTCATCACGTGCACTTTAATATCATTGATATCATTTCCTGTGCCGTAAGACCGGTCTCTTTAAGGCAGGGATATAAGGCGCAGGTTATGAAGCGATCAAATGAGCATGTTTTAGAATGAGGTAGGCAGATGTTTGTCTCTCTGATGTAATTCATGAAGATGCTTGAAACCACCAAAGAACTCACGTGCAAACAATGACTGACGTCGGTAAGACAGTAGCAATTGACGACAGCACCGCTTTTTTGCCCAGCCTGCTTGGCTTTTCCGCAACAAAGCCCCGGAACGCTGCCGTGTGGCATACCAAAGAAATCCGGATAACCACTGGGACGCTTTCGACGCGATTTTTGTCTAGCTTGTCCGGAATCGATTCAGCAGTTCTCTTCCAGCCGTGACAATAGCCAACTTTAGCAAGGCGATTAAGCACTATGCGGTTTTTTGAGCAATACCGTGAGCATGATCGCTGCACCAGCAAAGACTGCTGCCATGAAGAAGCTGCCGGAGAAACTGCCGGTTTTTTCGGCCATGATGCCGGCAATGGAAGGGCCGGTGATCTGGCCGAGTCCGAAAATGAAGGTGATGAAGCCGAAGGCGGCAAGCGCCTTGTCTACGCCCACGTATTCGCTCACCGCCGCAACCATGATCGACGGGATGGACCAGGCGACGATGCCGTAGAACCCGATGGAGAGATAGAGGAACAACGGTGGCAGGTTTGCTGCGACGAGAAGATACGCGAGCGTCTGGAGCGAGAATACGATCATAAGCCCTGTTTTTCTGCCAAGCCGGTCCGACAGCGTTCCGAATACAGGACCGGAAAAAAGACTCAAAAGTCCCACCCAGGACCAGAAGTTGCCCGCGATTGTTTCCGAGAACCCCCGTTCCTTGACTAGCGTTGTCACAATGAAGGTCGCGTATATCACGTAGGTATATCCAAAAAGAAAATAGATCGCACCCAGAAGATAGAGGGTTTTGTTTTTGTAAATGCTTTTCCGGTCCTCTTCTGACTGATAGACCGTTGATGCCCGGCTCCCATCGCCCCCAAAGGGAAATAATCCCACATCCTGCGGTTTATTTCTCAAAAATAAATAAGCGACCCCTGCTATGATTGCTACCGTTCCTGCAAGAACAAGCCAGTTGACCCTCCAGCCATTAGGTCCCACGAGCCTATTCACGAAGGGGACGAGCTTGCCTGATATGATAATAGCGAATCCGCTGCCGATGACCACGAATCCGGCAGCCCGGCCCCTGATCGACCGGTCGAACCATGCTGTTATGAGACCCATGACCGGCACGTTCGCCGCTCCGCTGCCTAGGCCGGTGACTAGGTAGAGGAGCAGAACACCGGTGAAGCTCGTTGAGCGGCTGATGAGCGCCATAGAAACGGCGATGACGACAAGCGCGATGACAATCAGGCGGCTCGATCCGATCGTGCGTGCGATATGGCCGCAGAAAAGAACCGACAGGAGATAGCCGATGAAATTGCCGGTGCTGATGAAGCCAATCTGGGAATAGGAAAGATTGAGCGATGCCGCCATGGAGGGAAGCAGCATCCCGAGCGCAAAGCGGCCGAATCCGAGACAGGCCACGATGCAGAGCGTGCCGGTGATGACGATCACCCAGCCATAGTGGAAGGGGAAGCGGGAGGTTTTCAGTCCGGACATGGGGGAAACTATAACATTTCCCAGGAAAATGACCAAGAAAAAATATTGAGGCAGCGATCTTGTTCGCGGTCTGGGGTTCTGTCGGTGACATCGACGAGCTGGCAGGCCCAGATGTTGATGACGACACCTCCCATGAATGGTGTTTTGTCAAGCACTGTGACAAAATATAATTTCAAGCGCGCTTACAGCGCAGTATTTTAAGCATCAACCTCTCAAAGCGTCCGGTTCATCATCAGGGAATCAGCCATCCTTCCCTTCGATCTCGCCCTATAGGTGGCTCACCTTGCCGATGCGGATGGCACGCCCATTCTACAAGCCGGTTTTTTCAACTAAGATATATGGCGGGCTATGCCACAGAGTTGATTTCTGAGTTTCCGATTCGTTCTAGCGAGGCTATTTTCTTTAAACCTTTGTCAGACATCCTTGGAAACTGCTAAATAGTGTTTCGGAATGGGCGCCGCCGGGCATCAATAAGCACATAACAGATTCAATCCAGGCTGCTCACTTCGTCGGGGAGGAGTGATAATAGCGTTGTCTGAGATTACCCAGCAACGTCTGGCCGTCGGCAGCAGGGCCGAGTTGTTCTCGATATTTTTAGCCTTTGTTCAAATTGGTATCCATGGTATTGCACGGCGCCCTTTGCATTTCAACCGGCGGCGCTCAAATTTTAGACGCGAATTAAGCGTCTTTTTGTTTTCTGAATAATGTCTTACTCCTGTTTGCCTTTGATAGGGCGGTATCATTTTAAAATATCGGCGATTGCATCCTTCTTTCGATATACAGTTCCTTGGAAAAGGGCGACTGCGTTGCCGGCCTCATCCTTTACCTCGATCAGGTACGTGGCAAGTTTGGGATTGAACGATACTTCCCGGCCTTCGGCGATGAGGGCGCCGGACTTCACGGCTTTGAAGAACGAAATGCTCACATTGATCGCCATGGCGAGGGTGCCGTGGGAGTTGGAGGCTACGGAGAAAACTGCGTCGGCAAGTGAGAAAATGGCGCCGCCATGGACGGTCCCGGCGCTGTTCAGGTGATGCTGTTGAAGCGTCATCCGGGCTTTTGCCTTGCCTGATGAATATTCGAGCATCTCCACGCCGAGATGTTTTGCAAAGTGGTCCTTCTCAACGAATTTCTTCATGGTATCCATAGGTCCATCCTTTCCCCTGCTTATTCAAAGCCCCGCCATTATAGCAAAATCCCGCATCCCGTCTCAAGAGATAATACCGAATTTTTATTTACAAAACAGTGCATTCTGGTTTATAATGATCGCCGTTTCTCAATGAACTAACTTCCTGCCTGATCGAATCCTTGATCTGAGGAGCCGTCTATGCCCTGGAATCCGGAAGAATCCTTGCCGCGAAAAGAATTGAGCAAAGTGCAGAGTGAACGCCTCAAGAAGGTCTGCGAGAGGGTCTATTCCCGCGTACCCTTTTACAAAAAGAAATTTGACGGAAAGGGTTTGAAACCCTCGGACATCGGGGGCATTGAAGACATCATCAAGCTTCCCTTCACGAAGAAATCGGATCTTCGCGACAACTACCCCTATGGCCTTTTTGCCGAGCCCCTTGAAAACATCGTGCGAATCCATGCCTCGTCGGGCACAACGGGCAAGCCCACCGTAGTTGCCTACAACCGGAACGACATCAGCCTTTGGGCCGATGTCATGGCGCGAACCTTTACCTGCGCCGGCGTTACGAAAAAGGACGTGGTCCAGAACGCCTACGGATATGGCCTGTTCACCGGCGGTCTCGGCGCGCACTATGGCGCTGAGCGCGTGGGCGCGTCGGTCATCCCCATCTCAGGCGGGAATACGCAGAAACAGATCCTGCTCCTGCAGGACTTCGGGAGCACGGTGATCTGTTCCACGCCGTCTTTTGCGCTCTATATTTACGACGTTGCCTGCGAAATGAAAATCAACCTCGACACGATCAAGCTGCGCGTCGGCCTCTTCGGCGCCGAGCCCTGGACCGACGAGATGCGTCACGAGGTCGAAGAGCGGCTTCGCATCAAGGCTATCGACATCTACGGCCTCTCGGAAATCATCGGCCCCGGCGTCTCGTCGGAGTGCATCGAGGCGCAGAGCGGCCTGCATCTCAACGAGGACCACTTCTACCCCGAGATTATCAACCCCGAGACGGGCGAGCAGTTGCCCTACGGCCAGGAAGGCGAGCTCGTCGTAACGAGCATGTCCCGGGAAGCCATGCCGCTTATCCGCTATCGCACCGGCGACATCACCAGCCTGAACCCCGAGCCCTGCGCCTGCGGCAGGACCCTGGTGCGCATGAAGCGGGTGCGCGGACGGGCGGACGACATGCTTATCATCCGCGGAGTGAATGTGTTCCCGTCGCAGGTCGAATCAGTGCTGCTCCGCTCCGAGGAGGTGGCGCCGCATTACGTTATCGAAGTGACCCGTAAGGGACGTCTCGACGAGATGAACGTTCATGTGGAAGTGACGTCGAAGTTCATGGAAGAAATGGCGTCGAAGGTGCTGTCCACGGACCTGAAGGCCTTTGTCCAGGAAGAAGAGGCACTCATCCATCTCAAGCGGGAGATCAAGAAAAACATCAAGGACATCATCGGCGTGAACACCGAAGTGACGCTGCGGCCACCGAATACGATCCAGCGCAGTGAAGGCAAGGCAAAGCGCGTGATCGACAACCGGGTGAAGTAAGGTAACAAGGGCAAGGACCAAGCAGCATACAGCACTGGTTCAGCATCCTCCTTCGCACATCACCCTTTTTTAAATTTTCCGCATACTCTGTGGTTAATTTTTCAGACGGGGAGTGATTTTGAAAAAAGCAATTCTTTCCGGTAACGAAGCAATCGCCCGCGGTTTCCTCGAGGCGGGAGGCAAGCTCGCAGCGGCCTATCCCGGTACTCCGAGCACCGAGGTGCTCGAAAATCTTTCAAAGTCCAAGGATATTCACGCCGAGTGGTCCGTGAACGAGAAAGTGGCAATGGAAGTGGCTATCGGAGGCTCCATTTCCGGAGTGCGTTCGATGGCGTGCATGAAACACGTGGGCGTGAATGTGGCTTCCGATCCGCTCATGACCGTGGCATATACGGGCGTCAACGCGGGGTTGGTGCTCATAGCGGCAGACGACCCGGGGATGTTCAGTTCACAGAATGAACAGGACACGCGGCACTTTGCCCGCCTTGGGAAAATACCCTGCCTCGAGCCGTCGGATTCCGCGGAGGCCAGGCAGTTCACGAAGACCGCTTTCGAGCTTTCCGAGTCCTTTGACACCCCGGTTATCCTGCGCACGACAACCAGGATATCACACTGCAAGAGCGTGGTGGAAACAGGGGAGCCCGAGTCCCCGGCTGGCCGCGGCCTTGCCCGCGACTTCCGTAAATATGTCATGCTCCCCAGCAATGCCAAGAAGCGGCATGTTGCCGTTGAAGAGCGGCTCCTTCGCGTCAAGGAGTGGGCCGAGACATCGCCGCTCAATCAGATCATTGACGGCGACCGGGATATGGGCTTTATCACCTCCGGCATATCGTTCCAGTACGTGCGCGAAGCCTTCCCGAAGGCAGCGGTGCTCAAGCTGGGCATGACTTTCCCGCTCCCAGACAAATTGATTGCTAAATTCGCCACCTCCGTGGCCAGGCTCGCCGTGGTGGAGGAGCTTGACCCCTTTCTTGAAGAACAAATCAAGGCCCTGGGCATTCCAGTCCATATCGGCAAGAACAAGCTGCCGCTCTGCGACGAATTCAGTCAGCGCCTGGTTCGCGAGAAGATTTCGGGCAGCACGCCGCCGGTAAAGGAACCCGCGGCTGGGCTTCTGATGCGTCCGCCAACGTTCTGCCCCGGATGTTCTCACCGGGGCCTGTACACGGTACTCGCCAAGCTCAAAGTTTACGTGTCCGGCGACATTGGGTGCTACACGCTGGGAGCCCTCCCGCCTTTTTCCGCCATGCACACCTGCATCTGCATGGGCGCCAGCATATCAGCCGCGCACGGCATGGCCAAGGGCCTCGCTCTCCAAGGCACGCACCAGAAACCCGTGGCCGTGATCGGCGACTCCACGTTTCTGCACTCCGGCATCACGGGCCTAGTGAACATGGTTTATAACGGCGGCGACGCCGTCGTGATCATTATGAACAACGACACGACGGGCATGACCGGCGGGCAGGAGCACGCCGGAACGGGCAGAACGGCAAAGGGAACCGAGGCGCCGCGCCTCGATATCGCAAAGCTCTGCCAGGCTATCGGTGCCCGGCGGGTCCGTGAAATCGATGCCTACAATATTAAAGAGCTCGAAAAAATCATGAGAGAAGAACTTGCGGCGACCGGGCCGTCGGTGCTTATTTCGAACCAGCCCTGCGTGCTGCGCTACCGCGTGTCCAAGAAAGCGTACGCCGTCGAGAAAGAGGACTGCAAGGGCTGCAAGCTCTGCCTCAAGGCGGGATGCATCGCCCTTTCCTTCACTCCCGAAGGGAAGACAGGGTACGTCGAAGTCGATCCGCTCCTGTGCAATGGCTGCGGGGTTTGCTCACAACTGTGCACCACGGGGTGCATGAAGACGGAGGAGCAGAAGGCAAGCGGCAAGTAGCAAAGGGCAAGGAGTAGAAGCGATCGGCACAGTATGTGCCAAAGGGGCTTAATTTCCTTGCTGCTTGACCCGGCGTTCCCTGCGGTCATCTTCGAAAATCTGCAGCTTATGGTTTAACTGAGGGAAGACGTGAACGTATTCAATATTCTGATCAGCGGAGTCGGCGGACAGGGTGTACTGCTGACGAGCAAGATAATCGCCGAGGCGGCGCTCCTGGAAGGTCTCGATGTGAAGCAGAGCGAAGTGCACGGCATGGCCCAGCGCGGCGGCAGCGTGCTTTCGCAAGTGCGCTTCGGAGACAAGGTCTATTCACCCATCGTGAGCGAGGGCGAGGCGGACCTGCTGATCGGGTTCGAGCCGCTCGAAACGGCCAGGTATCTTCATTACCTGAAGGATGACGGCGCCGTCATATACAATACGAGGACGATCGGCACGATCGGTGTTTCCATTGCTGCGGAAAAATATCCTGCCGACGTCAATGAGGTGATCAGAAGCCGCGCGAGGACCGTCATGCCCTTCGATGGAACACAGCTCGCCGTTGGTGCGGGAGACAAACGCACACTCAATCTCGTTCTTCTGGGCGCCGCGTTGAAGTTTCTCCCCTTGAAGGAATCGGTCATCCTCGATGCCATTGTGAACACTGTTCCGAGGAAGGCCCTCGAAGTCAACCAGAAGGCTTTTGCCGCGGGCAGGGCACAGGGACGGTGAGGTTTACTCCATCCATCATAAAATGCTCGGATGTGCTTTTCTGAATCGCAAACTCCCGGTACCGCCACAGAAACCCCTAGAATGCCCTCCGGACAGTGATGCCCGGGTTATCGCCATTCCAGCGAAAGCGGACTTCCCGTCCTCCCAGGAAAACATGAAATCCTTACGAGTGGCCTGTGCCATAATAGAGCAAAATGGAAAAGTCCTCGCAGCTCAGCGCAGCGAACGCATGAGCCTGCCTCTAAAATGGGAGTTTCCCGGAGGAAAGATCAATGAGGAAGAGAGCGCTTCAGAATGTCTGAAGCGTGAAGTCTTGGAGGAATTGGGGATTGAGGTGATGATTCATGAACCCTATCCCGAGGTAACATATTCCTATCCAGCTTTTATGGTGACTCTTTATCCTTCCCGCTGCACAATTAGTGCTGGTGAAATTGTCCTTCACGAGCATAAAGCCGTTGCCTGGATGCTGCCGGAGGAACTATGCGGTCTTGACTGGGCTGACGCGGACTGGCCCATCATAAATACTTATCTTGAACGTCACCGGAAAACGTCAGGCCTTTGATTGTCTCCCCTTGGATCTCTGAACGAAGTCGCAGCACCTTCCTCATCCGAAGCATGTATTGAAAATGGAATTGAGCGGTGTTCGCGGCGTGATCGTGCGTGTTCAGTGAAGTCCGGTCCGGTAGATACCATTACGCTTTTTTCAGGCCGAGCAGTGCCGCAGCGTTCTCATACAGCATCTTTTCTTTCAACCGGTCGTTTATTTTCAATTGCATGGTTCGCTCGAGCATTTCCTTCTGATCCGTCCAGGGGCTGTCGGTCCCGAATAACAAGCGGTCTTCATCAAAATAGCCGATGAGCCTGATGAACTCCTCGTCGCTTACTTCGCTGAGAGTCATCGATGTTTCGGTATAGACGTTTTCGCATCTGCTGAGGCAACCGATACGTTCCCACTGTTTCCAGCCCCCGACATGAGTGCAGACAATGGTGAGATCCTTGAACCAGTCCGCCACTTTTTTGATTCTTTCCACGTCAGCCTGGTTGTTGTTCGGGAATGCGATGTCGAAACCGCTGTGGAACATCACGATGAAACCGAAACTCGCCATCAGCTCATAAAAGCCATACATATATTTGTCGTCAATGAAGAAGCGCTGGTACATGGGGTGCAGCTTGACGCCGCGAATGCCTTCGCGATGGGCCTCCCCGAAGACCTCTTCGACTTCCTCGGTGTCGTTCGAGGGATGAAAGGAGATCAGCGGATGGATGCGTTCACCCTTGATCTGCTTGCAGAAATTGAGAATCGGGACCATCTGGGCCGGCTTCGTGGCGATATTTGCCACGAGGCTTGCCGAAATGCCCGCCCGATTCATGGAGTCAATCAACCCTCGCAGCGTGCCGTCGGTCCGGGGCCGGTAGTGGCCGGATTCGGTGGCTAGGGTTTCCATTGTCTGCTTCGCGATCCTGTCCGGAAAGACGTGAGTATGGAAATCGATGTAGTTCATGAAGTCGCAGAGGGCATTGCGCGGAGGGCTGAGGCGGAATGAAACGGTACTGACTCCATGCGCCGTGCCCCATGCTTTCTGCCCCATCCTCCTTAGAATTTTCGGTTGTCAACAACCCGTTTCGCTTTTCCCTCAAACCGTTCCAGCGTCTTCTTCTCCACGAGCTTCACCTCGACCGATATGCCGAGTTCCGAGGCCAGCCGCTTTTTTATGGTTTCCTTGAGTTCGCTTTGCTTCTTCATTTCGTCGAAGAATATTTGCTCTGAAACCTCGACGAGCACCATGGTCTCGTCGAGCGCGCCTTTGCGGTCGATGATGATCTGATAATGCGGGGCGACGCCCTCGATCTCGAACAATACTGTCTCGATCTGCTGCGGGAAAACGTTCACGCCGCGAATGATCAGCATATCATCGGTCCTCCCGAATATGCGGGTCATTCTCCCCATGGTCCTGCCGCAGGGGCAGGGCTCAGGGAGCAAGCGGGTGAGGTCCCGGGTGCGGTAGCGAATAACGGGGAACGCCTCTTTTGTGAGCGTCGTGATGACCAGTTCCCCGACCTCGCCCGGCTTGGCCGGTTGGAGCGTATCGGGATTGATCAGCTCTACCAGGAAATGGTCTTCGGCAATGTGGAGGCCGTTGCGCTCGAGGCACTCTCCCGCCACCCCCGGCCCCATCACTTCTGACAGACCGTAGTTGTCCGTGGCGATGATCTTGAGCTTGCTTTCGAGCTCCTTGCGCATACCGTCCGACCAGGGTTCGGCCCCGAAGAGGCCGAATTTCAGCGAAAGGGAATTCCTGTTGATGCCCATCTCCATCATCGTATCCGCGATCAGCATGGCGTAGCTCGGCGTGCTCACGAGGGCAGTAGTCTTGAAATCCTGCATGATTTTGATCTGGCGGCGGGTGTTGCCGCTTGAAATCGGAATCACCGAGGCGCCAAGGCGCTCCGCGCCGTAGTGCAGGCCGAAGGCGCCGGTGAAGAGGCCGTAGTTGAACGCGATCTGTATCACGTCGTCCTTGGTGATGCCGCCGGCAGTCAGGATTCTTGCGACGAGGTTGGACCAGGTCCTGATGTCGTTCCGGGAATAGCCCACGACGGTCGACATGCCGGTCGTCCCCGACGACGCGTGGACGCGGACGACTTCGCGAAGAGGCACGGCGAAGAGGCCGTAGGGATAGTTTTCCCTGAGATCGTTCTTGGTCGTGAAGGGCAGCTTCCGTAGATCATCAAGCGTGCGCAGGTCGTCGGGATTGAACCCGATCTCGTCGAACTTCCTCCGGTAGAAGGGGACATTCATGTGCACCCGGCTCAACGTGGATTCGAGCCGCTCAAGCTGCAGCTGCTGCAGCTCATCTTTGTCCATGCATTCGCTTTCAGGCTGCCAGTACATATGCACCTCCGTTTCGTGATAGCCGTTTAAACTGCTACAAATCTCGCCCGAGATACGCCCTCTGCACGTCTTTGTTCGACAGCAGATCCTCGGCCTGCCCTTCAAGGATGATCCTGCCTGTCTCGAGCACGTACCCCCGGTTCGCAATCTTGAGCGCGCTCCGCGCGTTCTGCTCCACGAGCAGCACCGTGTTTCCTTCCTCGCGGATCTTGACGATGATGTTGAAGATCTCCCTGACCATGAGAGGCGCCAGTCCCATGGACGGCTCATCAAGCATGATAAGTTTCGGCCTGGCCATAAGCGACCTGCCCATGGCGAGCATCTGCTGCTCTCCGCCGGACAGGGTGCCGGCAAGCTGCTGCTCGCGCTGCTTCAATACCGGGAAGAGGCCGTATACATGGTCGAGGTCGAGGCTGGCGGCCTGTCTGTTGCCGCGCTTGAACTGAACGTAGGCGCCGAGCAGGAGGTTTTCCCTCACCGGCATGGCGGGAAAAACCTGCCTGCCTTCGGGCACGAGCGAGCAGCCATCGAACACGATCTCTTCCGCGGGAGTGCGGCCGATTTCGCGGTCGTTGAAAACAATCTCGCCTGCCTGTGCCCTGAGCAACCCCGCGACGGTCTTCAGAAGCGTTGTTTTCCCGGCGCCGTTCGCGCCGAGGATGGTGACGATTTCCCCCGGCTTTACATGGATCGACACCCTCCGCAGGACGTTCAGGCCTCCGTATCCGACGTCAAGGTTCCTTATTTTAAGCATCGTCTTCTCCCAGGTAGACTCTGACGACCTCGGGATTGTGCTGGACAGCGTGGGGTGCGTCATCGGCGATTTTTTCCCCATAGCTCAAAACGACGATCTCGTCGGAAATGTTCATGACCAGAGACATGTCATGCTCTACGATTAGGACGGTGATGCCGAGGTCGCGGATTCTGCGGATGAGTTTCGCCGTATCGGCGGTCTCGCGCATGTTGAGCCCTGCTGCCGGCTCGTCGAGAAGAAGCATGGAAGGTCCGCTCGCCAAGGCGCGGGCCATCTCCACCGCCCGCTGCTGGCCGTAGGAAAGGCTCGTCGCATTGGCGTCTGCCAGGCCTGCTATACCGAGAAAATCCAGAAACCCGACCGATTTTTCCCTGATTTCCCGTTCTTCGCGCCAGGTCCAGGGCAGGTTCAGCATCCCGGCAATGAAGCCCGCCCGGGAGCGCACGTGGCAGCCGACCATCACATTTTCGAGCGCCGTCA
Organism: Nitrospirota bacterium; assembly: GCA_035516155.1. GTDB lineage: Bacteria > Nitrospirota > UBA9217 > UBA9217 > UBA9217 > JAJYKN01. Next base: position 14,779 of record DATJAP010000015.1, read on the forward strand.
TGTGCGCGAAGAGCCTGGTATGCTGAAACGTGCGGGAGAGGCCCAGTTCCGCGATCTCATAGGGCCTCTTGCCGTGGATCGACCTATCCCGGTACCGGATCTCTCCGCTGTCGGGCGCCAGGAACCCCGTTACCAGGTTGAAGAGCGTCGTCTTGCCCGCGCCGTTCGGCCCGATGACGGCCTTGATGCTGCCTTGCTCGACGGAAAAGCTCACTTCTTTTACAGCCTGAAGGCCGCCGAAGCGCTTGCTGAGGTTTTTTACTTCAAGAATTGTCATGAGAGATCAGGCTATACAACCACGGGTCCCGCCTTTGTCACGTATCATGCTGCCAAAAAGATGATGCAAGAGTCGATACCGGGCAAGCCGGAATACCACCAAAAAATGTCCGACGTGCAGCGGGGATCTCATTCTAACCCTGTTCAACCGTGGTTCGTATGTCTTGCTATGTTTGTTTCAGCAGGTTTCTTACCATCTTCCGCAGATCAGCCCCGATAATGCCGTCGGGCGCGAAGAGCATTATCACTATGAGGATGCCGCCGAATACGGCGTCGTCGTAGGTTCCGAAGTAACCGCGGAGCGAAAAGAAATTTAGAACCGCGCTCATGATGAGCGTTCCCCAGATGCTTCCCATGCCGCCGACTGCCACGATGGCCACATAGCGGATGGACTTCATAATCGATGCTTCGGACGGACCGATGCCTCCGTTGAAGTGGGTCAGGAATACTCCGGCGATTGCGGCAAGCGCGGCGCTCAGCATGAACGTAAAGAGTTTGTATTGCGCCGTGTTTACACCCATGGCGTTCGCTGCGTCCTCGGCTCCGTGGATCGAACGAAGTGCCCGTCCTACCCGCGAATTGATCAGGTTCACGAGCACCACCATTGCGGCAATCACCAGAAACCAGGCGAAGTAGTAGTTCAGCACCCGCTGCGAGGAGTCCCCGCCCACGCCCACGCCGCCGGGCAGCAGCGGGAACGGCGGAACGCTCGAAATCCCGTCGGCAGCGCCGAAATGCTCGGTCCCGAGCACAATGCTGTAGATGATAGTGCCGAACCCCAGTGTGGCCATGGCGAGGTAATGTCCCTTGAGCTTGAGCACCGGGATGCCGATGGCCCAGGCAACGGCAAGCGCAAGAAGGACGGCAAGAACACAGGCCGCCCAGGGATGGACGCTTAGAATTTGATCGCCGTAGAGGTCCTGACGGGCCGTGAGAATGCCGAGTTTCGTCAGCCACTCGACGACGACCGTGTTCTTGTGTGATACGAGATTGAGCGTCGTCAGGACTGCCGAGGTGTATCCGCCGATTGCAAAGAAGCCGGCGTGGCCCATCGATATCTGTCCCGCGAATCCCATCAGGAGGCAGAGGCCGACAGCGACGAGCGAATAATAGGCCGTCATAGTGAGCTGGGTAAGATAAAATTCCTTCCCCGTTGCAAGCGTCAAAAGCTGGGTCGCCGCGACAACACCGAGAAGGGCAAGGATCGGAATAAACCGGGAGGTTTTCATCAGAAATCCTTTAACCGCATGGCTTCTCTGTTTCCGAACAGGCCGCTGGGCCTGATGAAAAGCATCACGAGGAGAATCGATATCGAGATCGTGTCTTTGTAGGCGGTGGGCAGCACCCAGATGCTGAAGGATTCGAGCACGCCGAGAATGAAGCCGGCTGCCACGGCCGCCATGCTGTTGCCGAGCCCGCCGAGGATGGCGACGGTAAATCCCTTGATGGCGAGGCCCGTTCCAATATTATATTGCGTGTACGTAATCGGCGAGACCACGCACCCCGCAAGGGCGCCGATGCCGGCCGAGAGTACGAATGAGAGCGTGACCATGTTTTTCGTCGGGATGCCGCAGAGTGCGGCGGCCTCGCGGTTTGCGGCGCAGGCGCGCATCTCCCTGCCAAGCATCGTATATTTGAAAAAGAGGTTCAGGGCCAGGACGATAATCGAGCAGCAGCCGAGGCTCCAGAGGACCTGGGGCGAAACGCGAACACCGCCGAAAGACAGCGCCGAAATCTCGTTGCCGGTGAAGTAGGGGAGGGACCGCACACCTTCCCCCCAGATCGCAAGGGCTGCCTCCCGGATCAGGATCGAGATGCCGATAGTGATGATGATCATCCGCAAGACCGACGGTTTCACGAGCCACCGGATGAACGTTATTTCGATCAGGCCGCCGATGATCATCGTGACGAGCACGGCACCGAGGAGCGCAAGCGGGAGCGGCAGAAACGCCTGGAGTGACACCGCAGTCATTCCGCCGAGCATGACGAACTCTCCCTGGGCGAAGTTGATGATTCCCGTGGTGTTGTAGATGATGTTGAACCCGATGCCGACAATGGCGTAGATGGTGCCGTAGGTAAGGCCGGCGACGAGGTACTGAAAAAAAAGCTCAATCAAGACATGCTCCGAGTGCGTTTTACTCTGCGGTCATTCCAGGCACAGCGCAGGGCCCCGTCGCGGCAGGGCGCTTCGCTCTGGCCGGCAAGTCCGGTCTGTTCCAGAAACAACAGGGAGTGCCCCTGGGGACACTCCCTGTCGGTAACCGCCGGCTGTTCTTATTCAAGCACGGCGAACTTGCCGTCTTTCACGGTCAGCATTTCAAAGGCGTTGGCGTCAAGTCCGTTGTGGTCCGTGGGGGAGAAGTTGAATATGCCATCGGCGCCGACAAGTCCCTTGATCTGTTCGATGGCGGCCCGGACTTTTTCCCTGTCCGTGCCCGCCTCCTTGATACCCCGTTCGAGGATGAGCATGGCATCATAGGCATGGCCACCGAAGGTGCTCACGTCCTCCTTATACTTGGCTTCGTATTCCTTCTTGTACGATTCGAGGACTTTCTTCTGGGGGTTCTTGGCTGAAAGGACATCGGCGACGAGCAGCCTGCCCGCCGGGAAGATCACTCCCTCGGCAGCGGCGCCCGCGGCGCGCACATACTTGATGTTGCCGAAACCGTGGCTCTGGAAGATTGGAACAGTCATGCCGATCTGGCGTGCGTTCTTAATCACGATCGCCTGCGCCGGCTCGATGGACCAGTTGACGATGGCCTGCACGTTGGCCGCCTTCAGCTTCGTTACTTCCGCGGTGAGGTCCGTGGCCGCCTTGTCATAAACCTCGCTTATCGGGATCTGGATGCCGTGCTCCGGCGCGAGCTTTTCCAGCTGCTCTTTCCCGGCTTGGCCGAAGCCGGTGTTGCTTGACAGCACGCCGATCTTGGTAATGCCCATTTTTTTCATCTGATCGAAGATTTTGATCACGGCATCGCTGTCTTTCTGGGGCGTCTTGAACACATACTTGGCCACCGGGTTGACGATCACTTCTGCTGCGGCGCAGGAGAGGAGAATGGTTTTTCCCTCTTCGGCAATGTTCTTGATGGCCATCGTCTCGCCGCTGGTGGATGGGCCGATGATGGCGAACACTTTGTCCTCATCGATCAGCTGCTTTGCGAAAGAGACCGCTTTTTCCGGGCTTGCCTGCGTGTCCTTGATGATGAGCTCAATCTTGTTGCCGTTGATGCCGCCCTTGGCATTGATATCATCGACGAGCATTCGGAGCGTCTTGGCCTCCGGCGCGCCAAGGAATGATGCGGGGCCTGTCTCCGCCAGGACTGCGCCCACTTTAATCGTGTCTCCCGCCACCGCGGATGCGGCTGCCGCGGCGATGATGCATGCTGCACATACCATCACTCTGAACATTTTCATTTTCCCGGTTCCTCCCTGTACTCGATCTCTCCCGGCCAAGCCGGGGATAGTTTCACAACTCCTGTACTTCATTTCCGGTCATGATCCGGAAACCCGATGCCTGCAGCGCAGCGATGGCCTTCTCGATTTCATCGAACCGGAATATCAGAACGGCATTTCCCTCGCACTTCCGGACAAAAGCGTACATATATTCGACATTGATGCCTTTCCCCTGCAGGCTTCGAAGGATCTTTGCAAGGCCGCCTGGCCGGTCAGGCACTTCGAGGGCCACGACCTCGTTCTGGCTTACGGTGAAACCGCTGTCCTTCAGGATTTTTTTCGTTTTTTCCGTGTCGTTCACTATGAGACGCAGGATCCCGAAATCGGCCGTATCGGCCAGGGAAAGCGCCCTGATGTTGATCTCGTGCTGAGCCAGGATTTCGGTGACTTCGGCAAGACGTCCCGACTTATTTTCAACAAAGATGGAAATCTGCTGAACCTTCACGAAACTCTCCTTCCCGTGCGCCGCAGCCGTGTACAGCCCGAGCTCGGTCTTGTTCATAGGAAACCGCTAATATTATGTCGATTTCCCTGCCTTTGTCAAGGCAAAGCTGTCTCCGGCGATAACAAATTTGCACGCTCCTCCTGCTGAATGTTCGATGCCTTGCAAGTGTTTATAAACAAGGGACTGCGATTCTGCATGCATGTTTCACCTTGCCTTTTCAGCTGAATTATACTATTTTTTACCATCATGAAGAAATATTTCGAATTCGAGAAATACGGCACAAATTACAAACAGGAGACCCTTGCAGGGATCACGACATTTCTCACCATGGCCTACATCATCATCGTGAATCCCGCGATCCTCGAAGCAGCGGGCATTCCCCGAGGCCCATCCATGACCGCCACCATCCTGTCCGCCGCCTTGGGCACGCTGATTATGGGGGGGTATGCGAGGCGCCCCTTTGCCATTGCCCCCTATATGGGCGAGAACGCATTCATTGCATTTACCGTCGTGAAGGTGCTCGGCTACCCGTGGCAGACGGCGCTTGGAGCGATTTTTATTGCCGGGGTCCTATTCACGGCGCTCACGATCCTGAAAGTCCGGTCATGGCTTGCGGAAACGCTCCCTCAGTCTCTCAAACTCAGCTTCTCGGTCGGAATCGGCCTCTTTCTGGCCTTCATTGGTCTGAACGAAACGGGAATCATAGTGCTCGGCGTGCCCGGTGCGCCGGTCAGCCTGGGCAGGCTTTCGCAGCCTACCGTGCTGCTCGCTGTGCTTGGCTTCTTTCTTATCACGGTTCTTATGATCAGGCAGATCAGGGGCGCCATTATCATCGGCGTTCTCGCCGTTACCGTCCTGTCGTTCCTCGGCTCAGTGACGCCCGTTCCGTCGGCATGGATGAGCATGCCGCCATCACTTGCACCGATCGCCCTGCATCTGAATATTGCCGATGCCCTGAGCATCAGGAACTTGCCCGTCGCCCTTATTATTTTCGTGATGGCGTTCGTGGACACGGTCGGTACGCTACTCGGGCTGTCCGCCCGTGGCGGACTCCTGGACGAAAAGGGGAACCTGCCGGAGATCGAGAAGCCGATGCTTGCAGACGCCGTGGCGAACCTCATTGCGCCGCTCCTCGGCACCACTACCACGGGCGCTTATATCGAGTCTGCCGCGGGAATCTCGGAGGGCGGGCGAACGGGTTTTACGGCGCTGGTCGTGGCGGGCCTGTTCCTGGCGGCACTGTTTTTTTCCCCAATCCTGACTTCAGTCCCGGCCCATGCGTATGGCACGGCCCTGATCGTGATCGGCATTTTCATGATCACGCCGGTTGTCAGGCTTAACTTCAGCGACTATACTGAGTTGGTCCCCGCTTTTCTCACGATCGTCCTGATGGTCTTCACGTACAACATCGGCGTGGGCATGACCGCGGGTCTGCTCGCCTATCCGATTCTGAAAACGATGAGCGGCAGGCGGCGGGACGTGCATCCCGGAATGTGGATTTTCGCGGCTCTAGCTCTGCTGTTCTATGTTTTCTATCCCTACCGGTGAGCGCGCCATGCATGCGAACGTCCTGAAATGATTTTGACACTCCCGATTATTCTGTTAAAATACACTATTCTGCATGCGTCCAGAATGGTCTGGTAGGACTGACTCAAGGAACCAACGGTGAATTTAGCTAAAAATCTGAAAATATCGCTGCTCATTCTCGTATTGCTCGTTTCACTCAGCACGGCTGGATACATGATCCTCGAGGGCTGGCGTTTTCTCGACGCCCTTTATATGACGGTGATCACCGTTTCCACCGTGGGGTTTCACGAAGTGCACGACCTGAGCGATGCCGGCCGGATATTCACCATCCTGGTGATCGTATTTGGAGTGTCCGTCCTTGGGTACACGGTGGGCAAACTTGCACAAGTCATGTTCGAGGGCCAGTTTCAACGCTTTCTCGGGAGGAAAAAAGTGGAGAAGATCATTGATGAGTTGCGTGACCACTACATCGTCTGCGGCTACGGCAGGATCGGCTCGCTCATCTGCCGGGAGTTTGCGGCCAAGCCCATTCCATTCGTGGTCGTGGAAAACAGCCCTTCTGTCCTGGAGCGGCTGGAAGAGGACGGTGTTTTATTCCTGCGCGGAAATGCAACGGAGGACGAGGCCCTCCTCAAAGCCGGGATCAAGCGGGCCAAGGGACTCGTCTCCGTGGTCACCTCAGACACGGAGAACGTCTATATCACCCTTACGGCACGGGGATTGAACCCGGATCTTTACATTCTCGCGCGTTCCAGCGAGCCCGGCTCGGACATAAAGCTCAAACGCGCTGGCGCGAACAAGGTGGTTTCGCCGTATCATATCGGCGGGAGCCGCATGGCCCAGGCCATCCTGAGGCCGAATGTCGTAGACTTCATCGAGATCGCCACGGGGCGGGAGCATATCGACCTGCAGATGGAGGAGATCTTCATTCCCGAAAAATCCGCCTTCATCGGCCAGAACCTGAAGGATGCCGGCCTACGCCGCGACACCGGAGTCATCATCGTGGGGATCAAGAAAGCGAACGGCAAGATGGTCTTCAATCCGGGTTCGTCGAGCCTGCTCGATTCGCGGGATACCCTCATTGTTCTGGGTCAGCCTCTAGAGATCACGAAACTAGAAAACCTTGTTACGAACAACTTGTCAGCGGGAGACGCGTCCCGGCAAATGAAGCTTGAATAGAAAACCGGGGATCCCGCCCCCCATGCAACCGTTTCTTCATCTGACCGCCAAATTGCGAACTGCCGCCCCTTACCGCTGCCTCCGCCTCCGCGTGCTCAGAACCTTGTTGCCTTGAGTGGTTTCCGTCTTATCAGGCTTGAAATCGGACAGTGCTTCTTCTATGCTTTATATAAGGGAGGATACTCCAAGGAGATGCCGAGAGGGGGAGCCTTCCCCTGGATGAGGGATTGTTATGGCGATTGAGATCGAACAACAGGAAGCAGCCGCCTGTGAATACGTAAGGGTCCAAAACTATCAAAACATGGAACTCATGATTACGAAAGCCCGATGGTTCGTGATCGGGTTCCTATCCCTCTATTTGAACATCCTGAGACTGACGGACTGGCCTCTCGGTCTCTTTAACGCGCTCCTCGCCTTTGCCGCACTCTACAATCTCTGGATCCATCTTTATCTGAAAAAAACACACTTCTTTTCCACCAGGCTTACACTGGTCTTCCTCTATCTCGACATGCTGGTCATAGCCGTGGGGCTGAACTATACCGGCGGCCTCCGGAGCCCCTTCCTCTTCATCTGGTACCTGACCCTCTTTGCAACCGGCATCAGGCTCGGATTCCGCCAGAGTTTTCTGCTCCAAGTGCCCATGGCCGTGTTCTATGCCTATCTTATGTTCCGCGATATGGCCTCCTTTGACGCCGATCACGTCAATCGTCTGATTCTCGGGCTTGCTTCCCTGGTAGCCACGTCACTGTACGGATCGCTCTTTTCCCGCGGAGAACAGTACACCATGAAAGTTCTGGCCGACTACCGCAGGGCTTCGATCACGGACAAGCTCACGGGCCTCTTCAATTATGCGCATTTCATGGACAGGCTGAAGCACGAGCAATACCGGGCTGACCGGGACCATTCGCACTTCTCGGTGATTATATTCGACCTCGACCGCTTCAAGCAGGTGAACGACACCTACGGACATGAGAAGGGGAACATATTGCTGAAAGCGATTGCCGAGATTCTCACCATGAATGCGCGCAGGATGGACACCGTAGCGCGTTACGGGGGCGAGGAGTTCGTGATCCTCATGCCGGAAAGCAGGGGGGCCGAACGGGAGATGGCTGAACGTATCAGGAAAAAGGTCGAGGCTACGGAGTTTGCCGGGATTGCCGAAGTCCCAATCAGGGTGACGGTCAGCGGCGGTCTATGCACCTATCCCGATGATGCCGGATCTTTGGACGATATTCTCGCCAGAGCAGACAAGGCCCTCTATGCTGCGAAAACGGAAGGCAGAAACAGGACGCGGACATATGCGCAGTTGACATCCTCCCCGAACTAGATGCCCCGGAGGATGTCAAGAATGCCGGTATACTCTTATATGAACCATGTGGAATGAAAAAGCAGGAACAGCTGGAGTGAGATGGTATGTCTGATATTCGGATTGAGGTCACAATTTATGAAGGCTACCGCGGCGCTGAGAGGCCAAGCTCCCTCCTGATTGAGGGCAAGAGGGTCGCTGTCGTTCGTCTCCTGCAGACCTGGGTGGAGGAAGAGCACAAGACCAGAAAGCAGAAGCGGTTCTTCGCCTTGCAGGGAAGCGACCAGTATAATTATACGCTTTATTATGACATTGATTTGTCTGATTGGTTCATGAGGAGCCGTGAAAAGGCGGGAGCTGATAGAGAATGATCGCCCACCGACTTATTAGGCTTAAAAAGGGGGACGGCGGGGCGATTCCTTGATTTTTCCCTTCCCAAGAATGGCAAAATGGAGCAGAGCGGTTGTTTTTGGGCTAACGACCCTGTCCCATGCTGAGCACCTGCCCGATGGCAGGGATGAAGTCCTTCTTTCGCGACATGACGCGGTAGACCGTGCAGGTGTCGTTCACAACCTTCACGTTGAAAGCCTTTTCCACGATCCACGTTTCCCCCCTGAGCAGAATCCGCTCTTGCCCCTTGCCGAGGGGATTCAACACCAACAACGCCGCGAGATCATAGCCGTTTTCCGAACGCATGCGCTCCAGTTCAGCCACGAGCTCCCGCTCCCGCGCATCGATTTCCGCACAGTCCAGCGACATCATCTGGCTTATGCCGAGCTTTTTGCCTCCGATCATGAATTCCTTGAAGTCCGCCGCGATCAACTGGGCCGCGCTTTTATTTTCGAGATTGATGCTTTCATGGAGCAATTCCTTGGCATAGGACTGGATCTCGATGCCGGCGATTTCGGCAAGGCGATGGGCTTCAAGCCGGTCTCGCTCCGTGGTGGTCGAGAGCGTCAACAGCAACGTATCCGACAGGATGCCTGAGAGCAGGATGCCGGCGATCTCCTTCGGAATATGGGTCTGGTACAAGAACATGATTCCAGCAACAACGGTGCAAGTGCTGCCAACGGGGTCATTGTATACGTAGATCGGCGCCGTGGTAGAGATGTCGCCCACGCGGTGGTGGTCGATGATCTCGAGAATCTCTGCTTCCTCAATGCCGTCCACGGCCTGCGAAAGTTCGTTGTGGTCCACCAGGATTGCCAACTTGCGCACGGGCTTCAACAGGTCCGTTCTCGTTATGAAGCCGATCAGCCGGTTGTCGCTGTCCACGACCACCACGGACCGATAGTCAGATTCCACGATTTTCGACCGCACCTCGGTCATAGGCGTGTACAGCCCGATCGTTGGGCAGCTGGTGGTCATGATCGAGGATACCGGCTCAGACATGGTCATAAGTTGGACCGTGGCAAAAGCCGGATGGCGCGACGAGATGAGCAGCACGTCTTTCTCCCGGGCGGCAGCGATGACCTCGTTTGCGATAGGGGCATTGTCGGTCACAATAACAGCGGAGCAGCCCATCCGGATAAGCTCCAGCTGAACGTCGTTCTGGTCGCCCACGACAACGACGTCACCGGGACGGACCCGATTCAGCATGGTCCCCCGCTGCATGGCTGCGATCAGCACTCTGCCGGTCAGCACCGTCATCTGCTTGGTGTTGCTGATAACGCGACCTTCGAGCGTTTTCAGCAGGATATCAAGTTCGATGGGGGCCTTGGTCAGGTCCGCAAAACCCACGCTGTCCATGTAGTGGCGGGCGATGTCCTTCAGGCCCACGACGCCTGCCAGCCTGCCGGAATCGTCCACGACCGGGACCGAGCGGACTCCCTGCTCGCGCATGAGCAACGCCAGGATCTGGATGGAGTCGCGCACGCCAACGGCAATTGGCCGCTTGAGCTCAAGGTCGCTCACCGTAGCAACGAGGCTGTCGATTTCTGCCGAAGGGGGGACGCCGAATTTTTCGAGCACAAAGGCTGTCTCATGGTTCAATTTGCCCGCGCGTACGGGCGTAAAGAGGTAGCGCTTGTCCGTGATGTTTTTGAAGTAAGCATAGGCTATGGACGAGCACACGGAATCGGTGTCAGGCGTTGTGTGGCCGACAACATAGACTGTTTTAACCTTGTCTGGGCTCATGAATAGTTACCTGTTTTTCCTCTGCCAATATTAAAATGATACCAGTATTACCTTAAGGAGGGAAGGATTGTCAAGAATTTAATCGACAAGGATACCAAATAATGGGCACTATTCCTTCTTCAAAACTGCAGCGGGCGGGGCATGCTGTGTCCATTATCCCCATTTGACAGCCGTGGCGATTGAACCTTTCGCAGGCCATGTTCAGCGTTTTTTATCCGGGGGAAAGGGGTCAAACCCGTACATTTCATAACAAAACGGACTTTTTACCCTTGACACCCCCGAGGGTTTTGGATATAGTGCTAGGGCTTGTAAGCGCCTGGGGGATCGTCCAGTGGTAGGACGACAGGCTCTGAACCTGTTTACGGGGGTTCGAATCCTCCTCCCCCAACCAATGTCAGTTCCCGGTTATGAGTTCTCAGTTTCGAGTTTGCCGGCCGTTCAGCCTTTTTGTTGCCCCGCACCAATTGAGAGGTCATAACTAATCCAACTTTTTTCGGTCCCATCGTCTAGCGGCCTAGGACGCTGGCCTCTCACGCCGGAGACACGGGTTCGATTCCCGTTGGGACCACCATTTTACCGATTCTTATTCTAATCTCTTCATCTCCCGAAAGCTGCGTAGGACAATCGCGTTTATACTGGTTTGATGTTTGGGCAGGCAGCTTTAGGGCAGCTTTTTTGTTGCCAGAGCCTAACCCATCTTCCATCTTGAAACAGAATATTAATAGTCGTATTATAATTTAGTTGAATAAATATAAAGCTCCAGGGCGAGTTGAGGTGTTCAGGCATGATGAGAGGAATCAGTATATTTCTTTTGCTGATGGCCAGTACGACGTTTTCATTTGCAGAGGAAGGAAAGGCTGATCAGACGCCGATTGACCAGAACGCTTCTTCCCGGTCAAATAGCGGCTTTATTCCGCCGGTGGTGACGGAAAAATATGAATACTACGAAGTCTGCGGGATTTGTGAAAAAGACCTGCAGTGTGATTTAAAACAAAAATGCATCACCTGGGACGATGGGAAAAAGTACGATTCGGTCACGAGCTGGAAGATCAAGTGGGACTACGGCTATGATAATGTCGCCAGCACCTGCAAGGCCGATTCTTTTAAGGTGAACCTTGAGGTAATCTTCCGTCTGCCGAAATGGGAACGGACCGACCAAGCTCCCAAGGATCTCGTGGCTAAATGGGACACCTTCGTGAGAAACCTCCTGACCCACGAAAAAGGCCATCGCGACCTGGCAATAGCGGCAGCTGCCGAGCTTGCCCGCTCTGTAGCGGAACTGCCTCCAGCCCCGACCTGCACCGATGTCGACAAGAAAGTGCAGGCCATGAGCCGCATAAGTATGCAAAAATTGAATGAGGAAGAGAAGAAGTACGACGTAACTACCAAGCACGGCCAAACCCAGGGGGCCGTGTTTCCCTGATTTCATTGCCGACCGCCAAACCCCCGCAATAGCTCTCCGCCTTAGCTTGAATCAGCATTGACATCCTCCCCCCTCCTGAAGGCCGAGGATTCCCGAATCAGGCCCTGCTGCTTCTGAGAGCCACTACTGATTCTGTTCGCAGATGCGGCAGAGATGGTTGCCATGTTCGTGCCGGAGGATATCGAGCAGGCAGCGGGTACCAATCGCCTGCTCGAACAGGATGGATTTAATATCGTCAGTCCGTTTCATATGCTGTTGATGATCGAGGAGGCCACCTTGCAAGCGTCAACTGAATAGGTGCCCGCATCAACACGCTGCTTGATCGCTTGCACCTTGTCGTACCGGACATCAGGAAGCCGGTTGACCGCGGACACGATATCGGCGATTTCCTGACTCCTGCCGGAGATGTTCACCCGGTCGGCGCTTCCCGAATTCATTGCTGGCACGGTCTTTTCCTTCTGCTCCGAGGTAGAGGGCTTCTGGAGGTTTTGCGTGTTCCGTGCGCTGCTGTTCGGCTTCTGGCTTTTAGGCGGCTTGCCGGAATTGATATTGATAAGTACTCCTTCATCGAGGCAGGATTTCTGTTTTTCTTATCGGCAGGACCCGGAAAAACTTTAACCTGCAATTCTCCTCAGCTCGCTGCGGCGTCACTGTCTGTGAGAGGCTCTGAGCATGAAAGGGCAAGCCGAGGTAATCAAGGTCCATCATTGTGTATGGCCAATTCACTCCCATATCGTATTTCCCGTGAAAGACAGAAAAGCCCTTTTCGATCAAGATGCGGTGGCAATGATCAGAGCGACTGCGATAGGAATTCAAGAAAGGTATGGAATAGTAATTGAGCGTATGGGCATGGAAAACGATGACTCCGTCTATTGTGCGGGGCGCATCCCAATATTGCCGCAGGTCGGCTCGATCGGATCGTTAAGAAGACCACTCATATCATACACAGGCCCTTTATAGTGTTCTTATCGGCTTTTTGAAGGAATTCTTTAGCGGCAGCTGGCAGGAAAACACGGGGAACGTTAGACCTGCAATTCTTTAGGTAGGCCTCATGCAACCGATTGGTGGACCGATACATTCATCTCAGCTTTCAATCTGATAAGCGCCTGGTTGTGAAGCTGGCAAACGCGTCCTTCGGTCAGCTTCATCACCTTCCCGATTTCTTTCATGGTGAGCTCTTCCCAATAGTAGAGCGATAGGATTGTTTTTTCCTTCTCGGGGAGACGTTCTATGACTTGGGCGAGAGCGTCCTTCGCGCTGTTTTCCTCCAGGAGCTGAAGGGGTGTTTTCATATCCGGGTCGGGGATGCATTCCGTCACATCCATGCCGCTTTCGTCGCTCATCCGGTCGCGGAAATCTTCGAAACTGAACACGACGGCGTTGCTTGCATTCTGGATCGTACGGTAATATTCGTCCAGTGTGATAGAGAGCCGATCGGCGATTTCCTCCGCCAAGGGCATCCGGCCGAGGTCTTTTTCGAGCTCCCGATGCGCTTTTTTGATCTGTCCGATCTTTGTCTTCACCGAGCGGGGTAGCCAGTCATGGGACCGCAGCTCATCGAGCATGGCGCCCTTGATGCGGTGCTCCACGAAGGTGTTGAGTTTGGCTCTTCCTTCGGTATACCGCTGAAGGGCGTCCAGAAGGCCCATGACCCCTACGCTGATAAGATCCTGGACCGATAGCTGGGGCGGCAGCCGATGCGCAAGCCGGTACGCCGTATACTTGATAAAGGGAAGAGATTCATTAATGATTCTCTCCTTCTCCTGCTTGGTTGGCTCTATCCTATTATCCTGCATGGACCTGTCCTTTTTGGCTGCTGAATTTTCAGGTTCAGTCTCTCGACCGCACCCGTACTGCATCCGCTGATAGTGACAGTAGGCTGCCGATAAAAAACTGGAGTGTGCCTTTGACTTTTTCCGGCCGTTCCAGGATTTTTGCTGCGATTTCTCCCATGCACTTGGAAATGAATTTCCTCGGGAAGAGGTCGATAAACGCCGTCTGGGAACGGACGGCCTTCTTGACATCATTGTCATAGGGTAGATAGCCCAGGTAGTCCAGTGAAATATTGAGGAACCTATTTGTTGCCTTCGTGAGCGTCTCGAAAACCTGCAATCCTTCAGCTTCGTTCTTTACGGAGTTGACGATCACGTGAAATTTATTCTCCTGGTATTCGGTGTAGAGGATCTTGATCAGATGATAGGCGTCGACCCAGGCGGTCGGCTCGGGAGTCGTGACAACGATAAGGTCCTGCGCGGCGGAGCAGAAGAAAGTCACGTTTTCCGAGATTCCTGCCGAGTTGTCGATTAGCAGGATGTCGATGTCGCCGTCGTAGGAATCAAAGGCTTCGAGTAGCCTGAGCCGCTGGAACTCGTCGAGGCGCGTGAGGTACTGAACCCCTTCCCCAGCGGGCAGGATTTTGACGCCGTGAGGGCCTTCGATGAGAATGTCCTTGAGCTCGACTTTTCCTTCAAGCAGGTGGCTGATGTTATATTTCGCATGTTTATTGAGAAGAATGTTAATATTGGAAAGGCCGAGATCGGCGTCCACGATCACGACGTTCTTGCCCAGATTGCGCAGGGCGATGGCAAGGCTGGCTGTGATGTTGGTTTTGCCCACGCCACCCTTGCCGCTCGCCACGGCAATGGTCTTGACATATTTTTTCCTTTTCCGACCGACACTCAACATACCGGCCACTCCTTCTCTTGTTCCTCGATGACTGTGTCCTTCGCTTTCAGGAGCTTTATATCGGTCGTCGTAACGCCGACGAGAAGCACTTCGGGCCCGACCTTGACCATGGCGATGCCCTTTTTCGGGCCGAGAGATTGATCTCCTGTAATTTTCACGAGGCTCTCCTTGTCCTGGCGCTCTTGAAAAAGAGGCTGAGCAGAAGTACCAGGCCGCTGACAAGGATAAGAGCCACGCCCCCGTGGAGGTAGATGTCAATCATTTAAGCTGACGGTTCCTTTCCGTTGGGCTGATGATATCGGTGAGCCGGATCCCGAACTTTTCATTGACCACCACGATCTCCCCCCGTGCAACGAGTTTGCCGTTCACCAGGATATCCATGGGCTCGCCGGCGGCCTTATCGAGTTCAATGACCGATCCCTGTCCGAGCTGAAGAAGGTCCTTGATGAATGTACGAGTTCTGCCCAGCTCGACCTTTATCTCAAGTGGAACATCGAGGAGAAAATCCATGTCCCGCTGCACCTGGGTCGGACGCCTGTCTGATTTGAGCTCCTCGAAGATTATTTCCGTGGAAGGCGGAGTCTCTTGCTGGGGCTTGCTTTCACGGAGCAATGCATCAACTTCGTCCTGTGAGAGAATATCGCTCATCGCGGAGTCATCCTTGCGGCCTTTTTCTCTTCTGATAACGCAGCTTCCTTCTTTTCACCCGCACCTCCCCGCCCCTTTTATCAATACCTTCCTCATGAGCAAATACCATGCCCGAGCTATGATATTGAAAAATTGGAATAACCTATTTATTCTTCTGTCAAAATAATGACTTGGGATAATAGAGAGTTCGGGATTGTAGCAGCCCTGATGCGGACTAGGGCGGGTTTCTCCGCACAGCCCAGAGTGTCAAACAGTTGACAGATGATTATTATTTTGCTATGGTAGAACAACATGTGGAAAATACTTGTCATAGAAGACGATGAAACTGTCCGAGATGTGCTCCGTTTTTTTCTTACGAGCAGAAAATTCGATGTTTCGCTTGCCGAGAATGGCGAGACTGGTCTCGATATGGCACGCGTTGAAAAGTTCGATCTCATCCTTACCGACCTTGTCATGCCGGGAATCACGGGCATGGATGTGCTCAAGGAAATTACTGCGGCCACGACAAGCGTACCCGTCATCGTCATGACGGCTTTCAGCACGGTCCAGACGGCCGTCGAGGCCATGCGAAACGGGGCCTTCGACTACGTCACGAAACCCTTTAATCTCGACGAGCTCATAATTGTTTTGGAAAAGGCGCTATCCGTCTCGAAACTTCAGAAGGAAAACGTGATGCTCAAGATGCAGCTCAAGAAGAAATACAACTTCAAAGGCCTCGTCGGCGATTCGCCCAGCATGCAGACGGTCTATGAGCTGATCGAGAAGATCGCCGATACGGACAGTACGATTTTGATTACCGGCGAGAGCGGTACGGGCAAGGAGCTTATCGCGAAGACCATCCATTACAACAACATCTCACGTGCGGGCGGGCCCTTTGTGCCGATCAACTGCGCCGCAATACCACGGGACCTCCTCGAATCAGAGTTGTTCGGCCATGAAAAGGGCGCCTTCACGGGCGCCATCAACACGCGCCTGGGCCGGTTCGAACTTGCCCAGGGCGGCACGCTCTTTCTTGATGAAGTGGGGGAACTTGACCCTTCGCTCCAGGTCAAGCTGCTCCGGGTATTGCAGGAGCGGGAGTTCGAGCGCGTGGGCGGGATGAAAACGATCAAAGTGGATGTCCGGATCCTGGCGGCTACGAACAAGGACCTGGAAAAGGCGACGAAGGAAGGAAAGTTCAGAGAAGATCTGTACTACCGCCTCAACGTGATACCGCTCCACTTGCCGCCGCTCCGAAGCAGGCAAGAGGATATTCCTCTGTTGGCGGCATTTTTTGGGCAGGAGTTCTGCAGGAAAAAAAAGCGGGAGCCTTTCTCACTTGACCCTCAGGTCATGGATTGTCTGCTGAAGTACCGTTGGCCCGGGAATGTACGGGAGCTTGAAAACCTCATGGAGCGCCTCACGATCCTCGTAAGCGGTCCGGTTGTGCAGTTGTCCGATCTTCCGGAAAAGCTTCACCTGACGACTCGCGAGGATTCGGAAGCCGCAGCCACTCCCATGGCGACGTCCTTCCGGGCGCCGGACGCAGCGGTGCCGCAACATATGCAAGGCAGCGATTTTGAGCTGGGCGAGACCGGGATCGATCTGAACGAACTCGTGGCCGCCATGGAGCGGAACATGATTCTAAAAGCACTTAAAAAGTCCGACGGAGTGCGAAGCAAGGCCGCACAGTTTCTGGGGCTCAACCGTACAACGCTCCTCGAAAAAATGAAAAAAATGAAGATTGAAATACAGAAGCAGTAAAACGATCCCCCCTGGCTGCCATTCCTGAACCGAAATAAAATTAAAACTTTGCAACCGCGAGGCGTAAAGCTCGCGAAGGACATCTGACATTCTTCCGGCTCTCAAGCTTGGTTTGTGATGATCACCTTCAGATTGTCTCAGATAAAACTGAGTTCGTGCAGTTCGACAAAACGCGGCGTACTTGAGGAAGCTTTTAAGGGATTTTCAGTATCAGACTCGATGAAAACAAGTCCTTCCTTATCTTGGGAAAAAGCCGATTGAGGAGAGACAGGAGTTTCAGATATTTCGCTTTGCACCGGGGTTTACCGCAGAGTACCTGCCAGACCTTTTAAAGTGAGACCGAAGACCCGTGCGTGGACAAGATGATGATGGGTGACCGCGGCGGCTTCGCCGATACTGATGAGTTGGACCTTGAGATTTCCCGCATAACCGCCGGTGGTACAGCCCAAAAGTACGAACGCACCGATGATTGGAAACCGAGAGACCTGCCTACCCGTTAGTCGTCTGCCCTTCCGCGTGCGCGCCCCTTCCCGTAGGGAGTTCAATGATAAACGCCGCACCCCCACCTTTGGCATTCTCAAAACGAATGGTCCCGCCGTGCTCCGCGATGATGCCGTGCGAGATCGAAAGACCCAGTCCGGTGCCGATACCTACCGACTTTGTGGTATAGAAGGGATCAAAAATTTTTGAGGCTACGCTGCTGGGAATACCGGGGCCGTTGTCGATCACCTCAATCACGAGGCGTCGGTTCGTCTTGTCGGACCGGGTCACGAACCGGATCCGCGGGTTCGCCCGGCCGGTGTCGACGAGGGCCTGTTCGGCGTTCAGAAGCAGATTCAGCATGACCTGCTGGATCTGCTGCGCATCGACGAATACGGTTGACACGGGGTCGTACTCACGAACGATCTCGATGTTGTTTGATTTGAGCCAGTAGATCCGGAGATCGATGGCCCGGTCAATGATGTCGTTGATGGATTCGAGGCTTTTCGACGGCATGCGCTGCCGGGAGAAGGTTAGGAGATTGTTAACGATCTTTTTGCACCGTTCGGCGCTGTCGAGAATTTTTTTCAGTTCGACAAGGACTCCCTCATCGGTGACCTTCATGGCGAGGAGTTCGGTGTAGGCAATCGTGCCGGTAAGGGGGTTGTTGATCTCGTGGGCAACGCCGGACACAAGCAAGCCGATGGAGGCAAGCTTGTCAGCATAGTACAATTGATCCTTAAGCCTTCTGACCTCGGTAATGTTTTTCATCACGTGGATCGTGAGGGGTCGGTTCTCCTCCTGGAGCAGGAAGATGCTTATCTGATATATTTCTTCGCCGATCTTTTTTTCATAGATGCGGGGGATGCCTTCGTCCGAGACGGAGCGAAGTACCTCTTGTCTGGGGATCTCCAGGTCGAAGACGTCCCCAATCTGTTTGCCGACGAGCTCCCGTGGGTGCTTTCCAATGGCTGAGGCAAAGGTGCGGTTCACCTTGACCAGAGCCTGCTTGTCGTCCAGAACAAAAATATAATCCGTAATGGCGTCCATGAGAGACATCCACTGTTTTTGGCTGCGCAGGATCGCCCGCTCCCGCACCGTATACTCATGGACCGCCTCGAAACGAGTTATGACACGACCGGCGATGATGGGGTAATTGACGAAAGCATCTGGTTCGGCGGATACGCAGTCCGCAGCGCCGCCCCGCAAAGCACGCAGCACAGCATCGTCGTCTGTCTGGGGCGACATCATGATTACCGGCGTCTCCCGCTGCAGGGCCTGAAGACGGTTCACGACTTCAAAAGCGTCCAGGCTAAACTGGGCCTGGTTGAAGAAGAGCACATCGAAGGTTTCCCGCTTCAAGATTTCGAAAGCTGCTTCCGGTGTGGCGGCAAATTCGAGATGCGCGGACGTGCCGCCCTGTTCGAAAGCCGCAGTCAGGCGTTCGCGGTTTGCCGGGCTGCTTTCAGCCAAAAGGATTTTATATCCTGTCCTTCTTGGAGACAATGAGTATATCTACCCTCCTGTTGCGCACTCTTCCCTCGGGTGTCGCATTCGAAGCCAGAAAGACGGGCTTCACCGTGCCGTTCCCGAAACCATAGTTTATTATTTCCGCCCCGTCAAAATGCTCATGATGGTGCAGAATGAGCTTCCATTTTTTAAGAAAACCGCAAGGGTTTCATTATATTCCCTCCCATGACCGGATGCAAGTTGATTTCGGTCTTCGGTCTCCACCAGGGTGAGCCGATGGGGCTTGAGCAGGATCATGTCTCGGACGCCTACATCTCGTTGTCGTGGAGGTAGCCGCCGAACAGAAGCGCGTCAATTTCCTCGGCGCCGAGACCCATTGCTTCGGCGATCTGGAGCGCATAGGCCGTGACCCGCTCGGAATGCTGTTTGGTGTATGAATCTCACGCTTCGATGCTGTTGGCGGGCGACTTCAGAGCATTAATGAGGTTGTTGTAGAAGACCTCTCGAGGGCGTTGTTCTCGATCCGCCGGATGGCTATCTTGGCGAAGGTGAGCGCGAGTGATATCTCGTCATTGGTAGACGCCAGCCTGTCCACCTTGTTTCATGGCCATGGTTTTTGACCTTCTGGATGCCCGCAAGTCCGTGGCCGGCCAATTGGTATCATACTGCCCGGTAATTTCAAACAAGGACGAGAGGACATCCGGGACCAGCGGATCGCTCTCAACGATGACTATCTTGCCACGTTGCAGAGCCCTTGGCCATCCTTTCCTTCAAGACCTCTGCCTCGTGGGCGAGAAGTACACTCATGTTTTTTAGCTTCTCAATGCGCTCCAGCCAGCCCATCGTCACCTCGGAATTGTTGCACAAAGAAACGTTTTTGAGCAGTTCCAGATCACGATAGGTTTCGCGCAGGCTCTCCTTGAGTTCCCGGTTGTCAGCGATGAGCTGTGCCCGCTCAAAGGCCCGCTGCGCGAGGATCGTGATTTCCTGCGCCTTGAACGGCTTAGTCAGGAAATCGTAGGCGCCTTCCTTGATTGCTTCAAGAGTCGTGTCGAGGGCCCCATATGCCGTGAGAATGATGACGGCGGTATCGGAGTTGCTTCGGACGGCGTACTTGAGCACTTCGATGCCATCAGCGCAGGGCATCTTGAAGTCGGTGATGACGAGATGAAAGTCCTCGACCCTGAGCCGGTTGATGGCTTGTTGGCCATCGACGACAGCACTTGCGAAGTACCCTTCCCGGGAGAGAAGGGTGGTAATGACATCGCGTGCAATGTCATCGTCATCTGCGACGAGTATTCTGAAATCCTTTTTATCCACTGCTCCTTAATCCATCCTTAATCGAAAGCCATTGTTATCGCGCGTTCCGTATTTGCGCCAGGAGCTCCGTCCTGGTCTGTACAAGGACTTGACTTTTCTTCGCCTCCGCCGAAAAGTTGACGGCCTCCTGCGGTTGATCCTGCTCTGTTTCAAGAATAGCCGATGGTTTTAGCTTGGCGAGCCTAGAATAGAGGTCTCCAGATTTATTCGTCTCAAAAGGGGAAGAAGGTCATATGGCTCCGAAGGGACCTGCCAATCTAAAAACCGTTTTAAAGTCAAACCGTTGCTGTTCTTATCGGACGATTCTCTAAAAACATTAGCGGAAAAGAGGGGCCAAAATATGGACAGGACGGGTAGCGAGCCATGGGTTTTTTACATTGGCATTTAAAGTTTTTTGGCACGACGGTAAGATGTACAAAGGCGAGGGAAATTACGGTCACATCCTACCCCTCGCCTCATACCCCGGGCGGGGCATCATGGAGGCCGTGTGATTCGAAAAATACGCTCATCCAAAACAAGAAATAAGTTTCATAGAATCATACATATATTCGTATAATATCTATCTATCTATCTATCTATCTATTTGTATTTACACAAATCAGGTTGTGTGTCAAAAAAATCTTGTTTCATCTTCTGCCCGCGGGAAGCCTTTTATGGAGCATTGCCATCCGTCTGTGCTACTTCCTTGCATAGAGTCCGATCAACTCCGCCTGCCCGAGAATATGACCATTCATAGCCTTTTCAAGGCCGTTCTTATTCGTACCCGGATCCATATTCAGCGTTACATCGAGGGCGTAGAGCTTGAAAAAGTAGCGGTGTGTTCCCGAAGGTGGGCAGGGGCCACCATAGCTGCGTTTCCTGAAGTCGTTTATTCCTTCTCTGGCGCCGGAAGGGAGGGAGTGTTCCTTGATTTCCCTGGTATCCGGTGCGATGTTCCACACGACCCAATGTACCCAGGTGCCTCGTGGTGCGTCAGGGTCATCGACGATCAGCGACAGCGACTTTGTGCCGGCCGGCACATTCTCCACCACCAATGGCGGATTGATATCCTCGCCGTCACAAGTATATTTCGGTGTAATTCGACCGTTGTGTTCGAAAACCGGACTGCTAATTTTGAGCGTGCTCATGAGTTCCCTCCTTTAAAAAACCCCCCAAAACAGAATGTTCGCGGACCGTCACCGAAACAACAGGGCAGCGATTTAAACCTTTTGTCCCAACCTCTCCGCTTCTTCTATTAAATATCATAGCACGGATAAGAGTACCGGGAAGGAGATCTCGGCTACCGACGGTGAGGACAAAAAAGGGGAGAAACAAAGCGTTCCTCCCTTCTGGAATTCGGGATGTCGTTCAGTTCATGGTGAGAGGTAACAGGATAAAGACGGGATCAGAGCACTTGAGGATTTGTGTCAGCACGACGCGTGCACCTTCAATGGCTGCATTATCTTGCCGCTACGCACGAAGAGCGAAAAAAACTGAATTGCCGAGACGAAAAATAAAATTTCTCTTTCTTCTCTTCCCGCCTTTGATGTTCAGTCCATTTCACCTCGTTTACGGGGAGAGGTTTTTTTGAAGCATTGTTCAGCATAACAGGCCCGGATCTCGCCGGGCCTGTCCCTTTCTGACGCGGGTTACGTCGTTGTTATTTTTACCACATGCGTTGCCTTAGGGCCTTTGGGGCTGTCAATAACCTCAAACGTCACTTCCTCACCTTCGGAAAGAGTCTTGAAGCCCTCGCTTTCAATATCGCCGTAATGCACAAAAACGTCCCCGCCCTCTTCCTTTTGAATGAATCCAAATCCTTTGGACTCATTGAACCATTTTACCTTGCCTTTTGATGCCATGATGCGCACTTCCTTTCTCCGAAACCAAAGATCACGGAAATCCAGCAGTAAAAAAACCGCGAAGTTGAGAGTCTTCGCGGTCATTCATACTGCAAAAAACTTCCGTACTTCTGTATATATAATCACGCCTTTATGAAGGGATGTCAAGGACGAAGATGGGCTTCCTGCTCGAGCATATCCGCGCTTGACAAGTGTACAAATGTTCATCTATAATAGAATTACGCTGAAAAGCTGTTTCCTAATTTTTGCTGCACAGAAAGAAGATGCCCGTCATGCGAACAAGTGCTGTTTCCCTGAAGGTTGTTCATGCCCTTGAAAATCTCACAACCTTGGAGGCGGATGAGGGTACGAAGACTGTTCCGATTGCCGGACCGCAGTCCTACCAGGTCCTGGGTCTGGTCGAAGCCGGATTCCCAAGTCCTGCCGAGGAGGAACTGCGCGACACGCTGTCCCTCGATGAATTCCTGGTTCAGAATCCCGACGCGTCCTTCCTGCTTAAAGTGTCCGGCGATTCCATGACCGGAGCGGGCATTCTGCCGGGAGATCTCGTCATTGTTGACCGGAGTCAGACGGGGAAGAGCGGCGATATCGTTATCGCCGAGGTGGACGGCGAGTGGACTATGAAGTACCTGAAAAAGAGCGGCGACGCCGTTTATCTCGTGCCCGCGAATCCTCGCTATGAACCGGTCAGGCCGAAGCACGAACTCAAGATCGCCGGCGTGGTGACGGCGGTGGTGAGAAAATACAAGTAAGGAGGGACGGGATGGCCCTGACCAAAATTTTTTGCAACTTCGTAAGCCCCGGGCGGTAGCCCCGGGGAGAGGAGCTAGATTATACAGCTTAATTCCGTATAAAATTATGGTCGAAAAACTGTAATGAGGTCGCGAACGACACCGTGCATAGCCTGGCCGTCTCTGCATCTGTGTGGTGAACAAACATGGACAACCAATTCATCTCCCTCTCATCCTGGCCGCGCGCCATCCTGCACCTTGACGCCGACGCATTCTTCGCCTCCTGCGAGCAGGCGGTCCATCCAGAACTCCGGGGAAGGCCGGTGATTACGGGCAAGGAACGCGGAATAGTTGCCGCCGCGAGCTACGAGGCCAAGGCGCGCGGAGTGCAGCGCGGGGTGCGGCTTTCGGATGTTAAGAAAATTTGTCCAGATGCCGTGATTCTGCCGTCTGATTACGAAACGTACAGCCTTTTCTCGGTCCGGATGTTCGAGATTCTTCGTCGCTTCTCTCCCGACGTGGAAGAGTATTCCATTGACGAGGCTTTCGTGGACCTTACGGGGCTCAGGAGGAGTTTTCACGGCCCCTATGAAGAGATCGCCGAGAAAATGCAAAAGACCATCCAGCAGGAGCTGGGGCTCTCCGTGTCCGTCGGCGTGAGCCTCTCGAAAGTCCTTGCCAAGATCGGGTCAAAACACAGGAAGCCGCACGGGATTACAATGATCCCGGGCCGCGAGGTCCACCTCTTCCTGGAAAAGCTGCCCGTGGAGAAGGTCTGGGGTATCGGCCCGAATACTGCGGCGTTTCTGAACAAGCGCGGTATCACGACAGCGCTTCAGTTTGCGCGCAAGGATGGAGCATTCGTCAAAAAGCACCTGTCCAAGCCTTACCAGGAAATCTGGAACGAGCTGAACGGCAGGAGCGTTTATCCCGTTACCACGGAAACGAAGAACAGCTACCAGTCCATCAGCAAGGCAAAGACCTTCACGCCGGCTTCATCGGATGAAACCTTTGTGTTCGCTCAGCTCGCCAAAAATCTGGAAAATGCCTGCATCAAGGCGCGGCGTTACCGGCTCGCTGCCTCGCGGATCGTCATCTTTCTCCGGAAGCAGGACTTCACGGGCAGCGGCGTGGAACTGAGGCTCACTCGGCCCACGGCTTATCCGGTTGAGCTCTTTGAACTGCTGCGGGAAGGTTTCGGACATTTGTACCGGCCCACGTCGCTCTACCGGCAGACCGGGGTTGTGCTTGCGGGGTTGGTCGAGGAAAAATGCCTGCAGTACAGTCTATTCGACGATACGACGAAGATCGAAAAGATGGCGAAGATTTACGAGAGCGTCGACCGGATTTCCCAAAAGTTTGGGAAACACACAATCCAGCACGCAGCAAGCCTGCCCACGAAGCTGCAGGCCCAGCACGAAGGCGCACGGGGAGATATTCCCGTGCGCCGGGCGATCCTGTTCAAGGGCGAGAATAAGCGGCAGCGGCTGAAACTGCCGATGCTGCACGTGAAGGTTTGATTTGAGAAAAAGCGGTTTCTTCACTATGGGAACCGTCCGGCCTGGAGTATAATCAAAGCATGAAGAAAGAAATGTTGCTCGCGAAGGTCGCCCGTGAAATTATTGCCTGTCCTTTATGCAAGAAAGGCGGGATCGGCAAGGCCGTTCCTGGAGAAGGCAACCCCGATGCGCGGATCGTCTTCGTCGGCGAGGCGCCGGGAAAAGAAGAGGCAAAGGTCGGACGGCCTTTTGTCGGGCGTTCGGGAAAGTTCCTGAGGGAGCGGATCAAGGAAATCGGCCTTACGGAAGACGACATCTTCATTACCAGCCCGGGCCATTACCTTCCCGTCCGCGGCACGCCCTCGAAGGAAACGATCCTCCACGGCAGTACGCACCTCTTCACCCAGCTCGAAATCATCGATCCGAAGATCGTCGTTCTCCTCGGAAACACCGCATGCATCGCTCTCCTCAACAGCAAAAAGGAAATTTTACGTGAGCATGGAAAGGCTGTCGAGAAAAACGGCAGAATACATCTCATCACCTTTCATCCTGCGTATGCCATGCGGTTTCCGGAAGGGAAAAAGCTGTTCCTCAAGGATTTACAAAAATTGAAAAAGCTTATCCGCCCCTGAAAACCAACCCCCTATACTGATTCAATTCCCCTAGTAACCACTCGCAAAGGAGGTGTAGTTGTTGTCGACGATGCTCGTTTTTGCCAGGCTCGCAAGATACGATCTGATCCGCTCTGCATTGGTCCCGATGTCGCCGGTCCCCACACGCGAAACAGAGCGCATATCGACCCTGCTCCCGCCGGGCGCGCGTTTGATCCTTACAACCACATCATCTTTGAACCCAAACCAGAAGGTTGTCGCCACCGCCTCGATGATGCCTTTCGAAGCATCCGCATCCACGATCCGCCAGCCCCTGTCCTTCGCATCCTTGAGCGCGGTGGAGAATGCCGTCGACGGCGTCACCGGCAGGATGATGGGCCGGATATCGGGATAAGAAGCGCGCTGGTCGGTCGCAACTCTGGCGCCGCCATAGCTCGTCGGAGCATCAACACTCTGCCTCAACGGCATGAGCCTGCCAAACTGGGGCGGATTTGTCATGTCTGTCGTAATGTCATTGATGTTGGGCATTCGTTCCGCAGTCCGCATCCATGACCACGGAATCCCCGCAGTGACGAGTCCCAGAACGATTCCGACGGCAGCGACAACGGTCAGCGACGGGTGGTGCTCACGCCTTATAGCGATTCCTCCAACCAGCGAAACTGCGGCAGCTGCAATGCCGGTAATCGCACCGACCTGCAGAATCGTGAATCCGACAGTAAAATGCCACCAACCCCATCTGCTTCCCAGTCCCGCAAGCACGTCTGTGGTGCCACCAAGTAGCGCGAGGACTAGGCCGCTCCATGTCACGGCATCGGCTGCGGTCACGTGTGGAAGGTATGCATGTTTCATTGTTTCCAGTTGAGCATTCATAATCAACCCCCTTCGATCCGTCTGCGCAGAAAACATCCGTGGACACATGTCCCATTTTTCCAGCGCAGCCAAACAGGCCCCTTTCCTGAATCAGGCCCGATCGTATTCTGTTTCTATTCTTAGTGTAGCATGGCGGTACATGCATTGAGCAAGCCTATAATGCGCATTGCAATATATATAACTTTTATCCTATGTCGGATTTGATGTATAATAGACTCCGAAGTCGATGTTTTTTCCCATAGAAGCGAAGGAGACCATGAATGATAGCCTATCCTCACATCAACCCGGAGATTGTCCGCATAGGACCCGTTGCGATTCGCTGGTACGGACTTATGTACGCTGCCGGTTTTGCTTCTTCCTACGCACTGGTGAAGTACCAGTTAAAGAAAATAAGGCAAGGCTCCGCGGCCGCAGGTAAAGGAAAGGGCAGGAATGCAGCAACCAAAGAAATTCCCGGCGAGTTTCTCGATGCACTCTACACCTATTTGATCGTTGGGCTGATTCTCGGCGCACGATTGGGCTACGTTCTGTTTTATGACTTGTCGAGCTACATAAGAAATCCGCTTGAAATTCTAGCAGTCTGGCATGGAGGGATGTCTTTTCACGGCGGGATGATAGGTTCTCTTCTGGCAGGCTATCTGTGCTGCCGTAAATACCGGGTTGATTTCTGGCAGGTAGCGGACCTCGTCGTCGTAACGGCGCCCATCGGTCTGGGGTTGGGAAGGCTCGGAAACTTTATCAATGGGGAGCTGTTCGGAAGAACGACGAATGTCCCCTGGGCCATGGTTTTTCCCCAAGGAGGGCCTCTTCCCCGTCATCCATCGCAACTCTACGAGTTTGCACTCGAAGGCATACTGCTTTTTACCATTCTCTGGCTGCTGAAAAACAGGAAACACGCGCCGGGCACCATGGTCGCAGCCTGTCTCATGCTTTATGGTCTGTTCAGAATCATCGCGGAATTCTTCCGCCAGCCTGATGCCCAGCTCGGCTTCATTATGGGGCCGTTCACCATGGGGCAGATTCTGAGCGCGTTGACAATCCTCGGCGGAATTGTGCTCTATGTCTTTCGGAAGAGGGCAGTTGTTTCATGAGCATTTTGTACCATGCAAAGACTCAGCGCCTTGACAGAATGTGATTCCGTCGAATTTCATAAATTTTTTCGCGAGAGCATTGGTGCAGGACATACACTTGTCGCCAGGACAAGTCGATTCAAAATCGATCAGGTTTTTTCAATGCCACGCTTTTAAGCGCATTCATAGGGCCGAAGTTCTTCAAGCGGTCAAGCTGCTGGTCGTCACGTACGAAGAGTGAGCCGGCAAAAGCCAGGGAGTTGAACGAGATGCCATCAAAGAATTCTTTTGACCGTGGAACCAGAAGCATCCACTCGCGGGTCAACAAAAAACAGTACGGCGCCGATTGGGGTGTGAGGCCTTTACCCCGCGGTGAAGCCAGGCCTACATTCCGCAGCATTTCGCCGTAGAGATGGTAGGTTGTTGTTGCTGCATCGAGCGGCGATTCAACCAGGTTCCGATCCAGCCATACAAAGACGTGGAGAAAAGAGAATCCCGGTACCGTTCCCATGACCTCCCGGGGCACGTGGGCGAGGAGCGGCGCAATGGGAACCAAGGGGCCTTCCGGAGCAAGGGGCAGAGGCACGAGCTGCAGGTGCTTATGCTGCTGGCTAGCGCCTGCCTCACGTCCACCGTTGTAGAACCCGAGTGCATTGTATTCAGCCATGCAGTTCCAGAGTGCTTCGAAATCGGAGAGTGTAAGGAGCATATTCTGGTTTTCAAAATGCCGCGTGACGATCAAGAGGTGGTGTTCCATGACATTATATTTGTTCAAAATCGCGACGTGAGTTTCTGAAATATCCGCCACCGTAAGATCCTGTTCAGGAGGGAGGAAGGGATTGACGCTCCTGCCAGCCTCCACCTCCTGTTCCTGTTTTTTCCGGGCCTTGTCCTTGAGCGACAGGCTTGCCAGGACCCGGACAAAGAAGCGTATGCCGGCGTCCTCGATAAAAGTATAGTCCGTCGGTATGGATAATAGAGCACCCGATGAGATCGCATGGCTTGTGGCGCTGGCAATACGCTCCGAGAGAGTCCCCTGCTTCAATAGCATCCCCTAGTCCTTTCATTTGCGCCGCTTACAGGAGCAAACAGAAGCCCGCATCTGTGTTGCAGTCCAATTTTTCATTTTATCACATTCCCCGGAGAAAAGCGATTTGTTGCGGATTTTCACAGATTGCCGAATACCATGAATACGAGATTGAAAAGAAGCGATTATGGGCAAGCCGGGAGGACGCTAAAAAAATAAAAGCTGTGGTTTCGAGAGCCTCTCTGTTCTATGTCGGCAGTTGTGGAAGATGTGTATCATGCGCGACTCTTTGCTGACGGATAGGGCAAATCAGCTGCTTGGAGTCGTTCTATGCAGCCTGGTGTTTCAGTCGGAAGGTAATCCTTCCTCGCGTCAGGTCGTAGGGAGAGAGCTCCACAGTAACTCTATCGCCAGGCAGGACCTTAATATAGTGGATACGCAGCTTTCCCGCCAGATGTGCCAGAATGATGTGGCCGCCTTCTACTTCGACCCGGAACAGGGCATTCGGAAGCGCTTCAATAACCTTCCCCTCTACCTCGATAACGTCTTCCTTCGGCATATAATCCCCATTTAACGTGTGCAACAGACCGGCGAGACATCGACCGTCGCGTCTGTTTTTCCGTTCCCTGAATAATGCCTGAATATTTCAATTATAGCGTATTTTTTTACGACCGAAGTGCCGGAAGGATCAGGGTAAGACGGCTTCTGCTTGCTGCAGCATAATGAACAGAGGAAGGCGACTACTTGCTGACCTTTTCCGTTGGTCCAAGATGTAGCAGCTTTCAGGGGACGTCGCGACGATTGTCAACTCAGCCGCTGTCTTGGCAACCTTTTGGCTGTCTGTGTTCATGCGGATTATTCATAGGCACTACGGCAATTGAAGTTCCTCGGAGCGGATACTTTAGCTCCTAGCCTTGTCCGTCCTTCGCCGCGGGCCGGAAACAAGTATTATCGTCGAGCACGGCAGAGGCCTGGTTGAATAAAATTATTAATGCTTAACACGAAAGATGAGGGTTTTGCAAAAATTTTTAATGATGAAAAGGGGGGACGCCTGGGCGTCTCAAACATACTGACTAATCTGAGACGCGCAGGCGTCAGGGGAGGAGTAGTGAAAAGGTTGTGAATGATGCAGGATTAAAAAAGAATGAAGATCGTACAAAAATCTCTGCCGTATTCTTGCTGCCAAATTGCAATCTTTTAAAAGAATATCTGTCTTCGCTCTATTTATCCGCCTGCTAAGCTGTTGACTGGAAAATAAAATTACAGTGGAAACGCTGCCGAAGGCAAAGATCAATAGGTACATCCTCCGGCTTATTGATCGGCTTCTCTCATTCTTTATGGATTATATGCCATAAAGACGAAAAATTTATGTGTTTAAGATAACGTAATATTTTATAAGCAATATTTTTGCCAATATAAAAAATTAATAAAATCAGCCAGTTATGATTTTGCTCTGCTTTGAACCCGTCAAAATTTGTACAGTGATATAAATAAAAAAAATAGTTATGCCGTTAAATCCTTAAAAAATAGTAATTTTTTCAGTGTATAAATTCTGACACACATGACGGAGTTCTGTCGAAAATAAGCTACTCATGGCGAACTCCTTGATTATGAGCCTGTTTACGAAAACCGTGAGGGAATATTCTAGAGATATAGAGGGTTCACCTGAAAAATGCGGCTGGGTGTGTCAGAATTGTTCAATAATGGCGGCTGCGAGGAGAGGAAGCATAATTTCATGATGGCCGGTGATCGAGAATCCTTTACCACCGTTCTGGGTAGGACGACGAACAACATTTGTGTTCGGCCGGTAGTGTTGAACAAAGTCCATGTTGACAGTGGTAAAGTGCTGGAGGGTGAATCCGAGGTTCCTTGCGAGTGTCACTGCTTTGAGAAAGATTTCGGGAAGAAGGACCGCAGACCCGAGGTTCATGTACACACCGCCCTCAAGCTCTGAGACGAGTGAACAGAAGATAAGAAAATCCCGGTGAGCTGCAGCACCTGTAGCCCGGCCGTCAAAGGATGGATGCATATGGATGATGTCGGTGCCGATTGCCACATGAACGGTGACTGGAATGCCGAAGCGGTAGCCAGCCGCAAGGAGGCTTTTATCCTTGTATGGAAAGTCGCCCGACTGTATCATCCTGCCGATGGCAGATCCGATGCCTTCCTCACCCCCTGCGTTTTTAATAGCCAGGTTAAGCATGCTGCCTGTTTCTTCAGCCATGCCGAAGGCTCCGGATAGGATCTCCCGATCCACATCTTCAGAAGTCTGGCCCACGAAGGCAAGCTCAAAATCGTGAATGATACCCGCGCCGTTCAGCGAAAGACTCGTGATAATGCCGCGTTCCATAAGATCGATTATGACGGGGCTGAGGCCGACCTTGATGGAATGGGCGCCCATGCCGAGCATGAAAGGCCGTTCATCTTTTCGTGCCTGGATAATGGCGGACACGACATCCTTGAAGTGCCGTGAAGCGAGAATGCCGGGAAGGGAGGAAAAAAAGTCCTGGAATGTCCCGCCTTTTTTGTGGGGCCTGGACAAGTCTTCGATGCGGACCTTGCTTGCGCGGCCCTTGAGTGAGTATGATTTTATTTTTGAGACGTCGATCTTCCTCATGTTATGAACGAGCTCCGCCGAAGAGTTCCTCATCCACGAGCTGGCAAATAGTGTGGCCGAGCGTGATGTGAGCTTCCTGAATGCGGGGAGTAGCCTTGGTCGGAACAATAAAGGCTAGATCCGCCAAATTGGCCAGCTTGCCGCCCGTTCCCCCGGTGAGGACAACGGTTTTCATGCCGTTTTTTTTTGCTGTTTGGATCGCTTTGATCACATTGGGCGAATTGCCGCTCGTGCTGATGCCGATGACGACATCACCTTCATGGCCCAGGGCGGCCAGCTGCTTGGAATAGACCTGGGTAAAGTCATAATCGTTGCTGATGCTGGTGAGCACAGCCGCATCGGTGTTTAGGGCAAGGGCGGGAAGCGGGGGCCGCTCCATGAGAAAACGGTTGACGAATTCCGCAGCGATATGCGAGGCGTCCATGGCACTTCCACCGTTGCCGAAGAGAATGACCTTTTTCCCCTCACGGAACGCTTGGGCTATGAGTTGGACCACCTCAATGATCTTGTCGACATTTTCTCTGGCGAATTTAACCTTTATCTGAGCGCTGTCCTCGAATGCTTTCAGAATGATGTCTTTCATGCCATGCTCCCAAAGCCGACGCAGTAATAAAGCATTCATTATATTGCAAGACGAAGAAATGTCAAGGCGAAAAGGGCTTCTGTTCGAGATTGCATGAACATCTGGGATCAATTCAGATCACGGAAAAAATCATCGTGATACGCGGCTGAGATGACATCATGCGCGCGGATCGCGAGTTCCTTTCTGGTGTCTTTTTCCCGGAAGCGGATAATTTTGAGAGGTACGATCTCAACATCGACGGAGGTGAGTGACAAGAGTCGGGGGAAGTGACGAAAGAAAGAGGTATCACCGTAATAAAAAACCGAATCGCGATTATGCACGTTCAACGGGGCGCCATTGACCCCGATGTAGCGGAGGCACAGGGGCAGGATGTCGGTTTGCGCCAGGATCGCGGTGTGAAAGAGGGAATTTTTGAAGGGCTGAACCCGTCGACCATTTGAGGTAGTGCCTTCAGGAAACAGAGCAACCCGCAATCCGGCCCGAAGTGTGCGACTGATGATCGGAAGTTCCTGCCGAAGTTTCGTGGCCTTCCTTCGCTCGACGAAGATGCTCCCGCCGAGGCGCGCCAGCATGCCAAGAACCGGAGTGCTCCCCAGTTCCACTGACGCGATGAAAACGGACGGTAGAACCGACGCAATGACGAGAACGTCGATATAGGACAGGTGATTCGCGACAACAAGACGAGCCGACCTGCTTTCAAGCAGGCGTTCGCGGTGCTTCACGTGAACACGGACGCCGAGCAGCCTCAGCATGAGCCTCGATAGGCGTGATATATTTTTAATCAGAAGCGTGCGGCGTATGTTGGTGCCGGTGGGAAGGAGCGCAATGATGCAGGCGAAGATTATGTACAGCGTGACCACAAGAAGGATTCCCGGCAATTTGAAAAATATCCGCATAGAATGTTCGGGTCCCCCTTAAATCTTCCGAAGCATGGCAGGTTGTTCACGGCTGGTTATCTGTAACAACGATGATAAAGTATGGCACAGGAAAATCCGGTTTTCAATGAAAAAACGTCCAGTTGACAGCCTTTACATAAAAGGGAACGGCGGCTATACTTTAGATAGGAATAAAGGGGAGATCTGCGCCAGGAAGAGGGGATGTTAGAGCGTCAAGGACGGCAAAGAGGTGACTCATCATGAGTGTAATGGTAGAGTTCAGCGTGGTTCCGTTGGGGAAAGGCGTGAGCGTCAGTGCGGTCATCGCAGAGGTCATGAAGGTTATCGTGGGCAGCGGCGTGAGTTATCGGGCGAATCCCATGGGGACCGTCCTGGAAGGAGAGTGGGACACGGTGATGGGAGTCGTGAAGAAATGCCATGATGTAGTGATGAAGGATTCAGAGCGCGCGATCACGTCGATCAAGATCGATGATCGCAAGGGATCGGATTCGCGAATGGATAAGAAGCTTGAGTCAGTGGAAAAGAAACTCGGGATGAAGCTGAAATAAACATCGAAAGCGAGGTGAACCATGAACAGCAAAGGAAATGGCAGCAGCGCGGTCGAGAGGATCAAGATTCAGGAAAAGGCGTTGTCCAACTTGGCCGATGCCCTGAAGAAACATGAATCCGAGTTCACCGACGAAATCGGGGATTTGCAGGCCGAGCTGAAGGCCATTAAAGTATTCCTTGCCCGCAATATTCCCGAGTTCAAGAAACAGTTTCCCGAAATTCAGAGAAAACTGAAGTGAGCCCCGGCCCGAGCTGGTTCCGACGGTAACGAAGGAGGCGATTCTATGAAGGCAGTTGCGAAAACACAGAAGAGTTATAGATTATCCTACAAGAAAAAGTCAGCGATAACGGATTCCTACCTTCCGCGCGGCGCAAGCCGCAGCGTTTCCATATGCGAGGGATGTCGCGCGGTGTACATGAACAAGCGCTGGTATGGCAGTGCTGGTGCATATGATACGGCGGTGCGGAATCCCGCAACTGTAATGATGGTTTGTCCCGCCTGTCTTAAGATCCGCGACAACTTCCCCGGCGGCATCGTAACGCTGAAGGGCGATTATGTGCTCCCCCATAAGCAGGATCTGATGAAACTCGTCAAGAATGAGGAGGAACGGGCGCGTGGTTTAAACCCTCTGGAGCGGGTCATGTCCATAAAGGAGAATGGGTACGGAAGCCTGGTCATTTCCACGACGAATGAGAAACTCGCGCAGCGCATCGGGCGGGCAATCAAGAAGGCCTTCCATGGTGAAGTGAGCTACCGCTGGTCGCACGAGAACAAACTGGTCCGGGTCGATTGGGTGCGGGGGGTGGAAATTGGATGAATTCGGAGATGAGCCACGAAGTGGCGAAAAAAATTAAGTTGTAAACAGTTAGCGACAGTCGGTGTTTTCGGATTGTGTATTTTTTCTTTGAAGCGTATTCAGATACTCCTCCCATTCCGTGGGGAGGAGATATTTTTTTTTGTTATTGCACGCTTTGCACGACGGAACAAGATTCCCCGGCACAGACCTTCCTCCCCGCACGATGGGAACGAGGTGATCCATAGTAAGTTCCATCGCTTTGAACTTTCCGCCGCAATAATAACAGACGCCAGCCGCGCGCTTTCGTTTCCACCATTGTGATTCGCGCATTTCCCGCGCTTTTGCCTTCTCCCGCTTAATGTGCGCATCATCAACAGTAATGAAATAATCATTATTCATTGAATCGTATATTACTTTTTCCCGGCCCTGTTGTCACGCTAAAAACACTTTCTGCTTTCAGGCGTCCCCCCACCACGTAACATCTCAAAAATTAATATTTTTCTTGACAATCCAGTGGGTGACAGATATACTTTTGCAAGCAGGTGGTATGAAGTGGGATAGAGTGGGCTCAACAGGGAGGAGCATGTTCCGGGGTAGCTACGATCATACCGTTGATTCCAAAGGCAGAGTGAGTGTCCCCTCTAAATTCCGGGATATCATTGCTGACCGCTATGACGGCCGGCTTGTGCTCGCCATGGACTACGACCACTGTCTCACCGTTTATCCGCTCGAGGAGTGGGAGCGTCTCGAGGAGAAAATCAAGACCCTCTCGCTGATGAAGCAGGAAGTCAAGGACTTCAGACGCTTTCTCCTTTCGTCCGCTACGGAATGCGAACTTGATAAACAGGGCCGTATCCTGATCCCGCCAGCGCACCGCGGACACGCGGGAATCTCGAAAAACGTCACACTTGTCGGGATCATCGATAAAATAGAAATCTGGGACACCAGGGCTTGGGAGGCGCGAAATACTGAGAATGGCGACAAAATCGGCGAGGCGCTCGCTGCGTTGGGCCTATAACGACATGGACGAAAAAATCAAAGTATATCAGATGAACCTGGAAGGCGAGATCGATGCGGCGAAAATGGCTGAGATCAACAGGGTGATCGGTCAGCTTATCAAGGGCGAGATGTACGGTCTGATCTTGAATTTTGGGTCCGTGGAGCATATTAATTTTACCATTCTCCAGTCCCTGGTTGAAGAGAAGCGTCGGCTTCAGTCGTTCGGAGGAGACCTCCGGCTCGCAGCAATGTCCGACTACCTCAAGAATATTTTCCGGACCACCGGTGTTCTGGAGGAATTCCAGGTTTTTGACACGGTCCAGCAGGCCGCGAAGAGTTTTGGGGTGAATAAGCCGGCGACGAACCTGCCGCTGGGGTTGTAATAGATTCGAGTTGTGAGTCCGGAGCTTGGTGTGAGGACATATCGGGGAAATAAAGAAAACAATACTACTCCGAACTTCGAACTCTTAAATCCGATCAGAGAGCATATACCCGTCCTGCTGCGTGAAACAATTGATTTGCTCGCGCCGCGGCCCGGCGGTGTATATGTTGACGGGACGCTCGGCGGGGGTGGTCATGCTGCGGAGATCCTGAAACGATCGTCGCCCGACGGCATGCTGATCGGGTTGGATCAGGACCCCGAGGCTGTCGAACGGTGCAGGGAGCGTCTGGCAACGTTCGGCGATCGCGCTGTCCTCCGACAGGCGAATTACCGGGAATTGCCGTCGATTCTACAGGATCTGGGACATCATTCGGTAGATGGGGCAGTGCTTGATCTCGGTGTTTCCTGGTTTCACCTCAAGTCGCCGAATCGCGGCTTCAGCTTCCAGCTGGACGGGCCTCTTGATATGCGCATGGACCCAAACAGGGGGCTCACCGCCGCTGATCTGGTGAACGGACTTTCCCGCGACGAACTCGCGAAGATCATTCGCGAATACGGCGAAGAGCGCAGAGCGGGCGCTATTGCACGTGCCATAGAAAAGGCGAGGGCCCGGAGGTCCATCACGAGTACGGTTCAACTGGCCGAGATTGTTTTGAGCGTATTCCCTCCCTACCCTCCGCGACGCATCCATCCCGCCACGCTCACGTTCCAGGCTCTTCGGATTGCTGTTAATGACGAGCTCGGAGCGCTTCGCGAAGGGGTTGAGAGGATCATCGGCCTGCTGAAGCCCGGCGGACGGTTCACCGTTATAACCTTTCACTCCCTTGAGGACCGCGTCGTAAAGCAAGCCTTCGTGGCTAAGGCAAAGGGCTGTATCTGTCCGCCGAAACTGCCGGTCTGCGCCTGCGGCAGAAAGCCGGTTATCAGGGTGCTGACGCATCGACCGGTGATAGCCGGCCCGAGGGAGCTTGCTCGTAATCCCGCTTCGAGGAGCGCAAAGCTGAGAGCGGCCGAAAAACTGCCTGCTTCGTAACCTCGAACCGGATGAGAGCGGCTGAAAATTCAACCTTGGTCATAAAAGGGTCCATTGTATCTTATAACAGAGAGCTGATTTCCGTATTTGAAATTTCGTCTCTCACGCGGGAAGGAGCGCCGGCATGACAGCGAAGGCTGGAAATATCGGATCATTCGTATTTGAACGGAGCAGGCGGGGGAATCTGCGGCGCCTTTTCATGACGCTCCTGATTATTGTCGGGCTGCTTCTCTATGTGGGCGGAAAGGTGAAGATCATGCGGCTCGGGTATCAGATCGACGCCTTGGAGCGGGAGAAGCGGGAACTGGCGCGGGAGAACGGGTCCCTCAGGATAGAGGCGTCGAGCCTCACCTCACCGGCGCGCATTGAAGAGCTTGCAACCAAACGGCTGGGGATGATAAGGCCGACGGAAGACCACATCGTGATCGTTAAACGAAAAGCTGCGCCGAAACAATAGGTAATTATGGATCGAAGGGGAAGGATAATCGCGGTATTTCTTATCATGGGCCTGGCCTTTGCGCTCGTGGTGCTGCGGCTTCTCTACCTCCAGGTTTTTGAACGATCAAAACTTGCCGCCCGCGGAGAACGCCAGTATGAACAGGTAGTGGTACTCGAACCGAAGCGGGGGACGATCTACGATCGTATGGGCAGAGAGTTGGCGGTTAGCCTCGATGTCGATTCAGTATACGGCATTCCGTCGAAGATCGACAACCCACGCGAACTGGCGCAGCGGCTTGCGCGGATCCTGCGCGAAGACCCGCGTAAACTTGAACACAAACTCGAGGGCGACAAGCAGTTTGTCTGGCTCAGCCGCAAGGTTGACCCGGCAAAAGCCGCCAGGGTGAGGGAACTCGATTCTGATGATATCCGGCTCAGGACAGAGGCGAGACGGTTTTATCCGAAAAAGGCCCTTGCCGGGCCGCTGCTTGGTTTTACTGGTATTGACAACCATGGCCTCGAAGGGCTCGAACATGCTTATGACGACATCCTCCGCGGCGTGAACGGCTGGGTGCTTGCCGAAAAGGACGCCCGGGGACGAATGGTCTTTCCCGGCGGTCCCGGTTTTCAGTTCAGGATGCCGAAGCCGGGAAATGACGTTATTCTCACGATTGATGAAGTGATCCAGCATATTGCCGAGAAGGAACTCGATGCCGCGCTCGCAACATCGCATGCCAAGGGCGGGGTCTGCATCGTCATGAATCCGCAGACCGGGGAAGTGCTCGCGCTTTCGGTACGCGCAAGCGGATATGGACGCGCGGCATTCAACCCGAATGAACCGCAGCAATATAAGCCGGCGGAGTGGCGGAACAGAGCCGTAACCGACGCCTTCGAACCCGGCTCTATCTTCAAGCCGATACTCGCCGCAGCAGCACTCGAGGAAAGGGTGGTCCATCCTCTTGAACGTTTTGATTGTTCGGCGGGCAAGATCCAACTGGCTGACCGGGTGATCAAAGACGCCGAGGAACACGGTGTCCTGACCTTCACCGATGTGATCGCCGAATCGAGCAACGTCGGTACGATTAAAGTGGCCCTGCGGCTCGGCAAGGAACGATTCTATAAATATATCACCGCATTCGGGTTCGGCAGGAAGACCGGCGTGGATCTCCCCGGAGAGATTCCTGGCATCCTCCGCGATGTCCGGACATGGTCTGGCGTTTCCCTGGGCGAGGTCGCCATTGGACAGGAAATTGGCGTTACCCCCATGCAGATGGCCGCCGTTTATTCCGCTTTCGCCAACAACGGGGTTCTCATGAAGCCCTATATCGTGTCGGAGATCGTTAGCCGCAGCGGCGGCAAAGGGCAAAAAACCATGCCCCTGCCGGTGGGACAGGTAATCACCGCGGAAACCACGGCCAAAGTGAACAAGATGCTTGAGCGGGTTGTCGAGACAGGCACGGGTCAGAAAGCGAAGCCTTCAGGATATACGGCAGCGGGAAAGACCGGAACGGCGCAGAAGATTGATCACCAAACCCACAGGTTTTCAAAGAAAGAATATGTCAGTTCTTTCGTCGGGTTTGTGCCGGCCACTGCGCCGAAGCTGGTAATCGTAGTGATGGTAGATACACCCGAAGGTGACATCTACGGAGGCAGCGTTGCCGCGCCGGTGTTCAAAGCCGTTGCGGAGCAGAGCCTTGCCTATCTCCAGGTGCCGCCCGACGACGTGGGAGGCAGGATGCTCCTGGTAACACGATGAAACTCCGCGATCTTCTGAAGGCACTGGGAAACACGGCGCCTCTTTCCGACGCGGTTCAGGAATCTGAAGTAACTGGCATTGCGCATGATTCCCGGAAGGTGGTTCCCGGGTCGCTGTTCGTGGCCGTGCGAGGATTCAACTCGGACGGCCATCAGTTTATTCCGCAGGCGGTAAAACAGGGGGCCGTTGCCGTTGTTGCAGAAGCAGCGAATCCTGCCACAGCCCCGGATGTCCCCATTATCCTTGTGCCTGATACCCGGAAGGCGCTTGCCGCGCTCGCGGCTTTCTTTTACGGTCATCCTTCGCGACAGATCAAGCTTGTCGGAATCACAGGGACAAAGGGAAAAACCACGACGAGCTATCTGGTGAAATCGATTATCGAGGCCGCGGGGCACGTTACCGGCCTTATCGGCACCATCGATTACCGCGTGGGGAACAAGGTCTATGCCGCACCGAACACGACACCCGAGTCGACGGACCTCCAGAGGCTCCTGCGGGAAATGGCGGATATTGGCGCCGAATACTGTGTCATGGAAGTTTCATCCCATGCGCTGGCGCTGGGCCGCACCGCTGAGTGCCTGTTCGAAACCGCTGTGTTCACCAATCTGCAGGAGGACCATCTGGATTTCCACGAGAACAGGGAATCCTATTTCCAGGCGAAGCTGCTGCTGTTCACCGGCCTTGCCCCGGACAAGACCGCGATTATCAACGACGATGACACTGGATCGCGGGAAATCACGGCACGTTCAAAAGCGAAAATCTCCACCTTCGGATTGTCCGGGCATGCCGACATTCATCCCGACATGCCAGTCGGGTACGGCATCGGCGGTCTGTCGTTTTCCGTGCAGGCGCCGCAAGGAATCATCGAGGTTGCTTCCCCGCTCGTGGGGAAACATAATGTCTATAATATCCTCGCCGCAATCGGCGCCGCGTCAGCTCTCGGTTTCGATGCCAACTCGATCAGCCAGGGCATCGCGAGGATGCGGGCCGTTCCAGGCAGGATGGAGAAAATAGATGAAGGCCAGCCGTTCGGCGTTGTTGTCGACTATGCCCATACCGAGGAGTCCCTGGCGAGCCTCCTTGAGACAGTGCGTGAAGTGGCAACAGGTCTGGTCATAACCGTCTTCGGATGCGGAGGCGACCGGGACCGGACCAAACGTCCGAAAATGGGCGCCGCTGCCCTTAAGGGGAGCGATGTGGTCATCGTGACGTCGGACAATCCCAGAACTGAGGATCCGATCAGGATCATCAGGGAGATAGAGGCGGGGATGACGTCCGCGGGAGCGCGTGTCGCAGGGATCGGTCCCGCTGGGAGCGGCCGTTCCGGCAAGACGCCCTATCTGGTCAATCCCGACCGGCGTGAAGCCATTGCCACCGCAATCGGCATGGCAAAGGCGGGCGACGTCGTTGTTCTTGCCGGAAAAGGACATGAAGATTACCAGATCATCGGTGAGAAGAAGATTCACTTCGACGACCGGGAAGTTGCTCGGGAAGAGATAAAGAAAAGACAGACGGCGGAGGTCGGATGACCACCAGCACGCGGAAAATGCACGTTCCCTCTCCGGGGTGTGCTGAATGTCTGACTTCCCGGTTCCGAAATGCAGACCATGAGTGTCTCTGAAAAAAATACGTTGAAGGAATTACTGCAGATGATGGAGCGGATGGATATAAAAGGGGTTTCCATAGACTCCAGGAACATCAAGGAAGGGGAGCTTTTTATCGCGCTGAAGGGCGACCGCTTTGATGGCCATGACTTCGTTCCCGATGCGATCAAGAAGGGGGCTTGGGGCGCACTTGTTGAACGGACCGCTCTCGAGAACCGGTTTTCGCTCCTGAGCGGACTGAAGAACATCCTGCCCGTGGAAGACACGCTCCATGCCCTGCAGGAAATGGCACAGATGCACCGCGGGAAATTCTCGATCCCCCTCGTCGGGATTACCGGTTCAAACGGCAAGACCACGACCAAGGAAATGCTCGCCGGCATATTGAAGCACAAAGGGCCGGTGCTCAAGAATGAAGGCAATCTGAATAACCACATCGGCGTGCCGCTTACGCTCATGAAGCTAACCGGGCGCCATCGGGCAGCCGTTGTTGAGATGGGCATGAGCGCAGCAGGGGAGATTGACCTGCTTGCCAGGCTGGTGAACCCGACAGTCGGCGTTATAACGAACATCGGACCGGCGCACCTCGAGTTTCTCGGCAGCCTGGACAAAGTTGCCGAAGCGAAGGGCGAGCTGCTCGACAACCTCAAGTCTGATGCCGCAGCGGTGCTGAATGCCGATGATCCCTACTTCGGGATGCTCAAAAATAAATTCAGCGGACGGATAATCTCGTTCGGGATCAAAAACAAGGCCGAAGTCGTTGCTGCTGAAATCCAAGAGGATTTGCACCATACAGACTTTACGTTAACCAACAGAGGCGCGTCGTTGAAGGTGCGGCTGCGTACGGTAGGAACGCACAATATTTACAATGCTCTTGCCGCGGCGGCCGCAGCGATCGCCGCCGGTGCGCCACTCGCCGCCGTGAAGCCTGGGCTCGACGATTTTGTTCCTGTTGCC
The DNA here is from genome assembly GCA_035516155.1 of Nitrospirota bacterium. Taxonomy (GTDB): domain Bacteria; phylum Nitrospirota; class UBA9217; order UBA9217; family UBA9217; genus JAJYKN01. The sequence goes on from DATJAP010000015.1 coordinate 55,127, forward strand.
ATGCGTTCCGAAGTAAGGGAGATTGGGGGCAGAACCGTGCTGGCCGACTGCTACAACGCCAACCCTTCATCCATGGATGCGGCGATCAGGACGATGGTCTCGCTCGCCACGGGGAGAAGATCGATCGCCGTGCTCGGCGATATGCTGGAACTGGGGGCTTCTGCCGCGGATGCACACCGGGAAATCGGCCGGACCGCGGCGCGAAGCGGTGTGGACATCGTGATCACCTATGGCCCGCTCGCCAAGGATATCGGGGCAGGCGCGCGCGATGCAGGGATGCCGAAAGACCGAATATTCAATGCTGCAACAATCGCCATCGCAGCTCAACTGATCAAAAAACTCTCGAACCCCGGCGACGTGGTCCTCATCAAGGGCTCGCGGGGCATGAAGATGGAGAAGATCCTGGAGGAGTTCTGATGCTTTATCACCTGCTGTATCCGCTGCACGGCAAAATTCCCGGTTTTAACGTATTCCGGTACATTACCTTCCGGAGCGCCGGCGCGGTTATTACCGCTCTTATCGTCACGTTCATACTCGCTCCGTCGATGATAGCCTGGCTGCGGCGGCTCAAAGTGGGGCAGCACGTCAGAAACGACGGTCCGCAAACGCATCTTTCCAAACAGGGCACCCCGACCATGGGTGGATTGCTGATAATCGCCGCACTCGTGTCCTCAACCCTGCTCTGGTCCGACCTGGAGAACAAGTATGTCTGGGCGGTGCTTTTTGCCACGCTTGCCTTCGGCGGCATAGGATTCTGGGATGATTATCTTAAGGTCGTGAAAAAAAAGTCGCTGGGACTCCGGGCCTTCCAGAAGTTCGGGCTCCAGATCGTCGCTTCCATCGCGATCGGTTTCTTTCTTTATTATAACCCCGGCGACCCGAACAGCACCTACCTCTCGGTTCCGTTCATGAAACGGCTATTCATCGACCTCGGATGGTTCTACGTCCCCTTTGTAGTCGTGGTCATCGTGGGTTCATCGAACGCCGTGAACCTCACAGACGGGCTGGACGGCCTGGCAATCGGTCTTGTGGGAATTGCTTCCACGGCCAACGCCGTGATCGTTTACCTGGGCGGGAACAAAATTATCGCCGATTATCTGAAGATCCTCTACATTCCCGGCAGCGGAGAGCTGGTGATCTTCTGCGGCGCTCTTCTGGGCGCGAGCCTCGGCTTCCTCTGGTACAATGCGCACCCCGCAGAGGTCTTTATGGGAGACGTGGGATCACTCTCCCTCGGAGGCGCACTCGGTACGTTGGCTGTCGTTACCAAACACGAGCTGATCCTGGTGATCACGGGCGGGATTTTCGTGGCCGAAACGCTTTCGGTCATGCTCCAGGTCTCGTCGTACAAGCTGACCGGAAAACGCATATTTAAGATGGCGCCAATTCACCATCATTTTGAACAGATCGGCTGGCCCGAGTCCAAGGTCATTGCCCGGTTTTGGATTATCGGCATTATCTTGGCACTGGTTTCGATCAGTTCGTTGAAGTTGAGGTAGAAAAAGGCTTTCGCCATTGTGGCGACACAGGAAGGCAGAGTCCGGTTCTTACGATAAGGATTCAGATTACAAGCATGGTTGGCGGGTCCCGCGGTTCGAGTTTCCGGAGGACTGGTGCATATAGATTTTAAAGGCAAACGAGTAACGGTGGTCGGACTGGGCCGAAGCGGGGTCGCCGCGGCGCGCGCCCTCGATTCTCTCGGCGCCGTTGTTACGGTGACGGACAAGAAGCCGATGGAGCAGCTAAACTCACAGCTAAGGGCCATCGGCAGCAGTCGTATCATTGTCGAAGCGGGCGGCCACCCGGAGCGTGCTTTTTCCGGGGCCGATCTTATTGTGCTCAGCCCAGGGGTTCCAAAGGGACCGCAGATCCTGGCGGCCCTGCAGCGGGGCCTTAAGGTGATTAGTGAACTCGAACTGGCATGGCTGCTTTCCGATGCGCCTTTTGTCGGGATTACCGGCACGAACGGAAAATCCACGGTCACGACACTGGTAGGGCTTATGCTGGCGCGCGCGCAGAAGAAGGTGCTCGTGGCGGGAAATATCGGGAATGCACTCACCGAGGATATCTCGCTGCTGAAACATCAGGATTGGATCATCGCGGAATTGTCGAGCTTTCAGCTTGAGGATATCGATACCTTCCGGCCCCGTGTTGCAGCGATTCTGAATGTCACGCAGGATCACCTGGACCGGCATCATGACATCGATGAATATGGCGAGGCCAAAGCGCGGGTGTTCATGAACCAGCGTAAGGAAGATTTCCTGGTCTTGAATTTCGACGATCCTCTCGTAAAATCCTATGCAAAGCGCACCGCCGCAACGGTTATTCCCTTCTCCCGCATGCTCCGGTTCAATCCGGGTGCCTGCGTTCTGGATGGATACCTCGTGTTCAACAACAAACGGGTCATCCACGCCGATGAAATTAAAATCAAGGGCGTACACAATCTCGAGAATGCCCTGGCCGCCGCGGCCCTGGCTATCTGCGCAGGCGCCGATATTCCACGGGTTGCTGAGGTTCTGAGAGAGTTTCCCGGTTTGGAGCACCGGCTCGAGTTTGTGAGGGAAAAGGACGGCGTCTCCTATATCAATGATTCCAAGGGCACGAATGTGGGCGCAGTGGTAAAGTCTGTCGAGGGTTTTACCCAGCCGGTGATCCTGATCGCCGGAGGCCTGGACAAGGGGAGCGACTTCAGCCCCCTGTACAATCTGTTTAGAAAAAAGGTGAAACTCCTTATTCTTATCGGAAAAGCAGCGGATAAGATGGGAAAAATTCTCGGCACCTCGACACAGACAGTCTTCGCCAAAACGCTGCAGGATGCGGTGGTTCTCGCTTCGACCGGAGCTTCACGGGGTGACATCGTTCTTCTGTCCCCGGCTTGTGCGAGTTTTGATATGTTCAAGGATTTTGAAGACCGGGGAAAGCAGTTCAAGGAGGCGGTAAAGAGTCTTTGAGACTGATGAGTTCATAGAACCCCATAGACTTCTATCGACTGATTATGGATATGCAGAACGTTATGAATCACAGAGGATCATACGACAGGTTGTTGCTGTTCGCCGTTTTCATACTGCTCGTCATCAGCGTAGTGATGGTCTACAGCTCAAGCAGCGTTGTTGCACTTACAGAGTACAACGACCCGGCATTCTTCATGAAGCGTCAGTTGATATGGGCCCTGTTGGGCCTCGGACTGATGGCAATTACCATGCGTGTTGACCACCGACAATTCTCAAAACAACAGGTGGCGCTCATTCTCCTTGCGGTATCATTACTGCTCTTCGGGGCAACGCTCATTCCCGGCATCGGCCGGATGATCAACGGTTCCCGGCGCTGGCTCCGGCTCGGCATGCTGTCCTTTCAGCCGTCGGAACTCGCAAAGTTTACGCTGGTCGTGTATCTGAGCTACTTCATGGCCAAGAAAGGCGACCGCATCCGGGACTTCAAGAACGGGTTGGTCCCGGCCTATATGATTACCGTGCTGTTTCTGGTTCTCGCAGCGCTCCAGCCGGACTTCGGCTCAGCTGTCACGATCGCCGTCGTGGCAGGCATCATGCTTTTCGCCGGAGGAGCTAATGTACTCCACCTCGCGGGAACGGTTCTTGCGGCGCTTCCTATTGTCGCAGCAGCCGTTGTTCATAAGGCCTATCGCTGGCGAAGGATCACGGCATTCCTGAACCCCTGGGGAGACCAAGACGGGGCAGGTTACCAGATCATTCAGTCGTTCATTGCCTTCGGCAGCGGGGGCGTATTTGGCCGCGGTCTCGGCGAGGGACGCCAAAAGCTGCTGTTCCTCCCGGAACAGCATTCCGATTTCATTTATGCCGTGATCGGCGAGGAACTCGGCCTCATCGGGTCGCTGGTCGTGATCGTGCTCTTTCTCATCATTCTGTGGAGAGGCGTGAAAATCTCCCTTGCCGCGGGAGATCCGTTCAGCAGGTTCCTGGCCCTGGGCACGACGCTGCTCATCTGCGTACAGGGAGTGATTAACATGGCGGTGGTGACCGGTCTTCTGCCCACGAAGGGAATCGCGCTTCCACTCGTGAGCTATGGTGGTTCGTCACTGGTGATCACGCTGGGGGCGCTGGGGGTGCTTTTGAACATCTCAAAAGATACCGCTTGAGATGAATTATCAGTACGGAGAGCGCCAAGGTCGTTGAGAAATGCGAAATCAAATTTCAGAGGCTTCCGATGATTCCGGTCTCTGCTGTCTCTGCGTCAACATAAACTTGCCGGGATGCAGAAGATGAGGGTCGTCATCGCGGGAGGCGGAACAGGCGGCCATTTATACCCCGGGATCGCCATCGCGCGGGAAGTGCTTCGGGAGCCCGGCGGCGAAGTGATGTTCATCGGCACCGAGCAGGGGATTGAGGCGAAAGTCCTTCCTCGGGAAGGCCTGCAGGTCCGTTTCATTGCGGTCGGGAAATTGAAAGGCATGAAGCTCTCGGCGATTCTTAGGACGGTGATTACGCTGCCGCGGAGCGTGGTCCAAGCGCTGAAGCTGCTGCGCGAAATCCGACCCCATGTCGTGGTCGGCGTGGGCGGCTACGCTTCGGGGCCTGTCGCGCTCGCAGCACTCGGTCTCCGAATCCCGCTTTTCATCGTGGAGCCGAACTCTTATGCCGGGCTCGCGAATAGAAAGCTCGGCAGGCTGGCGGACAAAATCATTCTCCCCTTTCCGGGATCGGCCGCACAGCGGTTTTTTCCGGCTGGGAGGACGGAGCTGATGGGACCGCTGGTCAGGAAAGGAATCGAGGGCGGGGACCGTGGCAAGGCGCTTGCGGACTTCGGTCTTGATCCGGGAAGATTCACAGTGTTTGTCATGGGAGGAAGCGGGGGGGCTCACGCCATCAACATGGCAATGAAACAGGCGGCCACGTACTTGCGGGACGCGAAGATGTTTCAGATCCTGCACCAGACCGGGGAGAAGGACGTGACCGATGTAGCCGCTGGGTACCAGGAAGCGGGCGTGAAGGCGGTGGTGCTTCCGTATATTCACGACATGGCGGGGGCGTACGCCGTTGCCGACCTCGTGGTCTCTCGTTCCGGGGCGACGACGGTGGCGGAACTTGCGGTTTGCGGCAAGAGAGCATTGCTTATCCCCTTTCCTTATGCAGCGGACAATCATCAGGAGCACAACGCGAGGACACTGGCCGATCGCGGCATTGCGGACATTATTATCCAGAAGGATCTAACTGCGGAGAAACTTGCAGAGCTGATAAAAAAATATGCCGACCGGGGCACCGGCCTGCCTCCGGGCTCACGGATGGATAGCCAGGCGGCGGAGAAAATTGCGAGGATTTGTCGAAACTATGTTCAAGCGGATTAAACACATCCATTTTGTCGGCATCGGCGGAATCGGCATGAGCGGCATCGCAGAAGTGCTCCTGAACCTGGGATACCGGGTTTCGGGTTCGGATATGAAGGAATCGGATACCACGGAGCGGCTCAGGAAACTCGGGGGAGAGATATACATCGGGCACCGCCGTGAAAACATGATGACGCCTCACGTGGTCGTTCTATCCTCCGCCGTGACGAGCGACAACGTGGAAGTGGTGGCTGCACGGGAGAAGCAGATACCCGTGATACCACGGGCCGAAATGCTTGCTGAACTCATGAGGCTCAAGTACGGTGTCGCCATCGCAGGAGCCCACGGAAAGACCACAACGACCTCGATGGTTTCCACGGTGCTCGCGGCGGGCGGAATCGATCCCACGGTCGTGATCGGCGGAAAGTTGAACAGCCTGGGCACGAACGCAAAACTCGGACAGGGCGAGTTCCTGGTTGCCGAAGCGGATGAGAGCGACGGAAGCTTTCTCAAGCTCTCGCCCACAATTGCCGTCGTTACAACGATCGACGCCGAGCACCTGGATTACTATAAGGACATCGACGAAATAAAAGACGCCTTTCTCGCTTTCATTAACAAGGTCCCCTTTTACGGGGTGGCGATCCTCTGTTTGGACCAGCAGCACATCCAGGCGCTTATTCCCCTGATCCAGAAGCGGTATCAGACCTACGGCATGAGTACCCAGGCCGATTACCAGGCCCGAGATATATCGCTCCGTTCGCTGGGGTCGACGTTCAAGGTGCATCATCATGATCAGGACCTTGGCTTGTTCGAGCTTTCGGTGCCCGGCGTGCACAACATCAACAACAGTCTCGCGGCAATTGCCGTTGCCCGCGAATTGGAGATTGACCTCGAGGTCATCCGGAAGGCGCTCAGGGAATTCAGCGGCGTCCAGCGCCGGTTTCAGATCAAGGGCGAAGCGAAGGGCATCATCGTGGTGGACGATTACGGCCATCATCCCACGGAGGTGAAGGCCACTCTCGCCGCAGCCGCGGCAGGCATGGAACGCAGGGTTGTGGTTTTGTTCCAGCCGCACCGGTATACGAGGACCCGGCATCTGCTTGAGGAATTTTTCATCGCCTTCAACCAGGCGGACAAGCTGATCGTCATGGATATCTATGCGGCAGGTGAGAAACCGATCCCCGGCGTGTCGGGAGAGGTGCTCTATGAAGGAATCAAGAAGTACGGCCACAAGGACGTCACCTACCTTCCCGACAAGGAAAAAATTGCGGACTATATGGTCGGTGTGCTGAAGAAGGGCGATCTGGTGATCACGCTGGGTGCCGGCGACGTCTGGAAAATCGGCGAGCAGATTGTGGAGAAACTGAAGCGTGGAAATTAATAACCTGAAAGGTGAACTCAAACGGAATGAACCTTTGAGCAAGCACACTTCCTTCGGCATCGGGGGGCCTGCCGATATACTGGTGTATCCTGCGGACCGGGAGGATATCATCGCCGTGCTGAAGAACATCAGAAGGCAGGGGATAAACTATTTTATCCTCGGCAGCGGCACGAACCTGCTCGTCCGGGACGGCGGTTTCCGGGGGGCGGCAATAAGCTTACAGCGGATGAATACAATCAGGATCGAACGGGAATACCGGTCGATCGGAGGGGCCTTTGCCGTGGTCAGCGTGGAAGCGGGAGCTTCCCTGGCGAAGCTTCTTTCCTTTGCCGTGAAGGAAGGCCTCGCGGGCATGGAGTTCGCCGCTGGCATTCCGGGCACGCTCGGGGGAGCGATTTGCATGAATGCCGGAACCGCCTCCGGAGAAATCGGCGATATTATTGAATCGGTGATCATGCTGTCACCCGAGGGGGAACTCATTTCCCGCGGAAGGGAGGAGATGGGATTCGGATACCGTACCTCCTTGATGCCGGAAGGGCATATCGTGATCGAAGCGCGGATCGTTCTTCGCCGCGGGGACAAAGACGGGATCCAGGCAAGGGTCAAAGAGCTCCTGGATAAGAGACATCATCGGCAGCCCTTGGGACTGCCGAACGCAGGCTCGATGTTCAAAAATCCTCGGGAGGAATCGGCGGGAAAACTCATTGAATCGGCCGGGCTCAAGGGGAGGGCAGTTGGTGATGCACAGGTATCGGAGAAGCACGCAAACTTCATCGTGAACCGTGGCAAGGCTACGGCTACCCAGGTGCTGGCGCTCATGGATATGGTAATAAAGACGGTCCTTGACGTCCACGGCGTACGGCTTGAGCCGGAGATTAAAATTATCGGAGAAGACTAACGGGTCTCCAGCGTCAAGCGAGTTTCAGACGTTTTCCGAGTTGATAACGGCACTCTTCAGACTCAATGAACTCATAAGACGCCAGGGATTTATAAGGATAAGGTCATGGTGACAAACAAAAAAATCGGCGTTCTCCTGGGCGGGCTGTCATCGGAGCGCGAGGTTTCGCTCGCGAGCGGCAACGCGATCCTGAAGGCACTGAGGGACAAGGGGTATCACCCTGTTGCTGTCGACGTGGGGAGGGACGCTGCGGAACAAATCCGCAAGCACGGCGTTGAACTGGCATTTATCGCGCTTCACGGCCGGTTCGGAGAAGACGGCGCGATTCAAGGCATGCTTGAGATGATGGGCATTCCCTATACAGGCTCAGGGATTCTCGCGAGCGCTCTCGGCATGAACAAAACCGTTTCAAAGCAGATATTCCGCTCCCAGGGCTTTCTCGTCGGTCCGTACGAGGTCGTTTATTCGGGCAATGCCGACAAAGTAGCCTCCGTCCTTGAGCAGATCAAGTATCCCGTTGTGGTCAAGCCCCATGCAGAGGGCTCGAGCGTGGGGGTGAGCTTGGTTTTTAAAAAAGAGGACGTGGCGCCTGCGGTGGACCTTGCGTTCAAATACGGCAACGAAATCCTGATCGAAAAATTCATCAAGGGCAAGGAAGTGCAGGTCGGCATCCTCGGCAACCGCGCACTCGGTGCTATCGAAATCGTGCCGAAGCGGGCTTTCTACGACTATGCAGCAAAATATGAGAGGGGCATGTCCGACCACTACTTCCCGGCGCGGATTCCGGAAGACGCGTACGCCCGAACGCTCGAAGCGGGCCTCGCAGCGCACCGGGCCCTCGGATGCCGGGGGTACAGCAGGGTCGATTTCATTCTTGATGAGAGCGGCGCGGCTTATATCCTCGAAGTGAACACGCTTCCGGGCATGACGGCGACGAGTCTGCTGCCGGAGATTGCAAAGGGATCGGGGATTTCCTTCCCCGACCTCGTTGAGGAAATAGTGCGCCTGGCTGCTGAAGGAACATGAACAATGATTGCCGTTTAGATGTGCGGATTGCAGGAAACTTGTGATTTCTCATTCCGCCCTCGACAGGCTGGCATCTGATATCGCATGAGAGACTACAAGAACGTAAAGGTCCCGAAATCGTACCGCGGCGAAGCAAAGAGGACAACCGTGAAGCGGGTCGTTGCAGACCGGGCCGCTTGGCCGCGAAAAAGAGCAGCGGGACTCACGAACATCCTCCTGAAAGTCATGATCGTTCTCCTGATTGCGGCAGGAGGGGTCCTGGCATGGCAGGTTTATCGAGTAGTCATACATGCCGATCTTTTCGTCATTTCTGGCGTTGATATTAAGGGAGTAAAGATGCTCAGTGATCGAGACCTGAAGGATATCGTCGGCGTCTTTACGGGACAGAACATATTCCGTGTAGACCTTTCGGCAGCGGTAAAACGCACCGAAGGAAACCCCTGGGTCAAGGAGGCCCGGATTTACCGTCGGCTGCCGAACCGCATAACCATGGTCTTTACTGAACGCACGCCGACCTTCCTTCTCGATACGGGCACGGCACGCTATCTGATGGATGGTCAGGGTGTCGTCATTGAGCGGCTTGCCAAGGAGCAGGCTTCGGTATGGCCGCTTCCTGTTATCGCGATCCGGGACTATCGCGCCCATCCCGGTGAAGAGGTGACCGCGGAGGGCCTGCCCGGCGCAATAGAGCTTATCGCCGAGATTTCGGCACGGGGCGGCTGGCAGTTGCCCGACGTGACGGTGAAGGCCGACTCTCCCGAAATGATCTCGGTGCTCTATGGAGGCTGTCAATTCAAAATCGGCAGCGGCCGCTATGGCGAGAAGCTTCGCAGGCTTGCCGAAGTCATGGCGGATGTGAATCAACGCGGCGTAGATATCGCCTATGTGGACCTCCGTCCCGAGCGGCAGGCAGCGGTGATGGTGGAGAAAATGCAGTCCAAAGCACAAAGTTCAGAGCACAAAGTGAAGAGACGGTAATGCTGCAACTTCCTTGTCCATTGAGCTCTGTACTTTGAACTTGTTTCATTCGGGGGTGTGCCGTGGCGAAAAAAAAGCCGGATAATGTGCTCATCGGTCTTGATCTCGGAACGACCAAGGTTTGCGCCATTGTGGGAGAGGTAAAGGACGGTGGACAGGTGGACATCATTGGGATCGGCATTAGCCCCTCCCATGGTTTGAAAAAGGGGGTCGTCGTCAATATCGACAGCACGGTGGAGTCGATCAAGAAAGCGGTCCAGGAGGCGGAGCTCATGGCGGGTGTCGAGATCAACTCGGTGTTCGTGGGGATCTCCGGCGGCCACATCAAGGGCATAAACTCCCGCGGCGTGGCTGCAATCAAAAACAGGGAAGTGGGGCCGGCTGATGTGGCTCGGGCGATCGACGGAGCAAGGGCGGTGAACTTCCCGGCGGATCAGCAGATCCTCCATGTTCTGCCCCAGGAATTCATCATCGACGATCAGGATGGCATCAAGGATCCCCTCGGCATGTCGGGAATACGGCTCGATGTGAAAGTCCACATCATTACCGGCGCTGTTACGGCCATCCAGAACATCGTCAAAAGCTGCTCACGCGCCGGCCTGCACGTAAACGACCTCGTGCTCCAGCCGCTGGCATCGAGCAGGGCCGTCCTTACCGCCGAAGAACAGGATCTCGGCGTTGTGGTTGTCGATATAGGCGGAGGCACGACGGACCTGGCTTTTTTCCTCGAAGGCAGTATGTGGCACACCGAGGTGCTGCCCATCGGGGGCAACCACTTGACGAACGATATCGCGATTGGATTGCGCACGCCCGCTTCGGAGGCTGAAAAGATCAAGATTAAATACGGCTGCGCTCTGTCATCTCTCGTGAAGCATGAAGAGACCCTTGATGTTCCGAGCGTCGGCGGCAGGCCGCCGCGGCTTCTCTCTCGCCAGATACTGTGCGAGATCATCGAACCACGCGTCGAGGAGCTTTTTGGCATGGTGCAGCAGCGCCTGAAGAAAACGGGTTTCGAGGACATGTTTGCATCCGGTGTTGTGCTTACCGGCGGAACGGCCCTTATGGAAGGCGTCCAGGACGCCGCCGAGCGGTATCTCGGGCTTCCGATAAGGAAGGGCACGCCACGGAACATCGGCGGCCTGATGGATGTCGTGAATAGCCCCATCTATGCTACGGGTGTGGGCCTCGTGATCTATGGCGCCGAGAACCGGCAGGAATCACCGCGCAAGTTCAGGAGCGGGGGGACGGCAAGCCGCTTCTGGAAATGGCTGGGAGAATATATTTAGAGCCTGTAGGGTAAATTGAGTCCATCGAGTCAAACGCAACGAACTCGAGAAACTCAAGGAAATCTATAGACTCTATGAACGCTTATAGCTTTCCGGGTTTTCCGGAGCGGAGGTGATATGGACGATCGTCTCGATTTCGAGTTTCAGGATATCATGGAGTTCGTTGCCAAGACACACGATGCGGAAAATAAAACTGAACCGGGCGAGGAGAGGAGGATACACGGGATGTTCCAGTTCGAGGAAGAGAGGCTGCCCGCTGTCATCAAGGTGATCGGAGTGGGTGGTGGCGGCAGCAATGCGGTAAGCACCATGTTCCAATCCGACATCAAAGGGGTGCAGTTCGTTGTTGCGAACACCGACATGCAGGCCCTCGAGCTCGCGCGAGCACCGATCAAGCTCCAGATCGGCTCCAAGCTCACCTGCGGCCGGGGCGCGGGAGCGAATCCCGAAATCGGCCGAAACGCGGCGCTCGAGGACGCCGAGAAGATCAAGGCTGTGATTGCGGGAGCCGACATGATCTTCATCACGGCAGGCATGGGCGGTGGTACTGGCACAGGCGCCGCGCCGGTCATCGCGAGCATCGCGCGGGAGGTGGGCGCCCTTGCGGTGGGCGTCGTTACCAAGCCCTTCAGCTTCGAGGGCGTGACGCGGATGCATAAGGCCGAAGAAGGTATCAATGAGCTGAAGAAGAGCGTGGACGCCCTGATCGTGATTCCCAACGAGCGGCTTCTGAACCTCGCCGAAAAGAAGACGACGCTTCTCGATTCATTCAAGCTCGCAGACGGCGTGCTCGGTCAGGCCGTGAAAGGAATCTCCGATGTCGTCATGGTCCCCGGATACGTGAACGTCGATTTCGCCGACGTAAAAACCGTCATGGCGAGCCGCGGCAGGGCGGTCATGGGGACAGGGATCGGGCGGGGCGAGGGCCGGGCCATCGATGCGGCGCAGAAGGCGATCGCGAGCCCGTTGCTTGAGGATGGCTCCATTAAGGGCGCCCGCGGCGTGCTGATCAACGTCACCGGCGGGAACGACCTGGGCATCTACGAACTGAACGAGGCCACGGCGATCATCAAGGAAGAGGTGGACCCGGGCGCGAACATCATCTTCGGAGCCGTGATCAACCCGGTCATGAGTGAAGAGGTGATCGTCACGGTGATCGCCACGGGCTTCGACGAAGCGGGGATCCGGGAGCGCGTGAAGCGGCCGGCGAGCCTCAAGGAGTTCATGAAGGTCGTGGAAAAGCCGAAGCGAAAGCAGGAAGCTTTCGACTTCAAGAACGAGGCCCTCGGTATCGACAACGAGGACCTCGACCGGCCGACGTTCCTCAGGCGGCAAGCGGATTAGTTACAGAAGAATCAAATTTATCTCTAAATTGGAAAGATTCACCGTGCAAATCCCAGAAACCCGGAGCAGGGCAAAGAAGTTTTAAAAATGTCACTTGCTCTTTATAGCATTTTTCTCTTCGATCTCTGCGGCTGTTTCGTGTTCGCCTTATCCGAATGAGGGGTATAAAAAAACCGGAGAGAGAAGGCTGCAGAAACGCCTGCCGCGCCAGCTATCCTGTGGTTTACGAACCAACGGGGACTGTTCAGTTCCCGATTAGATGCGGTGTTGTTGATCTTCATGCCGCGACGCATCACGCGTTCCGGTTCGTTCCGGAGTGCCCCCCTGATTTCTGCATTTTTTCGAGAGACTTCTCCATGCCGAGACGGGTATGGGAAAAGCAGAGCGCTTCGGGTTTTCTTCTTTTTTCACGAGGTTCATGACTTCGCACCGCCAGCAGTTCTGCAGTTTTTGAGCGAAGGTTCCCTGAATCCTGCCTCCGCAGAGAGAACCCGCTATTGCCCAGCAGGCTCTTCCGGCATTTTCTCCTCCATGGACTCCGTCAAGCGTCTGCAGGGTTGTCACAGGGCAGATGCCGAATTCCGCTGCTTTATGTCCGCCCGTTGGCGGCCGCACTTTTTGTATTCCCAGCAATTCATCTTTTTCATGCAATCTCCGCAAATCCTTTTTTTGCCTTGTCGGCGTCGCGTTTTAGCAGGTGGTCCTGGACGCACCATGAATATTCAACAGTCGTTAGACTTTAGAAAGCAGGCTCTCTTGAAAGGATTCCTTCCCGCAGGCTTTTACACCTGGCTTGCGGTCAGGGTTCGTTAGTGCAACAGGGCAGATTCCGAGATCGGCTGCCTTAGGAGCGCCCGGCTCCCGGCCTCAGTCGATAAACTCCCAGCAGCACAGTTTCGGCCTTTCTTGCTTGACGACCGATGCGGCATCTTTTCCTGTTCGCCCCTGGGTACACCCTCCCTCTGTCGCCCAGCCTTCTTAATTTATGCATTCCTGCAACATACTGTTTTGCCGTGTGGAAAGTCAATCTGGACATAACACTCGACATTCTTTGATAACCGGAATTTGAGCAGAAAGAACCGGGAAATCAGCGGTTCATTCGCGTTCTTTCGACGGAACTCAGTATTCCTCTTAGGATTTTGACGTCCCTGCCTTCCAGCCGCGATCTGCCGAACATCTGCCGAAGAGAGAACATGATCCGTTCGGGATGGCCTTGTTCGAGGAAGCCGATTGCCAGAAGGGTTTCCTGCAGATGACGATAAAAGTCCTCGAGCTCGTCAGCCGAGGCAAGCTTCGCAGCTGAGGGGCGGCTGCCTGCTGCAACAGCGCAAAAAAACTCATAGGCAACCACCATGACCGCATGTGAGAGGTTCAAGGAAGGAAAGGAGGGAGAGGAAGGAATGGCTATGATTTCATGACACAGCGATAGATCCCGCATATCCAGTCCGTTCACCTCGTTACCGAATACAACGGCGACGCTGTTTTTTGCCAGCAACGGCACTATTGCTTCAGCAGCGTCGTGAGGAGTCCGGATGTTCTTTCGCAGTCTGCCGGGATGACGCGATGTTCCGACGACGAGGTGCTGGCCGGTAATAGCATCGGCGAGCGAAGCAGCAACGACTGCCTTTTCTAATATTTCATCGGCGCCCGCGGCGAGTTTACTGGCATCGTTGTTCTTGTCTTGCGGGGGATTCACGAGCACCAGCCTTTTCATGCCCATGTTCATCATGCACCGCGCCGTCGCGCCGATGTTCGCCGGTGTCCGGGTGCCGACAAGAATGATACTGATGTTATTGAGAGGTGGTGGCGGCATACCGTTAGTCATTGAGGGATCAAAATATTCTCGACAGGCGAAGAGAATGACGAAGCTTTGTAACGAATGAACGGAACAGGTCAAAAGATACGAATTAAGCCCGTGTGTTCTTTGAAGTACGACAAGCCGAATTTGTTCTGCAGACGTGCGCTGAATTATTATAATGGATGATCTGCCCGCCTTCAAGATAATCTTTGGCCGGTTTGCGCCGACAGGCCGAATTGTCCGCCTGACCCGTAAATGGTTTTGCATGATTGACAAATTTTTTCGGGACTGGTACAGTAGCGCCAACGATGAGCATGATCGCAATTTCCCTTCAATCCGGCAGCAATGGAAACTGCATTTACGTCGAGACCTCGGGCGTCAAGCTTCTTTTCGATGCGGGAATCACGGGGACGCAGACAGAAGAACGGCTCGCCGCGCAAGGCCGCAACGTCCGTGATGTCGATGCTGTAATCATCTCCCACGACCATTCCGACCACATCCGCCATGCCGGCGTACTGCAGCGGAAATATGGCCTTCCGGTTTATGCAACGGCCGCCACGCTTGCCGCGGCGTCCTCTCGGTGTGCGCTCGGGAAAATGACCGACATCCGCCACTTTCGGTCCCACGACAAGCTCCGGTTCGGCGACGTGATCGTGCACGCCATCCCCACGCCCCACGACGGCGCTGACGGGGCCGTCTTCGTGGTCGAGGCTTGCGGGAAGCGGCTCGGGATCTTGACGGACCTGGGCCATGTGTTCAAGGATCTCATTCACCTGGTCGCCTCGCTCGACGCCGTGTTTCTCGAAAGCAACTATGACCCCGAAATGCTCGCGCATGGTCCCTATCCCGCGTATCTTAAGCAGCGCATCAAGGGTCCGCATGGCCACATTTCGAATTTCGAGTCTGCCGAGATCCTGCTTCGCGCATCAGCGGAAAAGCGCCTTCAATGGGCCTGCCTTGCCCACCTTTCCGAACAGAACAACCATCCCGACGTTGCTCTCCGGACCCACCGTGAGGCCATGGAAGGAACGTTGCCCCTCTTCATAGCCGACCGCCATCGAGCGTCGGATATCTTGATTGTTTCATAATGCTTGTGGAATAACTCATAACTCGGGCTGGCCGCGCGGACGTGCGCGTGGCTGATCGGGGGTGTCTTTCACCCTCAGGGAAAGGAAATGCGGGGAAGACTATTTTCTTCTCAGGACGACCAGCATCCAAAGGAACAGCGCTCCGCAGGTTCCCGCAGCCCAGACACTCTCATGGTCGAAATGGTTGATGCGAAGCACCACCGCTGCCAGGCCCGCACCCGCCGTCAGGATCGCAAAAACAAATCCTCTACCGATGCGCGATATTTTCCGGAGTTCCGTCACGATATCCTGTGAAGTGATCTCCACGCGCGTCTCCCCCCGGCTCGTGGTCACGAAAAAATCAGACAGGAGTTGCGGCAGTTTCAGAAGCGCACGGCCGGACGTGACAGCATGCTGGAGAACGCCCGCGGCGGAAAACTCCTCCGCCCTGATGAATCGTTTTGCAAAGGGGGCGGCGATTTCGATGATGTTGGTCTCGGGGTCGAGGCGGGAGCCGAGTCCGTTCAGCATGCCGATCACACGTCCGAAGAGGATAAAGTCATTCGGGATCTGGATAGATGGCGTGAGCTGGACCGCTTCCTGAATGTCGCGGCCGATCTCCTCAATGTCCATCGCTTTGAACTCGGAAGCCGAGATGTCACGGTATTTTTCGAAGATCTTGTCCACAAAATGCACAAGGGGCTGAATGTCCTTGGTGAGAGGAATGAATCCCATGTCCACAAGGGAGCGGACCAGACCGAGCGAATCGCGATCAACAATGGCTGTAAAGCCGCGGCGGAGACTTTCTCTCCGCAGCGTCGAAATACGGTCGACCATGCCGAAGTCCACGAGAATGATTTCCGGGCCGGAATTGACGAAGATGTTGCCGGGATGCGGGTCGCCATGGAAAAGGCCATCGAAAAAGAACATCTGGGCATAGGCCTCGGCGAGAAGGCGCGCCACCTCCTTCCGGTCGATCCCAGCCCGGTCGATCCCTTCAAAATCCGTGATCTTGATGCCGGCAATATACTCCAGGCACAACACCTTTGACGTCGTGAACGGCCAGTAAACGACAGGTATTTTGATTCTGGGGTTGTTGGCGAAGTTGCGTGCAAAGGCCTCCGCATTCTTACCTTCCTGGATATAATTCAGCTCTTCCTGCACGATGCGGGCGAATTCGGAATAGATGACATCGAGATTGATCTGGCTAAACAGTACCCGCAGTATCCGCAGAACGAACTTCAGCGTCCGCATGTCTGCGGCGATCACTTCCTCGATGCCGGGATACTGGACCTTGACCACGATGCATTCTCCGTCCCGGAGGCACGCACGGTGGACCTGTCCGAGGGACGCCGAAGCAATCGGTATTTCGCTGAAAGAAGAGAAGACCTCATCCATCGGGCCCAACTCCTCGACGAGGCGCTGGGCAATTGCGTGGAAGGGGGCAGGCGGCACCTGGTCCTGGAGTTTCGAGAGTTCGTCGGTATATTCCTCGGGAAGGACGTCCACGCGGGAGGACATGAACTGGCCGATCTTGATGAGGACGCCGCGCATTTCGATCATTCGCTCGCGCAGCATACGCGCGTTCGCGGCATGGAGGCGCTTGAGGCGCGCTTCCCGCAGGGCGGGAGAAGAAAACAAATTCCGAAAGGAATGGTATTTGTAGCTCACGAGGATCGTGAGAAACAAACGAACGCCCTGCAGGAAGCGGCCCCAGTAATTGAAAAAATTCATACTTGATTATACCAGATTAGGCGCCGGAAGGGTATCGAAGACAAGAGGATGCCGCGTGAGGGAGGCAGCAGAGTACGGACAGATAAAACCCCTAGACGCTCAATATCATATAAAGATCCCGATGACCGCACCCGTCATGCAGGTAGCGAGTGTGCCGGCCACGATTGATTTCATGCCGAGTCCGACGATTTCGTCGCGTCGTTCCGGCACGAGGCTCCCCAAGCCACCGATAAGGATGCCGAGGCTGCCAAAGTTCGCGAAGCTGCTCAAGGCGTAGGCCATGATCAGACGGCTTCGTTCATCAAGCGCGCCAGGCGGCAGTTTGGCCATTTCGAGGAATGCGAGAAGCTCGTTCAATATCGTCTTCGTGCCCATGAGGAAGCCCGCGGTCTGCGCCTGCGGCCAGGGAATGCCGAAGAGCCAGACAACGGGGGCCATGACGTACCCGAGGATTCTCTGGAGCGTAAGCGGTTGTCCCGCTACGGCTGGCAGGAGGCCGATGAGCAGATTGGCGAGGTGAACGAGAGCCACCATCACGACGAGCATGGCGACGATATTCAAAAGAAGAGAGAGGCCGTCCATGGTTCCTTTGGCCACAGCGTCCATGGAACTCGTTGCAGCCTGCGGCGGGACGAGGCTTCCGGCTGTTTCCTCGCCTGTTTCCGGCACCATGATCCTGGCAATCGTGACGGCAGCTGCAACGTGGATGAAGGAAGCGGTCAGGATGTGGCCAAGAGGGTCCTGGATCACCCCGGTCAGAAAGGTTGCATAGAGGATCATCACCGTACCCGCTATACAGGCCATGCCCACAGTCATGAGCGAAAAAATCTCACTCCGCGTCATGCCCTTAAGATAGGGTTTGATCACAAGCGGTGCCTCGACCATCCCGAGAAAGATCGTCGTCGAAGCACCGAGACCGAGTGCGCCGCCGATATTCAGGGTTTTTTGGAGGATGAACGAAAAAGCCTTTACAATATAAGGAAGGATCCGCCAGTAAAATAGCAACGCCGAGAGCGCGCCGATGACGAGCACGAGCGGTAATGCCTGGAACGCAAGGATAAAATTTGCGCCCGGATCCTGAAGCAGAAAGGGGGGCGTGCCGCCGCCAATGTACCCGAACACGAAAGACGTTCCGGCCCTCGTCGAGGCTTCGAGGGACAGGACAACATTGTTCAGCAGCAGGAAAAACTTCTTGAAAACCGGAATGTAGAGCAGGATCGCCGCGATGCCGAACTGGACCATGACACCGGCCACTATCGTCGTGTATCTTACGCCCTTTCTTTTTTCACTGATCAACCAGGCAATGACCAGGAAGGCGAGTATACCGAAAATACCCTGCAGGTGCATGACAACTCCAGTTTATAGCGAGGTCCTTTGACTGCCTGCGTCAGACTCGGTCCGCGAACGGCATAAACCAGCCTGAGGGATCGCAGCTGGGTTCGAACGGCCGATTTTCTCTCGCTTGTCTCGGGGAGGCACCCGGAAATTAACCAGCCCGACGCATAATAATACTTGACTTCCTTCTTCAGAAGTGTCATTATGTTTTTTAGAAGTTCCGGATGTACTTGTAGGGTAACCGCAAAGACATATCGACTTTGCGGCATTTTTTTTGTCCTCTTCCGTCGCTTCAATTCACAAGAAGGAGGTAGCTTATCATGGAACAAGGTACGGTAAAGTGGTTCAATGATTCCAAAGGTTTTGGATTCATTACCCGTGAAAAGGGCGGCGATGTGTTCGTTCATTTCGGCGACATTCAGGACAGCGGCTTTAAGTCGTTGGC
>DATJAP010000016.1:0-157040 GCA_035516155.1 Nitrospirota bacterium
TTTGCCGGATTCGCTCTCCACGTCAATGACGCCGCCGTGTTCCTCCACAATCCGATGACAGATAGTGAGACCGAGTCCAGTGCCTTCGCCCACCGGCTTGGTGGTAAAGAAAGGGTCGAAGACTTTGTCCAGAAGGTCTGCAGGAATACCTGCCCCCGTATCGGCAACAGACAAGCGAATCCGGTACGGACATCCTTCGAACCTCGCTTCCTGCACGCTGTTGTCGTCCTGCTCCGTGCTAATGAAGATGCTCCCGCCCTCAGGCGTAAAGTAGACAGCGTTAAGCAGCAGGTTCATCAACAGCTGGCGGAGACTCCCGGCATCGGCGTAAATTTTGGGCACGCCCCGGTTAAGGTTCAGCACCAGAGAGTGCTTCAAGCGGGATGCGCGATGCTGGAGCAGAAGCAGCACTTCCTTGATCAGCTCGTTGATATCGATCTCCCGGAACGTGCCCCCCGAAGGTCGGGCAAATTCGAGCAGGCTTTTGAGGATTCCTTTGCAGCGGAATATCTCGCTGTGGATGGTCTTGAGGTATTCGGGGAAGTCCTCGAATTCTTTGATCCCGGTGAGGGCCGTATTCTTCGCGCGGTCAAGAAGCGCCTCGGAATAACCCGCGATGATACCCAGAGGATTGTTGATCTCATGGGCCACCCCGGCCACCAGCGTACCAAGGGAAGCGAGCTTATCTGTGCGGATAAGCTGCTGCTCAATACGCTTTTGGGCCGTGACATCCTTCAGGTAGTGGACGATGGCGTAAAGCCGCCCCTCTTCATCGATGAGCGGGTAGGCCCAGAAATGAAAGATGCCGCCGGTGCCGCTCTTCAACTCCCGGAACGAAGGGCTCCGACAGGATAGCGTCTCGGAGCAGAGACAGCCGCCGGTGACGGCGATACCGACCTTGTCGAGGACCTCAGCACATAGCTTGTCCGCAACCTCGACCTTTGAGAAGCCGGTCCGCGCAAGGAGGGCGTGATTGGCGCGGATCACCCGCTGCCTTCCATCCTCGATCCAGACCATGTCGGTGATCGCATCAAAAGTCCTCTCCCATTCCTTTTTTTCCTTCGAGATCTCCTCAAAAAGGAGCGCGTTCTCGAGGGCAATGGCAATCTGTTTTGCAACGGGCAGCAAGATCTCGAGATCCGTTTCCGTATATTGCGAGGGCTCTGTGCTGTCGAAATTGAACACGCCGAGCATGCGGTCGTGGAACAGGGGAATGCTGATCGTCGAGCGGATGCCTTCGGCCAGAAGCTTCTTGTCCAGGGTAAACAGGGTGTCCTTGAGGTCACGGCTGATCCAAGGTTTATTGTTCCGAACAACCCAGCCGGCACTGGTGCCTTCGATGGGGGCCTTCACTCCTTTTTTCATCACCGTCTTCATGTCCGTGTCCAGCGCAAAAATCGTGAGGTTGTCTTCCTTTTCGCTGTACAGCAGGAGGCTTGCCCTGCTGTAATCGATGATCTTTCGCAGTTCGGACACGACCATGCGGAAGATTGTCCCGATACTCAGGCTGGAGTTGATAATGCTGCTCAGCTCGCTGATCAATTCTCCCTGCGCGGCGTCGTCGCGCTGGTTGGTTGAAATAACGTTCAGGGGCAGGCTGTCCCGGCCCGGCGTATCGCGCACCACGATGATCATCCTGTCGGGCCGGTGTTTTCTGTTCGGGATGATCGCAATCCGGGATGCTACGGGACTGCCATACCTGCGAAAGCAGAACGAACGGAGGAACGGTGAAGATTCTCCGTCCAGGGCCGCATCGACAGCAGGAGAAGTGCCGGCAGTCTCGCTCTCCCGGAGGATGGTGTCGAGAGGAATATATTTTTCGATATTGCGGCCGATGACATCGGACCGCTCATATTCAAAAAAGGAGGATACACCATCATTGCACGAAAGGATGGTCCACTGACGGTCCACAATAAATGCAGGCATGCCCAGAACATCGAGCGTTCTGAGCAGTTCAGAACTCTCCTTGTCAATCACGATTTTCATGTTGGTATATAGTAACACAGCATAACGAGACCGGCAACTGGAAAGGGGTTTGCTCGTGATCGTTTCGGGGATTCGGCATACCGCGTGAACACCATAAAATCAGAATTTGAGGGCTTTGCAAGCTTGTTGACTCTTCAGCGGATCAAGATTAATATGGTTCTAGGACATCGACTCGCTTGAGGGAGCGAATTCATCAATGAGGATCAGGATAGGTCATCTGTCCACGTTTTACCATACGGCGATTCTGCTCATGGCAAAAGGAGATGCCAATGCCCGGCTTGACGCTGAAGTGGAATGGAAGCTCATCGGTACGGGTCCTGCCATCATGCAGGCTTTTCAGCGCCGCGAGCTAGATCTTGCCTATATCGGGCTTCCTCCGGCGATCATTGGCATGGCACAAGGCATCAATATAATCTGCGTGGCTGGCGGCCACATGGAAGGGACCGTCATGGCCGGAAAGGCTCAATGGCTGGGTCACGCCGATGGGGCAGATTTGGGCGCGGTGCTGCAGCAGTTCCGGGGACGGAGAATCGGCGTGCCCGGCAAGGGATCGATCCATGACGTCATCCTGAAGGACAGTCTCGAGCGCTATGACCTGGGCTCGGATGTTGAGATCGTTAATTATCCCTGGGCCGATCTGGTGACCGAAGCCGTTGTCCATGACGAGGTCTCGGCGGCCTTCGGCACGCCCGCGCTCGCGGTCGCCATCAATCGCTTTGCCGGCGGCAAGCTGCTTTATCCGCCATCGCTGCTTTGGCCTTCAAACCCGAGCTACGGCATCGTGGCGGACCGGGGATTCCTACAGGCGGAAGGGAGGGCCATGGAACGGTTCCTTCTCCTTCATGAAGAGGCCACCGCGTTCATAAGACACCATCCATCAGATGCCGCGCGCATGATAGCGGATTTCGTCGGGATCATCGATCGGGAATTTGTACAGGATACGCTTTCGATTTCGCCGAAATACTGCGCCCAATTAACTGGGGATTATATCGCTTCGACAATGAAGTTTGTGCCAGTGTTGAAAAAAAGAGGGTATATCAGCTCCGATGTGGAGCAGAACCGGATCTTTTCTCGAGAGATCATCGACCGCATTCATCCCGAGAAAGAGCATTACCACGACGGGATCGCTATGGGGGGATAATGATCGGGCTCATGTTCCGGCATGCCGCCGAGGGAGCAGTTTATTATATTGATCTCAAGCATGATCCTTTATAGTATAACACACCAGCTGGTTTATGCGAGGTACTATGAAAAAGACAGACAAAAACAAGCCACTGCCGACACCGCCGACCTCCGCCTTCGGCAGAAAAAAACCGTTTGAGGAGAGCAAGGGCCACGAATCCCTCACGGCAGACCGCATGGCAGCGGCAATGGTGGAAGGCAAGCTTGACGAGTTTCTCAAACAGGAAATGCCTGATAATGAATACGCCCGGAACCTCGCGACTATGATGCTGGGAATGACCGGGATGTTGCCCGGGGCTGGCGCGCCGCAGGAAGTGCCGCCGGCATCGGAACATCGGAAGCCCCCGTCGCTGGAAGGCGCGATACCCGAGCAAGCAATCGCGGCGGCTGATGTTCCCGAGGATGTTCAAAGCGCCATTCAGGGCGGTGATGTGCAGGGGCTGATGGACATGCTCCGGCGAGAACATTTGAGACGGAACCCCGGAGCGAGTGCGGAATTACCGGAAACAGCGACTCCGGAGGCGGTTCAGACGCAGGAAATGCCCACCATTGACAAAGAGACGATCGATTCGTTGATCTGCATCGCGAAGGAGAATAACGTCACCCTGGATTGGATGATTCTGCGGGCCATCAAAGTGTATGTCCGGGAATACAGGAACTCGGGCAGATTGTGAGTCCATCCATCGTCCTTACGGTTTACTTAAAAAATCCTGCACCTGTTTTTTGATCTCAAGATGATGGAGCGGAATGTTCGGCACGTCCTTGTTTCCCGGTATTGCCAGAGCATGGATAAAGGTGACGCCCTGCCTCTGCTGCTTCATAACCTCAACCAATTCCTTTTCTGACGCCGCTTTCGAAGTCTCCTTGAATCCAAATCCCCTCGCCACCTGCTCCAGGTCCGTGCACGATGCCGTCAGCGTCGGCTGGTTTCCCGTCGAGCCATATGCCCCATTGTCGATGGCGACGATCGTCAGGTTGCGCTGCGCGGACGCAGCAGCAGTTGCCAGTGTTCCGGGATTCATGAGCAGGCTTCCATCGCCGTCGATAACGACCACCTCTTTGGACGACGTCATCGAGATACCCAAGCCGATGGGAGTGGCCATGCCCATGCTGCCGAGCATGTAGAAATTCGACGGCTGGTGCTTGATTGCGTAGAGTTCCTTGGAGGGCCACCCGAGATTGCTTACCACGGCCTTGCCTTCGAGGTAAGGAGCTATGGTTTTCAGGATATCATACCGCGTCATCATCGGCAATGATGCGTGAGGCATGATCGGTGATGCATGTTGAACACCGGTTTTTTCGCGCTTGAATCCGCATTCGGCAGTCGGAGACCGGCAATCAGAGTTCTCCCACACTGCCGGGCTCATCAGGAAAGCATGAATCACATTCTTTCGGCAGACCTCCGGCAATTCACGGTCGACAAGGGAAAGGTCGGCGGCAGTGTTGATTTCCGAATAGCCGAGCCCTGCCCCTGCCAAGATTGCAGGAAGCCGCCGGCCCATGGGGAACTGGGCCTCGATCTTCTCCTGGTACACGCCACGCCTGCTGACGAACAGCGCAAGAGGCAGCTCATAGAATGCCGTGAGCGAGAGCAGGGCATTTATCATGTTCCCGATGCCGGAGCTCTGGACGAGCATGGCCGGTTTTTTCCCAGCGAGCGCCGCGCCGGCGCATATGCCGACGCCTTCTTCCTCGCGGGTGAGGGGAACATGGGGGAAGGTCTGGCTCACCAGATCGAGAAGCGTTTTGATTTTCTCGCAGGGAAGAGATGCCGTAAAATCGATCCCGTTCCTCCTGAGCAGTGCTATGAGTTCTTCTTCAGGCCGTGACACAGCAACTCCTCTATCTCTTTCTCGGTGATGTTCTTGGATATGTACTTCGGTACGACGGTATGGGTCTTTCGGTCCTGCCGTAGTCTCGCTTCTCCGCCACCCGTAATGTTCAGGAGAACGGTATCGCTTTTTTTAATGGCCCCCGTGCGCTGCGCCTCCCGGAGCACGGCTACGGCAACGCCCGAGGCGGGAACGATGTCAATGCCTTCGGCCTTCAGGAACAGTTCCATGCCGACGTAGACGCTATCATTATCAATGCCGTACATGCTGCCGCAGGTTGCGGCAAGCGCGTCGTAAACACCGCCAATGACCGAGTATGCGGGATACCGGGTCGAAAGGACCCGCGTCGTAATCCGGGAGATCAGCTCCGGCTTCAGGTCGTCGGGGAAGAGGGTCCTGCTGCCCTGCTCCCAAGCATGAAGCATCGGGGCGAATGGCAGATTCTGGCCAAGGTGCATGAGAGGCAAGCGGGAGCCGTATCGTCCGTCCTTCACGAACCGCTCCGCCATTTCCCATGCGCCGATTGCGCCCGTACCGCTTCCCACGGCCTGAACGTAGTGATCAGGCAGTTTTCCGATCGTCGACACCGCCTCGAGCATCACGATGCCGAGACCGTCTCGTTTGGCAATGTTTTTGACGCCGCCTTCGAAGGGGAGCCCCAAGGTCATGGCGACCCGCTTGGCAACATCAATGGAATCGGCGTAATCGCCGTCACCCACCGCGAGCGTCGGCACCGTGGTGTTGCGTTCAAGGTACCACATCTCCAGGAGGCACATGCGCGGCACGATGATGATTACCGGAAATCCCGTGAACGCTGAAAGATGGGCAAAGGCCCGGGCCGTGTTCCCGGCAGAAGCAACGATCAGGCCTTCTACGCCGTTCTCACGGGCATTCTGGAGCACGACGGCCGCCTCGAATTCCTTGAACGTGCAGGTCTCGAGCAACGCACCACGCTCGGGCCAGTAGCCGTTGAAGGCTATGAACAGATTATCCAGGCCAAAGCTCGCGGCAAGGCCCTGGGACCGGTATACCACGGGGCCGGGTAGAGCCATCCGCGGTTCGTGCACCGGCAACCAGTTGAACCGCCAGGCGCCACCGCCTGCGCGTTCCGAGAACCGGGCCTCGCGATAATCCGTAACCAGAAGCGCGTCCGCACAATGTTCGCAAAAGGCACAGAAGGCATTCTCAAGGATTTTGCCGCATTTCCTGCAACGAATGGAAAAATGGCTCATGGCCTGTCACCCTCAATCATGGTACTCACCAGCTCCATGATGTCCATAATTCGGATCTGGTTCTTGTGCCCCTGCATGGACTCGTTCACCTTGGCATAGCAGGCCGGACAGCTCAGGATCAGGCGATCGGCCTTCTTTGCCACCGCTTCGTCGATCGTAAGCCTGCCCATGGCAATCGCGTTGTCATGATAGATTTTTCTCGCCGCCCCTCCGGAGCCGCAACAGCGCGAGTTAAGGCCGTGACGCTCAAACTCCAGGAGAGTAAGCCCCGGGATGCTTTTCAGCACGTTCCTCGGCTCGTCAATCACGCCCACGCCGCGGGTGAGGTAGCAGGGATCATGGTAGATCACCGCCTCGTGCAGCTCCTTTTTCACTCGCAGTCTGCCGTTCGTTATCGCGTCGGAGACATATTGCGTGATGTGCCGTATCTTGAACGGCAGCGGCTTGCCATAGAACAGGGGCCAGTCCCTGGTCATGATGTTCACACAACAGGGGCAGGAGCAGACCAGGACCTTCACACCCCGAGCCTCATACCCCCTCACCAGGCGGGTGACGAGATCCGCGAGCTGGTCGTGCTGTCCGGTGATGAAGAGGGGGAAACCGCAGCAGACCTCTTCCTCCGGGGGAAGCATGGTAAAAGGTGCTCCGATTGCATCAAGCACCAGAACATCACCACGGACCATAGGCTGCGCTTCATACGCGCCGGTGCACCCGGCATAATAGGCGATCTCCGACCGGTCCACGACCTTCACGTGCTCCGGGAACCATGGGCGATATCGTTCGGATGGCGGCTTCTCGTAAGGATTGCCGCTGTTCATGATCGCTTTCGGCATGTTTGCCTGCACGCCGATGGGTCCAAGCCCTCGTTTGACCATCTCTTTCCTGAGCACGGGCCAGAGACGTTGCGTAAAGATGCCGACCGGGCAGTTCTGGCCGCACGCCCCGCAGGTCGTGCACTCATACACCGCCCGGGTAAAGTCATCCAGCAGCTTCGGGTCCACATCCCCGGGCCCGAAGAGCCTTGACTTGAGTCCGTCGGTGGAGCGGATGAATTCACGGAACATGCGGATTTTCTCGGGTGGCGAGACCGAGGGCTTTCCAGTCACGTCCTGAACAGGGCAGTGCTTGAGGCACTCGCCGCACTGGGTACAGGCCCCGATTTCAAGGATCTGTTGGGGGAGAAGTTCTTCTGTGAACGAACGCTTACTTTTCATGCATCACCAGATGCAACGCCTGCTCCCGCTTTCTTGCCTCCATCATGACAAAAGGAGCAAGGAAAATATGGGTCGGAAGAAAGGGGATCAGGACCAGGACCATGCAGAAATGAACAGCGAACAGCACGCTCTTCGGCGCCGCGACGGGCATGAAGCTCAGGATGCCCAGAACGAACAGCTTCACCTCCACGAGGTTTGGCTTGAACAGCAGGTTCATAGCAACGCCGAGCGAGCTGATCACCAGCACGAGGCCGAGGAGAAAGACATTCGCCGGTGAAGCATAGCGCTCTCTTCCGGAGAATAGCCGGACGATGAGGATATAGACCAGCGACACCGGCAGGATATAGCCGGCGATCAGGCCCGGCGTCTGGACCCACCATATGCAGGCAGGAACGGGATTCAAAAAAAACCGCAAATGCCTCAACAGCACCAGGAAAAAGGAGAAATGGAACACCCACTCGCCCAACCAGAGCGCCGGGTTCACCACAAGGAGTCTCCCGAAAAAGATCACGTCCATTGCCGTAAGCGCGTATGTTTTCACGCGGGGCCTGATCGCCTGGCCCGCGGTTCCCCGGAGCCGCGACGCGGCCTTCCACCATACCAACGCGTGAGCAAAAAACCGTATCCAGAACGCAGCGAACACCCCGTACGCTGCGGCGAAGAGTATTTTTCCCATGACAGCCATCCGTTCAGCAGCGATGAACTAAGTATATCATGCGGATATAATCGAAGATGGCCATGCAGCCGACGCATTCGCGGATAGTGAACGGCCGGTCACTGTCTTCTCCCACTGCATGCTCCGGGCGTTCCAAGACGGGCGCTATGGCTTCACGAAGCAGATGTCCGCATCTTTTGGAACGTTTAGCCCGGCCTCGGCCTCGATTGCCTTTATAATTCCCGACGGAACGGTGCAGGCGACATGCCTCAGATGTTTTGCTGCGGAACGGTAGACGGGATTATTCTGGAAGGCGGTGAGCGCCGCGAACCGGTCAAGCACGGCGACGTCCTCGAACATCTTTTTCACCATCTCGCAGTCCGTATCGATCCGGAGCGCGATCTGTCCCCCTGCGCTCTTCTCGGCCTCTATCCTAACAATGAAACCGCAGGCTCCCGAATGTACGATGACCTTTGTCATGGCCGCCTCTCTCTTGCCCGGCTGACGCTGCTATGCCTTGATTTCCACGGGGCTCTTTGACTTGTCGAGCAGTTCCTTCAGGTTCGGGAACTTGTCTTTCATGTGCGGAATATGCATGGCCATCATGAATTCCCGCTCGAATAACGGGTCCGTGGCGATCTCGACAAACTCCACCCACCGCGCGCGCTCACTGGCCTCTCGCCGTTTGCCCCTGTTCAGGAGCGCCATGCGCGAGCCGTCTCCGGCCGCGTTGCCTACGGCATATATCTTGTTGATGGGGCAATCCGGAAACATGCCGAGTGTGAGCGAGGCCTCTCGGTCGATGTGGCTGCCGAATGCACCGGCCAGGATGACACGGTCGAGCGTCGTGATTCCCAGCCTTTTCATCATGAGCTTGGCCCCGGTGTAAAGCGCCCCCTTTGCGAGCTGCAGGGCCCTCACATCCGCCTGGGTGACGGTTATGTCCTGGTTGATCGAAGTTTCCGAAGCCCAGGCGAGCACGTATTCCGGCTTGCCCTCAGCATCCTTCCTGACCCGGGGCGTACCCAGGTCCATCACGAACCGGCCTGACTTATCGATAATGCCAGCCTTGAACATCTCGGCCACGACCTGGATGATGCCGGACCCGCAGAGGCCCTTGGCATTCACCTGTTGAATATGGGTATGCCAGTCCGCTTTGCCGATCACTTTATAGCGCGGCTCCCTGGTCTGCGGATCTATCTCCACAGTTTCGATGGCTCCCGGCGCGGCGCGCATGCCGAATTTGATCTGGGCGCCTTCGAAGGCCGGGCCCGTGGCGCAGGATGTGGAGCAGACCTTGTTCCGGTTGCCGAGCAGCAGCTCGCCGTTCGTGCCGATATCTATGATCAGCACGTTCTCGTCCTGATTATAGGGTTCCTCGGCAATCAGCACGCCGACGTTGTCGGCGCCCACGAAGCCCGCCTCGATGGGGAGCACATGAATATAGGACGCAGGATTGATTCCGAGCCCCAAGTCGCGCGCCTTGATGTCGAGCGAGCTCTGGACCGCGGGTATGAAGGGTGACCGGCCGATGTACTCCGGGTTCAGGCCGAGGAAGATATGGTGCATGGCGGTGTTGAAAACGATCGTAAGATCGTCGATCACCCGCCCGGCGCCGGGACCGTCTTTTTTGACATCGACAACAACGCGCTCGATGATCTCATTCAGGCCCTGGATGATCGCTTTCTGCATGGTCTCGAGCCCACCGGGATTGCTCATGGCGTAGGTAATCCGCGACATGACGTCCTCGCCGTAGGGCACCTGAGGGTTCATCATGGATTCGGTATTCACCACCTTGCCCGTGGTCAAATCCGTGAGATACCCGACACAGGTCGTTGTGCCCACATCGACGGCAAGACCGTAGATTGCTTCGACGAAACCAGGCTCGATCTTGATGATCTCCCTGTCCATCCATATCGTGACCGTGGCCTTCCAGTCACCTTTACGCAGGACGTCCTGGAGGTCCTTTAGCACGAGATAATCAAAGGTCAGCCCCTGGAGACCATAGTCCTCCTCGAGGAAGGTAAGCACGCGCTCCCAGTCGCCGGTTGTCATGTCATGAAGCGTCGGCGCTTTGAGGTCGATGTTATATTTCCTGATTGCGGGATCGATCGTAATCGTGAGTTCCTTGGCCGCCTTGCGTACGACCTGCTTGCCTGCGCGGGAGCGTTCCGGAACAAAGACCTTGACGTCGCCCCGGATCTCGCACTGGCACGCCAGCCTGATCCCCGGCCCGTCCTGCGGCTTGATGTGCTTCAGCTCATCGGCCGACGGTTCGGCGGGGAAAATGTGCGCCATGCCCGAATCGATGTTGTCTTTCTCAAAGTAACCCTCTTCGATGCGGACCTTGCATTTACCGCAGACTTTTTTGTTGCCGCAGAGCGCCTCGATATCCACGCCCAGGGATTGTGCGGCCTGCAGAATGGTCCTGCCCCCTTCCACTTCGCCGCGCCTGCCCGAAGGCTGGAATATCACTTTATAATTCCTGGTCATTCACTGCCTCCCCAATCAATTCTTTCACCGCTATACGCCGTGTGTCTTATCGGATGCCTGTTTTCTCTCATGCTTGACGCTCTCTTGCGCTTCAATCGGTCTTCCATAGGGGCAGATGTTGATGCACAGTCCGCAGTTCGGTTTCCTATCCGTCGCGCGCTTGGCCGCCTTGTGGCTCCTGCAGGCACCGGTATTCACTAGTTCGGCGAAGGGCGAGGAGCGGGACCATTCCGATCCCGTGATCGCCTGCGACGGACAGTACTGCATGCAGAGCGTGCAGTCGCCACACAGACTGTGCTCTATGGGTGTATCTGGCTCAAGCGGAGCGTCGGTCAGCACCGTGACCAGCGAAAGTCGCGGTCCGTACTCCGCACTGATCAGAAGGCCGTTCTTCCCGATCCAGCCGAGGCCGGCGGAGGTGGCCGCCATCTTGTGGTTGAACAGGGAGTAGAGCTTTGAAATGAAAGTCCCTTTTTTCCGGTCCGAGTCCGGCGGTATCGCCAGAGTACGGTACCCCCGGGACTTCAGAAACCGTACCGCGCGTTTCTGGAGCTTCATAAGCAGGCTGAGCGTGTCCTCGTTCAACCTCCGGTCGACACCTATGGAAACTGCGGTCTCCAGATGGGCGATTTCGCCGCTTAAAAATCCCCGGAGCCCGGCAAAGCCGACCACTGCAGCGCCATGGTCGAGCAGTTCTTTCTTGAGCGACCGCTTCATTTCGCTTTCCGCGCTTCAGCTTCATCCTTCATCTTCTTGAGCGAACTGATCATGTTGATTGCGTCTTTGAGCGCGTTCGTAGCATCCTTGGCATAGCCGTCTGCACCGTATTTGTTGGCCACATCCTGGGACACGGGAGCGCCGCCGATCATGATCTTGACGTTCGGATTCCTGGTACGGAGGTCGTCGATCACTTTTTTCATGCCCGTCATGGTCGTCGTCATCATGGCCGAGAGGCAGACCAGATCTGAATCGGTCCGGAGCTGCTCCTGCACGAATTTGTCGAGTGGCACGTCGCGGCCGAGGTCATAGACCGTGAAGCCAGCCACGTCGAACATCATTTTCACGATGTTTTTGCCGATATCGTGCACATCGCCTTCGACGGTCCCGATCACCACCGATCCCTTGACCCCGAGGTCGAGTTGCTTCACGTGGGGCTTCAGGATGTCCAAGCCGGCGTAGAGCGCGTCAGCGCACATGAGCAGTTCCGGCACGAAGTACTCCTGTGCCTCGAACATGCGGCCCACCTCGACCATGCCGCTCACGAGTCCGTTGAAGATCGCGTCATTTGCATCAATGCCCGTGCTGAGGGCTTCATTGGCTGCTTCCTTGGCTGTGTCCTCGTCATACTGGATCACGGCGTTTCGGAGCTTTTCCAAGAGTTCTTTCTTTTTCTCTTCCGTTGCCATGGGATTACCTCCTGTAATTTCTGACTTCGTCCATCATTGTCTTGAAATTTTCCGCCGGCACCGTGGGCCAGATATCGCACCCGGGCCAGACCGCACTTACGCCGTCGTCCATGCATTTCCTGATGGTCTGGCGCACCAGCTCAGGCGTTCCCGCGACCAGCACGTTGTAGGGGTCGTAATTCCCGAACACAAGCGCTTTGTTGCCGAGCTTCTTCCTCGTTTCGGCCACGTCGTTCTTCTGGTCCACGCTGATTGCTTTTGCTCCGCTTTCCGCCATGAAGGGAACGATGTCATTCGTCTTGCCGCAGATATGGAGTACGCTCGGAACGGCAATTTTTTCGAAGATCTTCCTGAGATAGGGAAGAATCAGGCTCTTGAACACCCGCGGGGAGAGGACATCGGACGTCGCGCCCATCTCACGTACCGTGATATAATCGACGCCTGCCTTTTCGTACTGTCCCGCGACCTGAATGATCACATCCGAAAGCTGGTCAAGCAGCCTGCCGATCTTATCCGGCTTTTTGAAGGAGAGCTTCAGCAGGTCATTCAGCTCCATGACCTGGCCTGCCAGGGTAAAGGGGCCCAGTACATAGGATCCGACCGCGGCCTCGCTTCCGATGTCCTTCTTCATGAGCCCAATCACATCAAGCATGAGTGGCACTCTGCCGCGCCCGGTCAGGTTTGAAGGGATGGAAAGCTCCATCTCAGCCTCGTTGTGGATCAGCTTTTTCTTGATCGTGGGATACAGCAGGTCCTCGGAATGCGCGTACACGTTTATCTCGCAGCCAAGGGCCTCGGCCTCGATGCAGAGGTCAAAGGGGGCTACGCCGCACTCGAACCCGAAGAGCCGATAGGTCGAGACCGCCGCGGCAGCCATCATCTTGGCATCCAGGTGCGTGGCCGCGAATTTCTGGTTCAATGCTTTCAGGCCTTCGGTGGTAACGTTTCCCATGCCGCTGAAGCATGGCGGCCGGTCCACGTCTTCTCCGGCAAAGAGCTTCAGAACCCGTTCTCGTGCTGTCATTGTCGTTGTCATGCATCCTCCTTCAAATCATCAATCAAATTTCCGATCAAATCGCAAGGGCCGTCGTGGGACCCTATAAAAACGATGCCTTATTTCTTTTGACACCCGGCCCCTCGTATGTGAAAAGTGCCGTCTTCTTGTCTTCGCTTATTTCCTCGTGCCCCCCGTCGTCAGCTTGCTGATAAAATCGCCGAAATAATGTTTGATCGGTATCTTCGCATTGTCCGAGATTTTCCGCGTCTCGTCGTAGACCAGCGTGCTCAGCAGGATATGCGCTGCGGCCACGGCAGGGAAGATACGCGGCGCCGTGACGATGGGGCCGTAAAAGTTGAAGTCGCTCCACATCACCGATGCCATTCCCTGGACAACAGCGTCCATGGCCTTGAATCCGTCGAGGCTCCACAGGGTCTTCGCTTCCTTCCACATGTGCGTACCGTTGGAGTAGGCGCCGCCGCAGGGAAGGCCGAGCTTCTCCTTGATCAGACGGTTTGCGACGAGGGAGAAAGACGTGGCCGGCAGGTTCATGACCGACGTATCGACGATGACGGTCTCAAAACCGTCCGCGCCTTGGGAAAGGATGTTCTCCAGAGACTTCAGGCGGCCCGCGGGCGATTGATCGGCATCATCGAATGCTTGGACCACGACGTGCTTGATGCCGAGATCCTTGAGCCTTTGAACCTGGCCCTTGATATCCTTGTCCCAGGGAGTAATGCTGTTATAGAGAAACTTGTCCTGGAGACCGAGCTTGGCCACATACTCGGTGGCCTGCGCCCTTTTTTCAGCGACCCACATGTCGATGCCGAAGGGCATCGTCGTTGTTTCACGGTAGAAGTCGATGTAGATCTTGGCTTCTTCCGGCGAGTTCGCCACCATCGCTACCATGGCCGGAATGCCAGTGGAGGCCGAAAGCTGCTCCTGCTGATTGATGAGGTCCGCGGCCTTCTGACGGTCGAAGTTCCCCTTCCGGTCGGTCACAATGCGGTCCTTGTTATGGAACATCGAAGCGATCAGGAGCGGGGGGTTCTCGGCCGGCTGGCCACCGACCTTCATGCCGGCCAGGGAGAATACTTTTTGCTCTCTATCAAATCGAAACATACTCGTTCCTCTTTTCTCCAACCAGGACAATTCTAACAACATCATATGAAATCAACCCGAATTGAACAGCCAAGACGCGACGGTATTCCGGGATGTTTTTTAAAGTTCTGAGCGCTCTTTGCATCTCCGCAGTACATGGTTTTTGCATGTGCTTCTGTGCCTGATAAAGGTATAAGTCCAAAAAACGGGGGAGCTTCCGGAATGCTCCCCCTCAAAGATGAATTTAGAAAACACCATGATCGAACTTCGGCTGCGGCAAGTATTCCCACTTCTCGCCCTTGCGGAACTTCGCTTCTATATCGAGGCACTTCAGTGCGTATTCAAAGGCATAGGGAATGCCGGGACCGCCCGGCACGAATCCGGCGAGGATCATACCGACCGATGCGGCCTCAAAAATTTCGCCCGTCGTCGCCCCTGCGTTGATCGCAGGGATGACGTGGATAATGCACCGAGGTGAGCAGTAGCCAACGCCGCCGGACATGAACATCAGCTCTTTCACCTTGCGGGAAAGGGCGCCGTCGCCGAAGATGCTGGCGTAAAAATCGGCAAAAGTCCTGCCCGGTTCCGGTGTGACGGTGTTGATGATCTGGAACATGCGCGGCACGAACCCGCACTGCTTTTTCATGTACTCGTTCACTTCTTCCAACGTCATTTTCTTGTCTGCCATGTTTGTTACCTCCCCTTTGCCCGACGCACCTTGTGCCCCGGAAAACAGTTTTTTCAACTCCTCAAAAATCCCCATTGACTAACCTCCCTTCGTATAAACCGAGATCCTCACCTCCTTTTTCTGCGGTCATGTTACCCTTTCCACTCATGGGCCACCTGGATGAACTTCTGGATATTTGCATAGGGAATGGTCGGCGGAATATCGCACCCCGGCATGAGCACGAAGCCCCCACCCGTGCCAGCCGTCTTGATGACATCCTTGCACGCGTTCTCCACGTCCTGGACGGAACCGTTC
This sequence comes from Nitrospirota bacterium, assembly GCA_035516155.1. GTDB lineage: Bacteria > Nitrospirota > UBA9217 > UBA9217 > UBA9217 > JAJYKN01. Next base: position 15,081 of record DATJAP010000016.1, read on the forward strand.
AGCATAATCTTCACCGGATCGACATTCCCGCCAAAACACATCTTGCCGTGGAGCGTTTCCTTTGCTTTTGCCATGTCCGTTTTGTGGTCCAGGCTGATGCAGCTCGCGCCCGTTGCCGGAAACAGGTCAAGCCGGTCAGTGGTGTTTCCGCAGATGTGAACCAGGCTGTGGACGCCCTTCGATTTTGCCCAGTCAGTGAATTTCCTGAGATAGGGAACGGCGAACTTCTCGAACTGTTTCCTGGAGATAAGGTCGCCTGACGCGGTCGGATCGGCAAGGCTGATGAGTTCGAGCGTTTTATCGGCGATGAGAGGTTCATAGAGGTGCATCAGGACATCCGTCGCAAAGCTCACGACCTTCTCGACAAAAGCGGGCTTTTTGAATGTGGCTTTCATCATCGTCTCTTCACCGACCAGCCTCGCCCCGAGTGTAAAGGGGCCCCAAGCCGTCATGGTCACCGCATAGGTGTCGCCGATTTTTGCCCTGGTCTGACGTAGCGCTTTCTTGACGGTGTTGATCGTCTCGTCCTTGTCAAGATTCGCTAAGTTCAGCTTCGCGAGATCCTCCTCGGAATTCACGAAGTGATTTTCCAGGTCCGGCGCGCCCATTTCGCGGAACTTGATCCTGCCGCCGAGCGCGGCGATATGAAAATTGTTGTAACCCGAACCGGCGTAAACCACATCACACTGCAATTTGGCGCTCATGTCGACCAGGACTGCTGTCATCTTGTCCGCGTCTCGAGAGAGAGCCTCAAACGATGTCCCCCAGCCTTTGATGCTCCACATACCCGCACCGAACAGCGTCACGGGAAGCCTGTCCGTCTTGCCTCCCTCGAATGCCTTGAACAATACCTCTTTCGGTTTCATAGCATCTCCCTTCGTTTCGAATGGATGATCATCCAATTCCGATACTCTGAATAGTTCGTTTTAGGGCCTCGAGATCAACCGGAGATCTGGCGCTTTGCCACTTGTCGCCGCGGGAGTCGTTACCGACGAAAAGGACAGGTATGTCGGGAGCGACAGTCTTGATGATCTCGGCCGCATCTTCCCCGGAGAGCCCGAACGGTTCCGAATCAATAATGATGAAATCATACTTTTTGAGCATGACCATGTGAACGGCCGTGGCCGGGTGTTCGATTAAGTCCACCTGAAATCCTTCATCCCTTAACATGCCGTAAAGGTTTTTTATCAAAATGGGATTGGAAGAACAGAGGATGATCTTCTTCATAACATGGTAATTCAATGCAACAGCGATGCCACGGAAATGGCTCGGTTGAGAAGGATGTTCAACGGTTCGGAGCTATCTATTCAGAGAAGCGAAATCGCCGGCGCGGCAATCCCCCATCCTCAATCAGGGAAAGCAAAAGTCGCTTGAATTGATTCGTTATTCACACATAAAACCTTCTAGGAAAGGCAAGTGTCTGGAAAAAAAGGAGGGTGCAGAAAGCCTGTACGGGGCATCAAGCTGCAGGTTGTGAACTTCTTCATTTGCAAAATAGATGAATAATTCCTCACTAGGCGGGGTATTTTTCCCCACGCTTCTCATACTATTCGTGCTACTAAACGGCGATATCTGTGGAGATGCCAACCGGGGAATTGCTCAGAGTGCGGAGGGATAGCGGTTCCTCGTGATGCGGTCCCAGATTTATTGAGTAGCTGAGTTTCATGGCATCCGCGTTGCAAGAGTCTATGCAGATACTGTTTAATCCATAGAGGCGAAAAAGGAATCATGGGTACAAGGAAGGACCGTCCATGAAAATAACAGTGGTTTGTGGATTGCTGGGGTCAGGCAAAACCACGTTCATCAAGAACGATGTGCGGGGCGTAAGAGAAAAAACTGCAGTATTGGTGAACGATTTCGGCTCGGCTGGCATCGATGGCGAGGTTATCTCCACTGGCGGCATCAAGACCGTGGAGCTGCCGAGTGGGTGTGTGTGCTGCACGCTGAAGTTCGACCTCATCACGACGATCCAGAGGATTGTAAAACAGTTCTCCCCGGAACGCCTGCTGATCGAACCGAGCGGCGTTGCGTCTCCCTCGGGGGTGTTGGAAGCGCTTGAGAGCGCGGGTTTTGGCGGGGCATCGGTCATCGGGATCATCGACGTTGTGGAGTTTTTGGAACTGAGCGAATCGGGGATGTACGGGAACTTCTTTCAGGACCAGATCGAGAATTCCGACATTATCCTGCTGAACAAGACCGATCTCGCCGAGAAGACCTTGATCTCCGCAACGGAGCGGATGGTCGGATTCATCAATCCTCTGGCTGTGCTTCTGCGAACCGTAAACGCTGTGCTCGACATTCCCCTGCCCGAAGCGCCGGCACACCGCAAGATCCATCAGAGCGACTGTCATTTCCGGTTCGAGACCCTGTCCATTCGGACGCAGCAGAAAATGGACTTCGCAACAGTCAGCCGCGCCTTCAACGATATTGCCGGAGGGAAATTCGGCGCTGTTGCCCGCGCCAAGGCATTGATCAACACCGGCCACGGGCCCTATCGGTTTGACATCGTCTACGGAAAGGTGGGCAGGGAGCCCTTTGAAAAGGACATTCAGGACAGTCGTCTGGTGGTCATTGGAGAAATGCTGGACCGCCAGTCCATCGAAAGGGCGCTGCTTACCGGCGCATAAGAGAGGATCATCAGCATTTTTCAAGATAACAATGAGGTGAATATGTGATTGTTTTTTTCGCAAAAACGGTAGGACTGTGGTTGCTTTGCACCAAGCGCCTTCTATCCGCGCTCTGAAGAGACCTCATGCTCTACCCATATAAAAGGGGGTTTTACGGCATATGTAGAAACACAATTCTTCCGGACGCCATGTCTCGCAACCTCATGGGCGATATAATTCGGGGTCATACTATTTTTTTTCGCCTTCCCCGAGATCGCTGAGCTTCGAACCAAATCCTGAACCGGTCAAGATAGAGATAGACAACCGGTGTCGTGTAGAGCGTGAGCATCTGGCTGAAGATCAGTCCGCCCACGATGGCAATACCGAGCGGTTGACGGAGCTCCGATCCCACGCCACGGCCCACGGCAAGCGGCAGCGCGCCCAAAAGAGCGGCCATCGTCGTCATCATGATCGGCCTGAACCGCAGGAGACAGGCTTGATAAATCGCCTCTTCCGGGCTCTTCCTTTCCTTGCGCTCTGTTTCCAAAGCGAAATCAACCATCAGGATGCCGTTTTTCTTCACAATGCCGATCAAAAGGAGTATCCCGATGATGGCGATCACGCTGAGGTCAATACGGAAGATCATCATCGCTAGCAACGCGCCCACGCCGGCAGAGGGGAGTGTCGAAAGGATCGTGATCGGGTGGATATAGCTTTCGTACAATACGCCAAGCACAATGTAGACTGTAATGAGCGCTGCCAGGATCAAAAGCGGCTCATTGGTAAGGGAGTCCTTGAACGCCTGAGCAGTGCCTGAGAACATCCTCCTGATGGTCGGCGGCATACCCATCTGACGCATGGCCTCTTCGATCGCCTTAACGGCGTCACCGAGCGCCACGCCGGGTGCCAGGTTGAATGACGTCGTGATTGAGGGGAATTGACTCTGGTGGTTCACTGCAAGCGACGTTGCGGTCGGCTCATAATGCGTGAACGCGCTCAAGGGAACAAGCAGACCGCTGGAGGAAGGAACGTAGACGTTTTTGAGCGTATCGGGCCGTTGCCAGAACCGGGGCTCGACCTCCATGACGACATGATACTGGTTTAAAGGCGTATAGGTAACCGCAACCTGTCGTTGACCAAAAGCATCGTATAGCGTATCGTCGATGGATTGCGTGGTAATGCCCAACCGCGAAGCGGTGGCACGGTCGATCATGAGCGTAGCCTGCAGCCCTTTGCTCTGCTGATCGCTGCTCACGTCGACCAGTTGAGGTATTGTTTTCATCTTCTGTAAGACACGCTGGCCCCATTCGTTCAGATCCGAAAGGTTTTCACCCTGGATCGTGAACTGATAGAGTGCGTTGCTGATCTTCCCTCCGATACGCAGATCCTGCACCGGCTGAAGAAAACTGGGCGCCCCGGGCACTTCGGCCATTTTTTTTCGCAAACGCGCGATGATTTGTGTAGCGCTGGCATTTCGCTTCTCAAAGGGTTTGAGCGAGATGAACATTCGCGCCGTATTTGTCGTTGACCCGCCACCTCCACCTCCGCCCGTGAAGCCAGTCACATAATCAACATCGGGGTCCGTCTTAATCACGTCTACAATGTCCAATAATTTTCCCTCCATTGCCTGGAACGACATGTCCTGCGCCGCCTGGATGCTTCCGGCGATCCTCCCCGTGTCCTGCTCTGGGAAAAACCCCTTTGGCACGAGGATGAACAGGAACACATTCGTCACGATCGTTATCACGATGAGGACAAGCATGAACCGGGCGTGACCGAGGGCCCAGCGAAGGCTCCTTTCGTAGTGACCGTGCATCCAATTAAACGTCCATTCGCTGGCCCGGAACAGGATGTTGTGTGCACCTTGCTTTTCAGGCCTCAGGATCGTTGCGCACATCATTGGCGTCGTGCTGAGCGATACGAGGAGCGAGACCATGATCGCTGCTGACAGTGTTACTGCAAATTCACGAAAGAGCCTGCCCACCATGCCGCCCATGAGGAGAATAGGGATGAACACGGCAATGAGCGAGGTGCTCATGGAGAGGACCGTGAAGGCGATCTCTTTGGTCCCGGACAGCGCGGCTTGAAAGGAAGATTCCCCTTTCTCCCGGTAGCGGGTGATGTTTTCGAGGACGACGATTGCATCGTCGACCACAAACCCCGTTGAAATCGTGAGCGCCATGAGAGAGAGGTTATCGAGCGAGTAACCGCAAAGGTACATCACGCCGAAGGTGCCGATGATGGAGACGGCGACCGCGACGGCCGGAATGATCGTGGCGCGCAAATTCCGCAGGAACCAGAACACCACGAGGATCACGAGCACGCCCGACGCCAGAAGCGTCCACTCGACGTCTCGCAGCGAGCCACGAATCGACGGACTTCGGTCGAGCACAACCGACAGGTTGACGTCGCCAGGCAGGGCAGCTGCCAGCTGCGGAAGAAGCTCGCGCACGTTGTCCACGGTCTCGATAATGTTTGCGCCGGGCTGGCGGAATATGATGACCATGACAGCCGGCTTGCCATTCACGTATCCTGCGGCACGCAGGTCCTCCACCGAATCCTTCACGTCCGCCACATCCCCAAGTCGCACCGCATCCCCTGATTGGTACCTAACAACCAAGGGCAAATACTGTTCGGCTTTTTTCAGTTGATCATTCGCTTGAATCTCCCACGTTTTGTCGCCAACGGCCAATTGCCCCTTGGGCACGTTGACCGTCGTGCCTTCCAGTACGTTTCGTACGTTTTCCAGGCTGATGCCGTATTTCGAGAGCGCCATGGGGCTTAAATCAATGCGGACTGCCGGAAGGGAACTCCCTCCTACGAACACTTGTCCCACACCCCCCACCTGGGAGAGCTTCTGTGCGAGGATGGAATCGGCCGAGTCGTACATCTGTGCCCTGCTTTTTGTTTCAGAGGTGAGGGCAAGAATGAGTATAGGTGCGTCAGAGGGATTGACTTTCCGATATGTCGGGTTGGCGGGAAGGCTAGCAGGCAGGTACCCCCGCGCTGCATTGATCGCGGCCTGAACGTCGCGCGCTGCTCCGTCGATGTCGCGGTTCAGTTCGAACTGCAGAGTGATGCTCGTCGAACCGCGATAACTGGTTGACGTCATTTCTGCGACGCCGGCGATGCGGCCAAACTGGCGTTCCAAAGGAGCCGCGACCGACGTGGCCATGGTTTCTGGGTCCGCGCCGGGAAGCGCCGCCTGCACGGAGATCGTTGGGAAATCCACCTGAGGAAGCGGCGACACCGGCAGCATGCGAAAAGCTATCACGCCGGATAGGACGAGTCCCGCGGTAAGAAGCGTTGTTGCGACCGGCCTCTTAATGAATGCTGCTGAAATGTTCATGCTGATTCCGTTCTGATGCCCAATTCGGGAAAAAACCTTTTACCAAAGAGAAGGCGGAGAAGAGCAGGGAATAAATTTGAATAAAACTCAAACTCAAAAACCTGTTTACGGTGAAAGGGGGAACAAAAAATCCTGGTGGAATATTATCCTCCGCCGCCATATTTTCTCTCTCGCGATTATCGTTACGAATGAGGTGAATCAGTTTGTTCAATTTTCGAGCGAATGGGAAATCATTTCCCTCAGCGTCCTCTGCGGCAAGAACTGCCGTCTTTTCTTTCCCTTTTTTACGTTTCCGCCTCGCATGATCATCTAGCTTTTGGAACGAACTCCTCTAACCCTTTGTGCAAGCCGGTCGAACCAGAGATAAATGACTGGGGTTGTATAGAGGGTGAGGACCTGGCTAATGACAAGTCCGCCGACGATGGAGATGCCAAGGGGACGGCGGAGCTCGGACCCCACCCCATGCCCGAGCGCGAGGGGCAAAGCTCCCAAAAGAGCAGCCATGGTCGTCATCATGATCGGCCGGAACCGCAGGAGGCAGGCCTGGTAGATCGCCTCTTCAGGATTCTTTCCTTCCTTGCGCTCCGCTTCCAGCGCGAAGTCGATCATCATGATGCCGTTTTTCTTCACAATACCAATCAGAAGGATGATGCCGATAATGGCGATGACGGAGAGCTCACTGCGAAAGAGCATCAACGAAAGGAGGGCGCCGACCCCTGCCGAGGGAAGCGTGGAAAGGATCGTAACCGGGTGTATGTAGCTTTCGTACAATACGCCGAGTACGATATAGACCGTTATGAGTGCGGCAAGTATCAAAAGCGGCTCATTGGTCAGCGAGGCCTTGAATGCCTGGGCCGTTCCCTGGAAACTGCCATGGATGCTCAGAGGGAAATTCAATTGCCGTGCCGCTTCCTCGATCGCATCAACTGCCTCGCCGAGCGATGCGCGCGGCGCAAGGTTGAATGAAGCTGTCACGGCGGGGAACTGGCCCTGCCGGTTTATGACCAGGGGGCCTATTGTTTCCGATGCCTGGGTGATCGCCGTAAGCGGTACTTGTCCACCGCTCGTCCCGCGGAGATAGATCGATTGCAGTCCGCCCGGCCCTTGCTGGAAGTCGGGCTTGACTGCGAGCACAACGTGGTACTGGTTCAGCTCGGTAAAGATCGTGGACACCTGCCGCTGGCCGAAGGCGTCGTAGAGCGTGTCATCGATGTTCTGCGGCATGATGCCGAGCCGCGCAGCAGTGCCCCGATCGATCGAGAGCGCCACTCTGAGCCCCAAGTCCTGCTGGTCGCTGCTCACGTCGCGCAACTCTGGCCGGGTGCGCAGCACATCGATCATCTTCGGCGCCAGCGTGTTCAACTCATCGGTATTGGGATCATCAAGCGTATATTGGAATTGGGTGCGGCTTACCTTTGCGTCCACCGTGAGGTCCTGCACGGGCTGCATGTAGAGCGTGATGCCCTCGACTTTGGCCAATTCAGGCTGGAGGCGCCTGACAACCTCGATTGCGCTCGCGTCCCGCTCGCTCAAGGGCTTGAGGTTGATCAGGATCCTGCCGCTGTTTAACGTCGTATTGGTCCCATCCACGCCAATAAAGGAAGAGAGGCTTTCGACGGCCGGATCTTTAAGGATCACTTTGGCAAGGGCCTGCTGCCGCTCGGCCATAGCGGTGAAGGAGATCGACTGCGGCGCTTCCGACATCCCCTGAATCGCTCCCGCGTCCTGAACCGGGAAAAAACCCTTCGGAACGATAATATAGAGCAGCACGGTCAGGACCAGCGTACCCACGGCGACAGCGAGCGTTGCTGTCTGGTGCTTCAGCACCCATTGTAGCGTCTTCCCGTATGCCGCGATGATCCTGTCGAAATAGAGCTGGGACGTATGGTAGAACCTTCCCTGTTTGTCCTCGGGAACATGCTTCAGGATCCGCGAACACATCATCGGCGTAAGCGTCAATGAAACGATTGCCGAAATCAGGATCGTGACTCCCAGCGTGATGGCGAACTCCCGGAAGAGGCGGCCGACCACGTCCCCCATGAACAGCAACGGAATAAGCACCGCGATGAGCGATATGGTGAGTGAGAGGATGGTGAACCCGATCTGCTTGGCTCCTTTGAGCGCCGCCTGCTTCGGCGTTTCCCCCTCTTCGACGTAGCGGGCGATATTCTCGATCATCACGATCGCATCATCAACGACAAAGCCCGTCGAGATCGTTAAAGCCATGAGCGAAAGGTTGTTCAGACTGAAGCCCATCAAATACATCACGCCGAAGGTTCCAACGAGGGAGAGCGGCACGGCAACGCTCGGGATGGTCGTTGCCGGGAGATTACGCAGGAACAAGTAAATGACGAGAATGACGAGCGCGACGGCGAGTAACAGCTCATACTGGACGTCCCTGACCGAAGCGCGAATAGTTGTCGTGCGGTCGGTCAGGATTGTGACCTTGATGGATGAAGGCAATGCATTCTGGAGCTGCGGCAAAAGCTTCTTGATCCGGTCGACGACCTCGATGACGTTGGCGCCCGGCTGGCGCTGGATGTTCACGATCACGGCAGGAGACGTATTTATCCAAGCAGCTTCGTTCACGTTTTCGGCATCATCTACTACCTCTGCGACGTCGGACAGGCGTACCGGCGCGTTGTTGCGATAGGCGATGACAAGCGGACGGTAATCCTTGCTCGAAAAGAGCTGGTCGTTCGCGCCGATGATATAAGCTTGACGCGGGCCGTCGAAGCCGCCCTTCGCCTGGTTGACATTCGCGGCAGTAACGGCAGTACGCACGTCTTCAAGCGTCAGGCCGTAGGCTGCAAGAGCTGTGGGATTGGCGAGAATACGGACTGCAGGGCGCTGGCCGCCGGAGAGGCTCACGAGTCCAACGCCGGGCAGCTGGGAAATTTTTTGGGCGAACCGCGTGTCCGCCATATCTTCAACCTGCGGCAGAGCCAGCGTGTTTGAGGTAAGCGCCAGGGTCAGGATCGGCGCGTCTGCGGGGTTTACTTTGCTGTAGACCGGCGGGGTCGGGAGGTCCCGCGGCAGGTAGGTAAACGCTGCATTGATTGCAGCCTGGACCTCCTGCTCGGCAACATCAAGTGAGAGGTCCAGACTGAACTGCAGCGTGATGATCGAACTGCCTCCGGAGCTCGCCGAGCTCATCTGGGTGAGGCCCGGCATTTGGCCGAACTGGCGCTCGAGCGGAGCCGTCACCGAGGAGGCCATGACATCGGAGCTTGCTCCAGGATAGAACGTTCTGATCTGGATGGTGGGGTAATCAACCTGAGGCAATGCTGAGACTGGGAGCTGCTTGTAGGCTACTGCTCCGGCGAGAAGAATAGCGATCATCAAGAGCGTGGTTGCAACCGGCCTCTCGATGAAGATGCGAGAGATATTCATTTGCTGTGCCCTTGAGGAGTTGGGGCTCCGCTGTTCTGGCCCTTTACCTCGACCCTGCTTCCGTCTCGAAGCCGGTCCGCTCCCTCCACCACCACCAGTTCACCAGCTGACAGCCCAGTCGTAATGGATGCGTTACCCTCCTGAGTGATCCCAACGGTAACGGGACGCAGTGCTGCCGTCTGGTCTGCTTTCACCACATAGACGAATGTTCCCTGGGGCCCCTGCTGTATGGCAGGCGCAGGCACGATGAATGCGTTGTGTTTGACATCGATGATAAGGTGGGCATTGACGAACTGGTTCGGAAAAAGCTCATTGTTCGTATTCGGGAACGTGGCCTTGAGTTTGACCGTACCCGTGGTCAGGTCGATCTGGTTGTCTATCGTCAAAAGGATCCCGGTGGCGAGTTTTTGCTTCTGTTCTCTGTCGTACGCCTCGACTGTCAGCCGTACCCCGCTCCTGAATTTACCCAATATCTGCGGGAGATTGTCTTCAGGGAGGGAAAAAATAACTGAGATTGGCTGTAACTGGGTGATGACTGCAAGCCCGTTGGCGTCGGTCGCATGTACAATGTTGCCCGGGTCCACTTGGCGCAGGCCAATGCGGCCGCTGAGCGGCGATGTTATGCGGGCGTAGACCAGCTGCAACTTCGCATTGTCGATCTGGCCTTGGTCGGTCTTGACCATGCCTTCGTATTGGTGCACCAGGGACTGCTGAGTGTCAAGCTGCTGCGTGGGAATGAGATCCTGCTTGACGAGGTCCTTATATCGTTCCAAGTCAACCTTTGCGTTTTGCAATTGAGCCTGATCGCGGGCTAATGCACCTTCCGCCTGGCTCAGCTGCACTTCGAACGGCCTCGGGTCGATTTCGGCCAAGAGATCGCCTACACTAACGACCTGACCTTCCCGGAAAAGAACTTTAATGAGCTGACCGTCAACGAGGGTTTTCACGGTGACGGTGTTGAGCGGTGTAACAGTGCCAAGGCCAGAAAGATAAACGGCGAAATCCTCCTTTTTCACCGGGACTGCCGAAACCGGTACTCCCGGCGCAGACGCCAGCCCTTGCTGGCCCGCACGCGGTGCCTTCTGATCTCCTCTGCTCAAGTAAATATATGCGCCGACGACCAGGAGGCAAACCACGAAAAGCATCAGCCACCGATTCCATGGGAATACAGCCGAGTTGATCCGGTCCTTTCGGTTATCATTAGATTCTTGCATAAACACCATGGTCTCGGGTACTCCTCAATAATTCCGACATTGACATATGCCTGCTCATCATGCTGCGCCACACCAAGAATAGCTGGATTTTTGAACAAAAATAGGCGGAGACTGCAACATGATTATAGCATCTCCTGTCAGGTACTTCAACGAAGTATTGCCGTTTATAAGCGGGACCAGATCGCGCTCCAAAGGAGGGCTTTCGCTTCATGCTTACGTTTTTTGCATTCGGTTGCTCCCCGATTGCACGTACGATAGCGGCAAGAACGAATGCCGTCATCGACATCCCGAGGGGTTACCAACTCGAAACTGCTGCCACATTCTTTATAGAGACATCGCTATAAGCAAATTCCCTCTCGAACCAATTGGTCTCTTGATGACACCTTCATTAAAAAGACTGATGAGGTTTCGAAAAAACCTTATGGTGAGTAGTTGGATTAAAGTTAGACACCATGATAAAAAAAAAGTTTAAAATAAATCATTCCCCTTCTAATTGGTCATAAAATAACATCGTACTCCCTCCCTTACCGATTTACCGGCAATCGATGCTACGGTACAACAGAAAATTTCCAAACAATGTGCCTCGTGTAAATTGGGCAGTGTTAATCGGACAAAATCTGAAATCACGGTCGGGGCAAGGCGCTAAAGATTCGGTAACGCCATTTGCACTTCATTCGCAAATTAAACCATTTGCAGATCTATGTGTCAAATATTCATGGCGCTTCTACAATTTTGTTGTTAAAGACAGGAGAATAATGATTGGTATTCGACCTTCCTGTTGGATAAAAGATCGCGATTCATGGCCTCACGGTTTCCCTCAAGAACGATATGGTTCAGAAGCGGGCAGACCTCCAGATTACAACGGTTGAACTTGGTGGACAGTTTCATAAAGACAACGTGGATATGAATGTTGTTGAAGCGCGGGGAAAGAAGGTCGAGCGCTTTAAAACATCCATGATGCTTAACAAAATAAAAGCGCCTGGAGGTCCAAAAACCAACCGGCGATGGAACAGAGAGGGAAGCTGGATGAACTTATGCCAAATTATCAAAGGCATGACAAAATCCAGAAGCATCGCAAAAAATAATATTCCGTAGGGAAAAACGCGTGACGTAAAAGGTTAGAGATGGCTCAACAATGAATTCTCAGAGCATGTTCAGGTATACGGAAGTGCCAAATATACGAAAGACACTTAAGATAAACACGCCGACGTGGCAGCCAATGAATCAAAAGGCATGTCACACATCCGCTTTTAAAAAATAATTCGAAAGGTGTGCTAAAATATGCTCATGAAAGTCTTGTCATTCTAGACAAGGGAATGTAGCGACCGGTACAGACACTTTAGGATCATCAAGGCATATTCGTTCGCATCCGCTCACGTGGACGCTCCTCGTAAAAAGGGGAACAACAGTGAAGGGTATCCTCAAAATCGCGTATAAGCTGTTGGTGAATGACAAGGGCAAATTCGCCGCTTTGCTCGTCGGCATAACATTCGCGGTCTTTTTGATGGTGATGATGACATCGATGTTCGCGGGCATCCTGCACCGGTCGTCTGCCACTGTTCTAAATGTAGGTGCCAAACTTTGGGTGATGGACCCGGCCGTCAATACCCCAGCGAACAGCATCCCCCTGCCGGATTATGTATTGGATGCGGCACGGAGCATTAATGGTGTCAAATACGCAGTACCACTCTATTCCGGCGGGGCGCTCGTGAAGATGCGCGATGGCGTCTATCAATCGGTGACGGTCCTCGGCCTGGACGACGCCAGCCTGTATGGGAGACCTGATCTTATCGAGGGGAATATCCATGATATCTATGCAGAAAATGCTTTTATTGTGGTTAAGGATGCGGAATTTGCCAAACTCGAAAATCCGAAGATCGGAACTGAATTTGAGATAAACGATCACCGGGGAGTCATAGTCGGCATTGCTAAAGTCACTACCAGCGGCTTGTTTGGAGTGCCGACTCTCTACACCACGTATAACAGGGCTATCACTTATATACCCTCCCTGAGATTTACCGCCGCATTTATCTTGATCGAGCCGAAGAGCAGCGACGCGGTGCCGTACATCAAGCAGCAAATAGCACAATTTGGATACGAGGCGCTGACGGCAGATGAATTTATCCAGAAGACTTCCACATTTTACAAATACAAGACAGGGCTGGGTATCAATGTGCTCATCATGACGGTAATAAGTTTCATCGTGGGCTTATCCATTTCGGGACAAACTTTTTACACCTTCATCCTTGAGAACCTGGAAAAATTCGGCGCTTTGAAAGCAATCGGAGCAAAGGGGAAAGAACTGGTTTATATGATCCTGTTCCAGGCGACTTTTACATCTCTTACCGGCTACGGCCTTGGTATCGGCCTCGCCTCCACTCTAATCACGATGGCAAGACTCAGGCTGCCCAGCTATGCAGCCAGAATAACGTATGGATCTCTCGGTTTCGCTTTTGTCATGGTCTTGATCATTGCCAGCATTTCAAGTTATATCGGTGTTAGAAAAGTGCTCAAGATAGAGCCTTTCGACATTTTCAGAGGATAATATGGCCACAGTGGCGGTAAAAGCCGACGAGCTGATCAAATGGTTCGGCGAGGGGGAAACAAAAACGATTGCCGTGCGGGGCGTCAGTTTTGAAGCCCACTTTGGGGAAATGTTTTACATCGAGGGCCCTTCGGGGAGCGGTAAAACAACCTTGTTAAGTTTGATCTCGGGAATTCTCAAGCCAAACTCAGGCACGGTGATGGTCGAGGACAAGGATATCTGGAGCATGCCAGGTGACGAGATCGCTGAGTTCAGGCTGAACAAGGTTGGATTCGTGTTTCAAGATTACCACCTCTTTCCGCGGCTTTCAACAGTTGAAAACGTGGCGATCCCCCTTATCCTGAAACGACAGGACTGGAATGAATCCATAAACAAGGCCATGGAGTATCTCGAAATAGTAGGGATCAAAGATCGCGCATTTCTCCAGCCAGTCAAATTGAGCGGCGGGGAGCAGCAACGCGTGGCGATTGCCAGGGCGATCGCAAGCAGCCCTGATATCCTGGTTTTCGACGAACCGACCGCATCGCTGGATGGCGACACAGGGAGAAAAATCGTGGATTTCGTCAAGAAAAATGTCCTGAATGAAAAGCGGTGTATCATCATCGTTACCCACGACAGCAGAATATTTGAATACGCCGATAGGATCATGAAAATGGAGGACGGCAGAATCACCGGCATCATAAAAGGAGAAGAGCGTGAGGAATAAGGTGATATTTATCGTTGCGATCATCGGTCTGATGATCGGCCTCGGAAGTGCCTACATATTCAGCATACAGCAAAAGCCCCTGCCCCCGGCATTCAAACCGGCTTCCAATCCCTATGCAAAGGGCATCTATGCCAACGGCATCGTTGAAAGTTATCAAGGAAACGGCGAGAACATTAATATATATCCTGAGGTTCCGGGGCCGATCAAACAAATCCTAGTCTCCGAGGGAAAAATCGTAAAAAAAGGTGCTCCGCTGATTCTGATCGATGATTCCCTCCAGAGGGCAACCGTCGAACAACAAAAAGCACAGATAGAGTTCGCCGGCGCAAGTCTTAAAAACGTTCAGGACCAACTGGACAAACTAAGGAAATCATATGAACTGGACCCGAGATCCGTGAGTAAAAATGATTTGGATAATGCGGACAACGCGGTCAAAGTGGCAAAAGCCAATATCGACGTAGCGCAAAAACAGTATGATGTCGCCCAAACGCTGCTGTATAAGTACACCATCAGGGCACCCATAGATGGCGCAATCCTGGCGATCAATGCCGCGGTCGGCAGCTACATATCCGCGCAAGGCACTTACGATACCTATACACAGGGATTTGATCCCGTCATTGCCATGGGAAGGGCACAAACCTATATCGGCGTCAGATGCTATATTGATGAAATCCTCATATCTAGACTGCCTCAAGCGTCACAAATGCGCGCGCAAATGTTTATTCGAGGCACGAATATCAACGTTCCTCTTGAATACGTGCGAGTACAGCCTTATGTATCGCCTAAAATTGAGTTATCGGATCAAAAACTTGAAAGGGTAGATGTGAGAGTCTTGCCCGTGTTATTCAGGTTTAAAAAGACAAAAGATATCAATGTCTATCCAGGTCAATTGGTAGATGTTTATATTGGAGAAACGGAGACAGAAACAAAAAGTACCGGTACTCAACAGTGACGACGACATTCATTTTCAAGGAAAAGTTAATGTCATTGTATCGACAAAAACGGATAAGCTGCTCGAAAACAACAAGGAAGATCAGACTCAAGAGATCCCTGATGGCGGCACTCAAGGGGCTGTGCGCCGTATTGCTGTGCTGCATGCTCAGTTGCGCCGTAGGGCCGAATTTTGAGCGTCCCAAACAGCCATCGATCGAGAGCTACACAACTGGAACAACGACGACCACGACCATCCCTGCGGACGGCAAGGCACAGCATTTTGAACAGGGTGCCAAAATCGTTTCTGACTGGTGGCAGCTTTTTAATTCTCCCAAGCTCGACGCAGTCGTAAAAGAGGCCATCGCGAATAATCCGAACCTGCAGGCGGCACAGGCAAGTCTGCGCCAAAGCCAAGATAACCTCCGCGCTGGTTATGGTGTATTTTACCCCCAATTAAGCGCAGGCCTGGATGCATCTCGTCAAAAATCCGCTCCGGCCCTCACGGGAGGAATAACCCCCAGCAGCATATATAATCTGTTCACTCTTTCAGCCACGGTCAGCTATGCCCTCGATGTTTTCGGCGGGGAACGCCGTGCCGTAGAAAGTCTCGGCGCCCAGGTGGATTTTCAACATGCCATGGTTTCGGCCACATACATAACCCTATCCGGCAATGTTGTTAATGCCATGATAGCGCAGGCGGGCTATCAAGAACAGATCAAGGCCACGGAGCAACTGATCGATTTACAGCGAGAACAAGTCAAGCTTACCGAAGCGCAGGCCCAAGCGGGTACCGTCCCGTACGCGAACTTACTCAGCCTTCAGAGTCAACTTGCATCTCTCGAAGCAACGCTTCCGCCGCTGCAGCAGAAGATAAACCAGACCTGGCACTTACTTGCGACCCTGGTAGGACGCACGCCTGCGGAGTGGGCCCCGCAGCAGGTCGAATTGGCCGATCTTACGCTGCCCGGTGAGCTGCCGCTAACCTTGCCCTCGCAGTTCGTTCGCCAGCGTCCCGACATACTCGCGGCTGAGGCACAGCTGCACAGTGCCAGCGCGGAGATCGGAGTGGCCACTGCGGCATTATTCCCCAGCTTTACGCTTAGCGGTGACTACGGTGTCGGAAGCAATACTTCCAATAACCTCTTTAAAAGTAACAGCAGCTTCTGGAGCCTCGGTGGCAGCATCAGCGCCCCCCTGTTCCGCGGCGGGACGTTGTGGTACGGACGACAGGCCGCGCTTGATGCATATCAGTCCTCCTTGGCAAATTACCGCCAGACCGTTCTCAGCGCCTTTGCCCAGGTTGCTGATACCCTGCGGGCGTTGGAACATGATGCCGAGTTGGTGCATGCCCAGTCTCGTGCGCTCAAGGCTGCCGAAGAAGCGCTGCGGTTGATTCAGGATGACTACCAGGCCGGCACGGCCAATTATATTCAGGTTCTTGTTGCGGACGGCCAGTACCATCAGGCGCAGATCGGTTATCTCCAGGCTCTGGCCCAGCGTTATCAGGATACAGCCGCTCTATTTGTGGCTCTCGGCGGAGGCTGGTGGAACGCTGAAGAAAATGTCACTGGCACAGCATCGAACAACGACAGTTTACTCCGTTCCCAATAAAAAAACGTCATTTCGTCATGCACCCGATCAATCCACCTGAATCTTACAGGGATGTCCTGTATTCGCATCGTCTGGGACTGAATCAATGCCGTTTCTCTTGCAGTACTGGATCAGGTAGCGAATGTGATCTTATTGATGTCACCAACTACTCTGCACACCGAGTAAAGCGGACTAACTCTCAATTACCTTACAAGTGTCAAGACATCGGTAACCCCAAGCGCCATTTTTTATATCCCGAGGCCGGTGTTCCGGGTTCCATTGGGTAACTATCATGCAATCCTTATCCGGCATCGCCAAAAGAGAGCATCGATGGAAGAAGACCCCCATACTCTTCTGTCAGGGTACAGATTGTGGCGAAGATCCATAAAAGTGCAGCTTTATTTTAGAAAAGACATCATCGATGCTTTTGAGTACTAAATGCTTGAAGGCTTACTCCCCGATGATTCCCTTATCCCCGTCGGGTAACTGATACCCCGATATTTTGCACCGTTCGAACCGGGGAACTGATGTCCTGACATGTGACAATTACCAGATGAAATATACGATGCGGTGCGAAGTAATTAATCGTCGGAAAGACCCGCTCAGAGCCCGAGAGGGCTTTTTTGTTCTTATCCAAAACACATCATCCCGTACTCTTATTGAAGACCCGTAACTCGACATCCACATCCAAAGCAAGTCGGTCAAGAGCTTCTACCTTGGCTTTGGTCTTGAGATCGATATTCCAAAAATAGGGCGTCATTGCCAGAAGATCCATGATCGCGGCCCGGCTCTTCAACTCAAGCTGATAATTGATTCTCGTTTCAGTGGAAAGGGAAAAAAGTCCTTTGACCTCTTCGCAGATTGTTGATGGCGCATGCTCCCTGGTCTCCGGA
The DNA here is from genome assembly GCA_035516155.1 of Nitrospirota bacterium. GTDB lineage: Bacteria > Nitrospirota > UBA9217 > UBA9217 > UBA9217 > JAJYKN01. The sequence goes on from DATJAP010000016.1 coordinate 32,310, forward strand.
TAAATGATCTCTCGGAGGCCGTTGAGGTGCCTCGGCCCGGGGCTTACGACCAATAGCCCCCCCGTTTTCCTGAGCACCCTCGAAAATTCATGAAAGTCAGCGGGCGAAAATACATTCAGAACCATGTCAAAGGAGGCCTGTGCAAAGGGCAGGTCAACGATGCTGGCAACAAACCAGCCCATCGTCCTGTCCCGTTGGGTGGCCTGACGGATGGCAGATTTTGAAATGTCCACTCCGTAGTATTCATGGGTGACCGGGGCCCCGGGTCTGTGCGCGAGAAACTCTTTGAGGCGCTTAAGATAAAAACCCTCACCGCAGCCGGCGTCAAGAATGTTAAAAGCGCTCTGGCTCCGGGATTCAGGGAGATTGTCTGCAACAGCTTCGTTAATGTCACTGGAAATCCCGTCGTACAGCCCGAGGTCCAGAAACCGCCTTCGGCTCCGGATCATTTCCTTACTGTCACCTGGTTCTTTGGAGTTCTTCTTGTGAGAAAGCAGGACATTGACGTACCCTTCGCGGGCAGCATCGAACGTGTGGTTCTTGGAGCATCGGTAGCCGTCAGCAGAATTCAGGAGGGGATTGCGGCAGACGGGGCATTGCAGGATGATGGTCATTGTATCACGTCTTTGGTACCGCATTGTTTAAAGACTGACGGGTTCTATTTATCCCGCTTGTAGTACTGGATGTTGACTTCATAGGCAATACTGGCGTGTCCGAAGGTATGGTTCATGCCGTGACAATAGACCTTTCCCTTCGTTGTCTTTTTGCGGGATTTAGCCAGGCCCGCAACCACGGGGGCCAGATCGAAGCCGCCGCCCGTGCACCCATCCCCCATGCATTTCAGGTGAAAATCGGCGTAATCCGCTGACGAGAAACTGAGCGTACGCTTCATTAAAACCGCGTCCAAACCGCGCCGGTAATAGGTCATACGAAATTCGATATTCGAAACGCCGGCATATCGCTCGGAAATCAGACCAAGGGCAACCAGGGCGGCCTTCTCCCTCTCCAGTTTTTGTCTGTAACTCTGTCTGTGGTTCATGTTTTTCCTTTCGTGTAAAAGACAAAAGTCCCAAGCAGTAAATGCGGAATTCACGATGCAGGATGATGATTCCGGATGAAGTAAAGGGGAAAACCGTGGGGCCCCCCCTCCGGACATCCGGAGCAATCTGTACTGCCAGGCGTTACGGGTCATAAAGAAGATCGTTGCTTTTTCCCCCGGCAGGAGATCGCGATCTGCTGCGACAACAAGGGAAAAGAAAAAACAGGCACTGACATGATCAGGGCCTGTGAAGGTCTGGGCCTTGATTTAGAGCTTTACAACGTTGGCTGCTTTGGGACCTTTGGGTGAGTCAACAACGTCGAACTGCACTGACTGGCCTTCGGCCAATGACTTAAAGCCGCTGTCCTGAATGTCGCCGAAATGAACGAACACATCGCCGCCCTTTTCACGGGTAATGAATCCAAAGCCTTTGGAATCATTGAACCACTTTACGGTGCCTGTTTCCATGATGAGCTCCCTCCTTCTTGTGAAATTGAAGCGACGGAAAACAATAAAAAAATGCCGCAAAGTCTATCTGTCTTTGCGGTTTCCCTACAAGACCATCCGGAACTTCTTAAAACTATAATGCCCCCTCTGTGCCGGAATGTCAACGGTTATTAAGGCTTACGCGATAATATTTCCGACCAAATGAGCGCCTAACGTGGCAGTGTGACCACGGAGGAACATCAAAATTAACAATTACCTGCTGAATCATACTCAGAAGTTCTCGTTTTGTTGTCGGGGCTAGTCCAATTCGGAAACTACCCGTAGGGAATTACGTGGAGATATGCAAGGACAAGATATGCAAGGAAGTGTTTACAATTGACGTCAAAACAAGTATAATCAGCGCATACTACCAACGGGGCAAGGCCCTCTCGTTTTGGAACGAGAGGTCGTCCGCGCTTCATCATCGATCACTGACTCCTCCTGCTCTCACCTTTTCCCCCATAAAAAAGCGACTGCATGCCTAGTCTGCGAACGGTGGTGTTTTGCGGACACGCAGGCGCGTGCGCACTCCCTCTTCAGGGGGACGGCGTGACCGGGGAGAAGACGTAAACGAGCTGTACGGCAAGGACCGTCAGCGCGAAATTAAAATCACACAGGGAGGCAGCATGGCGAAAAAACTTTATGTCGGGAATTTGTCGTATAACACCCACGAGGAGGATTTGCGGGATGCATTCTCGAAGATCGGCGAGGTTCTGTCAGCCACATTGATCGTCGATCAGACGAACGGCAGGTCCAAGGGGTTTGGCTTCGTGGAGATGGCGTCGGATGAGGACGCGGCAAAGGCCATCTCTTCCATGAACGGCACAGCGTTCATGGACCGGACGATCACGGTGAGCGAGGCGAGGCCGAAGACTGATCGCTCGGGGTCCGGTGGCGGCAGGGGTAGTCGCGGCGGGTACGGCGGCGGAGGGGGAAGGTCGTGGAGGTAAGGGTCCAGTCCCGGGACATCGAAAAGGCCCTGCGTAACCTGAAAAAGAAACTCCAGCTCGACGGGGTATTCGGGGAACTGAAGAAGCGGCGCTTTTACGAAAAGCCTTCGGTGAAAAAAAAGAGGAAGCGGCTGGAGGCACAGAAACGAAAGCGGAAGCTCCTCAGACGATCGCGGCCATCCGGTTCGGGACCGAGCTCGGGAAGGCCGTCGCAGCCACCCGCTGCATAGAACAGCCGAGCCCGTATGTGCCTGTATCTGTAGGAACGAGCCGTCGAGAACGGGAATAGCATTGAAAAGCAGCGGGTCGGACTCTAGTTCGGCCCGCCCCTATCAAGATGTTGCTCAGTTCGTATTTTTTTCCGCGAGGAGGTTTCAGTGGGAAAACCGGATTTTAGTTTTCAAAAACGTCTGAAGGAACTCGCGAAGCAGAAACAGAACGAGGCAAAAAGGCAGCGTAAGCTTGATAAAAAAATGCGGTGAAGCCTGGTGTGATCAGGAGACACGGGGAGATTAAATTTTTAGCGTCAATAAAATAGCATCCCAGAGACGCCCATTAAAGGACAACCTTCTGTTATGCTTTTGACAAAACATCTTGATCTCTTCATATGCCGCAATATTTTTTTTATCACATCCATCCGGTTGACATTTCCTTATCACGCTTAACCAGCAGTGCTCGGCAGAGAAAACTATACCCTTCACCTTTCTGCAAATCGGCGAAAAAACCACTGCTTGATCCCTTCTACCGCAAACAGATAAAATAACACCAGACCGGCCAGGATCGCATAAAATGACAATGGGGGGGTCACGAATCCGAAGTACGTCCCAAGCGATGTGAACGGAAGCACAACCGCAAGGAGTGCGACTGAAATAGAACACAGGGTAAGCCAGATATTGGGACGGCTTTTGAATGGATTACGACGGGTGCGGATGATGAAAATAACCAGCACCTGCGTTGCCATTGACTCGATAAACCAGCCGGTATGAAAAAGCTGTTCTCCGGCCTGAAACAAATGCAGCATAATGTAAAATGTCAGGAAGTCGAAAACCGAGCTCACCGGCCCCACGAATAGCATGAAGTTGCGGATAAAGTCCATGTTCCAATGCCGAGGCTGGGTGAGATATTCTTCATCGACACTGTCGAGCGGGATGGGGATCTCCGAAACATCATAGAGGAGATTGTTCAAAAGAATCTGCACCGGCAGCATGGGAAGAAAAGGCAGGAAGAGGGTTGCTCCAGCCATGCTGAACATGTTCCCGAAATTGGAGCTTGTTCCCATCATGATGTATTTCATGATGTTTCCGTAAGTGCGACGGCCCTCCACAACTCCGTCGTGAAGTACGTTCAGGTCCTGCTCCAGAAGGATCATCTCTGCCGCGCTTTTTGCCACATCCACGGCGCTGTCCACGGAAACGCCGATGTCCGCTGAATGGAGCGATGGAGCGTCATTAATGCCGTCACCCATATACCCGACGACCCTGCCCCGCTGCTTCAATGCAAGGATGACCCGGTTTTTTTGCGCAGGGTTGACCCGGCAAAAGAGATTCATATTCTCTACGCAGGCTGAGAGTGCATGGTCCTCCATCCCCTGCATCTCTTCCCCTGTCAAGATTCCGGTTATCGGCACGCCGAGCTTCTCACAGATATGCCGTGTTACCAGTTCATTGTCGCCGGTCACGATCTTGACTGCCACCCCCGCATGAGTGAGCTTGACTAGGGCTGCTTGAGCGCTCTCCTTCGGTGGATCGAGAAAGGCGGCGAACCCGGCAAAGATGAGCGCTGTCTCGTCATCGATCACGGCATGATGTTCGATTGACTCTACCCGCTTCCAGGCAACGCCGAGCACGCGAAAACCGTTACGCGCAAAAGTTTCTGCAAGCGTCTGTATCCTGGCCAAGCCGGTTTTGTCCAGTTCTTTAAGATCCGCTTCCCCGTTTTCCTCATAATGGGTAGAGAGACGGAGGATGTCCTCTGAAGCGCCTTTTACCACAAGAAGCCTCTTCTGCCCGTTGTCAACGATAACGGAAACCCGACGCCGCTCAAAATCGAACGGAACTTCGTCTATTTTCTTCCAGGTTGCTATATCGATTTCTTTGTGCTCGAGAATGGCGTCATCCATCGGGCTTCGCAAACCCGATTCGAAGTAACTGTTCAGGTATGCAAGCTCAAGAACGCGACTACTATCCCGGCCAAGACTGTCCACGTGGCGCTCCAAATGGATTCGAGCCTCGGTGAGCGTACCGGTTTTGTCCGTACACAGTACATCCATGCTCCCCAAGTTGTGGATGGATTCGAGCCGTTTTACGATCACTTTCTTCTTTGCCATGCGCATGGCGCCACGTGCGAGGGTCACGGAAACCACCATAGGCAGGAGTTCGGGAGTGAGTCCCACGGCAAGAGCCACGGCAAAGAGGAAGGATTCGAGCCAAGGCCGGTGGAAAAACGCGTTGGCCAATATAACAAAGAGGACGAGGAGGATCGTGAACCGCATGATCAGAAGCCCGAAGCGTTGAGTGCCCTGTTCAAAAGAGGTGGGGGGAGCCTTTGTGGTGAGGGTATCGGAGATCTCGCCCAAAGAGGTATTCGGCCCCGTGCGGCAGATGAGGACCATGGCAGAGCCGCTCACCACGGACGTACCCATGAACACAGCGTTCACTGCATCAGCCATGTTCTGTCCCGCGTCAGGCATATCGCGGGGAAACTTTTCAATTGGGTAGGATTCGCCGGTCAGGAGCGCCTGTTTTACAAAGAAATCTTTTGCTGCCAGCACTCGTCCGTCACCCGGGATAAGGTCGCCCGCGGAAAGAGACACCACATCCCCAGGCACCAGCGTTGCCGCGGGGATATCGCTGCTCTTTCCATCACGTAAAACTTGAACGCGGATAGAAACCGACTGGCGAAGTTCTTCTGCTGCTTTACTTGCATGGTGTTCCTGAATAAAATCCAGGGTCACGCTCATAACAACAATGACGCTGATGATCAGAAAGCTGGTCAAATCGCCGGTAAAAGCAGAGACTGCGCTGGCAACGAGGAGGAGGATGACCAGGGGATTTTTGAACCTGGCAAGGAACTGGAGGAACAGGGCTCGCTTCCGCGGCGGCCGCAGCATATTCGGGCCGACCTGCTTCAGCCGGTCAGTCGCTTCACTGCTCGACAGGCCTGCGGTGGTCGTATTTAATCGCTTCAGGAGTTCAGAAGCGGTTTGCTGCCAGAAAACTATTTCCGCCTTGGATGGGGAAATCGTCATAACATGTTCCTTTTAAATTTTCGGGTGCCTGAAGCGCCTGATACGGAGACCGTCTTTTGAATGCCACTTTCAATAACATTTCCCAAAAGGCGCCACCAGTCTAAATACCTTTCTCAAACGAGAAGAAAGCTGACTGCGGGTTGTAAGAGCATGACATAACGTTTGAGCTCGAGGTTATCCACTGCCTCAATGCCCTTATTCCTTTCCTTCCACGACCTTCTGATGTCGATATATCCGCTTTCCACATCCGTTCGCATTTGATGCACGTGGACCATTGGCATGCCTCTGAGCTGGCTTTTACTCAGCACGAGACAACTCAGAAATTTCCGGTAACAATAAAAGAACCATGACACGCCGTTTACTCTTAGCTTGATATCTATCCAGTTGATAGCAAATCAAGCGACAATTTTGAAGCGAAACAGACTCTCCTTTCATCACTAAGGCGGGTGCGGACAAGGAAGCACCTCTTCCTTTTGATTAAAGATTATCAATGAAAGAGCGGCACCTTAACAATCATCAGATACCCGTTCAGCATCAGGATCGTGCCGAGTGATGCGGAAACAATCGCAAAATAAAATATCTGGCGAGATACGGCCAGAATAGAGATCGATGCCATGACAATCGATATCTGCAGCAAAACCTCGGCATAGTCGAAAAAGGGGTCCTTGCTGAGGTTCTTGTCCCTCTCCGCCTCGAGATGTTTGGCCTCTTCTTCCATTTTATTCTTCTCCTCGCCATATCGTGCTTCTTCCGCACGCATTTCCTTGAGCATTGCCCCATACCGCTTCTTTGCCTCCGGCTTCATTCCTGCGCCCCGCTCAAGAAGGTCCAATTCGATCCGCAGCCCGTTCGTTCGGTAAAGATGTTCCCGCAGGGTCTTTGACTGATAAAAGGCCCACTGGTCTGATGCCTGCTGCTGCAAAAGGAGCATTTCTTTCATAGCATTGTTGCCACCGAGTGAGGTGATGGCGAGGAGAACTGCAAATATTGCCGTTGTCATAGCGATGCGCTTCGTAAAAGCCTTTGCTTTGATCTCTTTGAGCTCTTCAAGATTGGGAAGATCTACTTCGGCCATGGCTTGTTTCCTCTCCACTTTACCTACAAATAGTCTTTTGTCGGGTTTTTTGGTGTGAGGGAGATTTTGAAGCATCCTGCTGGCAATTCACGAGCGTACCCCGTCGCTTCAAAAGAAATAAGTTTACTCGGAGGGTTTTAATTCTCGGTAACGCCTGGCGGCTTTTCAAGTACTACATCGATCCTGGGATTTTTAACGGGCATGTTTCTTCACCTCCGCAGAAAGCAGTGTAGCATTACTGACACACCCTGTCAATTATGCGATAAATGCACTGTTAAAATAATACGTATTGGGTTTCTCTGGATTTACATATGGAAATCGCACGCTTCTCTATACGACTCTGTTAACATGGTCGTGCCGTGTTTTGCGGACGACGCTGATAATAAAGCAAAATTTTTCGAGGAATGGCGTTCTGAGTATCAAACGGATAACGTAAAGTTGCTGGATAATATTCAAATTGTGAGGGGACGAGTGGCAGGAAACCACTGACCGGATGACGGACAAGGGCGCCGACGTGCGGCAGGGGATTCTTACGAATCTACCGGACTGCCTTGTGAACACTCATGCGCGTACTGGTGCTGCGAATGCTCAGGGGAAACAGTAAAACAACCATGGGGTCCAGGGGTGATTTCCCGGTAGAAGATTCTGTAAAGAACTTTTTTTTATGATATTATGGGTGCTGGCAACAGCGCCCTTTTTTGTTAGCAGATTTGAATATCAGGTTTTTATTGGAGCGAGAGAAAAGTATGCGACTACGAGCTATCTGTGCAGCCCACCGGCTGTCAGCATTTGTATTGGCATCCTTTCTAATTTTGACTGTTTTCAAGTCGCCTGCTGCCTGGGCCGGTCCACCTTTCATCACCGATGACCCTGAGCCAGTTGAACACCATCACGGGGAGTTCTATGTCGCCTCCCAATATGCCGATAACGAGGAAGGGAAGGAAGGGACCCTGCCTCATTTTGAGTTCAACTATGGTGTTGTTCCCGATGTCCAGCTGCATGTTCTCATCCCATTCATGTATGTCCATCCGAACGGCGGTGCGACCGCATATGGATTTGGAGATACAGAAGTTGGCGTAAAGTACCGATTTCTCCATGAAGGCGACGCAACGCCGCAGGTCGGGGTTTTCCCGATCATGCACCTTCCCACGGGCGATGCCGATCGAGGCCTCGGCAATCGCCATGTACCGTTCTTTTTACCAGTCTGGCTTCAGAAGAGCTGGGGGCGTTGGACGACCTATGGTGGTGGCGGCTACTGGATCAATCCCGGAGAGGGAAACAAGAACTTTTATCAGATAGGATGGCTGGTGCAGAGGAGTATTACCAATGCTCTCGCCATAGGGGCGGAGATTTTCTCCTTTGGCCAAGATACAGAGAACGGTCGCGGCCGGACTGGTTATAATGTAGGAGGCATCTTTAACCTCAGCGAAGATCATCATCTGCTGTTTTCCGCGGGAAGTGACCTATCGGGAGATAACAAGTTATCAAGTTATATCGCATGGCAATGGACCTTCGGACCTCATGAACAGGTGAAAAAAGAGTGACTCGATTGAAAAGAATTTCAACAATGCATATAGCGCACAAAAGCCACATCATAGGCAGTAATCAAATTAGGCTGCAACGCCTTCGCGATCCTGCGGCAGGGTAATAAATTGTGTAAAAATGTTCATTAACTGTCCTCGTTTCTGATAAATTAATAGTTAAGGCGTAAGCGCAGAGAATATACTTCAACAGACCCCCAGTCGCGGTTATAGCCGGGGTTCTGAATATATGAAAATCCGGACTTGGCTGAGCATATTGACCGAACTGGACGCGACAATAGGTTTCAGGATCTGCTCCAGTCCGTAATTGAGGCCGCTGTCACGTGAACACCGGCGTACAGATGAACGGAATACATCGGGGCCGTACAGACGACCGCGTAGGAATCGCTTATGTGTGGCACTGCCTGTCACCTGAGCATCGTGATTATCTGGCCGCCGGCGGCAATGGGTTCCGTAAATGCAAAATCATCGGGATGGCCGTTGTTTCCAGCCGATCCCTGCAAAAGCTCCGGTTTCGCCGTCATCTGCGAGCGGTTACTCTGCTTGCTGACCGTCACTATTAAACATTAAGGACGGGATCGGTCGGCAGGATCCCCTGGAGTGGGTCCAACTTACACCAATTCCTACCTGTGTTATACTTTAATAAAGCGTAACAACCATCAAATTGAGGAGCCAGGAATATGGCAGAGCCCGCTAGGATTCCGCCGGAAGAGGCAAGAATAAAAGTACTATCCGGGGAAGCCATCCTTGTCTGTGCTTATGAGGATGAGGAAAAATTCAGAAATGCACATCTTGAAGGCGCTATCTCGTTAAATGACTTCAGAAATAAGATCAACTTTATTTCAAAAGAACAGGAAATTATTTTCTATTGTGCATGAGTAAAAGAGGCGAGTGCCGCCGGTCGGGCGTCAGAATACATGGAGAAGGGGTTTCAGAAGATCAGCGTCCTCGGTGGCGGTGTAGAGGGCTGGAAAAAAGCGGGATTCCCAATGGGGAGGGCAAGTGTTCATCCGGAGGAGGAATAAGATGAAAAGGTTCGTGGCAGCACTTCTCTTTGCGTCAGTCTGGTTCAGTTCTCCTGCTTGTGCTGAAGATTTGGTGCGGCTGGGAAACCTCAAGTTTGCGCATTATGGAGCCGTATCATACATGAAGGAAATTGCACCGAAGTATCATCTCAGGATAGAAGAACGAGTTTTTCCCAAGGGGATTGATATCATACCAGCGATCATCGCTGGCGATATTGATATCGCCGCGAGCGCCATAGACGGCGCGATTGCGGCCCGTGCTGCAGGCGTGCCGATCTATATTGTGGCGGGATTCGCCCGGGGAGGCGCGCGGATCGTCGGCCGCTCGGACATGAAATGGCATTCTGTCGCCGACCTCAAGGGGAAGAAGGTGGGAGTGCCCCGCGGTGGTGCTCAGGAACTAGTCCTTTTGGCTGAATTGGGGAAATACAACCTGACCTATTCGGAGAACCCGGGTAAGGACGTGCAGATCGTGTACCTGGCCTATGCCGATCTCAACGAAGCACTCCTCTCTCGGAACGTAGACGCCATAAGCCAGTCGGAGCCCCAGTCCTCGCAGGCAATCAGCAAGGGCTATGGCGTGGAGATCGTTAAACCTTATGATACCCCGCTCGGGGAACCGGTGCGGACCCTAATCATGACCGAAAAGATGTACACCACACAGCGTGATGTTGCAGAACGGGTCATGAAGTGCTTCGTTGAAGCAACAAAATATTTTATCGAACATCCGGATGTGGCGGAGCAATATGTGCGGGAAAAGATGTTCAAGGGCCAGCTCTCGAGCGGGGACTACCGGCAGGCAATCGAAAACTCTCCATTTAGCTACGACGTTACTCTTGAGCAGGTGCAGGTCTCGACGGACATGATGGTCAAGTACGGGATCGCGAAAATGACAAAACCACCCGTTGCAAAGGATTATGTTAGACTCGACGTGCTTGAGAAAGCCAAGAAGGAGCTTAATGCCAAATAAACATTCGCCTTCCGCGGCAAAACTGATCGGGCAGTTCATTCGGTCGACCGTCATTCCGGTGGGTCTTCTTGTCGTTTGGGAGTTGCTGTCCCGGATGCATGTGCTCAACCCCCAGGCTCTTCCAGCTCCAACCCAGGTGTTTTTGAGATGGATCGCATACGCGCGTCCTCTTGAGCCCTTCGATCCAACACAGATGAGCTATTTTGCTTGGATTTTTTCGGGCGAGCTTCCCCATGACCTGTTAGCGACCTTCCTCCGGGTGCTCGTTGGCTTCCTCATCGGCGCAACCCTGGCATTGCCTCTGGGACTTCTCATGGGAAACTTCGAAAGGGTCCATCTTCTTTTCAATCCACTCATACAGATATTAAGACCAATTCCACCCATTGCCTACGTTCCCCTCTCAATTCTCTGGTTCGGGTTGGGGAACCCGCCGGCCTACTTCCTCATCAGCCTCGGCGCATTCTTTCCCGTGCTCATGAACACGATATCCGGAGTCCGGAACGTTGATGCGATTTATATCCGCGCTGCGCGGAACCTCGGGGCCGGGAAAACGACCCTGTTCGTCCGGGTCATCGTACCCGCTTCCTTGCCTCATATCCTGACCGGCCTGCGTGTGGGGATCGGCGTAGCCTTTATCTGCGTGATCGTGGCCGAAATGATAGCCGTAAATAATGGCCTGGGCTATCGGATCATCGAGGCCCGGGAATATTTCTGGTCAGACAAGATCATAGCGGGGATGATCACTATCGGCCTGCTGGGTTTGGCCATTGATACTGTCATGAGTAAGATCAACAATTACCTGCTCCGCTGGCGTCAGAGCATTGAAACGGGCTAACAGTACATGTCTACAGGATCAACGGGAACAACGAGCGCTGCGAACGAGCCCATCGTCAGGATCGATCGGGTCAACAAGGTTTTTCGTTCCGACGGCCGGGAAATCGTCGCGCTGAAGGATTTCAGCCTCGATATCCACCGAGGTGAGTTCATCTGCATCCTCGGACCGTCAGGGTGCGGCAAGTCCACACTTTTAAACGCCATTGCCGGCTTTTCTCTCCCGACGTCAGGAATTCTGATCGCCAATAACAAGGAGGTCGACTCACCCGGGCCGGACCGGGCCATGGTCTTTCAGGAGTATGCCTTGTTTCCCTGGATGACCGTGGCGGAGAATGTAGCTTTCGGGCTGGAGATCAAGAGCTTGCCGAAGGCTGTTATCCAGTCAAAGGTTGATACCCTCCTGGATAAGCTACAGCTCGCCGATTTCCGGGATCGGTTTCCCAAGGATCTGTCGGGCGGTATGCGTCAGCGGGTGGCCATCGCTCGAGCCCTCGCACTCGATTCACCGATGATGCTGATGGACGAACCTTTCGGCGCATTGGATGCCCTAACCCGCAGCACCCTGCAGGATGAGCTCCTCCGCATCTGGATGGAATTCAAAAAGACCATCATCTTCGTCACCCACAGCATCCAGGAATCCCTCTATCTTGCCAATCGCGTGGTCGTCATGACCTATCGTCCGGGAACGTTGAAAAAGGTCGTAACAGTGGGCTTCCCTCATCCACGAGATATAACCTCACCGTGGTTCGTCACTCTTCAGCAGCAAATTACTTATATGGTTATGGAAGAGCAGATGCGTTCCCAGAAAGCCGAAACCGCCGTTGCCCCGGCAGATTAGGGCAGTCTGCCATTGTCCTCGCGATCATCGTAGTGTTCGACGTTTTCGTCCAAATGCGTTACAACGGGTTATAGTGAGTATTGTTTGAGCTTGTAATGCAATTGACGGACTGATATCCCCAGGATATTCGCCGCTTCGGTCTTGTTGCCGCTGGTTGCGTCCAAAGCGCTCTTGATGTACTGCTTCTCAATTTCCTCGATCGCCTCGTGGAGCGAGCCGGAAACGGCAACAGCCACCTGATCCTCTTTCTTCTGTTACATGAGGGGGCCGAGGGTCACATCGACAGAATCAATAATGTCCTTTCGCGCAGTCGCTACCGCACGATGGATGCACCATTTCAACTTTCTGATGTTGCCTGGCCAATCATACCGCTTCAAAATTGTCATGGCCTTCTCGGAAATAGCCTTCACCTCTTTGTTGTATGCAAAGTTCGCTTCTTGCAGAAAAGCCAGAGCAAGAAGCGGTATATCTTCTCTGCGGTCCTGCAAACGGGGGAGTTCGAAAATCATGCCGTTTATTCTGTAATAGAGATCCCGACGGAACCTGTGCGCGGGAATGCTCAAGTCCCTGTTCGTTGCCGTTATGAGCCGGAACCGGGCCTTGCGCTCCCGGGTATCACCGAGCTTGAAATATATGCCAGATTCGAGGACACGCAGCAGTTTCGCCTGCGTCTCATCTGACAGCTCTCCGATTTCATCGAGAAAGAGCGTTCCGTCTTCTGCTCTTTCGATGAAGCCTTCCTTTGAGGCTGCCGCGCCGGTAAAAGCTCCTTTTGCATATCCGAAGAGCTCGCTTTCAAAAATGTCTTTGGGCATGGTAGCGCAGCGTTACCAATTCTCCCCGTAGCCCGGATAATTGATGAATCCACTGTGCCAGCTTCTCTTTCCCCGTGCCCGTTGCCCCCTGAAGTAGGATTGGTATCGCGAGCGGCGCGACCATCGATGCCCGTTCGAGAATCTCTCCCATCGGGCCTCTGCCCGCAGTAACAAAAGAAGGAACAATCTTTTTGATCTTAAGATCTAGGTCGTTGACTCTTTTCTGCAGAGTTCTATTCTCAAGATAAAGACTTAGTTCCCGCTTCAGCTTATCAATATCGAGCGGTTTGGTGAAGCAATCGACTGAGCCTTCTTTGAGTGCCATGACTGCATTTTCTACCGTCGCGTGGGCGGTCATGACAATAACAACGGGCCTCCGCCCTGACTCTTTGAGTTCATGAAGCAGTTCAATGCCCTCACCGTCTGGCAGCCGAACGTCGAGCAGGAGCGCGTCGGGATTAGACCCATTCAGGATTTCCCGCTCTTGCCTGAGGCTGTCGGCATAGGATACTTCATAGGCATCCTCAATTGCCAGTTTAAGCGACTCAGCAAAGTTCCGTTCGTCATCGACGATCAGGACAGTGGGTTTATTGGCGCCTTTATTCACGGGTACTTACCCGCTTTCCTGGAAGAGTGACCTTTACTCCCGCGCCTTTTTCTTTTCGGTATAACGAGAGCGTGCCGTCATGAGCCGTTATGATCTTTTTTGCAAGATACAACCCTAGTCCGCTTCCCCGTGACCGGCTGGTTACAAAGGGGCTCATAAGCTCATCGAGATCGGCAGTTTCAGGGTATCCCACCCCGTTATCCTCGCAGGTGAAATCCGCCGCCGTTTCCGGGGCCAGCTGATCAACGCGGAAAGCTACACGGACCTCGTCGGCACCCGCCTCCCGGCTGTTCCTGAAGACGTTCTGAAAGAACAAATCTAGATAAAATTGATCTCCCAGGATTTCTCCGTTAACAGACGGATCCGGGATTACGGTTAAATGATATCTGTTCGCGGCGGGCAACATCAATGCTGTGACCGCTGTCCATTCTTCATTGCGCAGTTCGATATTCTTTCCATAGGCGAGGAGATTATCGATTAATTGCTGAGTTCGGTCGAGCTCTTCACGAACCAGCGTAACGAATCGTTCCGTAAATCGCTCGTCGGACAAGCGGGATGGCAGAACATGTATCAAGTTCGATATGGTCGAGAGAGGTTTTTTAACTCATGAGCTAACGCTGCCGACATGCGGCCCAGCAGAGCAAGTGCCTCGTGTTTTTCCAATGCTGTTCTGAGTTCTTCATGCTTTAATTCAAACTGCTGTTGGAGTGACCGCGTTCGTTTCTTATGCTCCGTGTAAGCGAGGATGAACATAAAAACAATGATCGTCGTGACAATACCGGAAATATAGTCCGGGATGTCCAGGATAGCGAGTTCAGATTTCAGGAATGCATTTTGGAGATAAAAATCGAAGTAATCGTCCTTCACTCTTAGAGTAAACAGGAAGGTCGTGTCAGCGTCACCCTGAGGCGACGCGCCGGCACTGCGTTCCCGGGCTACGATTTTGTCTCCCATGACGTTGGCGGTAAACTTTTTGATGTAAGCTCTCTCATCAGCAGTCGTAGCGTCTGGCGCAGAGTCCTTGAATGACGAGACAGCATTTCGGACGTTGTCCTCGATCGTTTGTCGTATTCTTTTTTCGACGGCGACATTTTCAATGCTGTCAGTTATGAGAGTAATGATGATGCCAAAGAACAGGGCGATGATGAGATAGGATACAATTTCAAATGTCTGTTTAATCATACAGTTTTAGTGCACCAGGAGTGTTAATTCAATAGAGCAATTTTCTTAACATACCATTTCACTTCCTATGAGTCAATCTCATGCGTCATACAATGGAGTAATTCCTCTATCGTCCCGAAAACCGTCAGTCGCTTTTTGCGGCTCGACGTTTTCGTCATTGTGATCCTGTGCACTTTTTGACTCTGTCCTTTCTTGGATGAGGCGTAACCTGCAAAGGGTCCGTGTCAACGGCCAACCGTTTCTGATTATTCATCTTTATAATATTATAATATCAAAAGTGCGGGTTATGCATCTCGCTGCAATATGGCTTGATGTGTTGGATACGCCGTCTCGTTTTGCCTGCTATCAGCCGGGCGAGTACTATCGCGCGATGAGCGAGGACTGGGTTTTTTGTTCCTCCTCTGCAGCAACCTTTGAACCTTTTTCAATATCTACCCGCCAGAGCAAGATAATGCCGATGATAAAAAAAACAGCGATGGACAATATGCTTGACTGAGGGCTGTGGGTGATTTGACCTACAGAGCCGTACAGCAATGGGCCGAGAATTCCTGCGAACTTTTCGCTTAATCCGTAAAGACCGAAAAACTCTCCCGATTTGGAGGGGGGTAAGAGTTTTGCATAGATCGTTCTACTCAATGCTTGCGTACCGCCTTGCACGGTACCGACAAGCCATCCGATCATGATGAATTCAGCTTTTGTTGTCAATAAAAACCCCCAGATCGGGACGATGATATATATGACCAGCCCGAGTATGACAGCTCGCTTCGTATTCATTTTTTTGACAAGGCCGGAAAGAAGAAAACGCCCGAGGGTCAAAGAAAAAACTATACCTGCAATCTGGTCAGCAGCAAGAATCAGGAAGGTGAATGGGACGCTGATGGGGCCGGCACTCTTAGCATACATTCCTGCAAACGGCAGGGTAACAGCCGTCCACACAATTACAGACAGATACGCACTTCTCTGCGTGTATGCAGAATCGGGGATACGGCCGAATAGGATCGCGTATGGAAAAGCAACCATCTGAGTCATCAGTAGCGTTCCAATGAGTACTGCCATATCAAGGCCGAGAACCGCACCATAGATCGTTGCAAGAAGGATGATGGCACCGACTCCTTCCATATAGAACCAGAATGCTATCAGCATTTTGAAAAGCTCTTTGTACTTTCTGATATCACGAACGGTTTTCGTGATCTGGGCGAATGACTCGCGCACCGGCATCCCACTTCTATTCCTCATCAGTGACTGTATTTTCGGTTCAGGAACGCTTATCACAAGGGGGATCATGAACCCAATCCACCATATCCCGACTGAAAGAAAGGCCACCCGTACGGCAAGCTCATTGCTAATCCCTAGCCGACTAGCGAATAGAAAGACGCTTGTATTGATGGCAAGGAGGAGGCCCCCTCCGATATAACCCATTGCATAACCAAGGCTCGATGCGCGGTTCATGTCTTCGGGAATCGCTATGTGCGGCAGAAGACTGCTGTTGAGTCCTAAGGCGATATTAACTATGACCTGGGTGCAAAAGTACAAAACCAGTGCAGGAATCCACATGCCGGTTTTCAAAAGGAACATCGATGAAGCAAGGATTCCACCAGCAATAGTTATTCGTATGAGGATTCGTTTGCGTTGGTCGGTTATGTCTGCGTAGGCACCTACGATCGGAGCGAGGATAGCTGCGACAAAGAGGGCAAATGCAACAGTGAACGCAAACATGTTGGAGGCTGTCTCTCGTGCCAGGGCTTTCATCGCCTCATCGGCAAGGCCGGTCCCTGCTTTCATAAATGCGGGAACTGCTATCGCGAGGAAATAGGGAGGGAAATAGGTTGTTGCCGTCGTTGTAATGTAGGCATGATTAGCCCAGTCGTATAATGACCATGACACTATCCGATGGCGATATTCTATTTCATCATATTTATGAACACGTTGGCTATCTGAAGTCATATTTACTTATCTGCATTAGTGCTTATAGCAATGGAAGTTTGCACAATTCAATGGGCAGCACTTTATTATGCATTGTGCCGCTTGAAATGCATGCGTAATCGCAGATAATTGGTTTCCTCGACAATTAGGACGCTGTCAAAAAATATTTCCCTTGCCCACTTAAGCGCAGCTTTCACAATCCGGCGCTATTCGGTCGCCTATGAGCGTTTAACTGTTTATCCTAAGGGAATGTTTGCCACCCACCTCGTTCGAATATCAGGGCATCGACAAGCTTGAGTTTCTTCCGTTTTCGAAATCGCTGACGGGGCCGCTGTGTCCATTCCGGTTCCACCACCCGCCGCCGAGCGCCTGGAAAAGCGCTGCCGTATCGGCATAGCGCGCGGCCTGTGCCTGGATCAGGCCGATCCTCGTCTGCTGGTATTGGCGTTCCGCGTTCAACAGCGACAAATAGCTCACGCCGCCAAGCTGGAACTGCTTTTGGGTAAGTTCAAGTGTGTTGCGGGCGGACTGGTCAGCGTCTGCCTGTTCCTTCAGCGTTTCTGCGTCCGCATCGAGTGCGCGAAGCACGTCGGCCACATTTTGGAATGCCTGCAAAACAACTACCTGGTACTGCGCCACTGCCTGATCGTAGGCTGCGACCGCGGCTCGTCGCTCAGCGGAGAGCTGTCCGCCGTGAAAAACGGGTTGCAGCAATCCCGCGCCGAGACTCCATACGCCGGTCCCGGTCGAGAAAAGCGTATTGCTTGAAATTGCCATTGATCCTAAACTGCCGGTCAGGTTGATTTGCGGATATTGATTTGCGGTGGCCACGCCGACTTGCGCGCTTGCAGCGTGCAGCAATGCTTCCGACGCACGGATGTCGGGACGCTGGCGCACAAGCGATGACGGCAGACTGACCGGTAATTCCGCGGGCAGTTGCAGTTGGTCGAGGTTGAAAGCGGGGAGCAACGCAGAGTCGCTCGGAAACCGTCCGGCAAACACCGCCAGAAGATGTCGGGTCTGCTCGAGCTCCTTTTCGAGAGACGGCAACGTTGCCTTTGTCTGCGCGAGCTGTGTCCGTTGGGCGAGCACGTCGGGACGCGCTGCCCCGCCGAGCTTGAACTGAAGCTCGACCAGGTCGAGCTGCGTCTGCAAAGCGGCAATGATCTCGTGCAGTGCCTGAATCTGCGCTCGCAAGGACGCTTCTTTCACCGCCGTTGTAACGACGTTCGACGTAATCGTGAGATAGGCACCTTCAAGCTGAAATCGCTGAAAATCAACTTGGGATTCCAATGCCTCCAGCTCACGCCGCGCGCCGCCGAAAAGATCAAGGGCATAGGAGACATTCACCGATGCATTGTAGAGTGTGAAGGGAGGGAACTGCTCATTCGGCAGGCCGAATTCCGCGCCCGAGATCTTCTCTCGCGTAACCGATGCGCTCGCGTCGACCTTCGGATAAAGGACTGAGCCAACGAGGGCATTTAAGGTCTCTTGCGACTCCCGGAGCGTTGCCTGCGCCGCAGCGAGCGTGGGATTGCCAGAGAGGGCCTGCCTCACCAGCTGGTCCAACGGAGCGGAATGAAACAGCTTCCACCACTCTGCAGGGATCTCCTGACCCAGCGCCAGGTGCTGTTCCGCGCCGCCGGGTCCCGGTACGGATGCTGTCTTGTCTGGGAATGGGGTTGCCGTGTATGTTGTCGTGCTCGGGGCTTCGGGGGGATGATAATTGGGGCCTACAGGGCATCCGGAACATATTAAACTAACACTCAGGGCCGCGGCTAGTCTTTTAAATAGCAGGATTTTATTCATATTTGTACCCGGTCCGGATTGATGACGTTTATGCTGCGTACAAAATATAGAATGAATAATTGAGAAAGTCAATCGAATACTTGCATTGGTTTAGTACATATGTTATGCTGGGGCTATGAAAACCGGTAAAAGTCGATCGGCACATGAGCGGAGCAGAAAAACGATGATAGATGTTGTGAGGGAAAAGTCTTCCCGCGAGGACACTGCAAGCCGCATCCTTGCCACCGCCACCCGCCTTTTCGCTGCTCAAGGGTATGACGGCACATCCACCAAGGATATTTGCGAGAGGGCCGGCGCGAACATCGCCGCCCTCCATTATCATTTTGGCTCGAAGGAGAACCTTTACCACAATATTATTGAACAGTTTGCCACGGAACGACTGGACTTCGCGAGAAAAACACTCCAGCCTCCCCAGAATATCGACGACTTCAAAGTGCGCCTTGAGATCTTTCTGCGGCAGACGCTCGAAACGATGATCAGACAGAATGATATTGTCCGCCTAATTCAACAGGATATTGAAATGTCAGATTCGAAAAGCAAAAAAATGTATCTTGACACGCTTTTGAAACATGCGGAGAAACTCTGGGAGTTTTTTGATCTGGCCACAAAAAAGGGAATCGTGGCTGCCGACGTGAAGCCCGCCTTCGCGGCGACATTCCTGATGAGCAATATCATCCATCAAACGAGAAACGACAAGATGGTAAAGGAGTTTTCCGGGCATTCGCTTTCGGACGAAAAGTATCGCAATGATTGGATTCAGCAGACGCTTCGCATCTTCATAGAAGGGATTATTGCGAAGGAACCAGCGAAATAAAAAAACAGGAAGGGAACCCAGGTGAAGATCGATAAGAAGAAAAGGCTTAAAATAATCCTTTTTGCGGTGATTGCGATCAGTGCTGTGATCGCGGTGAAGCTGTTGTTCTTCCGGGGTGAGTTTCTTTACGCCGGGACCCTTGAAGCGACCAAGGTGGACTTGTCTGCCCGCATATCATCTGCCATCAGCGCAGTGAACGTTCAGGAAGGCGACCATGTGACGGTCAACCAGGAATTGGTTGTTCTTGCCTGCGAAGACGTGAAAGTTGCATCGGTGTTGGCGAATGAGAACTATCATCGCACCGTTGGTTTGTATCGTGCTCAGACCGCGTCTCAGGACACCATGGACCAGGTCAAGAACAGGAAGGATGATGCGGATGTGCGATTGAGTTGGTGTTCTGTCAAATCACCCATTTCAGGCACGGTCTTGAGCCGGTATCATGAGCCGGGGGAATGGGTGGATCCCGGGACGAAGCTCCTGACCCTGGCGAATATCCGGGACATCTGGGCCTATATTTACGTTCCCCAGCCTGAAGTTTCACGGCTTAAACCCGGCATGATTCTAAAAGGGTATCTCCCAGAGTTAAACAACCGCGAATTCGACGGTAAGATTTTCAAGATCAACGATGAGGCCGAGTTCACGCCAAAGAATGTTCAGACCCAGGCCGAGCGCGAGCGCCTTGTGTTCGGCGTCAAGGTAAGTTTTCTTGGCGCGAATGAGCAGGAAATTCTCAAGCCGGGAATGACAATTGAAGTGAAGTTACCCCGGGACTAGTCCGTTATGTTTAATATTCTCGTTGCATTGAAAAAACAGAGCTGCTTGTCTCGTAGAGAGCCCGCAGAACATGAAGAGAAGAAATTAACTGTTTTATAAACTCGGCGTTCTTTGATGGTGTCCGCTTTTTGCAACGGCCGGGTACGCCTCTGCAAGAAAACGTATCTATTAATGTGAACCGCAGAAGCAATGCTACGACCTCACCGTTTTACCCAGTGCTTATGGGCTTTTTAAAGTGACCGCTCGTTACATTACTTATATTGCTTTCTCTAACGTTCCTATTTCTCTTGGAAGCCGCCGACATGCCAATATTACCTGTGTCAATCTCCGTCCAGGCAGTCCGAAAGTTCTTCGGCAAAAGTCCAGTCCTTGACGGAGTGAGTCTTGATTTCTCTTCCGGCCTTATGCACGGCGTGATTGGACCCGAAGGTGCGGGGAAAACCACGCTTTTGCGTATCATGCTCGGCTTGCTTAAGGCCGCGGAAGGTACTGTTGCCTATTACCGTGGAGGCGAACAAATTGATTTCGAAAGCATCCGTCCCAGTATCGCTTACATGCCGCAGACGCAAAGCCTCTATCCTGACCTTTCTATAGGCGAACATTTAGACTTTTTCAAGGAACTCTATGGAATTCCGCATGATCTCTATGAACAGAAGCGCGATGAGCTCCTTCGCATCACGCGGTTAAACGAATTTATTGAGCGGCCGGCGGGCCAGCTTTCAGGCGGTATGTACAAGAAGTTGGGCCTCATGTGTGCGCTTTTGCGGTCGCCGCACGTCATGCTCCTTGACGAGCCCACAACCGGGGTCGATCCGATTAGCCGCCGGGAATTCTGGGAGCTCCTGTACCGCCTCCTGGACCAGGAGATACTGATTCTTGTGACCACCGCATATATGGATGAAGCGGAGCGGTGCGGACGCGTTCATCTTCTCGAGAGTGGCAAATTGGTTGCAGCAGGGGAGCCCCGGGAGCTCCTGGCAGCAGAGGGAGTGTCAAGCTTTGATGAACTCTTCCTCCGGAGAAATACCCATGGATGACTTGGCCGTGGAGGTGGGCAACCTCTCGGTGCGGTTCGGCGATTTCGTTGCCGTAGACCGGATTTCATTCACCGTTCGGCGCGGCGAGATATTCGGATTTTTGGGCGCAAACGGCGCGGGCAAGACGACCACAATCCGCGTGCTCTGCGGACTCCTGCTGCCTTCCGAAGGGTCAGTGAGCGTTGGTGGGATCAGGTTCGATCACAACGAGAAGGCGGTAAAGTCCAAGGTCGGGTACATGTCCCAGAAATTTACGCTCTACAATGATATGACGGTCGAGGAAAACCTGAACTTCATCTCAAGTCTTCGCAAATTGGACAGAGCAACGTATGAACTACGGCGCAAGGAACTGTTCGACTTTATCTCTTTCGACAGGCCCCTCGGTACCCTCGTCCGCGACCTGTCCGGAGGGACGAAGCAGCAGGTATCGCTCGCTGCAGCGCTTCTGCACGACCCGGAAATCATCTTCCTCGACGAGCCCACGGCAGGTGTTTCGCCTGCGTCGCGGGACCGTTTCTGGCGGCTCATTCGGAAGCTTTCAGAGAGGAACAAGACGGTCTTCGTAACGACCCATTACATGGACGAAGCGGAACAGTGTGGACGGATCGCTCTTATGCGGGAAGGCAGGATCATCGCGCTCGATTCACCGGAGAGGCTCAAAACCGCAACCTTTTCAACACCCATGTTCGAGTTTGATCCCCGGGAATCGCTCAGCTTTGCCGAAGTCTCCGCAATGGCCCACCATGAAGCATTTCTGTTTTTCGAACCCTACGGCCTCCGGTTTCATGCCGCGATCAAAAGCGAAGCTGAATGGGAAACCGCGAGAGGCGACTTCGAAAAGAAATTCTCGATCCGAAAAGTCAAGCCATCGCTCGAAGATGTGTTCATTCAGACCGTGGAGAGAAAGACCGTATGAAAAATTTTGTCTGGCGCAGAGCTCTTGCGGTGGCAAGGAAAGAAGTCTATCACATTCTTCGGGACCCCACGACCCTCGGGGCCGCGCTGCTATTGCCCGTCTTGATGGTGGTCATGTTCGGCATTGCCATCGAGTTCAACGTGAAGAACGTTGCCCTTGCGGTGAGCGATTCGGACGGGACGCAGAGTTCCCGGAGATTTCTGGATGCCTTTGGAAGCTCTGATTACTTCCTGATCCATCGCGTAGCTTCGCCCCATGATGCCGTTACCGATGTGTCGGCAGAACACGCACGAGCAGCACTGATTATTCCCCCGCGTTTTGAAAAGGACCTCTTCGCCGGCAGAGGCGCTGAAGCACAGATCCTAATCGACGGTTCCGACAACTCGACCGTCGGCCCCGTGCTGGGGTACGTGAGCAGCATCCAGAATATAGCCTCGCAACGGATCGGAGAATTTGATCCGACTCCGCCCTATGAGGTGCGGACAAGGTTTTTATTCAATCCCGAGCTGAATAGCAAGTGGTTCGTAATTCCCGGACTTACCGTCGTAGTCATGTCGATCCTCTCGATTCTGCTGACCGCGCTCACCGTAGCCCGCGAGTGGGAGAACGGCTCTATGGAGCTGCTTCTGTCCACACCCGTGCAGCCGCTCGAAATCATCGTCGGGAAGCTTGCTCCCTACGGAGTCCTCGGGATTATCGGTGTGGTATTTGTGTATGCCATTGCCAGGACCGTATTCGGCGTCCCCTTTGTGGGAAGCCTCTGGGTCTTTGGCTTGGGCTGCCTGCTCTTCCTCGTAACGTATCTTGCTCAGGGGCTTCTCATCTCTGTGGTAACACGCAAACAGACAATCGCTATGCAGTTTGCCATGATGTCCGGTTATCTGCCATCGAACCTGCTGTCCGGCTTTATCTTCCCCATCGCGAGCATGCCCCCGTTCTTTCAGTACTTCACAATGATCCTGCCAGCACGCTGGTTCATGCTGATCGCCCGAGACACGTTCTTGAAGGGGTCGAGCTTGATCGAACTCGGTGGGCCGTTCCTTGCTCTCGCTTTTTTCTGCGCACTCATGATATTTCTGGCAACGCGTCGGTTTAAGAGGGATCTCGAGCCATGAGCCGGACTCTCATCGGATTCATAAAAAAGGAACTGGTTCAGACCCTCCGGGACCCCAGGATGCGGATTTTGCTCTTCGTAATGCCCGTGATCCAGCTCACGCTCTTTGGCGTCGCCCTTTCGAACGAGGTCAAGAACATCCGGCTTGCGGCAGTGTTCGATTCCAAAGACACCGTCTTGCGTGACATCTACGAGCGAAGCATTGCTGGAAAATGGTTTGTCCCTGCGAGGAGTAAAGAACAGGACCCCTACACCATGATCGAAGCGGATAACGCCGATGCCGTACTCGTTCCGCCTCCCGGCGGGTTCACACGCGCACTTGGACGCGGAGACGCAAACCTGCAGCTTCTTGTGAACGCCACAAACGTGATCGAGGCCCAGTCCATCGAAGCGTATCTGCAAAACATCGTTCAGCAGACAGTTATGGATGATCTTAAATTCACTCGGCCCGCTCCTCCCATCCAGGTGAGCACGCGCGTGCTCTTCAACCCTGCGCTCGAAACGTCGATCTTCCTGGTCCCCGGCGTTATGTGCATGCTCATGCTCATTTCGACGATGGTGCTGTCCAATGTATCCATCGTCCGGGAAAAGGAGATGGGGACGTTCGAGATGCTGATCTCAGCGCCCGTATCACGGTCCGAAGTCATTTATGGCAAGACGATCCCCTACGTCCTCTTGGGAATGTCCAATGTGCCATTGATTCTGGGGGTGGCGGTGTTCGCCTTCCATGTCCCTATGCGCGGTTCTTTGATTGCCTTGTTCATCGCGGCCTTCGCCTTTGTCTGCACTGCCGTAGCGTTTGGGACACTGGTTTCCACTTTCTGCAAGAACCAGCAGCAGGCGACACTTGCCGGGCTTCTATTCAACTTTCCGATGATCATGTTGTCGGGAATAATGTTTCCTCTCGAAAATATGCCCGATAGCATCCGGTGGCTTTCCTTCTTCGACCCGCTCGCCCACTACATGGGCCTTCTCCGCAACATTATGCTCAAAGGCGGAGAAATAGACTATGTCGTCACCCATATTGTGTATCTTGCGATCATAGCAGTGGTAAGCGTCATTGCCAGCTTCCGCCGCTTCCACACAACGCTGGAGTAGATAGTGCGGTTTAAAACCGCATACCGCGCAGTATAAGCTCCTGCAGATGAACATCCCCGACCAACAAGCTGCGGGAGATCCTAAAAAACCTAAAGTAACTTCAACGGCCTTCATTCGCCTTTCGGCTTCCCTGGCGATATGATATAGGTTCAACGCATATCTCCATGCTCATCCGCGTATTTCTATTTCATATCTTTCTTGAATTCCTATCGCTGACTTTCTGATTATGTCCACCACATCTTGATCTAAAGGGGCTTTTCTGTTGTTCACGGGAAATACGACATGATAGCGAATTGACCCCGCACAATGATGTTCTTTGTTTACTTCAGCTTGCTCTTTCACACTCAGCGCTTAACACAGGAGGTGATCCCGCAGCGAACTGCGGGGCATTGCAATAAAAATCTGTCATACAAGTGGACAAGTATATGTAAAAAAATACGTTTAGGGCGAGAGGATGTTTGAGTTGTAGTCTCCAAAAAACAAAGGGAACCTCAACACCCATTTGCCCTCCTCCCGATGCGTCGCACCCAGCAGAGGGCATGCGTGAGCAAGAGTTCAACCGTCCAGTTTTACTATGCACCTAGGATCAATTCTCCAAGGATGTCGTAGGGAGAAGAATTGCGTGTTATATATTACAGTATCGAAACAAATGCTCCACCTAGGACCATTATTGTCACCACTACCCAAGGGGGGGTCTTCCAGAGCGAAAGAAGACCAAAGGCGAGCAGCCCCAAGATAAAATCGTTTGCGGACAGGATGCCGCTCGTCCAGACGGGGTTATAGAATGCCGCAAGAAGCAGCCCTACGACTGCCGCATTGACGCCCATCAGGACACATCGAATAGCCCCTTTTTTCCGCAGCACCTCCCAGAACGGGAGAATCCCCATGAGGAGCAGGAACGACGGCACATAAATGGATAGCAAGCAGATAGTCCCGCCGATCCAGCCACTTGGCGCAGGTTGCATGACCGATCCGAGATAGCCGGAAAAAGTGAACAGGGGCCCAGGCACTGCTTGAGCAGTTCCATAGCCAGCCAGAAACAGATCTTTGCTTACCCATCCCGGGGAAACGACCGCTGTCTGCAATAGGGGAAGAACAACATGTCCGCCGCCAAAGACCAGGGAGCCCGTTCTGTAAAAACTGTCGATTAACGCGATCGTATGACTGTGAACGAAACCCGAAAGGATAGGAAGCCCGAGGAGCAATACAACAAACAGGCAGATACAGGAAACTGCCGTGGCACGAGCGATCGGAATGTGCAAGGCTGAATGGCTGGATACAGTATCTGTCCTCAAAAAGAGCAGCCCGAACAGCCCACCGGCCAGAATCGCAAGTATCTGTGCCCACGCGCTGGGCCAGACCAGCACAAGCATAGCCGCAAGTATGGCTATTGTGCCACGGGGCCGGTCGGGAGTTAATGACCTTGCCATTCCCCGGATTGCGAGAGCCACAACTGCAACCGCAACAACCTTCAATCCATGGAACCAACCCGCGTGGGCCACAGCACTGTGCAAAGTGCTAATGCCATATCCGAACATGATCAGCGCAAATGCCGATGGCAGTGTGAAACCCGCCCATGCCGCCAACGCACCTCGGATGCCAGCCTGGGAAATTCCGATTGCGATCCCCACCTGGCTGCTGGCAGGTCCCGGAAGAAACTGGCACAGGGCGACTAGATCGGCATAAGCATCCTCGCTCAGGGATCTGCGTCAAGCGACAAACTCGTCGCGAAAGTATCCGAGATGCGCTACCGGACCACCAAACGACGTCAGGCCGAGTCTCAAGAATATTTTGAATACTTGAATGGCGGTTAATCTTTGAGCGTTGTCCATGTAAAAAATCGCATCCGTACTCAAATGCAAACAAATTTACTGTGGTCGAATTTATTCTACATGAAACGGGGACACTCGTTTATCAGCTCACACTTCCATGATTCGTGGAGGGGAAGATATTCATTTTTATAGCGATCACATTAAATTTGTCCACGTCAGGGAAGCTTTGATTCTCGTCATGCATTGATCCTAATCTCTATTTGCGGCACAAGTCTTTCTCCATAATTAGAACCGGACACGAGTGATATATTGTTTTCTCTTTTACGATCCAGCCTAATTTTGAATAGAATAGTGCAGGAAGATTGACATCAGTTGTAAACAGAAACAGTTTGCATATTTCTAATTCGGTGGCCTTATTCTCCGCAGCCTTTGCCAAACTTGTGCCAATTCCCCTTCTCCTGAATGGCTCGACCACGTATAAGCTCGTAAGCCAGTGCGACAGGTCTCTTCTCGTCTCCATGTCAAATGTCCTCAGGGATACCGTACCGACAGGTTCTCCCGCCTCAAAGGCCACCAGAGTAAGAGGGAGTTTTTCTTTATTAATCCTCTCGCGCAACAAAGTTACGACCTCTTCTAGCGTCATCTCGGGATACAGATATGACCACTCGTCATATATCCAGCCAGCAAGAACCGGGATTACTTCTTGGTGATCTCCCAAATATTGAATATCCACGTCTACGTCATTCTTTCATGCTAAATTAATTTTGCCATCACCACACAAATGGTACGAGCCGGCACGGCACTTTCTTTTTGTAGTCCGAATACCCCGGCAAATGTATCGAAAGGAATTTTTCTTCCTCGAGAATCCGCCAGACAATCACTGACGCGATGGAAAAAGACATAAGGAGTCCCCACCAGGATGCGAGCGCAAGCGGCGTGCCAAAAAGCATGACGAGCGCTCCTAAATACATAGGATGTCGAATTATCGCGTACGGCCCCGTTGAAATAACCTTTTGACCAGTGGCTACTTCTATGATCGCGGCGGAAAACGTATTCTCCTTGAAAACGACGAAGATGATTAGAAACCCGCACATTACAAGCACGTCACCGGTGATCACGATGGAGAGCGGGACATCCGACCATGAAAAGCGATGATCAAGCGAGGCAAGAATGAACATGCCAATGAACGCTATGGCTGCAAAGAATTGTATGCGTTTTTGGATCTTTACTTTCTCGGCAGCCGGACCCGCTTTCACTCGACGCACCAGGAGTTGCGGATCTTTCTTCCGTAAATACGCGGTGATCAGTGCCGTCGATAACGCAAACACAAGCAAGTAGGCCCATGCCTGCAAGAAATCGAACGTCCCTCCGGGAGCGAAAAGCATAATTCCTAAGCCGATGATAAGCTGCAGATATCCGAGTATAGTTTTTCTTGTCAGATTGTTCATAGTTACTTGTTCAGAAAGTTGACATTTTCTTCTTTCTTGAAACGGCTACTGTTTGATCGCCCGCCAGAGTCACAATTAAATTCTCTCAAATCTTTGGCATTCACATTTAGGTCTGTGGCTACCTGTTGCGTCCTTGCCAATGATGGCTTTCCTGTTTAATGTTCCCGTTTCTGTTGCACTGGACGCGCCGTGCCTCCAGATCGGGACAGGCACGGGTGTCGCCGCAGCTTAAAAACTGGCATGAAATCGCTTAAAACAGCAAGATTCTGATATCAAATTCTTTTCAAATCGAATTTTATATGCCACGTGACTTTTCTGACAATTTAATCTCAACAGTATAAATAAAGGTATCCCCTATGCTTTTTTTTCCGTCATCCTGCGAAACGGGACTTTGTCGTTTCTTGAGAGGCCAAGGACAACAGCACGTGATGCTTGATTATAAAACAGACGTTCACACGCGCTTGCTGGTGGTATCTGTATTCCACTTCCAGTTGCGGATTTCCGGCATGTCTTGGCCGTACTTGGCGATGTATGTTTTGTGGTCCAGCAGTTTGTCGCGAAGAAACTGTTTGGCGTAAGCGGCCCTTGAAGCCAACCCTGACACGCGGTCGATCACGTCGCCAGCCAGGTGGAATCGATCGAGATCGTTCAACACGACCATGTCGAAGGGCGTCGTGGTCGTTCCATTTTCCTTGTACCCACGTACATGGAGATTCTTGTAATTAGTCCGACGATAGGTCAGACGATGAATCAACCAGGGATAGCCGTGGAAGGCAAAGATGATGGGCTTGTCCTTGGTGAAGAGGACATCAAAGTCTTTATCGTTCAAGCCGTGGGGATGCTCGCTCTGCGGCTGGAGCGTCATCAAGTCCACGACGTTGATAACGCGGATCTTCAGCTCCGGAAAGTGCTGTCGCAGGATCTCGACAGCGGCCAGCGTCTCCAAGGTTGGTACATCACCGCAGCAAACCATCACCACATCGGGGTCACCGCCCTCGTCGTTGCTGGCCCATTCCCAGATGCCTAGCCCGGTAGTGCAGTGCTTGATGGCCGCATCCATTTCCAGCCATTGGAGCTCCGGCTGTTTTCCCGCGACGATAACATTGACGTAATTGCGGCTGCGCAGGCAATGGTCGGTGACCGACAGCAGGGTGTTGGCGTCTGGCGGCAGGTAAACGCGGATGATTTCCGCCTTCTTGTTCACCACGTGGTCGATAAAGCCTGGGTCCTGGTGACTGAAGCCATTGTGGTCTTGTCGCCAAACGTGTGAGGAAAGCAGGTAATTCAGGGAAGCAATCGGACGCCGCCACGGGATGTGGCTCGCCACCTTGAGCCACTTTGCGTGCTGGTTGAACATCGAATCGACGATGTGGATAAACGCCTCGTAGCACGAGAAAAAACCGTGTCTGCCTGTCAGCAAGTAGCCTTCGAGCCAGCCCTCGCACTGATGCTCGCTCAACATTTCCATCACTCGGCCATCGGGTGAGACATGGTCGTCAGTGGGCAGAACTTCTGCGGTTGAGCAACGGTTCGTAATCTCGAAGAGGCTGCTCCAGCGGTTCGACTCGGTTTCGTCCGGACTGAAGATGCGGAAGTTGCGGGCCTCGGCGTTGAGCTTGAGCACATCACGGATAAACACTCCCTGGACTCGCGTTGATTCTGCTTCCACGACGCCAGGCTTCGGCACCTTGACAGCGTAATCGCGGAAATCCGGCAACCTCAAATCTTTAAGGAGAAGGCCTCCATTCGCATGGGGGTTCGCTCCCATACGCCGCTCTCCTTCGGGGGATAGGTCCGCCAGTTCGGGAATGAGCTTGCCGCTTTTGTCAAATAACTCCTCAGCCCTATAGCTCTTCATCCATTGTTCCAATATTTTTAGATGCTTGGGTTTTGCTGCAAAATCTGTAATCGGCACTTGGTGCGCGCGAAAGGTACCCTCGATGGTCAATCCATCAACGACCTTCGGGCAAGTCCAGCCTTTCGGTGTGCGCAGGATTATCATGGGCCACTGCGGACGCTCCTTGAATCCCTTTGTTCGTGCCCTACTCTGAATGTCTTTAATCTCTGTAATGATTGTATCGAGGGTCGCGGCCAGTCGTTGATGGACCTTCATAGGGTCGTCTCCCTCAACAAAATACGGCGTGTAACCGTAACCTCGGAAAAGCTGATCCAATTCTTTGTGACTGATGCGGCCCAGCACGGTGGGACCGGCTATCTTGTAGCCGTTCAAATGTAGAATCGGCAGCACAGCCCCATCAGTAATGGGATTTAAAAATTTATTTGAGTGCCAACTAGTAGCCAGCGGGCCGGTTTCTGACTCGCCATCGCCCACCACGCAGGCAACTATCAAATTGGGATTGTCGAATGCAGCGCCATACGCATGCGATAAAGAATAACCGAGTTCTCCGCCTTCATGAATGGAACCAGGTGTTTCCGGTGCTGCGTGACTGGGAATGCCGCCGGGAAAAGAGAATTGGGTGAAGAGCTTTTTCATGCCCTGCTCGTCTTGGGATATGTCCGGATACAACTCACTGTATGTGCCTTCCAGATAAGTGTTGGCCACCAATCCCGGCCCGCCATGTCCAGGGCCCGTGATATAAATCATGTTCAGGTCATACCGCTTGATGACCCGATTAAGATGAACATAAATAAGGTTCAGGCCGGGCGTCGTTCCAAAATGGCCCAGCAGTCGCGGTTTGATATGTTCCAATTTTAACGGTTTTTTTAGCATCGGATTGTCATAGAGATAGATTTGGCCGACCGACAGGTAGTTGGCAGCCCGCCAATAGGCGTTTATCCTTCGGAGCAGATCGAGCGACAATGGCTTACGCGCGACCGTCATCTTTTCTGTTTTCACGGCGAAGTTTTCCTCAAACCCTCTTTTTAACGTCCGGACAATGTTCGTCTTAGACACTTTTTTTGTTTTCATGATCATGTTCCCTTTCACTGGCAAGACCCAAAATGCGACAGACCGTTTTAGCAATCATCCACTCCTCGTTCGTATGAATGACGCGGGCGGAGACCCGGCTTGTTTTCGTGGAAATCACATCCGCATTAACCGCGTTTTGTTTTGCTTCGAGTTCGATCCCCAGAAATTCCAGTCCATCGCAGATCCGGACCCGTACTTCCGGAGAGTTCTCCCCGATACCGCCCGCGAATACCAGCGTGTCCAGTCCGCCGAGCGCCGCGACAAATGCACCGATCCATTTTCTGGCCTGATAGCAGAACAGCGCGACCGCTTCAGCGGCGCGAACATCGTCCTCCTGGCGGTCAAGCAAATCACGCATGTCGGAACTGGTTTCAGAAATGCCGAGGAGTCCCGATTCATTATTGATAAGATTGCTGAATTGTTTGGGTGTCAGGTTGTCGGTTCGCATCAAGTACCACGCAACCCCGGGATCCAAATCACCAGTTCGGGTACCCATCATCAGTCCCGCAGTCGGCGTGAAGCCCATAGTGGTGTCGATGCTTTTGCCGTCGCGAACAGCAGCAAGACTTGCACCGTTGCCGAGGTGCGCCAGGATCACGCGGCCGCGAGCTACTTTTGTGCCTGCGACACGAGCGAGTTCTTCTACGAGATAGGCATAGGACAGGCCGTGGAAGCCATAGCGTTCGACGCCCCTTGCCTCGTAACGACGCGGGATTGGCAGTAACTTGGCAACACGTGGCATGGTGCGATGAAATGCTGTGTCAAAGCAGGCCACTTGAGGCAGTTGAGGATATCGCCGGCGAAACGCCTCGATCAGCTCGATTTCTCGAGGCAGATGGTCCGGGTCATACGGCCTGATGCGATGCAGTTCATCCAGCAGTTCCTGTGTGATACGCTCGGGTTCGGTATGTTTCATGCCATGGACCACACGGTGTCCCACAGCCGTGACGAAAGCAAAGCCAATCCGCGCTTCGAGCCAATCGATCAGGACATTCGCCGCCGACCGGTGATCGGAGGCTTTGATGCCGAGGCTGTCCCGCTGATTCCGAGTCAGATCGGTGAAAGTCAGGTAAGTACCGGGCAAGCCAATGCGGTCAACCTTTCCGTACATCGACCGTTCCGGCGGGTCCTCTGTCCGATACAGCGCGAACTTGATGCTCGACGAGCCGCCGTTGATTGTCAAAACGCTTGCGTTCTCTGTTTTCATGGATGACTGGTTCGTCATTCTGCTAACTCCAGTCCGTATGCGGCCCTATGCGTGTACGTGGACTTGTAAATTCGTGTGAAGAATGCCGCGGTTTCCCACACCTTCTGCTATCTCGACGAACGTCAGGATGTTTTCGGAACAGACTATTTGCCTGACCGGTACTTGGGCTATGTCCGCGACGGAATCCCTGGCCGCTATGGAGACGCCGCCAGTGCATCGCTGACAATCGTCTGCGCTTCCTCCTGGATGCGATGCAAATGGTCCTTGCCGAGGAAGCTTTCTACGTATATCTTATAGATGTCCTCTGTCCCCGACGGTCGTGCCGCGAACCATCCGCTTTTTGCTATCACCTTTAACCCCCCTATTGGAACGTTGTTGCCGGACGCCAGGGTGAAAATGCTCTCTATCTTCTCCCCCGCCAAAACGGTCGACGTAACTTGGCTCGGAGAGAGTTTTTTCAAGATCTCTTTTTGCGCCGGGGTTGCCGGCGCTTCGATCCGGTCGTAGAGTGGTTCTCCGAACTCGGCGGTAAGCTCACGATAGATCTTGCCGGGATCGCGGCCCATCCGCGCCGTAATCTCCGCCGCGAGGAGGGCCGGGACGATCCCGTCCTTGTCAGTCGTCCAGACGCTCCCGTCTCGACGGAGGAAGGACGCGCCCGCGCTCTCTTCGCCGCCGAACCCGAGAGAACCGTCAAGCAGGCCGTCGACAAACCATTTGAAACCTACGGGAACTTCGTAGAGTTTTCTGCCGAGCTTCGCAGTGACGAGATCAATCATTCGGCTGCTCACCACCGTCTTGCCGACAGCCGCTTCCTTACGCCAGTTCGGCCGGTGTTGAAAAAGGTAGTAGACGGCTACAGAAAGATAGTGATTGGGCGGAAGCAGCCCTTCGTTTCTGGTGACAATCCCGTGCCGATCATGGTCGGTGTCGCAGGCAAAGGCCACATCGAACCGGTTTTTCAGCCCGATTAACCGCTTCATTGCATAAGGCGACGAAGGATCCATTCGTATCCTGCCGTCCCAATCTAAGGTCATGAAACGGAACGTGGGATCAATGACGTCGTTTACTACGGTCAGATCCAAACCATATCGTTCGCCGATTAGAGGCCAGTAGTGGACCCCGGCGCCGCCGAGAGGGTCAACGCCCAGACTGATATTTGCCTCTCGAATAACCTCCATGTCGATCACGTTGCCTAGATCGTTTACATAGGAATCAAGATAATTGTGCCGGTGCGTCGTACCGGCACGAATCGCCTTCTCATACGGCATTCTTCTTACACGTGTTAGGCCATTGGCAAGAAACTCGTTCGCCATCACCTCGATCCAGCCGGTGATGTCCGGCTCCGCCGGACCACCAGTGGGGGGATTGTACTTGAAGCCTCCGTCATCGGGCGGATTATGGGAAGGCGTAATCACG
The DNA here is from genome assembly GCA_035516155.1 of Nitrospirota bacterium. GTDB lineage: Bacteria > Nitrospirota > UBA9217 > UBA9217 > UBA9217 > JAJYKN01. The sequence goes on from DATJAP010000016.1 coordinate 65,179, forward strand.
ATGCCATCCGCGAGTCCTTTCGTGCGGTCGCGGTTATGCGTGAGAATTGCGTGGGAGATGACGGGGGTAGGAGTGTATTCCTCTTTCTCCGCGATCATGACCTCCACCCCATTGGCCGCCAGAACTTCAAGGGCGCTGACAAAAGCAGGCACGGAGATCGCGTGGGTGTCCATGCCGAGAAACAGCGGGCCGTCTATTTTTTTCTCTTGGCGATAAAGGCAAATAGCCTGGGTGATGGCAAGAATGTGTTTTTCATTGAAAGTTTTTTTCAGAGAAGAACCGCGGTGTCCCGAGGTGCCGAACGAGACCCGCTGTCCCTGCACTGAGGGATCCGGTGCCTCGGTGTAGTAGGCCGAGACCAGCTTCGGCACGTTTACCAGCATTGATGGTTCCGCGGGCTTGCCCGCATGATTGCTTATGTTCAAAGCTGTCCCCCTGGAGCCGGAATCGTCCACTCCTCAACGGATTGACCACTTTCTGACAATTGATGAGAAAGCGATATTTTTCGATCGCACATATCCTTCCCCGGCCGCAACGCTCCGTAAGGGCCACCCACCTGGCTCTGCCGTTCTATTGTTTCCCGGCGGTGCCGAGAAGCGCGGCTAAGTCGTAATGCACGAGATCCCCAATCCGCTCGACGGTTATTTGGGCCCGCGGATAGGCATCGGCATTTCTTTGGTCGAGCGCATAATGGCCCTGGCGTGGAAAGACCGTCGTCAACCGGCCGCCCCAGATACTTTTCATGGCGGCGAGAATACGCAGCTTGTCATCCACCATTACATAGTGTCTCGCTGGATAGCGCTTCTCCACGTCGGACAGCATACGTTCTTTGTGAACATAGATGAGAACGCGCCCCTCAACGGCGTTCCACAAGCCCGATCTCTGGACTTTACGCGGCTGAAAAACAACATCGCCGTCAGACAGAATCACTGCCGGCCCCCATGCTTGAACGTGTGTAAGGACTTCCAGTGATTTCGGATACAGTCTGTCGGCAAACGGATAATCTACAAGGAATGATGACATCAGCAGGAGCCGATGATCGCGCTGCTTTTCGAGGCGGTAACGCTGCAGAGCGCCCAGGTAGTCCGTATAACCGAGCTCGGTTCGCAGCTCTTCCAAGATGGCAAAATACCGGTTTTTGCTTTCGGCCCCGAATTCTCTTTCAAGGTGGCGTCGAAGGTCCATTTCCACCATGTCGTTATCTAGCAATGTGTTGTCTACATCGAATAGGAACACAATTTCGTTCGAATGGTTCACCAGAGTTCTCCGGATCACACTGCCGTTATACAATGTCTTCTCGCCTCTGCATCATTCGATCCGACCCTCTCTTGGCGACGTTATTGAACCACGATCCACATGATGTGGCGACACCCATTCAAGGCGCGTATTCCTGCCGATGGGCGTGATTAGGAAACCGTACATGGCTATGAGGGCCCCGATTTCCCTTTCAAAGGTCGCGTCAAACAAGAGCCTGCTGGCCACATAACCCTTTTGGCGGTTTAATTCACGATGCACTGCAAAATCGCACCGGATGCCGCAGATAGATCTATGAAAAAACAAGCATTTCCCAATGCCATCTTTACAGCCTCCTTGAGCTGGATTAGACTCCTTTTATTTTAACAGATATTCCGGAAGCTCTCGAAAGTTAATTACGTACGCGGGCGCCCGTAGTGCTACAATCCGAATTTCCTGAACAAATAGTATTTAGGAAAGTCTATGCCGAGCGTAAAGACTATCGAGAAGCCCAGTACCGTGAGGACAAGATAAGGGGGAAGGGGAGGAACAATGATGCCGTAAACACCCAGGAGCGCAAATCCGATGATAGTCGCCATGCTCAGGAGCAGCAATTCCCGGCCCGGCCACGATGACCAGAAATGCCGCCTCTCCCGCACGATCAACACCCTGAACTGGCTGTTGAATATCAGGTTCAGCATGACCAGCGTGCGTAGTTGTTTCCATTCAAGATGAAAATAATTTTTCCCCATCGAAATGACGAGTAAGCCCTCCACAATGAGGAGCATGGCGGGAACCAGCGAAGCCAGCGTAATGTTCCTGACGTCCCATTTGTTCGGATTGGGCGTAGAGGTCACCCTATCGGTTGCCAGGGACATGGTCACGAAATCGTTTGCGAACACGAGCAGCGACATACCAAGCAAAGAGAGCACGATATCGTGGAGCCAGAAGAAGCTCAGGGTGATCAACCCGACGAATTCAATGACCTTCGTGACTTTGTTGAGGACCCAGGTGAGCATCCGCTGGTAAGTCTGCCTGCTTATGGTCACCGCATCGATGATCACGCTGATCCCCGGTTCCGTCAGGACTACGCTTGCGGAGGCTTTTGCCACGTCGGTCGAGTTGCTCACCGCGATACCCATCTCCGCCTGCTTGAGTGCCGGAGCATCGTTCACCCCGTCTCCGGTCATTCCCACCATGTGTCCCCGCGACTGCAGGAGTTTCACGACTTTGTACTTGTCCTCGGGATAGATCTCCGCGAATCCGTCGCTTTCTCCTACGATGCGGACCTGTTCGTCTTCGCTCAATCCCTGCATGTCCGCCATCCGGATAATGTTACTCCCGATCCCTACCTGGAAGGCCATTTCTTTTGCTATGGCCATATTATCGCCCGTAAGCATGATCGGCTTGATTCCCAGCGTTCGCGCCCGTTTGATCATGTTTCTTGATTCCGGCCTGGGCGGGTCAGCCATCGGAAGCAATCCGATTAATTTGAACTCATCCGGACCGTCACCTTCCGACCGTGCGACCGCCAATGTTCTGAATCCGTTCCGGGAAAACTCTTCTATCATTCCGCTTGCTTTCTGCTTTGTCTCATGATCCATACCCCGACATAGGGATATGACCACCTGGGCCGCGCCTTTTACAGCTTTGAAGCGCCTTCCTTGGGCTTCGATGACCGCCTCTGTTCTCTTGATGGATGGGTCGAAGGGCTTAAACGAGAGTTGACGGTAGGGCTTGAGATCAACGCCCGCGGTTTTTGCATATTCAAGGACCGCGCTGTCTATGAGATCCATGCCTTCCCGCTGGGATGCCAATGCTGCCGTGACGATAACATCTGCCTTCCGATATCCGGAAAACCAAACGGCATCGCTCACGGCCAACTTGTTCTGCGTTATGGTCCCTGTTTTATCAACACAGAGAACATCGATGGAAGCCGCGTCCTCGATCGAATCGAGCCTGGTCACCAGCGCGCCCTTCCGTGCAAGATCCATTGCTCCCACAGCCTGAACGATAGTGAGCACGGCTGGAAGAGCTACGGGGACTGCGCCCATGAGGAAGATCACTGCCAGCGTCAGCACGGTGACGAGGTGTTCGTGTAAATTCGCGAGCAGGCCGTACGCCAGCACCAGGATCAGCGCGCTTACTCCAAGAATCATCATGTATTTGACAATCGCCATCATCACTGCTTCCTGATGGGACTTGGGCTTGGCTATCTTGACTAGTTCCGCGGTTTTTCCGAAAAACGTATTTACGCCGGTATTGATTATGACGCACCTCGCCTCTCCTCTGCGGATGACGGCGCTCGAGTAAATAATGTCCGATTCACGTATCTCGACCGGGAGGGATTCTCCGGTCAAAGCCGATGCGTCGACCGAAAGTTCGCCGTCTACGACTTTAGCATCAGCCGGCACGATGTCCCCGAGCCCGATGGCGATAATGTCTCCAGGAGCGAGCTCTCTTGCCTCTTGCATTCCCCATTTCCCGTCCCGCAATACCTTCGCCCTGATTGCCAGCTTTTTTTTGAGGAGCTCAACCGCTCTTTGTGAACCGCGCGAGTGAAGGTGGCCTATGACGGCGTTTACCGTGAGCAGCACGAAGATAATGATTCCTTCAAGGGTATGATGCAGTAAGAACGATAGTCCCATTGCCAGCTCCAGCAGCCACGGCATGGGGCCCCAATAGCGTAGCAAGAATTCAAGAAACGAGTTCTTCTTTTTTTCCGCTATTTCATTATGCCCGAATATCGCGAGCCGTTTTACGGCTTCAGACTGAGTAAGGCCGTCCCTGGATGTCTCCAGGCGCTGAAGCGATTCTTCCCAGGAGAGGCCCTTATAGTCGGAGGTACTTCTCAATTTTAAATCCATTCCGGCCTTTTCCCCTTCAGGAGGCTCTTTTTGCGACGAGAATGGCGCAGGGTGCCAGGCCAATCACCTTTTCCGTCGTACTGCCCATCAGGAGTCTCCTGAGCCCTGTTTTCCCGTACGCACCCATGACGATCAGATCGACGCCCATGCTTTTTGCGGTCTCGACTATTACTTCATGGGGTTTTCCGGCAAGGGCTATCTTCTCGGCGTGAACCCCAGCCTGCTGCGCTGCCAGCGCTATATCACCGACATTCGCCCGCGCTTTTCCCTTCTGGTCTTCCGAGGGAACCACGGAAATTACCATCAGGCGACTTCCAGTGCGTTTTGCAACTTCAATTGCGTCTGTTCCCGCCGTGTTGGCGTGCTCCGATCCGTCCGTTGCAACCAAAATATTCTTGTACCCGATCCGTGCTGCGCGGGGAACGACCAGGACTTTGCACGGCGCATGCCCGATGACTTTTGCGGCTGCACTGCCGAGGAGGACCTTCTCCAATCCGCTGCGGCCGCGTCTCCCGACTGCGATCATATCGATTTCTTTTTGCACCGCCTCTTCAACAATAAGCCGGGAGGCGCTGTCCCCACGACGCAAAATCGTCTCGCAGGATGGTATTTCTTCCAACGCCCTCACCTTGAGGGATGCAAGGTATCGGGCGGCTTCCTCGGTTTCTTTCTGCAGAAGCTCCGCACCGGCGGTCTCATATTCCGGATTTTTTTCCACAACCGTCATGACATAGAGTTTGCTCGAACAGTGCTTCGCGAAAGTTATCGCCGCGGTCAACGCACCCTCGCTAAACATCGAACGGTCTGTTGCTACAAGTATTTTATCAAGTTTTGATACGGGACAGGACTGGACACGGTTCATGGTGTAACCTCCATGGATTATAATCCTTTTGATTTTTTGACTTTCCCATAAAGCCTGCTCTGAGTAACTCGATTTTGCATCGCCTTGGCTACCGGTCGGTTCAATGTGCCTTGGATAAAAACGAGTAAAGTACGTTTACTTTAAGTTTACCCCATTCCATGACCAGTAATGATTCGTCGCATTTCATATGGAACAGAGATCACAATTTCCACAGCAATATCATCTATTGGCTTCTATATAGGAGATGCCGTCTTTCGGGATAACGTACGCCTTGTTTAGACTCTCGTCATAGAAAAAAAAGTAATTGCTGTTTGCTTCAAGAATAATGCAGTTATCCGGGTTTATGCTGACGTCTCTGACGAAATGTACACGGTAATTTTTCAAGCTGTGCATCGGTTCGTGCAACACGTAATCTCGATTATAGACGATCGTAGAGGTTATCAATAACACGTACAGGATAAACCCTGTAAAATAAAAGTAGCGAGAATAGGAATCGTGGTTGCCTTTGAAGATTTTTTTGAAGAGGACGTAGTCACCGCCGGCATACATCGCGAACGACAACAGAAAATATCCTGAGGGCTCCTTATACTTAATTAGCATGAGCATTCCCGCCATGAACATAACAAAAGGAATACAGTACAGCAGTGCGGCCACAAGCCGGTGATACTGGAATTTCTGCTTCTCACGCATAACGTATCGAGCCAGGTAACTGCTCATGATAGCAAACAGAATGGCAATGATGATGAGATATACTTTCTCGATACTAGAGGCGAGATAGTCTTGTAGGGTAAAAAACTGTTCTACCTTAATATGAAACAGTCTGAAGAAGAAAAAATTGTAAATAAAACCGGTAAAAATAAAGATCGCGGCAATGGCCAGGTAGAATACCTGTAAATCGCTTATATGTAGAATTCTTTTCATTTTTATTTTGCCATCCGTTGCCGACAGAGTAACTTGCTGTCTCGTGGTGTTGGACGATGACTCTTTTTTGTTCAATCCAGAGAATTATGACATTCCTCCTGTATCTCGTGCCCTCGTCCTGCATATCCTTTCAGAAGTATTTTTTCCAGCTGAAGTCGGTTCGCGTTTCGCCGGCGTTTCGGAATATTGGATGTTGTCTTTTGGGGCATTCATACCTTGCATTCAGAAGCGTGTGCCTACCCTTGCTGCCATCTCAGGACTAAAACGGGAATGACCTGCTGTACTTATTATTCATGTTCCCTGTCTTTTCAAATCAAGCGGTAATTCTATGACTACCTCAGTTCCTCGGCCGGGCTTGCTACGAATATGGATTTCGCCTTGGTGTCCTTCAATAATCTTTTTTGCAATAGGCATACCGAGCCCCGTCCCATCGCGTTTCTTCGTATAAAAAGGAACGAAAATATTCTCAAGTATTTTCTTGTCCATCCCTAAACCCTTATCTGTAATAACGATTGTTGCCATGGTATTGCCCGCTGACAGGAGTATTGAGACCCTTTGCTCTTTGCCTGAAGCTTCAATGGCATTCGCGATGAGATTGACAAGAGCCCTCTCGAGGTGAAAACTGTCGACGCCCGTGCAAATTGGAACGGAGGGTAGGTCGGCTGAAAGAATCACTTCCCTCTGTTCCGATTTTATTCTGCATGACTCTTCAGCGTTCTTCACGATGTTCCTAAGATCCGCCTGTTTAAGGTCCAACTGGAGTGGTCGGGAAAAATCAAGCACGCTGGTTACGATCTTCTGCATCTTGCTGGATGAGTTCAGGATCACCTGGGCAGCGGTATCAGTATTCCCCCTGCCCTCCTTAATTCGCCTCGCAAATCCTTCGATAGCGATAAGGGGATTCTTCAGATCATGGACAATGACCGTTGCAATGCGGCCGACATCTGCAAGATAGCGGTCCCTCTCCAATTGAGTCCTGTGCTTTCTATCTCGGTCAACGAGGTAACCGGCCATAGCTGCGAACAGTCCCTGCAATAAAAGCGGCAGCAATCGGTTTGTCTCATTCAGCAATGAGCCAGGCCAGGTCATGATAACGTATGGGAGATAAAGGCAGAAGATCAACAAGTATGACAGCAGGGCGCCCGCAAGGCCGTACGTCAAAGCCCCGATAAACACGGGGATGTAGTACAATTCCCGGTAAATGTTATGAAGTGTACGGACCGGTGATATCGTCGAATACTGCAAATACGTGATGCATCCGACTAGAACGACGATAAAAACTGAGGCATATTTTTTCGTATACATGACCATCCACCTCCAAGGAGGATGCAGCCGATGACCAGAACAGATCTTGCCCCCGATTAGCTACATGATGCGAGATCGCATCCGCGGCTTACGAAGTGGGCTCCCCGCCTTCGAATGACCTCCCCTCGCTCCCGGCCGGACAAGCCCCGAGGATTCCGAGAGACCGGACGACATCCCCTCCAGTTTAACAAGCGCATACCAGAGTACGTTCTGAAGATCATCATTCGTCTTGATCCCCAAGAATGATTTCGTCAACATCTCGCGTATGGTCAGCATCATCGGGTCTTTTTTGAGAAACCGCAGGAACATCCGTAGGCGTTCTTCTCCCCCGCCGAAGATTGGCTCCACGAGGAGGTCCACATTTGTTTTGTAATATTCCTGCAGATAGATCAAAAACCACAGCTGCGTCATATCGTAAAAAAACTCGAGCGTTGGATAGTAGCCATACTCTTGTCTAATGTGTTCCTCAACGGATAAGTGGTTATTGGGGATGCTCGGAAATACAGCGACAAGCAGCCCTTCCGCGAAATCTTCATAGAAAAAAGGCGAATCTGAATACAGCCGGTACCCGCACTGGGGACAGATAACCATATTAAATTCCCAGTTCAACAGGAGCGTCTTTACCCGGGGCGTCCGGGAAGCGTCGATCCATGTGGCGATGCGGGCATTAACGCTGCGTTTACAAGAGCTACAATATAGTACTTCATTACGGAAATCTTCGGCCTGAAGTGTCAGCATTTGTTCACTCCCGTGAAATGCATGTCGATTTGAAGACCGAAGGCAGCGCACAGATGTCCGGAATCATCCCACCTTTTCGGAGGACGGATCATGTGCAGGGGAGGCGACACCCCTACTGTCAGGTTCCCATCGTGGTGGATCCACGCGAAGGGGGCGAACTCTAATTACGCTGTCTATCTTGGATATATGAAACGGGAAATCGGGGTGTGCCTAAGCGGGGGGAGCACGGGTTTCAGTCGATGAGTGAAGAACGCTCGGCAAATGCCATGAAGCGTCGAGCGTAGAAAAATTTCTTGTCCAGCCGATACGACAGTCAAAATCACATGCGATATTAAATGCGGTGTAGAGCTGGCTGTAGGCACTGTAAACAGAGGTGCCTTTGGACAGGGCCTCGTCCTCAACAGGATAGAAGGCGGGGATAAGCGCGAGAAAGAAAAGTATCGCAACAATAAGAAGCGCAATTCTCTTTTGCATCTTACCTTTCATAGTCGCATTATACGGAGGAAGAATATCATAGTCAAGACCCTTTTCAGAGGACGAATTGACTGACAATAAATGTTACAATTGAATTTTACAATAATTCGTTTATTCATAACACCTGTTCCCCGGAACTATGCCCCCAGAAGGATGGTGCGTGACCGGGATTTTTTGGCCTCCCTGCAGCGTTATGCCTGCCGTGCTCATGCACCACTTGCTTTCCCTGAGCCAAAATAGCGGCGCTGTCACTCTTTGGCTGTGCTGACTGATGCCCAGGGGTACATAATAATTATTACTATTAGGAACTGACTTCAACGATGCATGTTGCGACATGAAATCCGCTGCCGTATGATTGACAAAGCGAAAGTAAAGAGTGCAAATTTCCCGAGAAATTGACACTCTTTGTGGTTACGGCTTTCAGGCAAGGCTCTCAGCAAAACTCTTTTGTATACCCTTTCGGCTTTTTAATGACCTCTATCACGTACTCTACGTCCCCTTTGCTATGGCGCGAGTAAGAAAACCGCTGCGCATTCCCGAAACACTCAAACCACTATGTCAAAGGTTTTCTATACCTTTCGCAGGGCTTTGATCGCCTTTTCATCATCAGCGGTCTTAATCACCGAGGTTGCCGTCTTGGCCGAACTTGTGGTAGCGTAGAAGTAGTAAATGTTGATGTTCGCGTCGGCAATGATTTTTGCTATTTTCTCCAGCGATCCCGGCTTGTTCGGCGTCTCCACCATAATGACAGACGATTCGTGAATCTCCTCAGCCCCGATCCGTTCGAGGGCTCTTTCCGCCTTGGCGAAATCGTCCACTATAAGAGTAAACGTGGCATTCCGTCGTTCTCTGCTTGCCGAGTAGCCCGTTGCGGCAAGGATGTTGACGTTTTCTGCAGCTACGGCCGCAGCCAGTTTAGCGGTCAACCCGATTGCGTCCTGGAAGGTGGCCGTGATCTCGATTCCCGTCTTCACCGAAAACTCGCCGTTTGACCGTATCTTCGAGGAAGCTGCCGGCTTTGACTTGGGTCTTGCAATGATATTTCTCGCTTTCTTTTTCGCTCCTTTTTTCGCTGCTTTCACCATGTTCGTTCTCTCCTTTAAGTTGGATTCTTGTTAACTAAAAAAGGTTTTTATCAAGAAGCGCTGATCACTGCATAACGACATCTTGATATGATGAGTACACATATTCGTTTCTGTACAAGACAGCCCTCACCTCCTGGTGTCATTGCGAGAAACGGTTTGAGCGGTGCATATGTTGATTTTCTTTCGTCTTATCCGAATCATTAGAGTGCAGAGCACGAATTCATGATTACTTCGCCTACAGCTCGCAATAATAAACGAGGGTGCTTGCGTTTAGAGAAGCTTATAGATAAGATCATTCTCCGAATAATCGATAGGCACGTCGATAATGACGGGCACCTCTTTGGTCAGGGCATCCCGGAGCATGGAATCGAAATCATCCATTGATCGGAGCCGCCACCCGATAGCCCCGAAACCATCGGCGACTTTGATGAAATCGGGATTCGTGAATTCGACGCCGTGAGAAGTGCCGAACTTTTTTGTGGATTTCCATTTGATGAGATTGTAACTGCTATCATTGAAGATGACGATGGCCATGTTGAGCTTCATCCGGACGGCGGTCTCAAGGTCCTGCAGGTTCATCAGAAAACCGCCGTCACCGGCCAGGGCGACCACCTTACGGCTTGGGTGAATCAGCTTTGCCACGATGGCCGCGGGGAGGGAAATTCCCATGGATGCGAAGCCGTTGGACATGATAAAGGTATTGTTGTTATAGACTGGATAAAACTTTGCCGCCCAGAATTTGCACGTTCCCACGTCCGTTACCAAGATATCGCTCTCGGCCAGTACGTTTCTGATCCCGTGCAGCACCTGGGGTGGACGGATGAGCGAGGTCTTCTGTGAACCGATCCGTTCGAATTCATCCCGGAAGTTGTTATGGAAATCGATCACGTACTGGCTCTTCTTGTTCGTGCTGAGCATGCCCTGGAGAAGGTCCAGGCTCTCACGGATGTCGGAAACAATCTCGACTTCCGGCACATAATGAAGATCGACCTCGCTGGAGGTAAAATCTATATGGATGATGCGCTTGTCGATCTTCGGATTCCAGTTCTTGGGGGCATATTCGACAAGCCCATACCCGAGGGCAATAATCAGGTCAGCGCGGCCGAAAACGTCATTGATCTGCCGGTCATTCGCAAGGCCCAGAGAACCGATGCAGGACGGACTCTTTGCGCTGACCGCCCCCTTGCCCATGAACGTCGTGACAACGGGGATGCAGAGCATCTCGGCGAACTGTTGGAGTTGAGCGTTTGCCGCCTTGCGCACGACTCCATGGCCAGCGAGGATCACGGGAAATTCTGCCGCCTCAATTAGGTCAGCCGCCTTTCTGAGCGATTGTCGGTCCGGAGAGCTCCTGCGCGCCCTGATGGGCGGGATCATGGACGCATACATCTCATACACAGTCATGGATGCGATGTTCTCGGGCAGCTCCAGGTGCGTGGGGCCCGGCTTTTCCGATTCAGCCAGCTTGAATGCCTTACGGACCATCTCGGGGATCACCTCGGGCGTCTCGATCCGACCGTTCCATTTTGTTACGCTCTCACACATTTCAACGATGTTGATGTACTGGTGGGATTCCTTGTGGATCCGCTTGAGATCCGCCTGGCCGGTGAGAACGACCATGGGGGAAGCATCGAGAAAGGCGTCGCCCACCCCGGTCAGAAGGTTTGTGGCTCCGGGGCCCAGTGTGGACATGCAGACACCGGCCTTGCCCGTAAACCGCCCGTAGGCATCGGCCATGAAAGCGGCGGCCTGTTCATGGCGAGTGAGAATGAATTTTATCTTTGAGGTCCTGAGTGATTCCATGAGGTCCATGGTCTCTTCACCGGGAATGCCGAAGATATACTCCACGCCCTCATTTTCAAGACATTTAACGAGTAAATCAGATGCTTTCATGTTTTCCCTATCGCCTTACGCTGTCCGTACACCATTGTCGGCCTTTCTAAAATTATACTTCTTTGCTGCAAAAAAGGCATGCCCATTTCTCGAATTTAGAATTTATAATTACTACTGCCGATGCTATTAATGCAAAGCCCTGCCTGCATCTAATTGCAAATATGAAAATTCTTGCGCGGCCACGCTTGTGAGCCGGACTCTTTTCTCTACTTCAATTCCCTGTCATTTCAGCATGTTATTTTTTATAGCAGACCCGCACACATTGGGATAATATTTGCCTCCTCTCAATATGCATTAAGCATTCCTGTGCTCATCTCTTCTAGTCTTCATGAATGGGATGTATCTCATAACGATTGTCTCCGGAGTAATAACTAACGTCCTGTTCACGGTGCAGGGAAGGCGCGCACAAGAATAATTGTGTACCGCACATGTAACAGCACTTCAGTATTGCCAGCAACAAGGGGAGAACCGTTTACGCATGGCGGCAGCTAATGATCCCCCGACCGACGAATATCTCGAAGAAGGCTGCATCGGGGGGATAGATAATTTTGTTGTCAAAGCCATCCGAGCTGGGTAAAATATTCCCACCTTTCGGTATGGATACGATTTTTTTTCTCAAAGGACTCATCATCGGTTTCGTCATCGCGGCCCCGGTCGGCCCCATCGGCATCCTCTGCGCTCGCCGCACGCTTATGTTCGGCCGGAGGGCCGGGTTCTTTTCAGGCATGGGTGCGGCGACGGCCGACGCCATCTACGGGTTCGTGGCTGCCTTCGGCCTGACGCTGGTGTCAGACTTTCTCGTCGCTCACAACGTGTTGCTCAGAATCGTGGGCAGTTCGCTATTGTGCATTCTGGGCGTCAAGGCGCTGGTTGCGAATCCAGCCTTGAATCGCGATGACCCCAAGTCCATTAAAAAATACGCTGGCTTGTACACGTCAATGTTTTTCCTGACCCTGACCAACCCCATGACTATCTTCTCCTTTGCCGCTGTCTTCGCCGGATTCGGGCTCGCCGGTGTCAGGGGAAGCGTCTATTCAGCAGGCGTTCTTATCCTCGGTGTCTTCCTCGGTTCAGCGCTTTGGTGGCTGTTCCTAGTAGGCATCTTCAGCATTTTTCGCAAACGGTTTCACACCGATCAACTTCGCTGGGTGAACCGCATCTCCGGCGGCATTATCATCGCATCGGGCATCCTCGCCCTTCTAAGCCTGAAGTGGTGAGCTGGACGCTGTGCTCCGATGGTTCGAGCGATACGGCATCCCCATTTGTAACCTTATTAAAAAGCTCCGGGTTATGCTTTCCAACATCTCCAAATTATCTAAATCTTCTGCTTTATAATATTCGGCCAGACAACATTCCTCCTCAGAGCAAAACATCCATTATTCCTATCATTAGGGTATAGCGAGAAAACCTCCGCGGCGCACAACAGTTATTTTTTTCATCACAACGTGCAGCTATACAATAGCACACCCATCGTAAAGCCGGTATTCCGTTCAATAAAACGGGGATATGTTTTTAGATGATCTGCGCTTACTAATGCGGAATCGAACATGTGATGGTTCAATAAATAGCGACCGCAATTGCTACAGATAAGATTCTGGGGCCCACGGTCATATAAGGCGTGAATAAATACCAGGGTTATGTTTCTCCGGATTGCCTGTGAGGCCTGTGATGGTCACGGGTGCTCACGAATGGGCTGCTGCCAGAAAGCAGTTTCAGTCTTTATCGCAGAATCGGTCATGGTGTGTTGCATTACGTCTGCATGCGCATGTGAACGTGCAGATGGTAAATATCAGATAATGAAATAGGCAATGACCTTGCTAATAATAAGGACTGCTGCTGCCACAATGAGATGTTTGGTGACTTCCGAGAGAGTCCCGGCGTTTCTTTCGCGTGCAAGAAGGTAAGATAACACACCCAACAACAGCATGCCCCAGACAATCGATCCTAGGACAACAGCTTTAGGCGGAAAGACAACGACGATTAACACGAAGCTGAGGGAACCCAACAACCGAGTGGTAAAGTTCGACAACGTTCCGATGAAGGCCTCTCGTTCATCAAGTCGCTCAGACTCCTGATAGATATGAATGCTCAACGAATCGGTAATGTTGTCCGCAAGCGCGGCAATCAGTAGCGCAGTAATGAGCGCGGCTTTGCCCGTCCCAACTGCGTTGAGGCCGGTGATCAGGGCCATGCTCGTTACAATCGCGGCCGTGCCCCCATAGCTGATTCGGCTAATTTTCTTCATTACCGTAGCGGCATGCAAGAATTTGGAGTCTGCACTGTTTTCTCGCCGGTTTCCATATTCCAATGAAGAGACGTTAATTAAATTTCGAACGCGATGTCGCTGTTTCAAAGAGGTGCGACATTCACACATTCGGCAAGGATGATACATTCTTTCACAAATATATGCAAAGCTGGGAAGACGTCAAATGATAGCGGTGAGCCTGTCACTCGGTTAGATTCTAACTGATAACGTTCAGAACATCGTTTACTCAAAGCGTGAAGGCTCTGTTTTTCGCGATGCCGTGAGTCGCATCATCAGTCCCGTCGTTGATACTTGTATTCTTTGGCCTGGATTGTGTCCAGAGCGCGCTTTAACAATTATTCTTTGATATCGATTGTATTCACAACGTATTCGCATTGGGTCCCCGGTGGAACTGGGAACATTTCTCCGAAGATGTACGGTCGGCAGTCGCTTCGTATAAATATTACAAGATGGTAGCAACCTTTCTCCGGCTTATTCAAGAGAATCTTGGAGCGTCACCCCTGCTCGGGAAGATCGATTTCTTTCCCTGCGCAGGATTATTTGGGGTATGCCGTGAAACCCGTTTATCAAGCCACGGTTTCGTTTTCCCCAGTGAAACGCAGATGCTTTGGGAACCTCCACCCGCTAGATACCGTCACACTGCTGATGCCCGCTGCTTCTGAAACTCCTTTTTTATGAACACCTCCCTTCAAGGATTCGGTGCCCGTGATTGAGCAAATTGTGGCTGCTCAATTGTTAAAGAACGAAAGGAAACGATGTCTGAAGCGTTGTCAATTATGCCTTATAGCTGATGTTTCTGCCCTTGCATCCATGCGTCGATTGCATTAAACGCCATGGGACGGGCAAAGAGAAAACCCTGGCCGTAGCCGCAGTGCAGGTTCTTGATATTGACTAATTGATGTTCCATTTCGATTCCTTCAGCAATCACCTCGAAATGCAGGCTCTGGGCCAAGGAAACAATATGTGTGATAATCTCCTGATTGTCGCCGCTGGCGGTAAGTTTGTTGATAAAACTGCGGTCAATCTTGAGCGCATTGATTGGAAAGAGTTGCAGGTAGCTCAGCGACGAATGCCCGGTGCCGAAATCATCAATGTGGATCTGTACCCCCATGTTTCGCAGTCTGTTCATTGTCTCCACGGAAGCATTAACGTTCTCCATGATCATGCTTTCAGTGATTTCCAATATCATGGTGTGTGGATCAACGCCCGTCTCCGCGAGAAAACCGGAGAGCATGCCGGCAAGGTCCTGCTGTGAGAATTGCTTGCTTGAAATATTGACGCTCATATTGAGCGGGGGTTGCGCGGGGTGCCGCACCTGAAGCAGTTTCAGTTCGCGGCAGGCTTCGTGAAGAATCCATGCTCCGATCTGATAGATGAGTCCATGCTCCTCTGCCGAGGGGATGAACTCCATGGGGTAGATGAGACCGCGCGTCGGATGATTCCAGCGCACAAGTGCTTCAAATCCTGTCAACTGTTGCGTTTTTAGGGCGATAATAGGCTGATAGTAGAGAGTAAGCTCCTTATTGTCGACTGCTCCCCGCAAATCGGCTACCAGTTGCATCCGGTCCAGGATATTAGCATGTAGCTTGATATCGAAGATCTCACATGAACCATTTCCACGTCCTTTTGACTCGTACATCGCGATGTCCGCGTCGCGCAGGACCTGTTCCGGCCGTTCATAGCTTTCCGAACCTAACGCGATTCCAATGCTGATTGAGGTAAATATTTTACGACCTTTGATATCGAGCGGAACAGCTAATTTCTTCTGGATCCGCTCGGCGACGTTAACTGTGTATGCGGGGTCGTTGATATTGTGCAGGAGAAGGGCAAATTCATCACCTCCCAACCGCGCGATAGTATCTCCGGGGCGGATGCAATCTGTCAGCTTGCGACCGACCGCGATGAGAAGTTGATCGCCGATGGTGTGACCATGGCTATCGTTGATGACCTTAAACCGGTCCAAATCGAGGAAAAAAACTGCGTAGTTATAAGTGCCGTGCCGTCGTTGCGACGCGGTGATGACATGCTGGAGCCGGTCCAGGAAAAGCGCCCGGTTCGGGAGGCCCGTCAGGGGATCGTGAAAGGCATCATACATATGCTGCTCATCCGCCTTTTTCTTCGCGGTGATGTCAGAATATATTCTCACAAATCCCTTTGAGAGCAACGGATTATGGGTCAGGAGGCACCATTGATTAACCCCTCGTATCGTTTGCTGAAATTCAATTTTAAAGGGATTGGGCAGATCAAGTTCTCGCAAAGTCTGTTCAAGCATATCCTGTGTTTGTCCCGTCACATCAGCCCATCCCTTGAGAGTGTCCCTAAAATCACTTCCTACCTCGACTGTTCCCTGCTGCAACCCTAAAAGTGTCTCCAGCTGTTTATTGAACGCACGCACGGAATAATCCGGCCCGACAATGACCATACCTTGCGTAATATTGTCCAAAACAGTGGTAAGAATTTCCGCTGTCTGAGAGCTGTCCTTGTTGAACAATGTTCTCTTGTGAATAGTTTTATTCTCCATATCACCTCATCGAACATTAATGCTGTTATTTCATTCTCTAACATCTAAATGTAAATCCGCTAAAGCAAACGTTGCAACATTGTGGCTCTTCCTCGTCACCAACGACCTTCTCCATAAAATTAGCCGGCCCCAGAGGTGGTCTAGTGCAGCAATGATCATGGCCACACCAGCACAGAATTACAGACAAATATATGCCTGATGGACGCCGATGTCAAGAATATCGATTGGTTTGTCAACCCCAAACATGAATGAATATCGATTGGTTATGATTGGTTATTTTATGAGTATAATGCTATCGAATACAGGCTGGCACTTTAAGAGTTGAAATGAAATTAAACTATAACGAATCCAAACAGAACCGCATGCGAGTCCGATGCCTTGTCATATGCAGACTTCATCTGCACATCATTGACTGTTCTCCGCAGATTAATAACCTACGGCTTTTTACATGACGTTTTTTTCATTTCCTTTTCTGAGTCGCCGCCTTTGATGATCCTATCGGCTTTCCTTTTTTAGTACCCTTCTCATACCGGCCCGACACGATTTTCTCCGCCTCGAGCCAATTTTGCACGTCTTGTCCATGAACCCTTCCGCTCTTTTCATAGAGAGCATATGCAACTTTCGCAATTTCATCATAGATATTCTTCTCCATCTCGTCCTCCCTCCTTAACATACGTGTATTAAGACTTACTTGCTATTGATCGTCCTGAAATGCTGAAGCATTCACATATTAAGGTCGTCATCTGCTCCCTCTGCCTGTATGGCAGGAGTCATAAACTCAAAAAGAAGGGGTTAACATGAACGTCAATGTCAATTCTGCACCTCCACTAATATTATACGAAACTCGACATCAAAAACACTCGAATCTATCAACACAACTATCGGCCAGTACCGTTCTGAAACCAGCTCATATTTATGTGGCGTCGGGCTTGTTCCCAAAACTGAGTTTTCCGGAACTGTCTGGAATTTCGTTTGTATGTATAACTAGCCGTCTGTTCTGCTCATTTGCTAATTCTCCCTGACTCAGAATATCAAAATCATGCCTCACCATATTTAAAATTTCAGTATTGCTATTCCACATCATTACATCAACGATGGATAGCCCGCTTACAAAGCCATCGCGGCGTTGCCTGTAGGGCGTAAGACGAGACTTTAAAAAACGCAATTTAATATTGCGGGATGAAAATTCGTCTTCACGAAACAGGGAATATCCACTGGAAGGATTGAGGTATTCTGTTGCGCCGAGCGCTTCCGATATTTTAACCGCCCACTGCCCGGGATGGTCAATGCGTCCCAAGTTCAAGGCCAGCTGTGATTGGACATCCATCTTTATATTAATTCCCAATTCGGAGGCTACCAGCCGCAGAGAATTTATAACAAATAACGCCAAATTGCTTTCATTATACGCTAAACAAGCCTTAACTAAATCGATCGTACGATTGTAATAAGGCGCTTTTTTCTTATAATTGCTAAGCCTGCCCAATATTACCGATTTCCAATCTTGTGTACCATCAATGTTAATTTTATTGATTTTATCAAATCGTCGGCGATTTTTAAGGGGAATCGCAATATATATCCAGTCTTTTTTAGCGTCAGGATGAAGGACTCTGTTTCTATTGATCCATCCTTTATCAATGAATTGGACCTCATCAAAGACAATCCACCTATCCACATTCTTCATGAGTTGAAAGTACCTGATGCTCGGGAAAAAATAAGGTTGCATTATAGCGAGCTTCATTATAATGAACATCCCCCAACGAAAAATGATTGTACAGGCATTTGTTTTGTATCAACCAATATTGATTGCTTCGCAATAAGCATTAAGTCCTTATTACGAACGATGTCCAAATACTTATTTCGTGAATACTGTCTTGAACCGTATTATTTAGAATATAGCAAGGATTAAGAGGGAGTGTAGATAATGAATTGGGTTTTTTTTAGGTATCGCGTTCAATGAGAAAAAAGTAGCAGGTTTAAAAAAGATTTTAATTTAAGAGGAACTATAAAATATGCACATCCGCGGCTTTTGAGAAGAGGAAGGATTCGTTATCATACATTGCCGACAGATCATTTAAGAAACATGGGTTAAGGGGTGCAGCGGAATCATGGTACTTCCGCTCGGACGACAGTTAAAATTATCATGATGCCTTTTCAAGTCGCTCTGCCACCCAGACGTTGATAATGGACTGGCGAGGGACCCCTATTTTTTAACTCATAAAGTTAAGCTGATGTCGTTAGCTTACCCATAAAATAACCCAGTCTGAACCATTTACAAGTTGCACTAGAGCACAAGAATATCTCTGGATATTTTTTTTACATCTGCCGAACCGGTCAAGAGCATACTTTGGATGAGTTCATTCTTCATGGTATTCAGCAGCAGGGCGACTCCTTCACGCCCACTGCCGAACGCGCAGATCGCCAGCGGTCTTCCGATGAGAACCGCATCGGCGCCCAAAGCAAGCATTTTAAGAACGTCGGCGCCGCTCCGGACGCCTCCATCGGCAAAGATAAGAATTTTGCCGCGTACACGGTCAGCGATCCGGGGAAGGACTTCGGCAGTTCCGGGAGTGAAGTCCATAACGCGGCCGCCATGATTTGATACGACGATGGCAGCAGCTTTTGCTTCGACTGCCAGTTCCGCTTCCTCAGGAGTCATGATCCCTTTCAGGATAAACGGCAACTTAGTCGCAAGCACGACTTCTTTAACTTCTGCCAATGTTTTGGGGCTGACCGGCTGACCTTTTATCGCCATCGTGATGAGGCCGGCGCCGTCGATATCCATGCCTACAGCCAGGACGCCGGCTGCTTCGGCGAGGCCAAGATACCTGATAATTTCCTCCTGAGACCTCGGTTTTATGATGGCAATTGTCTTACCCTTGTGCGCCGCGCCGGATTTCAAACCGCTCTCATACATTGCAGGGTCTGCCCCGTCTCCCGTCATGCTCAGTGTGCCCGCAAGCAATGAGCCAGATACGATCTCTTCGATGAACTCCTGCTCTGTTATTTTGCCGCCCATATTATAGGGGGTCCCGGTCATCGGTGCAGAAAGAACGGGAAGCGCGACCTTCTCACCCCAAAGCTCCAGCGACGTGTCAGGAGTTCTGACTGCATGAATGGTGCGCATATTTAGCCGATACTTTGCCAGAGCCTCAAGATTAGCCATAAACGAACTGCCCGTTCCCACACCGCCCATTCCCGGCACTTCCCCGGCACAGGCGCGGCCGTCACAGACCGGACATACCCGACAATAGCCTTGCAGTTTTTCTCTAGCATTTTTCTTCAATGTTTTTAAGTCCATATGATGGTTCTCCTTTGCTCGCAGCTACAGACATCAAAAGTAACATCATTGCAATTACCCTTATCAGGTAACGAACGATCGAGTATGTGGCCGCATGTGCTATAATAAAATTGATATTAGTATATCAAATGCGCATGTTCTTTTTTCGACAGAGGGAACTGAAAAACTGAACCGTCAATGAGTTAAGGTACCTGCTTACTATCCTGAAGACCCTTCGGGCGCATGCCCGCGTTTCCTTGGCATTAACGTATTAACAGTTTTCGTAATCCTGTATGCAGCAATATGCTCTGTTGCCTCAAGGTGAAGAGAACCTGAAGGAGGGTCCCTTTTCGGCAAGGAGTCAATCGGACTGGAAAATGCCGTTTGTAACCAAAAGGAGGTTGCCATGAATTCCATTGTCGTTCTCTTGCTTGGTTTTGCAGTAGCCATTGTCGGGTACCGATTCTACGCAAAATATATTGACGCAAAAATCGTCAAGTGTGATTCCAAGAAAACAACGCCTGCGGTCATGTACATGGACGGCGTGGACTTCATGCCCACCAATAAAAACGTTCTCTTTGGCTATCAATTCAAATCCATTGCAGGAGCAGGCCCCATCGTGGGGCCGATCATCGCAATCCAATGGGGATGGCTTCCTGCCGTGCTCTGGATCCTGATTGGGACATTCTTCATCGGATGGGTGCAGGATTATTCGAGCGCAATGATCGCAATGCGGCACGAAGGCGCGTCCTTCGGGGGGTTGAGCTATAAGCTGATCTCTCCGCGCTCGAGGCTGGTACTCGTCTCCTTCATTTATTTCTACCTGCTCCTCATGGTGGGCGCCTTCGGCAACATCGTGGTCAGCACCGCCGTGGGACTGAAAGCATCTCCCTCGGCGTGGCTCGTCATGACCATTGCCGGCGTCTTGGCCGGTCAAATGATCTATCGATGGAAGAAGGACATCCTCCTGACCACCGTGGTCACGGTGGTTATCGCCCTGTGCGGCATCTGGTTTGGCACCATGGCTCCATCGGATAGACTCCTGGGCACGGACCTCTCGAACAGCCGCCTGCTGTGGGCACTCGCAGCTTTCGTGTTCTGTTACTTCGCCTCGGTGCTGCCAATCTGGAGGTTTGCTCTCCCGATCAACTATGTCTCTTCGTATGTCATGTTTATCGGGTTGCTGTTCGGCATTGTCGGGATCTTCATTCTCCATCCCGACTTTACCCTGCCGGCGTATACCGGTTTTATGATCCCCATCGGACCGCTCTGGCCGATCATGTTCGTCACCATCGCCTGCGGTGCCGTATCCGGTTGGCATAGCATCGTGTCCAGCTCGGGAACGGCACGGCAGTTGGAAAGTGAGATGGACGTCCGCCCGGTTTGCGGCGGCGTCATGTTCGCCGAGATGGTGCTGGCGCTCTTTGCCCTGATTATCGCAGGCACAATATACGCCAGCCCCGCCGAATACGGCGCAGCGGTGTCCAAGGGGCCGGGAGCAGTGTTCGCCGCCGGCGTCGCGAAGTTCCTTGGTGCGGTCGGTCTCTCTCCTGCTCTCGGCAAATCCTACGGCAGCATGATGATGATCATCGTGGCAATCACACTCATGCAGCTCGTCGTCCGGTTCATGCGCGTGGCCACGGCAGAGCTACTGGGAGACATCAGCCCACTCTTCCGGAATATTCACGTCGGGACCGTTCTTGCCAGCTTAATGGGGATCGTTCTCGTGCTTACAGGCTGGTGGCAGTACCTCTGGGTCCTCTTCGGCGGTGCCAATCAGCTAATGGCCTCAGTGGCCCTGCTGCTGGTTTCGGTCTGGCTGACCTCGGAAGGAAAGAAAGCCGGTTGGGTGATCTATCCGATGATTTTCATGTTTATCACGACGATCACCGCTCTGCTCTATACCTCCTACGACCTTCTGCATAAAGTATACACCGGTGCTGCAAAAGGAACCGAGGCAATGATCGGAAACACCATCATGGGATGTGCTGGGTTCTTCCTGGTCATCACGGCGGTCATTCTGGCAATGGATGGTGTAAAGGCGCTTCGCAAATATCGGGTACTGAAGCTCCAGTCCACGGAGTCCCATGCGTAAGTACTCTGGAGGCGTCCTTGCCGCGTAATGCCTCACCGGGAGGCGGCATCCCGATTTGAGAGAGGAGGGAAGCGCATGACGGAAAAAATAAAAGAACAAGATCTGGAAAAGAAAAAAAGCGGAATCCTCCAGGCAGTGAAGGAGTTTGTCTACGGCGCCGCTGCTCACGATTCCGCGAGGTATGCCCTGAAAACGCGGGCCAGCATGGAACATCTGTTCATTCTTATCACGATGGGGGATATGCTGGGTGTGCCGATCCTTCCGCCGTACTATTCCCTGCGGCTACTGCCCTATGTCGTTCCTCAGATCTCGACGTGGAAGCGGAGGATGCTGCGTGAAAAGGATCTTATGGATGCTCTGGCCTGAGAGGTGGCAATCGGGATGCGGGGATTGACGATTTACTCCGCGTGTGCCAAGGCTGAAGAACAAAGATACCATGAACTCGATATCGCTCGCCAAAACCTTTGCGCAAAATCCGGACCGTCGGTACATTATGTTCGGCGGGAAAGGCGGACTTGGAAAGACTACCTTTTCGGCTGCAGCCGCCTATCACCTAGCGAAGAAGGGATTCCGCGTTCTGGTCTTCTCCGTAGACCCCCAGGCCTCACTCAGCGATATATTCGAAAAAGACATCTTCGGCAAGGGACCGACGGAAATCATGCCCAATCTCTTTGCCCAGGAAATCGATGCCGATCAACGGGTGAAGGCATACCAGCAGGAGATCCGCCAGAAGATCCTCGACATGTATGGAATGGACAAGATCCCAGACGAGATCGAGAGCTATCTCCAGGCCGCTGCAGCAGAGCCCGCGATGGAGGAAAGCGCCATCTTCGATGAAGTAGTCGAAATCGTCATCAAGAAAGACTATGACTACTATATCTACGACCTTGTCCCGCTTGGCCATGCACTATACTATCTGAGCATGGCTTCGGTTTATGACGCCTGGATCAGCAAGATCACGCAACTCCGGGAGCAGATGCGGGAGTATGATCAAGTTGCTGCCGTGGTCCGGAGAGAGAAAGAATTGAGCGAGGACGCTATCCTAAACGAACTCCTCTATATCAAGGAACGGATCAATACATCTTCCAGCATCTTGACCGATAAGAAGAAAACGGCCTTCTACTTCGTCATTACTCCCGAGGAGATGGTCATCAAAGATACGATCAAGGCCGCGGAGCTCTTCACCAAATTCGATGTCCCCTTAAGCGGCTACATCATCAACCGCGTTCTCCCCCCCGAGTTAAGACAGCAGAACATTCCGGAGTATCTGAAAAACCGCATTGCGATGCAGGATCATTATATGAAAGTCATTAGGGACACCTTCGGATCGCAGATCCTGACTTCCGTTCCCGAGATGGAACGGGACGTGACCGGCCTGCCCATGATCGAGAAAGTAGCCAGGGCAATGTTTGGTAATAGCGCCTAATTGAGGCACAGAAACGACGACTGTGTACACCATAGCGAACACTATGACCAAGTACCTGAAAGACCATCCCCGCATGAAGTACATTTTCTTCGGGGGCAAGGGCGGGGTCGGCAAAACCGTCGCAGCCGGGGCCGCAGCTTTGTGGGCCGCCAAGCAGGGGAAAAAGGTCCTGCTTGCTTCAACCAACCCGGTACACAGTCTTTCCAACCTCCTGGAGCAGAACGTCTTCGGGAAGGCGACGCTCATTTCCGGCGAGAGGAACTGCTACGCGCTCGAGATCGATACGCGGGACACCATCGAACGCTCGAAGCGGGATATCCGCGAAAAGATCAACTGGTTCCTGAAGTTCGCAGACATTACGACAAAGGCAGAGGATTTCATCGAGGCCGCCACCATGAACCCCGCCTTTGAAGAATCGGCCATGTTTGAGAATATGACCGACATCATCTTTCA
Source organism: Nitrospirota bacterium (assembly GCA_035516155.1). Taxonomy (GTDB): domain Bacteria; phylum Nitrospirota; class UBA9217; order UBA9217; family UBA9217; genus JAJYKN01. Next base: position 88,595 of record DATJAP010000016.1, read on the forward strand.
GAATGAATATGAATTCTACGTCTTCGACACGGCACCGACGGCGAACGCCCGACGGCTTTTAGGGATGTCCAAGGTTTATTCCCTCTGGGTGGAAAAGATGCTGAAGAGCAGGGAAGAGGCAAAGTCCCTGAGACAACTACTCTCATTCTCCAAAGCGGAGGAGAAAGACCCGCTCTTGGATTACCTCCTGAAGTTCAAGGATCGGATCGCCCATGCAAAAGACATCCTTACGGACAAGGAACTCACGGCCTTCTTTTTCGTGACCCTGCCGGAGAGTCTTCCCATTGCGGTGATCATGCGGTTTATCAACTGGTTCCACGAATTCGGCATTCCCGTAGGCGGTGTTGTCGTGAACGGCGTTATCCAGAAAGAGACCGTAGGCAAGGACACCGCGGAGTTCGTCCAGAACCGGATCAAGATGCAAGATGAACACATGGCTGAGATATGGAAAATTTTCGATGGCCAGGTAAGGGCAGTCGCTCCTCTTTTCGAAACCGAGGTTAAGGGCGTGAAAATGTTGAATCGCCTTATGGACCACCTCTTTGTCCAGTGATGTCTCAGCTCAATCTGCTTCTGCTGATTCTTCTAGCCTATATAAGACCGCGAGGGAGGGCATCCTGAGTAGAAATAATTGCCAGGGGCTGTAGCCGTGTGTCGGGCATTGAAACCGTTCGTGTACACGATAATTTGGTATGCGGTGGGGTAATCCCATTCCATAATACATGCCAAAAGTTGTAACCTAAGCCTTCGTGGATTTTATATGTGCATGCTCAGAAACTCATAAGAAAATTTCAAAAATATCTCTGTAAATTTTAGAATTTGCGACGACTCATTTTCCTCAATCAATCTAATTTCATGAGTTGCTTCATTCCCTTTCGTACGATTACGATCAACCCACGCCTTCCCATTCGGGGGGATATATCCCGCATTATCTAAATAATCAATGTACTCTATGAAAGACTTGCCGGCCTCGGCACCGTATTGGACGGCAAGATTCATAAGTATTTTTCTGCACAATAAAGTTGAAGCCGTATATGCACCGATAGAAGCACAGTCTCGTGCCTGGTTATAAAGCACGGAAACGCCGTTGTCTGTGATACCTGCGACATCATTACCTATACGTACGCTTGGCGTTTGTTTACCTCCATCAGCGAAATACGTTGGCTGGGCGCAATTTGGGCATATAAAAATGTATCTATAAGCCCCCGTATTCTTGTGACGTGCACCATATCCCTGATTAGGTGCCACTTTGTTGCCGCAATAGCCGCACACATAAGACATGCTGCTATACACCCCAACGCCAATCCAATCCCATGACATACTCAGCCTCCTTTTGCCAATACCGGTTTACACCATTACTTACTAATCAAACTTTATTCATTCTCGCATTTCACGGGGACATCCCTAAGATACGCTGTTCTTGCATGAATATGTTTCTCTGTCTTTCGGCTATCGGCATGACGCATTTAATTCCGAGCATCAGCACTGACAACGACTGCTGCACAGTTGTTCATTTATTATCAACGTTACCGTAACAAAAAAGACCTGCAGAGTCAAATAAAAAGGGAGCAGATAGTTAAAATTGGACTTCAACGGATGTTGCGAACCTGACGAGCGTGAAATGGATTGGGGCTGCGCAGTTGTTTTCCCGCGACATAGGAGTTTCCTTGTATTAGCAACAGTCAACACTTCGTGCCGAATTTATTAACGTCTTAAATAATCCCGTCGGTATTGTTGATATCTTAATATCAGGCATATCTTTCTCTCTGAAATACTGAAGATAGCATGGCATGTTCATTGCTCAGCCGGACACCACCGTAAGTCCTACATTATCCAGAGTGTTTTCAATAACGGATTTAAGGAACCGAAGATTTTCTGGTCCGCTACAAGGCGGAAATGGTCACTGGATATAGCGCTTCACCAATGACCTTAATCCTCAATGGGTGCATGGTGCAGTGAGGACTGACATCGCAAACACATGAAATTATGGCAATGGTCGGAATGATGGTAGTTTAAGCAAAACATCGGCGGGAAAAAGTAATTTTCTCGTCAGCTCCACGGACATTGCTACCTTGGTTGTATTTGAAACAATAAACATAAAAGTCTCGATCTCTTTATTTCTGCTAAAATACGAGGTAGTAGTTTTAATAATGTGATAATGACTGAGGAAAATTTTCGATGTGAGATATTGTTGCCTTTATGATGAGATGTGTTCGAATCGCCAGTGTACAGTTGAAACTCGATGGCGATCGAGCTATTTTCGACGAAGCAGATACTATCCTCGTAAATCCATAACTATACTATTATGAAAAGGAACTCTGTACTGGTTCTTAAAAACCTCACGTACACGCTATTTATACCGGGCACCGTAACGGTCCTCGTGCCATACAAGCTCTTAACCCGCAATTCCACAGTAATGCCGTCATCTTGGGGACCGCCACAAATCCTTGCTCTTGTATTATTATCGATGGGGATAGGCATCTTTACGCGTTGCATCTGGGATTTTATCCACACTGGCCGCGGGACGCCCTCTCCCTTTGAACCTCCGCGTAGCCTAGTGATTCAAGGGTTTTATAGGAATGTCAGAAATCCACTGTACCTTGGCTTACTTGCAGTGCTCTTGGGGGAGTCTGCTTTTTTCGAATCATGGTCACTGATACGGTATGCGGCTGGTTATTTTATCACTGTTCATTTGTTTGTTGTTTTTTATGAGGAACCTCACCTGGGCCACCTGTTCGGCAAGCAATATGATAACTATCGGAAAAGCGTGAGAAGATGGATCCCGGGGAGATAAAATTATTCGAGAGGCGTGGAAAAATCTCTTCACGCCCCCGAAGACCCGGACCTTGCCGTTCAGCAATGAAAGCAATGATCATCTCGGCAAGGATTAAGCTCGTCTTTGATAATCATTCATATGGTTCCCGAAGCCAACCTTTTTTTCTGCCAATCCTTATTTTGTGATAACTTTGCTTACTGGGTTACTGCCGGGGAATGGAGCAAAATAATGAGAATGTTGCCCTTTCCCGCCTGTGATGATGATCTGCAAATATTCCGGTTTAAGGGTGATCGGGACAAGTGTATCTGGAGTGACTTCACCAAACTTTTCTTTAAAAACAGCCTGATTAGGGCATGCCTTTGCCCAGGCGGAAAAGGGAATACGGGCCTTCTCCCAGATGACTTTCCTGATCTGATCTTTTGTCCATCCAGCCTTTGCATAGATATCTGCATGCTCAGGACCTAGCCCTATGACGTGAGGCTGTTCCATCTGGCTTGTCCAGCAGGGACCTCCAATACTCAGCAATGGAGAGACCGCATGGCTGAACCAATTCGAAAGCTCTTCAGGGGTAGCACTCCACAAATCTACCACGTCTATAGGAGGCCAGATACCCATCAGGGTCACCACACTTTCTGTCCTCTTAAACCCCTTTTCAACGTGGTACGGCTGCCATCCCTTGGGAAGGGCATCCTCATTCTCCCCAAAGATCCAGGCAACAAAATCTGCGGGTGAACCAAGAGTGGTTTTTTTAGGCGATGGAGGTTTTGAGCCACCCACAACAGCCGCGATTAAATCAATGGCATAACCTAGGGAAGCATTGGCATGGTGCATCCGGCTCGCGGCTCCCTGACTGTATGCAAGGCCAATCTCCTTCACAATCGGGCCGTTCACTATCACGAGCGCGCCGATAGAGCCTGTGGATGTGGCTGAACCGCGCCAGTTTGCTTCAGGTGACAGGAGCGCCTCCATGGCTGCTATAAGCACAGGCATATATTCAGGCTTGCATCCAGCCATGACCGCATGGGTCGCCACCAGCTCAACAGTAAGGGATCCCATTCTCGGGGGAACCTGCCCGAGAACATCACTCGGTTTGCGGCTGGTCCCCTTCAGCATCGCTGCAACTTTTTCTGGCGTGGGAGGTACTATGGGCAGGCCAAGGGACCAACCTTTTTCAAAAAACAGGGTGTTTGTATCCTGACCCGTGTCTTTGAACGTAAATCGCTCTGCCGGATAGGGTGGCTTCTTGGGTGGCATTTCGGCCGTCGGTTTCCATCTTGTTGCGGCATAGAGGATAGCGGGGAAGGCATCCTTGGCCTTTTGCGTTATCTCTTCGATCGCAATCCCCCCCATAGGATGGGGTACAACAACGAAGCTCATATCAGCGACACCTTGACTCATTGCGGTATCCTTCGACAGTCCGATAAACTCAGACGTAGCAAGAGTAACAGTGGGAATACCCATTTTTTCCAGATTGAGCTGGTCAACTACCAGCCACGAGGTGCAGGAGCCTCAATCGGCCTGCCCGGCAATCACAAGATCCGGTTTGAATGCGGCTATGCGCTGTGCAAGCTGCCTGCTCTTTTCCGGATTCTGACTGATTATTTTTACTTCCGGGGCGTCTTGCCAGGCCTTGATGATCCTTATGTTCTTTACGGTTTCACTGAGGAGCATCGCGATCTGGTTCATAAAATTGTCTCCGTTCTGTTTTCCGTTCCACTGGAGCACGACGGTCTTTCCTTCGAGATTGGCGGGATGGGGATTGACCTTCATCGGTTCAATGTTGACGACACCCTCGGGGTTAATCAGTGTCATCTCTTTGGCTACCTCCTGAGAAAATGCAATGGCAGGCAAAGCAAACAGGGTAGCCGAAAGTAAAATTTTTTTAAAGCCTCCGCACGTTTTTCTTTTCATGGTAACATCCCTCCTTTGTTGTGCCATCACTTTTCAACAGGGTATCCGGCCTTTATCCATCCCCTAATGGATGGATCAAACAGAACCTTTATGTTGAATCTATCTCTGTTAACTGCGCTGCCAGGTCGGAACTGTCAGACTCGCCGGGGCCGCAGTTGCAATGGATGATTATCATCCTATCTCGAGGAATCTGTTTTGCGTCTCCTTGGGGTTAGTTTCAGAACCCACGGACCGTTATTATATAGTACAGTATCCACTTTTTCCCCTCGGGGAACTACACCCCCTCGATCGCTTTGGCAAGCCGCTCGAACCAGCGCACTCGCGTCAAGTGGGCTTGGCCATCTTTCCCCTGTCGACTGCGATCCAAGATCCAATCGTTATCGGTCGAGCACCAGCGGCGGCCGCCGGGTGAGCAGCTCCGAAGCCTCGTGCACCACTCGCTCGATCACGTCACATGCCGAGGGAATGTCGTGAATGAGCCCTGGGCCTCTCCCGCAATCGCAGCAGCAATGTCGAAGTCACCTGCCTCGCGCGCCGCCGCATACTTCGCCGACTCTTCGTCCAAGTGACGCATGAGTTCGATTTCACGCCCAAACCAGCGATCCGTTTGAGCGTTGCATAGGCACCGCCCGGTAAACGGGGCCGGCCACACGTTACGCCGGGAGATATCGAACACGATGCTTCGCAACGTGTCGTCGCCCGTGGCTTCGCGAATGCGCTCCTTTGCTGCCTGAGCCCCGGCAGCCTCCCGCGAGGCATAGAACCGTGTGCCCATGAGTATGCCTGAAGCGCCTAGCATGAGCGCAGCCGCCAGCCCACGTCCATCGGCGATCCCGCCCGCAGCCGCGATTGGTATGCTTGTCCCGATCGCGTCAACGACTTCCGGCACCAGCGAGATTAGCCCGCGTGATGCTCCGTGTCCGCCTGCTTCGGTGCCCTGCACGACTAGAATGTCCGCGCCGACTGCGACAGCCTCCTTTGCAAGAGCGACCGACTGGATCTGACATATAAGGATCGCGCCTGTACGCTTGATCCGATCCACGAATGGCTTTGGGTCGCCGAAGGAAAGCATGATCGCTACGGGTTTGCGTTCCAGCGCGAGGTCGAGAAGCATCTGTTGCTTCGCCATGCTCCAGGTAATGAAGCCTACGCCGAAGAGCGCGTGAGACTGTTCGAGCAAATCGAGTTCCCGGGAGAGCCACTGTTCATCGCCGTACCCGCCCCCCAGAATGCCAAATCCGCCGGCGGCGCTCACCGCCGCCGTTAGACGCGCATCGGCTACTCGATCCATTAGCGCGAGCAGGACCGGTGGTCGATGCCAAGCAGTTGTGTAATCGATGTGGTGATCGACATTCAGGCCCCCGTTGGCTAATGCGGCGCCAACAACACAAGGTATTTGTTTCTCATAGCGCCCTCATTTAAACAAAGCGCATTTTATTGTTTTTGTAGAAGTAACTTTACAGACTATTTATCACTGCAGGGTCAGACACATCGTCACCAACCAGTAAGTTGAATGCTGGTAAAAATATAAATCTTGAAAAAGAGAGTTTTTAAAATGAAAGGTTTTACTTCTCGGCTTTTAAAAAAATTATATCATGTTTTCGATCTTTATGTGAGCCGAGGTTCTGATTTGAGCGGCGTGTTTTTTAGGGTTGCTGCAAAAAAAACAAAAAAAGCGCTGTGTCATAATAAGACATGCAGAACGTCGGGTGAAAGGGAATGTCGAGCTATGCGGACATTGCCGGATCAACAATTCTGGTTGTAACTTACAATTTCACGAAGACTCAACTGTTGCGAACTTCAGGAAGGTACGTGTTGATAATGACGCTAGCATGACACGCATATTTCGTTATATATGGGTCTAGAAATTCGCACTCTTTTCGATTGCCGCTTGCGCAGGTTTGTAGTTGAAGTTCGCAGTAACTGCCAGAAGCGAGTCTTGCGAAGAGGAAGCTATTTATTTAAAGTTGAAAATTATTATTATCATGTAGTGCTCGGCGATATTATTCGTCTTCCATGATGAACTTAAGGTCAAAATTCATCTTTCTGATGAGTTGCTTCGCCAGATGAATGTCTTCATCGTCGACAGCACTGATATCGAGCTCGTACATATCCTTATCGTTTTCTATCAGAACCCTGCCCTTTTCCCACTTGATTGTTTTCAACAGGATACGGTCATCCTCCGCGGATACACCTTCAAGCGAAACATCGACGCCACGCTCATGTTCAAGAAGAAAAGGCTCATACTTCGGCGAGCGTAACAGAATGAGGCTTTTGACGAAAATCGGGTTTTCGTGCCTAATTGCGAATGATACAATCATATCTACGCCATCATCTTCGGTATTTATAAACTTAACCTTTCCAGTTCTTTTCATGATCGCCTTCTCTTTACGCAAACCAATGCTCGACTCGATGGAATAAAAGGGCCTTTTCAAGAGATCCCTGACTACGAAATGTTATCGGAAAGATTACCTTCGTTACGAGGACAGCCCCACCGATCTGCACAATGCCTCCGATGATATCTAAAAGGGTTGACTGAAGATAACGCTGCAGCGGGCAGAACGCCCCTGATTTGAACTCCTGAGAGCCTATATGATATATATCCATTGATTCTCCATAGACTCAATTCCCTGTTACATATTCTAGTGCTGTCAGAATTTAATCCCTAGAGTTGCCGCTGCCTTGTTCAATTTTTTGTCAAAAGTCCAAACGGGGACGCCAGTCATAATGGCTGATGCTAGGAGATGAATATCAACATATCCCAATCCTTTACCCATCAGCCGATGAGTCTCGATAAACAGCATCACTTCTTCGTGATCAGCAAGTTGAGCTGAAGGAAGCGTAACAAGTAGTGACAGAATTTGCAACCTGTTCCTGAGGTTGCCGCAAGCCAATTCGCCTACAATGAACGGATGGCAAATTACTTGTCCTTCATTCAACGACGATTCGAGCCCAATAGTCCCGGTTCTGAAGTGTTCGACCCATACTGAGGTATCAACAAGCATCATTTTTTATCTGCCTGCCTCTCTCCGCCGCGGTATCATCTTTAGTCCTTTTTCCGACCCGCCTAGACGCGCGAGCCGTTTGGCGCTCTCGATCGCTATCAGTGACTCGAGTCCGCGCCGGACGAGAGACGTTTTTTCCTTAATCCCAGTCAACTTCGCCGCCTTATTGAGCAGTTCGTCCTCTATATTTAATGTTGTTCGCATAGAAGCTCCTCTCATTATAGGATATGTTAATTTATATGTATTAGTATGCATTAATTGTATACCGCTGTCAAGAGGTTTTACGCATAGACATGGCTGGTTTGCCTTGACAAAAAGCTCCTTCATGCGGAGAATTTCATCGCTTCGGGATTAATAATTTCGGAAGGAAATATTAAGTGTTAAGGGGAGGGCAACTGCAAATATTCCATGATAGCACAGGTACAATTTCAATAATCATGAGCTTCAATATTTCAATCAGAAATCCGCACTAATTTCGGTTGTGAGATGTGCAAATTTGGGAGTTGTACGTGATAAATCTAAACTGTAACGAATTTATCGGTTACAGGGTGAACATCGCGAATTATTAACTTAGTGCACATCACATATTTCATCCTGAAGCATTCAATATCAAAACTATCTCTATCGAATCGAGGTATCAGTCGTCATTATGAAGTAGCGCATCAACAAGCTTGAGAACTACAGAATGTTGAAGTTTTGCTGAGCGTCTCACATGAATGGAAAAGGCCTGATCTTTTATCAATAAGATCAGGCCTTATATCGCTGGCTCCCGGAGCAGGACTCGAACCTGCGACAGGGTGGTTAACAGCCACCAGCTCTACCGACTGAGCTATCCGGGAATTATTGGTTTGTTCTTTGGTTTTACATGGAACGATGAAATCAGGCTGGTATAAATACCATATATAACCCGGTATGTCAATGGGTTATTTTGTTTTTAGTCCCTTCCCCTTTTATTCACGGACCCTGAAAAATTAACCTTCTTGGCCCTTTTTCAACTGCATGATGACCAGTTTTGCAATCGCTTTGAGCGTATCGAACACACCCGCACCCTCGCTTGCTACGGCCTCGAAATCGGGAACATTTCTCGGATTCAACGCTTTGCGCATTTCTTCGGTTGGCACGACATTCGGAAGGTCCCGTTTGTTGTACTGAATGATCAAGGGCACCGTGTCCATGTTGTATCCCTGTTCGGCGAGGTTTAGACGAAGATTCTCGATGCTCTCGATATTGGCTTCCATGCGCTCGATCTGCGAATCAGCGACGAAGACAATGCCATCAACGCCCTTGAGTATGAGTTTGCGGCTCGCATCGTAGAAAACCTGGCCTGGAACGGTGTAAAGGTGAAACCGGGTCTTAAATCCGCGGATTTCACCGAGCGCCAGCGGCAGGAAATCAAAAAACAGGGTGCGCTCAGTTTCCGTCGCAAGAGAGATCATCTTGCCCTTGCTGTCGGGGTTGGTTTTTTTATAAATCCACTGTAGGTTAGTCGTCTTGCCACAGAGGCCGGGCCCGTAGAAGACGATCTTGCAGTTTATCTCTCGCGACGAATAATTGATAAAGGACATGGGATCGTAATCTCTCTCCTTGCGCTTATGGGGGAATACTCCAGGCCGGCTTAACCAAAGAGCTTATCGATGTCTTCGTCGGTAATCTCGGCAAAGGGAGATTCGCTGCCTTTGCCCGGACCTTTTTCCGTTTCCACTTTTTGCAGGAGTTGGTTGAATATGTTGCCGAGGACTTCGGCGCTCTTTTTCACGCGGAGTCGAACGAGTCCCAAAGAAGAGCGCTGATCGAAAATGACAACGAGGATAACGCGCTGACCAATAATAGAAATATGGATATTATCCCGCGCACCCTCGTGGAAGAGGATGGAAAATTCCTTCTCACCCAGAAGCTTGGCCATGCCGCCGGTCGCTGCGATGTTGCCGGCCGTCAGCGACGCCAGCGACGTCGTATCAAGGTTATCCGTCTCACCGGTCGCTGCGATGAGCTGGCCGTTTTTGTCTACAAGAAAGACCACCTTTGCGTTCGCCTGCTGAAGAAGACGCTGGAGTTCTCCGTCTATGTGTTTAAACTCTTCTTCATACATCACTAAATCGGAACCCAGCATGTCTGTCTCTCCTCATTCAAACAGTTCCGCCCACTACAAAATGCTCAGTTGACGTTATTAAACCATATTAATCGTGAGAATTCAAGCTTTTTTTGGCTCTTCCTCCATGTAAAAATAGCCGAGGGTGTATCTCCCCCGGCTATTCTTGATCGGTATCACTGTTGTGAAAATCAGCTCTTGGACATCTCCTGAAGCTTTTTCAGACTCTCCCAGTCTTCGTCCACGAGCTTCTGGAACCGCTCCAGCAGCGCCTCATTGCCCGGCGCAAAGAGGTGCTTGAACCGTCCCTGCGGCTTGAGCCATTCCGCAATTGGTTTCTTTTTTTCCTTCGGATCATAGTTGATGGTCCACTTGCCGCCCTGGACTTCATAGAGCGGCCAGTAGCACGTGTCGACCGCGAGCCGGGAAAGAAGAATCGAATCGTTGGTCTGAGACCTCCACCCGCGGTTGCAGGGAGCGACAACGCCCATATAGGCAGGCCCATTTGTTGCCAACGCTTTTTTCACTTTCATCATGAGGTCCTTCCAGTTATGCGGCGATGCCTGGGCGGCATAAGCCACATTATGGGCGGCCATGATGCGCGTGAGGTCTTTGCGGCGCTGTGTCTTTCCCTGAATTTTAGAGCCCACGGGCTGGGTGGTTGTGTCCGCGCCGAGGGGCGTGGCGCTCGAACGCTGGATACCGGTGTTCATGTAGGCGCCGTTGTCGTAACAAATGTACAGGAGCTGGTGACCCCTCTCCATTGCGCCAGAAAGCGCCTGGAAACCGATATCATAGGTGCCGCCGTCGCCACCGAATGCAATGAATTTGATGTCCTTGCTGATTTTGCCTTTTTTCCGGAGCACACGATACATCGTTTCTATCCCGGAGGCCGTGGCAGCGGCGTTTTCAAATGCGCTGTGCATCCAGGGCACTTGCCAAGCCGTGTAGGGGAACAGGCAGGTCGACACCTCGAGGCAACCCGTGGCATTCGCAATCACCACCGGTTCGTCTATGGCCAGGAGAACCTGGCGCACAACCGTCGGGGCGCCGCACCCGGAACACATCCGGTGTCCGCCGGTGAGCTGATTCGGCTTGTGTGACAGCGATTTAAGAGTCAGGGGTTTTTCCTGTGTTGTGCTCATTCTCTTCTCCTTGGATATAACCACAAAGCAGCTGAGGGAATCAACGCTCGACTCTCCTCGTCCTCTGCGTCATTTGCGGTTGACTTTTATTAATTCCTAACTGAAATGTACTCTTTCATTATCCTGACCTTGCCGGTCTTGGCGACTTGCGCGGTCTCCTCGATCACCTCGTCCACATCGAGGGGCATGAGGTCCCTGCCGCCGAGGCCGTAGATTTTGTTGAATATGACTGGTCCCCGCTGGGAAGATACTGCCGAAGCGATTTCCATGAACAGCGGGCCATAGCCGCCGTAGGAGTCCGCACGGTCCATGATGCAGACGGCCCGCGCGTTCTTGAGCGCGACGCCTATTTCGTCATAGGGGAAGGGCCGGAAAAGCCGGGGTTTCAGCAGGCCGGCCTTCACCCCCTGATCACGATACCGGTCGACTTCATCCTTAATGGTACCGGCGGCGGAGTTCAGCGCCACAAGTACAATCTCGGCATCCTCAATCCGGTACGATTCGAACAGGTTATATTTCCTGCCCGTCATCCTGGCGAATTCCTCGGACACCTCTTTTACGACCCGCTTCGCATGGAGCATGGCTTCGTGCTGGGCGCGCTTGTGCTCCATGTAATAGTCCGGCAGCACGAGCGCTCCGATGCTCTTCGGGTTGTCGATGTCGAGCAACGGATTGATGGCGATGTATTCGCCCACAAACTTTTTCACGTCTTCATCGGTCATGAACTGCATGCTCTCGATAGAGTGGCTGATGATGAATCCGTCCATGTTGACCGCGATCGGCAGCCGCACGTCCCTGTGCTCCGCGATCCGGTAGGCCATGATCGTGTTGTCGTATGCTTCCTGGGCGTTTTCCGAGAAGAGTTGGATCCAGCCGCAGTCACGCATGCCCATGCCGTCTGAGTGATCGCCGTGGATGTTGAGGGGGGCGGATAGCGCCCTGTTGACGAGCGCCATCAAAATCGGCAGGCGGTACCCTGACGCGATGTGGAGCATCTCCCACATGAGGGCCAGACCCTGTGCACTCGTCGCCGTTGCAACGCGGCCGCCCGCGGCAGATGCACCGATGCAGGCGCTCATGGCGCTGTGTTCGCTCTCCACGAGGATCGTCTCAGTGTCCACCTTGCCGTTCGAAACGAAGGTGGTAAACGACTCCATGATTCCTGTTGACGGCGTGATAGGATAGGCGGGCATCACATCGGGGTTTAACTGGCGGAGCGCTTCGGCAACAGCCTGGTTGCCGGTTACCGCCACGGTTTTTGTTGTCGCTCCAGCCATGTTATTTGCCCTCCTCTTCCATGACAATGGCCTTGTTGCCCTTTTTGCCCGGACATTCCATGGCGCACACACCGCAGCCTTTACAGTGGCCGTAGTCGAAACCGGTCATCTTTTCATCTTTTACCGTCACGGCGGAATCGGGGCAGTAAATCCAGCAGAACAGGCACTGAATGCAGTTCTCTTCAACCCACCTCGGCTTAAACGAGCGCCACGAACCCGTTTCATATTCATTCGCGTTGCCGGCCTTCAGGACCGTTCCGGCATGGGGCAGCTCTTTCCAGTTCATCTGTTTCATCCTTGCTTTACCTCCTCGTATCCGCGTTTCACCGCGGCGAGATTTCCATCGATGATCTTCTGGGCAAACTTCTTTCCAAAGCTCCCTTTCACGTCATCGAGCAGCACATCCATAGCCACAATGCCCGTAGCCCTGTTTACCGCGCCGAGCATGGGGGCGTTCGGCATGGGACGGCCAATCTGCTCGATCGCGATTTTGGTCGCATCGATCGTGAAAACTTTCTGGGAGGGTTTCGCTTTCAGTTTCACCCGGACTTCATTCGGGTCCTTGCTGGTATTGATGACAAAAACGGCATCGTCTTTCGCACCTTCCGCAACGTTGATCGCGTCAAGGAGCGATGCATCCACCACCGCGACCACACCCGGGTTCAGCACGGGGCAGTGCATTCTAAGTGTCTTTTCGCTGATGCGGTTGTAAGCGCGGAGCGGCGCGCCGGCGCGTTCCGGCCCGTATTCCGGGAACGCCTGAACTTGGCGGCCGCCGGAAAGACAGGCGTCTGCGAGCAGCTTGGCCGCAGTGACGGTCCCCTGTCCGCCTCTCCCGTGCCACCTGATCTCAATCATATCTGCCATGGATTTGTCCTCCTGCTCAATTTCGGATTGCAAATTCGCGATTTCGGATTTATTGTTTACTCCGCATTCCACCATCCAAAATCGGCAATAAACTTACATCTCCCGCCGACCTTCGAGCGCCCGTTGGACGGTGTTCTCATCGGCGTACTCGATATCACCGCCGACCGGAAGGCCATAGGCGATCCGGCTGACAGTGATCCCAAGGGGTTTGATCAATTTGGAAAGATAGAGCGCTGTTGTTTCGCCCTTCACGGTCGGATTCGTCGCGATGATAACTTCCCTGACCAGGCCTGTCTTCAGCCGGTCCATGAGGGCGTCGATCTTAAGGTCTTCCGGGCCGATGCCGTCGAGCGGAGAGATGGCGCCAAGCAGCGCATGGTAGCGTCCCCGGAATATGCCATTCTTTTCAAGAATAAGAATGTTGCTCGGCTCTTCAACAACGCAGATACGGGCACCGTCGCGTTTTTCATCGCGGCATATGCTGCATGTCTCGTCCTCGGTGATATTACTGCACACAGTGCAATACCGGGTGTTGTTTTTGAGGTCCAGGATGGCCTGCGCTATGCCAGCAGCCTCGCTTTGCGGCATGCCGAGCACAGCAAAAGAGAGCCGTTCGGCGCTCTTTCTGCCAATGCCGGGCAGTTTCATGAAGGCCTCGACCATCCTGCCGAGGGCCTTACCCGAAACTTCTGCGGCTTGTGCGCCAGCCTTCCCCCGTTTTCGTTCTTGCGGGGATTCCCGGGGCGATTGCTCCGTCGCCGCTACCCTATCCTGTGCGCTGCGCTCCATGCATCACCCTGTGCTAAAACAAACCGGGCGGGATCCCCATGCCTGAAGTAAGTTTGGACATTTCTTCCTTCATCAAGTCCTGAGATTTTCTGAGCGCCTCGTTTACCGCGGCAGTGACCAAATCTTGAAGCATTTCAATGTCCTTCGGGTCGACTACCGAAGCATCTATCTTGATAGAAAGGACCTCCTGTCTGCCGTTGGCAACGACAGTCACCATCCCGCCGCCGGAAGAAGCCTCTACGGTTTTTCCCCCTGCTTCTTCCTGGAGCTTTTTAACCCGCTCCTGCATTTGCTGGGCCTGTTTCATGATGTTGCTGAGCATGTTTTTTGACATAAGAAGTCCTGGTTAAAGATATTTAAAAACCATTAAGGAAGAGTATATTAAAAGAAATTTTTCAGTTTTGCAACAAAAAATGCGGAGTTTATTTTATTAATATATAAAAAATTAAACGGCATACGACGGCTCCACGGCGCTGTCAGTCTGTCGAGTTGTCGTGTTCTATGACTTCCCCCTGTGGAAAAATCCGAAGGACGTCCTGGACGGCGGGGTCTTGTTCTTCGGGTTTGATCTTTTTGGGGCTTTTCGATTTGATATCGCTCTTCGGCGCATCTCCCAGAGGCTTGACCTTCACCTGAACTTTTCTGCCCAGAACCTCCAGGGCCGCTTGTTCGATAATATCCAGATTCTCCCGCTTTTCCACTTGACTGACCTGGAAAATACCTTTCACACCGAGGACTAAAATCGTATCGGTATCTTCTAGCAGGCTGCTGTGTTCTAAAAAAGAGGCAAGGGCCGGCTTTTTGGATTTGAGCGCCTTCATGATCACGCCCCAAACATCCTCCTGTTCACCGCCCTGTGCTGTTAACGGGGAAGGAGCCGCTGAAGGGCGTACAGATTGGACAGAAGACTGAGGCTGAGGCGTTTCACGCACCTTGTGGTGCGAACGCATCGACGCTTCTGCGGGAGTCGTCAAAGGCTGTCTGCCCGATGCGAGCCGTGTCTCGAGTTCTTTCATGCGGCCAAGCACTTCGGCAAGTGGCTGAAGCGGTACAAGACTACAGGCTTTGATGAGACCGATTTCAAGGGTAAATCGCTGATGGGGCGACCAGCGCATATCGTCGAGCGTTTTTGAAAGACTGTCAAAGAGCATCAGGAGCTGGTCCGCTTCCGCCTTATCCGCCTGCTGCCTGATGGCTTCGATATCGGCGGTGGGAAGCTCCATGATTTGGCCCGGTTCAGACGCGATTTTCACAATCATCATATTTCGCAGATGTTCCACCATTCCGGAAAGAAACTGGCGCATATCCTGTCCCTGCTCCATAAGGGCATCCACCTGCTTAAGCAGATCTCCAGCGTCCCTTGCCAGGAGACTAGCGGCAAACTGCAGTAGACGCTCCTGGGCTACGGTACCGAGAGTCGCCTGGAGATCACTGTCGTTGATCTCCATACCGCTGTACGAAACCGCCTGGTCCAGGAGGCTCTGGGAGTCCCGCATGCTCCCTTCCGCCGCGCGCGCAATCATCGCAAGGCCCCCGTCCGATATTTTAATGCCCTCGGTATCGGCAATCGTCCGAAGCCTGCCGACGATATCGTGAAGTAATACGCGCTTGAACCCATAACGCTGGCAGCGGGAGTGAATCGTTGCCGGGATTTTTTGCGGTTCCGTCGTGGCGAAAATGAAAATAACGTGGGGCGGCGGTTCTTCGAGCGTTTTGAGCAGGGCGTTGAAGGCCTCATTCGTGAGCATATGGACCTCGTCGATCACGTAGACCTTGTACTTGCCGCCGACAGGAGCATATTTAACGGCCTCGCGCAGTTCGCGGATGTGTTCAATGCCCCTGTTCGATGCACCGTCGATCTCAACGACGTCCACCGAGGTGCCGGCCGCGGTCTCAAGGCAGGAATCACATTTACCGCACGGGGTCGGAGTCGGACCCTGAATACAGTTCAGCGCTTTGGCAAGGATACGAGCCGTAGTGGTCTTTCCCACGCCGCGCGGGCCCGAGAACAGAAATGCATGGGCAAGTCTTCCCGACAAGATGGCATTCTGGAGCGTTCTCGTGATATGCCCCTGACCAACCACATCATCGAAAACCTGGGGCCTCCATTTTCTGGCCAGCACCTGGTAGCTCATAGCAGCCTCACAACAACCTGGAAATGTTTATTAACCGCTGATCAACACCGTTGAAAACTAAAATCGATGAGAAAGAAATCATAGGCTGTCGGGAAATAGTACTGCAAAGATTATCTTGATGTTAACCGGACTCAACCATTGTCCCATCCGTTTCATCAGTTTTGTCACGTGTTGTCTCGGCTGATGATAATAAAAAGGCTCATAAACCCGGGCGCCCCTGCGGCACACCCGGACCCCGCTTACCGCTGCTTCCTTCCGGACCTGACGGGGTTCACGGGACCGTGGTTGCGCAGGACCCGGGCTCATGAGCGCTTATAAATAGTTCACCATTAGGGGTTCAACGTTCAAAGTAAAATCATACATCATCACTTTCAAGTCTTTATCTGAACGATGAACGCTGAACTATTATTTTAAAAATGGCGGAGAGGGTGGGATTTGAACCCACGTTAGGTTTCCCTAAACACGCTTTCCAAGCGTGCGCCTTCAGCCGCTCGGCCACCTCTCCATGTTCAACATTTTGTCCGACTGCTTGAACCGTTCAACCGTTAAATTATTTTCATTGTATGGCGGAGAGGGGGGGATTTGAACCCCCGGTGGAGTTACCCCCACAACAGTTTTCGAGACTGCCGCCTTCAGCCGCTCGGCCACCTCTCCGAGTTTCATAAGTATTTATGGTTCTGGAGTCACATAAATGTGCCGAGCCTTCAAACCGTTGCTTGTCACACCCTCGCTGCTTTCGATCCGTGAGGCTTATTTCTGGCTTTTTCGAAAAAGCGCTGAAGTACTTGGCGGCATTCCGCCTCCAAAATGCCGGGCGTTATCCGGTAGGTATGGTTAAGTCTGCCATCGCGCACTACATCGTATACCGATCCGAGCACACCGGCTTTGGGATCGCGGCAACCATACACCAGCCTTCCAACTCTCGCAAGCACCAGAACACCAGCACACATCAGGCACGGCTCAAGCGTCACATACAGCGTCGCGTCCGAAAGCCGCCACCTGCCGAGCCTGGCCGATGCCTCGCGTACCGCGAGCAGTTCGGCATGGGCCGCGGGGTCCTGCCATGTCTCGCGCATATTGTGGGCCGAGGAAATAGCCTCATTACCGATGACAAGAACAGCGCCGACCGGCGTTTCGCCAAGGGTTTCCGCCCTGTGCGCCTCTGCCAAGGCCAGGGCCATGAAATCCTCGTCTGTCCTCTGCACCGGCTCCCGTTCCGGCGTTCGGAGAATAATTCTGTTCATGATAGTTGGCGCGCCCAAGAGGATTCGAACCTCTGGCCTACGGATTCGTAGTCCGTTGCTCTATCCAGCTGAGCTATGGGCGCAAATAAAGCGCACAGATGCGTAAAAAAAGCATCTGTGCACGAGCGAGCAACATTCCGAATACTGAAACTACCTGGGAACCCCGCCCACAAGGGTGATACCGACCTTCTCATGCTGGAAAGGATGAATTGTGGGCTGCAACGAGAACAACCAGTTGTTCCAAATCTCCTTCCCATTCTCCATAACAGCAATCTGCACCGCGGGCATGTTCGGCTTGTCCGTCAGAGACGTAAACTCCTTGTCGGACATTTTAAAGTCCGGCAGGAAATGAAGCACCTTGACAACCATGTTGGTTCCGGGAATGGTCAACTCGGATCCAATGTTTACGGTATATTCTTTGGTCTTCATGGTCGCTTTATCTTCAATTGCGAGCTTCACTGCCTTCCACTTCGCCTTTACTTCGTTCGAAACCACAACTTGCCGCTCAACCTTCGGCAGGTTCGGCGCTCCCGCTTGTGGCATTCCCGTCGGAGGCATCCCCGCCGGAGGCATTTGCCCTTCGACGCTCGGATGCCCTGGCGGCAGCTCGGGCTTCTCTTCTTTTTTCTTGCATGCTCCGAATGACAGAACCAGAACAAAGACGGAAACGATGGCGATGGATCTTTTCAGCATGGTTAATACCCTCCTTGAAAATGGCAAAAATGTTATTACGGTGTTCCGTTGGCTGCTACTTAGAAGCCTTCTTGAAAATGGCGGAGAGGCCGGGATTCGAACCCGGGGTGGAGTTACCCCCACAACTGCTTAGCAGGCAGCTGCCTTCAGCCGCTCGGCCACCTCTCCATGTTCATCATTTTTTTTCAGCCGTTTAAACTATTCAATCAGGTTAAACGTTTTCTCATTATATGGCGGAGAGAGAGGGATTCGAACCCCCGGAGCTTTCGCTCAACGGTTTTCAAGACCGCCGCCTTAAACCGCTCGGCCATCTCTCCGTGTTTCGCAAGCCCATGCGTCGCAAGTCCATTGCGTTTGTAGGGTCTCGAGCGTCCCTTAAATCTCTTGGTACTAATTCTTCGTCACCATAAGCTCTCTACTCAAAAGAACTCAACGGACGATTCTCTCTGCTCCGCCCATGTACGGCCTGAGTATTTCGGGGATAATCACGCTCCCGTCAGACTGCTGGTAGTTCTCCAGAATCGCCACAACGGTCCGGCCGACCGCAAGGCCTGAACCGTTCAACGTATGCACCAGCTCGGTTTTCTTGCCGCCTTTGGGCTTATAACGGATGTTTCCGCGATGCGCCTGGAAGTCTTCGAAGTTGGAACACGACGAAATTTCTCGATACTTGTTCTGGCCCGGCAGCCACACTTCGATATCATACGTCTTTGCCGCGGAAAAACCCAAGTCCCCCGCGCACAGTACGATTACCCGATAGGCAAGGCCGAGGCGTTTGAGGATCTCCTCTGCATGATTGGTAAGCTTTTCAAGCTCGTCATAGGAAGTATCGGGCCGGGCGAATTTCACCAGTTCTACCTTGTTGAACTGGTGCTGCCGGATGAGACCGCGCGTGTCTTTTCCGTATGATCCAGCTTCGCGCCGGAAGCAGGGTGTATAGGCAGTATAGAGTACGGGAAGGCTTTCTTCCGACAGGGTCTCATCCCGGTGAATATTGGTCACCGGAACCTCCGCCGTGGGAATCAGGAAATACGTCCCGTTCTCCACTTTGAAAAGCTCCTCCTCGAACTTCGGCAACTGACCCGTCGCCGTCATGCTCGCCCGATTCACCATGAACGGGGGAAGCACTTCTCGGTAGCCATGTTCCGTGGTATGGAGGTCGAGCATGAGGTTGATCAGTGCTCGTTCGAGTCTCGCGCCTGCGCCTTTGTAAAGAGCGAAACGGGCTCCCGTAATCTTTGCAGCCCGGTCAAAATCAATTATGTCGAGGTATTCTGCCAAGTCCCAATGCGGCTTCGGCTCGAACGAGAACGCAGGCGGCTCACCGCCTTGCGGCGACCAGCGCCTGATTTCCACGTTATCATTTTCATCTTTGCCGTTGGGAACCGAGGCATGCGGCAGGTTCGGGATCGTAAGCAGAATGTTCCGTTGGGCGTCTTCAACCTCACGGGTGCTGTTCTCGAGGGCGGTGATCGTATCACCGACCGAGCGCATCTCGGCGACTTTGGCCTCCGCCGGTTGTCCGGCCTTTTTCAGCCGGCCGATCTCCTCGGACACCTCATTCCGGCGGCGGCGAAGGGTTTCGATTTCCTGCTGGGATGCGCGCCTCTTGACGTCCAACGCCAGAAATTCCGTAAGATCAAGGTTTGTGCCTCGCCGTGCCAGACCCGCCTTGACTACATCCGCATTCTCTCTCACAAACCGCAAATCAAGCATTTAAGTTATCATTCTCCTTATACATTGTCAATAACTTTTCTTGACAATCCTGTTCTCAAGGGCCTTGATCTTGACCTGGATGGCCTCGGGATTCGGATATAACGGTTCGATTTCTTTATAAAGCGCGAGTGCGTCTTTCAGATTATCACCGAGCTCAAGGCACTCGGCAAGAGCGAATTTTGCCTTGATCACCAGCTCCCTGTCCGTGTTCTGTTCCAGCGCTTTCCGGTAATACTGCTCCGAAGCATCGAGCGCGCCTTCGGAAAATGCTGCTGTCCCGAGGCGAAAATATGCAAGACGTGACTGTTGACCGTTTGGAAATTCGGTCACCTGTTTTGTCCACGTCTTCTTCGCCTCTTCAATCTTTCCTACCCGGAACTGGCATTCAGCAAGGCTGTAGAGGCTCTTCTCCCGGATTTCGCGGTTTGTGTAGGCGGCGGCCGCCCGATATTCCTGTATCGCCCGTTCGTAGTCGTTGTAACCTAATTCGTAGATTTGTGCGATGTACCACTGTGCGTGCGGCGCCATGTCGCGGTGCGGATAGGTCTTGAGCAGAAGCCGAAGTGTCTGAAGCGCCTTGTCGGTCTCTCCGAGATAGAGAAACTGTGTTACTCCGGCCCAGTAGAGCGCTTCATCCGCCTTCGGACTCAAGGGATGCTCTTTCACCAGCTCGAAGTATAATGTCACGGCGGTCTGGTAATCCCCCGCATTCCAGCGCTTGGTAGCGGCTTCATACTTGTTGCTCGCGTCCTTGTCAAAAACATCGCATCCTGTCAGGAGCATCCCGATCAGGATAACCAGAAGAGCTTTTTTCATATCATGCCGGAATTCTGGCCGGCCGGCGGCTCGAGTGCACTTTTCTCCCCCCCCGCATCCTTCTCGTCTTCCCGTTCAACGACCTTGGCGAAGCTGACGACCTTATCTCCCTCTTCGATGTCGAAGAGGCGCACGCCCTGGGTATTCCGTCCCTGTACGGATATATCCCCCGCCCGAAGGCGCAGCACCTTCCCGTTCGATGTGATGAGAATGATCTCGTCTTCCCCGGACACCTGGGCCAGGCCAATGACCCGGCCGTTTTTCTCGGTTATTTTGATAGTGATAATGCCTTTGCCGCCCCGGCCCTGGCTGCGGTAATCTTCAAGCGTGCTCCTCTTCCCATAACCATTCTCAGTCACGGTGAGGATCGTCGAATCGTCGCGCACGATCTCCATTCCCTTAACCTCGTTGTTTTCCTCCAGCCGGATGCCGATCACGCCCTTGCCCGTCCGTCCAATCTCGCGCACATCCCCCTCCGAAAAGCGGATCGAAAGGCCGTCTCGCGTACCGAGGAACACATCGCGGTTGCCGTCCGTCACTTCGGCGGAGATAAGTTCATCGCCTTCGTCAAGGGTGATCGCTCTGATGCCCGAGGGCCGCGGATGGCTGTAGGATTCGAGCTCCGTTTTTTTGATGACTCCCTGCTTGGTCGCCATAAGAACAAAGTGGTCCGGCGTGAATGCGCGCACCGGGAGCGCCGCCGTTACCCGCTCGTCCTGGCTGATCTGGATCAGATTGACAATGGCCTTTCCCTTTGCCTGTCTGCCCGCCTCGGGTATTTGATGGACCTTGAGCCAGTAGACTCTGCCCTTGTTCGTGAAAAAGAGGATGTAGCTGTGCGCTGTAGCGGTAAAGAGCCGTTCTACAAAATCCTCTTCCTTCGTCTCCATGCCAATCTTGCCCTTGCCGCCGCGCTTCTGCGCACGATAGGTTGTAAGCGGATTACGCTTGATGTAGCCAGCATGAGAGATGGTGATCACCATCTCTTCGTCCTTAATCAGGTCTTCAATGTCGATTTCCGAGGTTTGCGCCACGATCTCGGTCCGCCGCGGGTCTCCGTACTCCGCCTTGATCGCCAGCAACTCATCCCTGATGATCTTCATGACTAGTGCGTCGGAAGCGAGGATCTCATTCAATCTCGCAATCTCCTTGAGCACATCCTCATATTCGGCAATGATCTTATCGCGCTCGAGGCCCGTAAGTCTCTGGAGCCGCATATCAAGGATGGCCTGGGCCTGTATTTCGGAAAGTTTGAATTCTCGAACCAATCCTGTTTTCGCCTCGTCGGGGTTTGCCGAGGCTTTGATGAGGGCGATGACCGCATCAAGGTTTTCGAGGGCGATCTTGAGGCCCAGGAGGATATGTGCGCGTTCTTCGGCTTTTTTCAGGTCGTATTTTGTCCTGCGCACAACCACTTCCCTGCGATGCTGGACGAAATTCGACAGAAGTTTGCGCAGGTTCAGCACTCTCGGCTGATTATTGACCAGAGCAAGCATGATAACACCGAACGTGGACTGCATGGCGGTATGCTTGTAAAGCTGGTTCAAAATAACCGTCGCAATTTCGCCCTTTTTCAAGTCAATCGCGATTCGCAATCCTTCACGGTCCGATTCATCTCGGACCTCAGCTATGCCGTTAATCTTCCTATCCTGCACCAGCTCGGCGATCCGTTCAAGCAGCCTCGCCTTGTTCACCTGGTAGGGAAGTTCCGTCACGATGATACTCTCCCGGTCTCCCTTGCCTTCTTCTATCGTTGCCCGGGCGCGCATCTGAACGATGCCACGGCCGGTCAAATAGGCCTGCTTGATTCCTTCATATCCGTGGATGAAACCGGCGGTGGGGAAATCCGGCCCCTTGATCGCGGTCATGAGCTCCGGGATCGTGACCTCGGAATTGTCGATCATCATGACAATCCCGTCGACGACTTCTGAGAGATTATGCGGCGGGATGTTTGTAGCCATGCCCACGGCGATGCCCGCCGAACCGTTGATCAGGAGATTCGGCACGCGCGTGGGAAGCACCGAAGGTTCCGTCGTGGTATCGTCGAAATTCGGTGCGAAATCTACCGTCTCCTTGTCGATATCAGCAAGAAGCTCTTCGGCAAGTTTCGTGAGCCGCGCCTCGGTATAGCGGTAGGCCGCAGCCGGATCGCCGTCCACGGACCCGAAGTTCCCTTGGCCGTCCACCAGGGGATAGCGCATGTTGAAGTCCTGAGCCATCCTGACCATGGTATCATAGACCGCGCTGTCGCCGTGGGGGTGGTATTTCTTCAGCACTTCGCCCACAACACCGGCACTCTTGGAGTACTTTTTGTTATGCAGGAGTCCTTCACGGAACATGGCATAGAGAATGCGTCGGTGCACAGGCTTTAGCCCGTCGCGTACGTCGGGCAGTGCCCGGCCCACGATCACACTCATGGAGTAATCGAGGTAGGAGGTCTTCATCTCCTGCTCTATATTGATCTGTGATTTTATTTCAAGAGGTTCCATAAATATCAATCCTCGCCGACTGCCTCGGCATCAGCAAGGTTTTTCTTCCTGGTCAGTGTGCGCTTGTTTCGAATGAATTCGCCCTATCCAAGGTAGAGACGGGAATGGCATCAAACGTTCACGAAACGCGGCCTGCGTAGGCTCGTCCCATTGTGTGCCGGTGTTTTGAGCAATCAAAAAAGAAGGCTCTCTCCGATATCAGCAAGCTCCTGTAAACGCTCCGTTCGTACAACCCGCTCGATCAAGCGTCCAATACCGTCGGAATTCTGAGCCTTGCAGGCTAAAGTACGATGCAATTCCTATTCTGCGCAGCTAGACGTCCAAGTTCTTCACTTCCAGCGAATGGCGTTGGATGAAAGCCCTGCGCGGTTCCACAGCATCTCCCATGAGAATTGTGAAAATTTCATCGGCCTTGATCGAGTCTTCGATGGTTACCTGCATGAATGTTCGCGTTTCCGGGTCCATCGTGGTCTGCCAAAGCTGCTCGGGGTTCATCTCCCCAAGACCCTTGTAGCGCTGGATAGCAAGGCCTTTCTTGCCGAGCTCGAGCACATAGTGCACGAGTTTGCCGACATGGGTAAAAGTTTTTTCTTCGCCCTTTTCGCGAATCAGGTATGCAGGGCCGTCGAGCCCGAGCATGGCTGGCGACAGGCTCTGGAGCTCGCGGAATTCCGGGGTCGTGACGAAATTCTCATCGATTACGATACTCGAGGATATCGCGTCCCACTTGGTATCAAATCTGAGTTTAAATGCCTCATGCTCCTCATCTCTTTCGATGGCCTTGTCAATTATTGTTTTGGGATGATATTCCTTCAGGTACTTCTCGATCGACGCGGCGAGGGACTTGAGCTTTTCCTCGTCCTTCAGCGCGGCCTTGCTGAAGGTCTTGTCAAGCAGCAGCGCGCGGAGCGCAACAATGTCGAGTCGCTTCCTCTTGAACTTGTCCAGCGTCTTCTCGAACTGGACGAGCTTTTTGAGCGTTGAGGTAAGCCGTTCGCCAGCAAGATAGCCCCCCAGTTCCGACGAGTAAAGCTCTATATCCTCCGCGGCGAGATCAAGAAGGAAGTCCTCCATACGGGAATCATCCTTGATGTATCGCTCGGTCTTTCCCCGCTTGACTTTAAAAAGCGGCGGCTGGGCGATGTAAAGATAACCCCGCTCGATGACCTGGAGCATCTGCCGATAGAAAAACGTGAGCAGCAGCGTACGGATATGCGCGCCGTCGACATCGGCGTCGGTCATAATCACGATTTTATGATAGCGCAGCTTGGCGATGTCGAACTCCTCCGCCCCGATGCCCGCGCCAAGAGCGGTGATGAGCACTTTGATCTCGTCACTCGAGAGCATCTTGTCGAAGCGCGCCTTTTCCACATTCAGAATCTTGCCTTTGAGCGGGAGGATGGCCTGGTTCTTGCGATCCCTTCCCTGCTTGGCCGAGCCACCTGCCGAGTCTCCCTCCACAATGAAAAGCTCGGACAGTGCCGGGTCCTTCTCTTGGCAATCCGCGAGCTTCCCGGGCAGCGACGTCGAATCCAAAACGCCCTTTCGGCGGGTCAGTTCGCGCGCTTTCCTCGCGGCTTCTCTCGCGCGCGCAGCATTCAAGCCCTTCTCGGCGACTTTTCGTGCGACAAGCGGATTTTCCTCAAGATAGGAGCCGAGGGACTCGTTCACCATGGCCTCGACAATGCCCTTGACTTCGCTGTTGCCGAGCTTGGTCTTGGTCTGCCCCTCGAATTGGGGGTTCGACAGCCGCACACTCACGACTGCCGTCAGGCCTTCGCGAACATCTTCACCCGAAAGAGCCTCGGCGCCGTTCTTGAGAAGACCGCTCGAGACCGCGTAGCCATTTACCGTGCGGGTAAGCGCCGCTTTAAACCCGGCGAGGTGCGTGCCGCCCTCCTGGGTATTGATATTGTTCGCGAAGGAAAAGACCTGTTCGACGTAGCTGTCGTTGTACTGGAAGGCGATCTCAACAAAGACCCCCTCGCGATCCTTGGCGAGATAAATGGGCGCAGGATGAAGGGGCGTCTTGTTCTTGTTCAAATACTCGATGAACGAGACAATACCGCCCTCGTAGAAGAAGGTTTGCTTCTTGCCGGAGCGTTCATCCTGAATCGTAATTCTGAGACCGCGGTTCAGGAACGCAAGCTCCCGGAGGCGCTGTGAAAGAATGTCGAAGCTGTATTCGCGTTCCTCGAAGATCTGAAAGTCCGGCTTAAACGTGATCTTCGTGCCCGTCGTCGTAGTCGTGCCGGTCACGGCAAGCGCGGCCTGCGGGTCGCCTCGCTCGTAACGCTGCTGGAACACCTTTCCATTCTGTTTGATCTCGAGATCGAGCCATTCGGAAAGCGCATTTACCACCGACACGCCGACTCCGTGGAGGCCGCCGGAGACCTTATACACGTCGCTGTCAAACTTGCCGCCGGCATGCAGCACGGTCAAGGCCACCTCGGCGGCGGAACGCTTCTGCGTCCTGTGCATTTCCGTGGGAATGCCGCGGCCGTCGTCGATCACCGTGATGCTATTGTCGACATGTATAATGACGTCGATGTTCTTGCAGAAGCCAGCCATGGCCTCATCCACGCTATTGTCGACAATCTCATAGACGAGATGATGAAGCCCGACGCTGCCGGTGCTGCCAATGTACATTGCAGGCCGCTTCCGGACCGCCTCAAGACCTTCGAGCACTTTTATACTGTCTGCTGTATATTCCATCCGCTCCTCGCAAAAAGAGGGATTTTGCCGCTGCATGCGGAAATCCCTCACTGCAAGTGTACTGGTTCTACACGAAAATGCCTACATTTGAATGCATGTGTCCGATTGCAATCAGGTCCCTGTTCGCCATGCGCCGGAAGCTATACTCTCATGGGCATGACCACGCACTTGTAATGTTCGTCGCCGTCCTCAGTAATGAGGCAGGGGCTCAGGGGGTCATTGAGCTCAATCGCGATATGCTCCCGGTCCATCGACATGAGCACATCCATGAGGTAGCGGGAATTGAAGCCGATGGCGATTCCTTCGCCCGCGTAATCCACAGCCAGCTCTTCGCTCGCCTCCCCGATTTCCGGGTTATTCGTCGAGAGAATGATGCGTTCCTTCTCTAGCTGCAGCTTGACGGCGTTGGTCTTTTCCTTGGACAGGATCGAAACCCTCTTGACCGCATGGGTCATCACTTCCTTGGACACAGTCACCTTCTTCGAGCTCTTCGCAGGCACTACCTGGAGATAATTGGGATAGTTGCCGTCGATGAGCTTTGATACCATGACAAGCCCGTCGCGTTTAAAGAGGGCGTGATTTTTGCTGAACCCGAGCCTGAGCTCGGTCTTGGGTGCATCCTCTTCAAGAAGACGCCGGAGCTCCATCATGGCTTTCTTGGGGATAATGATGCTCTCCTCCTTATGCTTGGCGTCAACAACGCGGTCAATCATGGAAAGCCGGTGGCCGTCGGTGCCGACCATGCGGATATTGAGTCCGCCCTTTGCCTGGGTCATGTGCATGAAAAGTCCGTTCAGCACATACCGGGCGTCATTCTCACCTACCGAGTACAGTGTCTTCCTGATCATGTCGCGGAGCATGTCGCCGTCGATGGATATCATTCCTTCTTCCGCCACATCGGGAAGTGCAGGATATTCGTCTTTCGGCAGTCCCACTAGCTTAAACTGCGAATGCCCCGATAGTATTTTCACCCAGTTGCCTTCTTCAACTTTTATCTGCACGTCATCCGCAGGGAGCTCGCGGACAATCTCGTACACCTTCTTTGCCGACACGGTTACGGAACCGGGTTTTTCGACATCCGCCACATAGCGTCCGCGGAGTCCGATCTCCAGATCCGTGGCTATGATTTCAACGCTGCCGCCCTCGGCTGTGAGGAGCATATTCGAGAGGATGGGCATGGTGTTCTTTTTTTCCACAACGCCCTGAATTCTCTGCAGACCCTTCAGGATTTCCTCTTTCTTGATTTTCAGTTTCATCTAGGGAAGCCTCCTGTCACATCCACGAATATTATCAGAATTCCCATTAAATAGCAATAAGTTTTTACTGCATTTTCTATTTGAATTTCAACGCTTTAGCTGTCTAATTAACATCTCGATTCTTGACCGTAGCTCGCTGTCTTTTTCTTTCTTTTCTTCGATCACTTTACACGAGTGAATGACGGTGCTGTGGTCCTTGCCGCCGAAGAAGTTGCCGATCTCGGGAAGCGATGAGTTCGCCAGTGTGCGGCAGAGATACATCGCCACCTGCCGCGGCAGCACCACGGCCTTGGTGCGGCGTTTCGATTTCAGATCCGAAATTTTTACGCCAAACGATTCAGCCACGAACTTCTGGACGAGGTCGTTGGTGATGATTTTATCCCTGTTGTCAATCAGGTACTTCAGCTCGTTTTTTGCGAGTTCCTGGGTTATCTCGGTATTTGTCAGCGACGAGACGGCGCCGAGTTTGACGAGCCCTCCTTCAAGTTCGCGGATATTGCTCTTCATCATCGCCGCGAGAAACTCAGCCACATCGTCGGGCAGGCGAATTCCCCAGAACTCCGCCTTCTTCTTCAGGATGGCTATCCTCGTCTCCAGGTCCGGCGGCTGGATGTCGGAGATCAGGCCGGACTCGAACCGCGATCGGAGACGCTCTTCAATATCGGGAATTTCCTTGGGCTGGCGGTCACTGGTCAGAACAATCTGTTTCTGCGCCTCATAGAGGGCGTTGAAGGTGTGAAAGAACTCTTCCTGTGTCCGCTCCTTGCCGGCGATGAACTGGATATCGTCGATGATCAGAACATCCATGTTCCGGTATTTCTGGCGGAACTCCTCCATCCGCTGGTGGCTCATGCGGTTGATCAATTCATTCGTGAACTGCTCCGAGGAAAGGTAGGCTACTTTGGTGCGCGGTGATTTACCCTGAATGTAATGGCCGATGGAATTGATGAGATGGGTCTTCCCGAGCCCGACCCCGCTGTAGATGAACAGTGGGTTGTAGGCTCTTCCCGGAGCATCGGCAACGGCCTTTGCCGCCGCATGTGCAAACTGGTTGCTCGGCCCGACGACGAAGGTGCTGAACGTATATTTTTTTTCAAAGAGCCCGATCTTTTCCTCGCGGCCCTCTTTTTTTTCTTCCTTTGTCTGGCGTACAGCCTTTTTCGACTGCTGGGGCTGGACAAAGAATTCTATTTCCATGTCCTCTCTCTTGGTAATTTCACGGATAACATCGCTTAGTGTCCCCCAGTGATGCTCCTTGATCCAATCACGATGGAACTTGCTTGGCACTTCTATCAGCAGCCGGTTGCCATCAATGGACAGAAGTTTCGATTGACTGAACCAAGTATCGTAACCCTGCTTGGACATTCGATTTTCTATGAGAAGCAGTATTTCTTCCCAAATTCTTTCTTGATCCATGAAATACCCCAAAAATACTCGAAAAAACAGTGGTGGTTACAAACATCCTTATCCACAGGTGTGGACAAAACAAATTTTTATAATTTTTCAGTATATTATGACTCTGTTCGGAGCCACTTTGTCAGCTTTTTATTCCTCATTATTGTGTATTTTTCAGGGTTCCTTGATAAGTGTACTTAGCATGCATCTTGCAAAATATATCGGAATAATAAACCTAGCTAGCATGGCGAGGCAAGACTATACCAGAACCCGAATTTTCTCGCAAGGTATTTTTGTTCGGGTTTTTCGTTCCGGACAAGATGTCGTAGACGAACTCGCCTTTGCTTGTCTGCTTATCATTGAAAACATTAGGACGATTCGAAAATCGCATGCCCTTATGCTGCGCTTTTGAATTCTGATGTAAACATGAGAACGAAACTATATAAAAAATTGCTTGACTTCGAAACTATGCCTTGGTATAATAAAACGGTTGTTTCAATTTTATTAAAATCAATTTTTTCTGTGGCTTCAGCTTACTCACAATACTTACAATTTCAGGAGGTAAAAGAATTATGTCTGCAGAAACGAAGTTCGATCAACTTTTGGATGCAAAAGGTTTGAGTTGCCCTCTTCCGATCTTGAAAACCAAGAAAGCTGTTGAAGCTCTTACAAAAGATCAGGTCCTGAAAGTGGAAACCACGGACCCCGGTTCAAAAAACGACATGGCGTCATGGGCAAAGAGAACAGGTAATGAAATCGTGAAGCTTGAAGAGGGCTCCGGCATATTTACCTTTTATATTAAGAAAAAGGCATAAGGAGAACATTATGGCAAATAAAAAAATGACGATAATTGCATCCAAGGGTTCGTTGGACATGGCCTACCCGCCCTTGATCCTCGCGACAACAGCTGCAGCCATGGATATCGACGTTACGATTTTTTTCACCTTCTACGGCCTCGACATAATTAAAAAAAATAATGCCGACAACCTAAAGATCTCTCCGCTCGGGAATCCCGCCATGCCAATGCCTGTGCCGATTCCGACCCTCGTTGCATCGTTGCCAGGGATGGAGGCAATGGCAACGGCCATGATGAAGTCGATGTTCAAAAAACACGGGGTTGCGAGCATCGGCCAACTACTTGAACTTGCTAAAGAAAGCGGTGTGAAACTGATTGGATGCCAGATGACCATGGATGTCATGGGTGTCAAACAATCCGACATCATTGATGGTGTTGAGTTCGGCGGAGCAGCAACGTGGCTGGACGCTGCCGCAGACTCGCAGATCAACCTGTTTATTTAACCTCGTCGTGCTTTATTTTTTAACCTCAAATAAAACCGGTTCCTTCATGGAGTCGGTTTTTTTCTTTCCTCGACACAAAGGCGCGTAAACGCAAAGACCGTTGTTGATTGTCGTTTTCAATCATTGGATTTTTTCCAGGCCTTCGTGCCTTCGCATTTAATTTATAAGATATCTGATTCCGGTTTTCCCCGCTGGCGTTCCCTCTTGCGGACCGCTGGACATTTCTTTTCGTTTGTGTTAAAAAAGTCCCCATGCGCATACCGGACAACCTCAAATATGACGAAAAAGGCCTTATCCCCGCCGTGATCCAGGACTGGAAAACAGGTGAAGTTCTGATGGTCGCTTACATGAACGCAGAATCCGTGAAAAAGACCGTAGAGACCGGTCTCACCTGGTTCTGGAGCCGTTCACGCCAGAAATTCTGGCAAAAGGGGGAAACCTCCGGTCATGTCCAGCGGGTAAAGGATATACTCTATGATTGCGACCAGGACACTCTTCTGGTAAAGGTTGATCAGACCGGACCTGCGTGCCATACAGGCGCGCGCAGCTGCTTTTTCAGGAGCTTCTCCGGTTCCGGGGAGGAAAAGAAATCGTGATCCGGGATTCGAATTGTATCTTCTGCAAAATTGTCGATAAAAAAGTGCCCTCCAAGATCGTCTACGAGGACGAAACAGTCATCGCGTTCGAGGACACGAACCCGCAGGCACCCGTGCATACGCTCGTTGTTCCCAAGCGACATATTCCCGAGATCCACAGCATGACGGAGGCGGACCGAGAACTCGTTGGCCATCTTTTTTTTACCGCGAAAAAAATTGCGGACGAAAAAGGCTTGGATGCGAAGGGATACCGCCTGGTCATCAACAACGGCGCCGGGGCGGGGCAGACCGTGTTTCATGTCCATCTTCATCTTTTATCAGGCCGTCATTTTCGCTGGCCTCCGGGTTAGCCACAACTCCTTGTGAGTTGGAGAAGAACAATCTGTGCATATCTTCGCCTCCCGTCTTTTCAACACCACTGTCCCCGGCAATCCACGAGCATTTCCTCTGGATGTGCCTTTTCTTTTTCGTTTCTCTTTCAATACGTTTTCGCCCTTTCCAACATATCCACAGGACTTACTACTACTACTGCTATTTTATTAATATATATTCATAATAGGTTCTTACTTCTTCATGCTGTCAATAACAGACATCGCAAAGCCTTCATGACCAAACACATTGCATACCGTCGGTGTTCATGGTATAAAAAGAGCCATGAAGAACATTGCAAATTTTCTTTTTGAAGCGGGAATGTTGAAGCGCACTCCCCGGAGCGGTTTTCAATTCCTCGGCAGCGGCGCTGAGTCCGTTGCAGAACATATTTTCCGCACAACCTATATCGGCTTTGCCCTCGGGAAACTCGTTCAAGGAGTTGATGTCGATCGCTTGGTCAGGATGTGCCTGTTCCACGATCTTCCCGAAGCAAGGACCGGGGACCTCAACTATGTGAATAAAAAATATGTCGACGCGGACGAAAAAAAGGCGGTTGAAGACCTGGCGCAGACGCTGCCCTTCGGCAATGAGATTCAGGATCTGGTCTTGGAATTTATAGAAGGGAAAACGGAGGAAGCACAACTGGCCAGGGATGCCGACCAACTGGAAATGATCCTGGCGCTGAAGGAGTATAAGGACCTGGGAAATAAATATGCCAATGAATGGCTCGAATTTTCGCTCAGGCGGCTCCGAACCGATGCCGCGCGCGAACTGGCGAAGACCATCCTGGACACCGATTCATCGCTGTGGTGGTTCAGCGACAAGGGTGACTGGTGGGTCAGCGGCGGCAAGTGATGAAACGGACCGGTAAACCATGTCCGCCGTCATGTCGCCTGATACGCTGATTCGAAAGATGCGGCGGCCGCGCCTTTCATAGTGCTCGATGAGCGGGGCGGTCCGCTCGCGGTAAATTACGAGTTTTTTCTCTATCAATTCTTTATTGTCATCTACACGTTCCGTCCGGTCTCCACCCACGTTGTCTCTGATGCGGCAGTGAACGTCCTCCGCCGTGCAATCGAGAATAATAAGCGCATGAATGGTTCCGATTCTCGCGATGTCCAGAGCCTGACCCGGGTGACGAGGGATGCCGTTTAGAACGAGCAAATCCTTTTGATTAAAACAGGTCCGGTCCAGAAAAAGAGAGATGATCTTTTCTGCCAGGGAGAAATGTTCGTTTTCCAGCAGCAGCCCCTGTTTGAGGACTCCATGAATAAAATTAAGTTCATCATGAGAATAATCGGCAGAACGCTCCCTGTCCGATACGGCGAGACGCAATTCGGCTCCGAAATCAAGGTGACGGCAGATCCGTCCGAACAGTCCATGCAGCGCGAGAGCATCGCCAAGTGGGCTTTTGCCTACGCCGGTGGGGCCGAGGAGGAGGACAGCGTCAACAGGGTATGTGTACTTTGTTATCATCAGGTAAAAGTGAGGAAGAATGTTTAAACCGGCAAGATTCAGCGCATGTTTTTTTTCTTCCTCAGACTTTCAAGACTCTTCTTCGATGCAAGGGTGAGAAGTTTCTTCGGAATCTCATCAGGCGCAAACCAGGCGATTTGATCGCATTTGTGCGGCTCGAGGATAGAGGGCGTTCCGCTTTTTATTCTGCAGAGAAATGTTGGTGAAACCCAGTGCTGTTTTTCCGAGGGTATCAGATGATTCACCACATCGAGAAGTTCATCGATTGCGATTTCGAAGCCGTATTCTTCCCTCACCTCGCGCAGCAGGGCATACTCCAGGGTTTCACCGAATTCAACAGCCCCGCCGGGAAATTCCCATTTGCCCGACTCATTCCGGGCTTCCTTGCCGCGCCTTGCGAGAAAGACCTTACCATCGGAATTGAAGATGACGGCACCAACACCGACGCCGATATAATCGACACCCTTTTTCATGTATATGCCTTCGCTGCTGCAATGTACCAAAAAGAGCGGTCAAAGTCAAAACCCTGTTTCCACTATGATTTTTTCTTGACATCTTTCCGTTTTGGCTTATAATACCCCCCTGTTCACAATAATCAGAAGAAGGAGCAGGTACCGATGTCGGAAACAACAGCACAAAAAAGCAACCTCAAACAGAGGCGGGCGCAGGGCTTTCGGAAGAGGATGAGCACGGCAAGCGGAAGAGAAGTTATTAATCGCCGCAGGGCAAAGGGAAGAAAGCGACTCGCGGTGTAGCATTCCTGCGGACACGCACCTCATGCCGTACGCATACAAGAAAAGCGAGCGGTTGCGGAAAAATACCGAGTTTGTTTCTACGATGAAAGGAAAAAGACTGTCATTCGACGGTCTTTCTCTTTTTTATAGCGGAAACAACAAAGATAATTTCAGAGTGGGAATCTCCGTCAGTAAAAAATTGGCGAACGCGGTTAGAAGAAACAGGCTGAAACGCCAGATGCGAAGCAGCATCCAGAAAGCTCTCGCGGGGTATTCGCTGGGTTATGACCTCGTTTTTGTGGCCCGACGGGAACTCTATACGGCAGACTACAGCAAGATCCTGACTGCTGTAGAAACCATTCTTCAGAGAACCGTGCTCCACGGGCAGCGTTCGGAAGGCAGCAAATCGTGAGCCGAATATTTATCGCCTTGATCCGCCTGTATCGGCGTTATATTTCCCCGCTTCTGCCGCAAGCCTGCCGGTTCACGCCGACCTGTTCAGAATACGCCCTCGAAGCTTTTGAGAAAAAAAGCACCTTGAGGGCGATCTGGATGACTACCCTGCGGATTGCGAAGTGTCACCCCTTTCATCCCGGCGGATACGACCCTGTTCAATAGATTCCGGAGGATTCATGGAAACCCGAAGATTTATTTTGGCCCTCTCTCTTTCGCTGGTGGTCTTTATCCTGTACGTGCGATTTTTCGCGCCCAAACCATCTGAGAAACAGACAATGCCGGAACCTGCAAAGCAGGAAGCCGTGACGGCGAAGACCGAGCAGCCGAAGACGACGTCGATGCATCCCGGGGCTGTTGCAGGCGGAATTGAGCCGGCCGCCCAAGGAAAAGTCATCGTCGTGGAAACGGACCTCCTCAAAGCCGAGGTGAATACGGCCGGAGGAGTCATCACCCACTGGGAGCTTAAGCACTACCGGGAGGCTGACAAGACCGAGCATGGACTGGGCGTGTTATTTGCCAAAATCATGGGCCGTGCGAGAAAAGAAGAGACGCCGAAAAAGGAGCTTGGCAATGTTCAGCTCGTTCCCACCTATGAGGGGGTGAATGCGACAGAGATGGTAGCACCGCTCACCCTTGCGCCCCTTGACAAGGAGTTGTACAAGCTGTCCAAGGTTCAGTTCCAGGCGGATCATGATGCCCTGCGTCTCAGCAAGGACAAGCCGTCGGAAACACTGGTGCTCACCTACACGGGGCCGGCGGGGTTGTCCATCGAAAAGAAATTGACGTTTTACAATGATGATTACAAGGTGGATGTCGCCGTCACGACAAGGGGTATAGACGGCTATACGCTCTCTCTTGGAACAGACTTCGGCATTGCCGACAAGGTGAGCAAGGATGCTAGCGGCCGCGTAGGCCTTGTTTCTCTTATGGACGGTAAATTGATTACTGACAAGCTGAACAGCATCAAGGGTGAGACGCAATTCGCGGGCGCAATAGACTGGTTCGGACAGGAAGACAAGTATTTCACCGCTACGATCATTTCCGGGGGGAACGGCATCGTCACCAGCCGGAAGACGGCAGAACCGAAGGAAATCGGCGATCTGCTCACGACGGACCTGACCGTCAAGGAGAAACCCGAAGCGCGAATGTTTACCCTCTATGCCGGACCGAAGAGTTTCACACTCCTGCAGGCCCACGGTCACGGGCTGGATCAGATGGTTGATTATGGATGGTTCGGCATTCTCGCCAAGCCCATGTTCTGGCTCCTCACAAAATTTTACGCGATCACAAAGAATTACGGGATCGCAATCATTCTGCTCACAATTGTGGTGAGGCTCATCATGTTCTATCCGTCCCTGAAGAGCGCGACAGCCATGGAGGAAATGAAAAAGATCCAGCCGCAGCTCATGGCAGTCCGGGAGAAGTATAAGAAGGACCCGAACCGCATGAACCAGGAGATGATGAAGCTTTACAAGGATCACAAGGTCAATCCCCTGGGAGGCTGCCTGCCCATGGTTCTGCAGCTGCCGTTTTTCGTTGCGCTCTACAATGTGCTGTCGGTGTCTATCGAGCTTCGCCAGTCTCCCTTCATATCCTTCTGGATCAAGGATCTGTCGGTGTTTGATCCATTCTATATTCTTCCGGTGCTTATGGGTGTAAGCATGATCTTTACCATGAAGATGACCTCCACGACTCCGGATCCGCAGCAGGCCAAGATCATGATGTTCATGAATATAGCGTTTATTTTCCTCTTCGCCTGGCTCCCCGCCGGTCTGCTGCTCTATATTACCCTGAGCAACGTGCTTTCTATCGCACAGCAGCTTTATGTGAGAAAACACATCGCTATCAAGTCGGCTGCAGTCGCGTCCTGACAATCCCAAAATGCCCGCTCCCCCATTAACAGAACGGGAGCGGGCTTTCCCTTCCCGCTTCTGCTTCCGCTCTGATTACGACGAATGATCCTTCGCCATGTCCCTCGCGCACCGGCTCGATAGTGTTGATGCCGGGAAGAAGAGGGCGGTGTTCTTCCCTGAAAGCCGGGTCGATCTCGTTCAGGAAGCAGATCGTGGTTTACTATGAGGACAATGCCGAATTCAACTTTAAAGGGAGGGCTTCAGCAACGCCCTGTGTTGTATGGATGCCCACGCCAATCTCGAGGGCCTTGCCGCGACGGGGCAAAAGAGTTTTTTGTGGCGAGAGGTTCAGATTGGGACCCAAGGCTGTTTTTCTTAAAGCTCGCTTCGTATTGGTCTGGCTGATAATCAAAGGTAGTCACGCCCGGCATGGCGCATCAGTCTGCAGCCGACGACGCTCAAAAAAATCACGCGAGGGATTACTTATCTTGCACTCAATCTTGGGAGCCTCTCGAGGATCGGGGCGAAAAGCTGCAAGGGGTCTGGAGAGAACTCTTTTAAACGCCGATATTTTCCGTGATATTAAACTCGCTGTTCAAGAACAGATCGACAACTTTCGGATCGAACTGTGAGCCGGCGAGGGAACGAATGTATTCCTTGATGCGGTCTTCAGGCCAGGCAGCATGATATCGCCGCTCCGAATTCAATGCGTCCCAGATATCGACGAGCGAAAAGATCCGTGCCGCGAGCGGGATTTGCTCTTCTTTCAGACCGCGCGGGTAACCGGTGCCGTCCCAGCGCTCATGGTGGCAATAGGGAATGTCGAGCGCGGGCCGCAGATAGGTGATTGGCGAAAGGAGCTCAAAGGCATACCGAGGATGGCGGCGCATAACTTGCCATTCCTCCTCGCTCAGCGGGCCGGTCTTGAGCAGAATGCTATCGGGAATGCTCATTTTACCGATATCGTGAAGCAGCGCTCCCCGGCGTACATGCACCAGCTCCGCCTCGCTGATACCCATGGCACGGGCAAGGCGTATCGTCATCTCGGTGGTTCGCTTGGTATGGCCCTCGGTCTCCTGGTCGCGGAGTTCGAGCGCCCGGGCCCAGCCTTCTATCGTTGTGTCGTACGCAAGGATGAGCTCCGTATTCGACCGTTGCAGCTCCTTGAACAGCGTGGCATTATCGATTGCGATGGCGGCCTGCGCCGCGAGTGCCTCAAGGAAGCCTCTCCACTCTTCGTCGACGGACAGCGGCGAACGCTGAAGAATATCGAGCACGCCCTGCACCCGCCCCTTGGCAACGAGCGGTACGGCATAATAGCCGACAAAACCCTCTCCCGCGAGGAGCGGCGTACGGAGGAAACCGGCGTCGTTATCGAGAAGATTTGTGACCCCGATGCTTCGGTGCTCGAGAGCGGCGCGGCCCGCAATGCCCTCCCCGAGCCTGATCCGCGAGTGGCGGATGCCCGTGTCGCGAAAGCCCTGCATGGCGGCGTATTCGAGCTGCTGGGTATGGGGGTTCAGGAGAAGTATGGATGCGGCGTCTACGTGAAGCTGGGATATGACGAGATCGAGGATCTCCTGCAGCGTCACCCGGAGATCGAGGCTTGAACTGATTATCATATCAATTGCGTGCAGCGTCGTAAGGTGTTCGAGGCGGTATCGCGCCTGTTCTTCAGCGCGTTTACGGGCGGTGATGTCCTCACCGGAGCTTAGCGATGAGATGACCTGACCGGTTGCGTCCCTGATGAGAAGCATGCTCCAGGAGATCAGGCGCTCTGAACCGTCCCGGGAAATTACGGGGTTTTCAAAATGTTCCTCCCTATCCTGGTTTCTCTCGACAAGTTTGGAGTAGAAAGCCCGGGCATTCATCTGGGCCCGTGACGGGATGAAATGATCGAACCAGTTTTTTCCAACAATTTCCTCCTCGGGGAAACCGAGAATTTCGCCGCCTTTTCTGTTGATGAGGCTGACGGTCCCCTGGGGATCAAGGACGACGATGATGACGCCGGCTATGTCAAGATACTGCACAGCCCGTTCCTTTTCCTTCTGATGCGCCTCCTCGGCCATCAGGCGCCGCGAGATATCACGGAAGATGCCCTGGATGATTTTTTTACTGCCCATCGTGACGATGCTTGTGCTGACCTCTACGGGAATGGTGCGGCCGTCGCGGTGTAGTATGCAGAGATCGCCGCTGAGCGCCTGTCCGTTGATGAGGGCATCGTCGAGTAGTTTCCGGCACCGGCCGGAATCGTTTTCAGGATGAAGCAGGGAGAGGTTCTGTCCGATGAGCTGGTCCGCGGAACGGCCGGTGAATTCCTCGATTTTCCGGTTCACCTCGAGCATGGCACCCGTCTCGATATCGGCAATGACGATGCCGTCGTTGGCGTGCTGCATAAGTAAGCGGTATTTTCCCTCGGAGTCTCGCAAAGCTGTTTCAGTTCTTTCGCGGAGCTGCAATTCATGCCGTACGACGAGGTACAGAAAAATGACGCTGATGACGACGAAAAAACCGCCCTTATAGGTCTGCAGTATTGTTAGTTCGTGGACATCGGTGACCATCATCTCCAAGACCCGATCCGACACAGCGATCCACAGGCCTCCGAAGATAAGATAAAAAAGCGATATCCGAAACACAGAATTCGAGGTAAACCGTTTCATTATCATACCCAGATAATATCCTGATGGAGTTGATAAGTATTATCCTGGCTCTTTATATATATTATCTTAGCACCATAATCAACGAAAAAGAACCTCTCCCGGTGAGGAGAGGTTCAGGAGCCATCCGCTGAACAATAGTCCTTTGTGCTTACTGTAAGGAAACAGGCGTGCGGAAAAAAAATGGCGTTTCAGACGATACCGATCAGTTCGATATGGAAGGTAAGATCTTTTCCGGCAAGCGGATGATTCGCATCGAGCGTCAAGGTTGTGTCGGATACAGCTGTAACCGTAACCAGGACCGTCTTGTTGTCCATTTGGGTGAGTTCAAGTCGCTGACCTACGTTGGGGTTCAGGCCCGGCGGCAGCTGGCCGCGTTCCATGGTGATGATCATATCCGGCCGCCGCGGACCGTACGCCTGGTCCACGGGGATTATCGCGGTTTTTGATTCGCCGGAATTCATCCCCACCACGGCCTGTTCAAATCCGGCAATGACCTGTCCTTTGCCGAGGGTGAATTGCAGCGGATGACGGCTCCGGGACGTGTCGAAAACAGTGCCGTTTTCGAGTTGACCGGTGTAGTGTACCTGTACTGTATCGCCCTGTTTGGCTTGTGCCATAAATTCTCCTTTACTTGCTTTTTGAAAATGCGCTCAAAAAACATCACGAATGAAACTTATTTTTATGAATTTGTTAGGCGGTTGAGTGTTTACTTTACTTCTTCTTCATGATTCCTGCAACTGTAAAATGGGACTCATCTGTTTACGATTATAAAAGTGTGCAGACCGCACTCTTGACGTCATGGTATCGTCTGAGAAGGTAATCGTTTCCGTGATAACTCGCAACTCCTCGTATCGTCATCCGGCCTTATAATCAATGACAGCCCTGTTCTCCCGCAGTTTGGCGATGTTCGAGGCGACTTTAACATGCTCGGGATGGTTCTGATAAAGATCGAGGTCCCTTTCGCTTTCAAACGCGGAATAGAGAGAGATATCGAAGGCGGCGTCAGAAGGGATGATATTGATTCCCACCTCGAGTTCTTTGATCTGGGGGATCTTGTTTTTCAGCGATTCGAGTTCTGCCTTCATGATTTGCGCATTCCGGGTTTTGTCCGAGCCTTCGGCAAAGTCTTTTAGTTTCCAGAGTACGATATGCTTGATCACCTGATGCCTCCTCACGGCAGCGCTAGGATTTGTAAAACAACGGGAGCTGTTTTTTTATTGCTCTCTCGATTAATACTTTGTATTATAGCATCGCGTTTAAGTGCGGAGCTTAAAGGCACTTGAAGGCGGCTCTTCGCACTGGGATTGATAATACACGGTGGTTTTTAAAAGAGCAAGAACTATGGCTACGATGGTAAGACGCCTTCTCCCGCTATTCTGTTGTTTACTCCTTCTGCCCGCCTGCGCTCCAAAAAAGACGAGTGTAACTCGATATCCTGAAGCTTCAAAGCCCGGCATCCGGCCATGGCAGAAACCCTATACGGTGAACGGTCAGCGCTATGAGCCGCTTGACAGTCATACCGGCTTCGTCCAGACCGGCGTTGCCAGCTGGTATGGCAGTGATTTTCACGGCAAAAATACCAGCAACGGCGAAAAGTACGATATGAATGCCATGACGGCGGCCCACAAAACACTGCCACTCGGCGTCTATGTGAAAGTAAAGAATTTGGACAACGGACGGGAAGCTATCGTGCGGGTGAATGACCGAGGTCCGTTCGTGAAAGGACGGGTCATCGATCTTTCCTATGCTGCTGCGAAGAAGCTCGGCCTGGACGCCATCGGAACTGCACCGGTGCGGATCGAGGCTCTCGGGTATCGCGGGAGCGGCGCGGAACAGTATACGGCAGTGGCTAACTATGATGAAGGCAACTACACCATTCAGGTTGGATCATTCAAGGAGTATGGCAACGCGCAAAGATTGTCCGAAAACATGAAGAAACAATTCGGATTTTCGGAGATTCACATGACCGATGTCGATGGTGCCACGTTCTATCGTGTGTATGCGGGGAAATACACGTCTTTGCAGTCTGCTGAAGAAGCGGAAAAAACGTTTTCTGAGAGTGGCTATCCCGGCAGTTTTGTGGTGGCGCTGGAATAGGGTGTCTCCGGGCAAGGCAATCCAGATTTACCCGTGTGCACTGCGCACGGGGCTTGTGTGTACGGTACCGGATCGAACCGCAGCATCGTGCTTGTGGAGTTCTTGAACAAGTCCCTCCAGCTCCACACGACCCAGAATGTTCTTCTGCATGAAGTACCTGTCTATTTGCTGTGTATGCTGATAATAAATCCGGGGAGGACGGCTAGCGTATGTTCGTGCAAGCCGACGCCAAGAACATATTCGAGACATCAAAAACGTGTCATCGATATCTCCCAAAAGCACATTGTCAAGTAATTTTCTCGCACCACTCCCGTGCGTTCTGAAACATCCTAAGCCAGGGTGAAGCTTCCAGCGATTTCTTAAGATCTTCGGGCAGCCAGCCCCACTGCCAGGTGAGCACGCCGCGCTCGGGGTGCGGCATCATGGCGAGATGGCGGCCGTCGGGGGTGCAGAGGCCGGCAATTCCTGCAGGCGAGCCATTGGGATTAAAGGGATAGGCTTCGGTGATCCCTGCTTCATCATCGACGTAGCGAACCGGAGCGAGTCCGTGTTCGCATTCATTGTACATGTGTGTATCAGGGAAGTACATGAGACCTTCTCCATGAGCTACCCATATGCCCAGAACGGAATTCTCCATGCCTTTGAGCATGAGGGCAGGACTCTTCAATATTTTCACTGTCGAGAAGCGCGATTCGAACCTGCCGGACTTGTTGTGGATGAAACGCGGCTGAAGCTCGTCGGCAATACCGCGCCAGGGCACCCAGCCGAGGAGCGCCATGAGCTGACAGCCGTTGCATACACCGAGGCTGAAGGTATCGGGACGGTGATAGAACGATTCAAACTGGTCCCAGACTTTTTTATTGAAGCGGATGGATGCGGCCCAGCCTTTTGCAGAATCAAGAACATCGGCGTAACTGAAACCGCCGACAAAGACAACGCCACGGAATGTATCGAGCGTAATGCGGCTTTTGAGAAGATCGGTTACGGTCACGTCCCAGGGCTCGAATCCTGCGAGATAGAAGGCCGAGGTCATCTCCCGGTCACCGTTGCTTCCCTCTTCCCGGATGACTGCAACCTTCGGCTTGGATGTGCTGCAAAGGCGGCCATCGACTGTCTGAGACGGTGTAAAGGGTATGACAAAAGACGGGCCTTTCCTGTCATAGATATTTTTCCGCTCTTCGCGTATGTTCGCCGGACTGCGCTGCAGGAGATCAAGTTGGTGGCTGGTCTCTTCCCATATATCCCGGAGCACGCGCATGTCTTCGTCTAAGACCGTTCGGCGTGCAGAGTCCGGATCTTCGTGCGAAAGGACGATTCGTTTTTCCGTCGTGGTTTTGCCTATTACCTGATAAGGTACTGCGGCTTTGTCGAGAAGAGAGAAGATGGTATTCTCATCCTTCGGGAGATATTCGATCGCGAGGCCGAGCTCTTCTGAGAAAAGGGCCGCCAAGATGTCGCTTTGCCTGCCAAGATCGATTTCGATACCGCAATTTCCCGAAAAGGCCATTTCAAGCAGTGTAGTCACCAGGCCGCCGTCGGAGCGGTCGTGGCCGGCGAGAATAACCTCATCCCGGACTAGTTGCTGAACGGCATTGAATGTCCGCGTCAGCAGCTGGGGATCATCGAGGTCCGGGGATTTGTCACCGATCTGGCCGAAGACATGGGCCAGAGAGGATCCGCCGAGACGGTTTTGGCTGTTGCCGAGATCGATAAACAGAATCTTGCTTGTCCCCGGCGCTTTGAGGTCAGGGGTGACGGTCTTGGTGATGTCTGGGCACGTAACATAAGCCGAG
Organism: Nitrospirota bacterium; assembly: GCA_035516155.1. Classification (GTDB taxonomy): domain Bacteria; phylum Nitrospirota; class UBA9217; order UBA9217; family UBA9217; genus JAJYKN01. The sequence continues at coordinate 130,249 of DATJAP010000016.1, forward strand.
ATAACGAGTGTGCCGGGCGACTTTACGGTTTCGCTTGTATTGTCCGGGTTCATGACCCGTGCCGCCATGGAAAGGCTGTCCTTGCCCCCGTCAACCGCCATGCCGAACTCGATCATCACGTCCCGCATGGCGACGGCGGCATCGTAAAGCCGCGAACCCTCGCCCGGAAGCTTGGGGGCCCACATCCAGTTGGCGGAACAGCGGATGTCGCCGAGACCGCTCACCCGGGCCCAGACGATATTCGTGAGCGCTTCGCCGACGCTCATCCTGGCCATGGCCGCCGGGTCGATCAGTTCCTTGATCGGCTGCTCACCGATCGAGATCGCGGCGCCGGTCAGGCCAAAGTGGGATTGTGCGATAACGGCGACGTCTGACACAGTCAGCTGGAGCGGGCCGGCGCACTGCTGGCGCGCGATAAGACCGGTGACTGAGCGGTCGACCTTGTTCGTGAGGAAGCGCTTGGAGCCAACGGAGACGAGCCGGAGCACGCGGTCAAGGGCTTGGGGGATGGTCAGTTCTTTCGGCAGCTCGAGCGGCTTGAGCAATGTTTTTTTCCTGTCGAGCCTGAATACTTTCTGCGGCATGTCGCCGAGCACTTTGGCAAGCTCGAGGTTTTCCGGAAATGAGTTGTCAAATTCGTCATAGAGCACGATGAAGCCGTCACCGGTGACAATCCCGATGACCGCCATGGGTACTTTCTCCCGTTCGCAGAGCGATTTGAACAAGGCCTCATGCTCGGATTTTAAGAGGAGCGCGTTCTGCTCCTGGTACTCTGCCCCCCAGATTTCGAGGACCGACAGGGTATTGTCGTTGACCTGAATTTTCCTGATGTCGATCTTCGCGCCCGCGGGATAGACGATTTCCTTGACTACATTGCAATTGCCGCCCGCCCCCTGGTCGTGGATACTCTGAATAGGATTTTTTTCGCCCAGCTCGACGCAGGCACGGATCACACGGTTCAGCTTCTGCTCCATCTCCGCGTCTCCGCGCTGCACAGCGTTGAAGTCCAGCTCGGCAATGTTCTCGCCCTGGATCATGGACGACGCCGCACCGCCACCCATGCCGATGCGATAGGCCGGACCGCCGATTTTGACCACGAGCATCCCTTTGGCTGCTTCCGTCTTCTTCGTATGGCCTGAATCCATCTGGCCGACGCCGCCGCTGAACATGATGGGCTTGAGCCATTCGCGGCGCTCTCCATCGGGAAGCCTGAGACCGAAGGAGCGCGTAAATCCCTGAATGACCGGCTCACCGAACTTGTTGCCGTAATCGGAGGCCCCGTTGCTTGCTTCGACTTCGACCCGAAGGGGCAAAGCGAGGTTATTCGGATATGAATATGATGCGTCTTCCCAGGGAAGGTTGTAGCCGGGGATTCGCAGATTGCCGACACAGTACGCTGCGGTGCCCGCAACAACAAGGCCGCCGATACCGGTGGCCTGCACGTCGCGGATACGTCCGCCGGTGCCGGTTTCGGCACCCGGGAACGGGGCGACGCCGGAGGGGAAATTATGCGTTTCAGCGGTGAAGATAATATGATATTTCCTTTTTGCCTCGCGGAATGCCGACGGCTTGCCGATGGCGTCGGGAACGATCGTCCTGATAGCATATCCGCTTATTGCGCTTGAATTGTCGCTGAAGGCAATAATGCTGTTGTTCCTGTTCGCTTCGTAGGTGGCCTTCACGATCTTCATGAGCGTCTCGGGTGCATCACGGCCATCGACGATGAGTTTGCCGCGGAAGAACCAGTGCCGCGAATGTTCACTGTTCGATTGCGAAAGGTCAAAGCATTCCACGTTTGTGGGATTGCGCCTGATGTCCTTTACGAAGAGGTTCGTGTAATAGTCGAGGTCCCAGTCATCGAGGCCGAGTCCCATCTCGCGATTGATTTTTTCGAGCGCCGGCCTCCCCTCTTCGAGGAGCGGGACAATGCGCACGGGTTCGGGTTTGATGCCCGTTTCGAAGGTTTTAAGCGGCTCGGGATAAGGGCACTCGGTCATGCGGTCGTGCACCAGCGCAAGAAATTCTCGTTCCTGGTCCTTGGTGAGCGCTTTCTTCCTCGATAGGTTTAGTCGGTAGCGGCGGGAGCGTTCAATCCTCGTTATGTTCATGAGGCCGCAGGCATGGCACACGGAAACGGCGTTCGTTGACCAGGCCGTGGTGAAGTTCATGCGCGGGCCAACTTCTAAAAGGCAGTTTAATGTTTGGCGTTCGAGGTTTGAAGACAAGAAACTGCTGCCGGAAAATTTTTCGGGCTCAAACGTTTCGGCAAGGAGCCAGCGGAGCAGGCGCAGCTCCTCGGGAGAAAGAGCACGCCCTGCCGCAATGTTGAAACAAAACTCGGAATCAATGCCGCTAATGGACGGGGAAACCTTCTGTTGTGCGGAGGCGAGAAGGTCTGCCGTCTGGTATGGCGAAAGGGCCGGGGTCCGGTAAAGACGTAAATTGGTCATTTTGTTTTTTCGTGCGGCAGAGTTTTCAGGACAACTCTGTCCGACGGGGCTTTCAATTCAGGATCGTTATCCCCTACACCATAAGACTCCGTCTTTTCGGGGATGGGATATGAGGCGCTGGTTGTGAATCCACCAGACAAGTATTGTTTCAGTGATCGAGCGGTTGTCTACGGAAATGAGGCTTATTCAGAGCGTTATCGGTCGGCAAACGATACGACCTTTTGTTCAACAGCTTTCTGCTCGCCGGCCATTTCGCATTTTCCGTCGAAAACCACACCTTCCTCAATGATGAGTTTGGGCGTCTTGATATTCCCCTGGATTTTTGCCGGAGGCAGGAGATGCACTTTCTGGATTGCATGGACGTTGCCCACGATCTTGCCGCTGCAGATGAGCGTACCGAGGGAAATCTCACCCTGGAGGAGCGATTCGTCGCCGCCGATGAGGGTGTCTTTAGAAACGATTTCCCCATCCACTTTGCCGTCTACACGAATCGTGCCTTCAAAACTAAGCACTCCCTTGAATTCAGTGCCCTTGCCCAAAAATGCTGTGATCTCGGACTGTTCTGGTGTGCCCGAACCTTTCTTTAACATGAGAGGATCCTCCTCGATATGAGATTAAGAAAATGGAAGCTTGAGGACGTAGATCAACGCAGAGAAGCAAAAATGAGAGCATGAATACGCCACGAGAGCATTTCATAATCCCCGTTTTTCCACTGTCCTTTTTAAAAAGTATTTGATTGTTTTATCCGATTTTTTCCAATATTCTGTCCAGCTCCTCCAGCGTGTAGTATTCAATCACGATCCGTCCACCCTTGGCTTTTGCTCTGATGCTCACCTTGGTTCCCAGGGATTTCTTGAGTTTTTCCTCTACGGCATGAAGTTCCTGACTCTGGGTCACTTTTTTCTGTTTCGGTGGATTTTTGAGCCTGGAAGCCAGCGCCTCGGCCTCACGGACCGACAGACCCTTTTTCACGATCGATGCGGAAACCAGAATCTGGTCGCGGCCGCGCTCGATCGACAGGAGCGCCTTTGCATGGCCCATGCTGAGCGCACCCGATGCAAGCTCTTGCTTCACCTCTTTCGGGAGATGGAGAATACGAAGGAAGTTCGTGACCGTTGAACGCTCCTTGCCGACCCGTTTGGCGAGATCCTCCTGCGTGAGTTTGAACTCGTCCTGGAGCCGCTTATACGCTTCGGCAGCCTCGAGAGGATTCAGGTCCTCGCGCTGGATGTTCTCGATCAGCGCCATCTCGAGGAGCTCGCGCTTGGTCGCCTCCTTGACAAGCGCCGGTATGGTCTTGAGTCCTGCGAGGCGCGACGCGCGCCATCTGCGTTCGCCGGCGATGAGCTGATAGCCCGTGCCGGCTTTGTGCACAATGACCGGCTGGATCACACCCTGTTCCTTGATCGATGCTGCGAGCTCGTTTAGTTTGTCGTCATTAAAAACTTTGCGCGGCTGGTATTCGTTCGGGATGATCTTGTCGAGCTCGATTTCCGTGATGCCGAGCGCCTTCTTGCCTCTGTCGTCGAGCGTGGAGAGGTCCGGAATGAGTGCGCCAAGACCCTTACCGAGCGCCTGCTTTTGCATGGCTGATGACCTCCTTCGCAAGTTCGAGATAACTCTGGGCGCCGCGAGACCGGATGTCGTACAGCAGCACCGGCTTTCCGTGGCTCGGCGCTTCGGAGAGGGCCACGTTTCGATGAATGATTGTCGTGTATACCTTGGACCCGAAGTATTTACGCACTTCCTGCGCAACCTGCTCGGCAAGGTTGTTCCTGCTGTCGTACATCGTGAGAAGCACGCCTTCGATGATAAGGTCGGGGTTCAGGTCCTGCTTGATGAGCGTGATGGTATTCGTGAGTGCCGACAGGCCTTCGAGTGCATAATACTCGCATTGCACCGGAATGAGAACCCCGTCCGCGGCAGTCAGTGCGTTGACGGTGAGGAGGCCGAGCGACGGCGGGCAATCGATAAGAACGTACTCGTAATCCTTTTTGGCTTCCGCGAGCGCTTTCTTCAGGACCCGCTCGCGGGAGATCATCTGGATGAGCTCAACTTCGACGCCCACCAGGTCAATTTTCGCCGGAATCACCTCGAGCCAGGGAAAGTGCGTCGATTTTTTAATTTCTGCGATTGCTTTTTTGCCGGTGAAAAGATCATAGGTGCTGCCGGTTATCTCGTTCCGTTCGATGCCCATCCCGCTTGTGGAATTGCCTTGGGGGTCACAGTCGACAAGGAGCACTTTTTTTTCCGCTGCCGCGAGTGATGCCGCGATGTTCACGGTGGTTGTGGTTTTCCCTACGCCGCCTTTCTGATTGGCAATTGCAATAACTCTTCCCATGCTTTTTCAGGACCCTCCGGTCATCGGTTCACAATCGTACTAATTTACCATAGGATGGTGATAAAAGGAAGAAAAAATAAAGAAACGGGGAATAGCGGAATTGTCAGTGATGCCATCTGGGGAGATGTTCCACGTGGAACATTCAAGGACAAAAAAAGCAGGACGGACTATTCCGTCCTGCTGAACAAAAGGGATAATTAAATTTATGCGGTCACTTCATCAGCGGCCAGGCACTCAGCTTTCGTTTTAGACCAGCAGGGTCCGAGCATTTCTTCTAGGTCGGCCTCGGGAGCTTCACCAATGGGCCTGATGCCGAAGTTCTTCACGAGTATCTCAAGCACAGTGGGCGTGATGAAAGCCGGGAGCGTGGGCCCGAGTCGAATATCCTTGATGCCCAGATGGAGCAGGCTGAGAAGAATCGCCACGGCTTTCTGCTCATACCACGAGAGAACGAGCGACAGCGGCAGGTCGTTCACCCCGATATTGAAGGCCTTTGATAGGGCCACGGCGATCTGAATGGCTGAATAGGCATCGTTGCACTGGCCGATATCGAGGAGGCGCGGAATGCCTCCTACATCTCCCAGCTCCTTGTCAAAAAACCGGAATTTGCCGCAGGCCAGGGTCAATACGATTGTATCTTTCGGCGTTTTTTCAACAAACTCGGTATAGTAATTACGGCCCGGCTTTGCACCGTCGCAGCCACCGACCAGGAAGAAATGCCGAATCTTCCCTTCCTTTACAGCAGCGATTACCTTGTCCGCCACGCCGAGAACAGAGTTCCGCGCGAACCCTGCCATGACCTCTTTTCCCGGCGTATCTGCCGTGAAGCCGCGTAGAGACAGGGCCTTCTCAATGACTGGCATGAAGTTACCATCTGTTATGTGAACGACATCGGGCCAGCCCACCAAGCCGCAGGTGAAGAGGTTGTCCCTGTATGATGCCAATGGCTTCTGGATACAGTTGGTGGTCATCACGATCGCCCCGGGAAAGCGTGCGAACTCCTTATGCTGGTTCTGCCAGGCCGTACCATAATGCCCGTAAAAGTGAGCATATTTCTTCAAGCCGGGATAACCATGGGCCGGGAGCATTTCACCGTGAGTATAAATATTGATTCCCTTGCCCTCACTCTGCTTCAATATCGTCTCGAGATCCTTTAAGTCGTGGCCGGAGACGAGAATGGCTTTCCCCTTTTTTGTGCCGAGCGGAACCCTGGTCGGCACCGGGTGACCATAAGCACCCGTGTTGGCTCCATCAAGAATCTCCATGGTCTTGAGATTGACTTCGCCGCATTTGAGTACGAGGCCGATCCATTCATTCAAACCCCTCTCGGTCCCGGTCATGGCAGCGAGGGCTTCGGACATGAAAGCGTAGATTGAATCATCTGTTTTTCCGAGGATCTCCGCATGATCCGCATAAGCAGCCACACCCTTTAGGCCAAACAAGAGGATGTCCTGGAGAGATTGAATATCGGGATTGATCATTGCATCAGGCACCCGTTCCACTACCTGCCTTCCCTGTTTCACCAGGCCTTCGAGAGAGAGCTCTGGTTTGTAGGAAGCGCTCCCATGGGCAAAATCCGTCTTGCCTCCGGCTGCCCTGACCTGTGCTTTCAGGCTTTCGCGGAGCTCAAAGCTTTTGTGAATGAGTTTTTCAAATCGTTTCGAGTCGAAATCGACGTTCGTGAGCGTGGAGAAAAGACCCTTGGTCAGAAAAAGGTTCACATCATGATTGACAATACCGAACTTTCTTCCTTCCACAGCATAGAGAGAAAGTCCCTTCAGGGAGTAAATCAGCAGATCCTGAAGTGCTGATAACTCGGGGTCCTTGCCGCAGACACCCATTTTTGTGCAGCCTTCACCATTTGCCGCCTGTTCACATTGATAGCAAAACATGTATTGCCTCCTCGTATGAGAGCATGATTTAATTCCGCTTTCTTTTGTTGAAACGGATTATAGGGGAGGAAGACAGGGTTTCCTATGATGGACATCATAAGAGTTGCACTTTTTTGAAACTATTTTTGAGTGAATTGGATATTCTCTTTATCGAGGACTCGGGAAGGGGGAAAAACATGAGGAACCGACGATGTTCCACGTGGAACATCGGAAAGGAATCTTAACCTTATGAGGACGAAGGGGATTGGGAACGGCCGGATAATTGCGGATAAAATGAAGAATTCCTGTGTAAAAATTTGGACCGCCAGGCAGGTGAGAAATTATGTCAACGTCACTTCTCTTTTCTCGCCTCCAACCGGCTGTAGTGAGATTTGATCCTTGACGAACTCCTTTTTAAAATAAAAGATTTTCTCTTTTGTAACACCGTGCTTTCCCTGATAGTATCTTGTTTAAACCTGACCAAGCTCCCCTCCTGCCGGGCTTACCCGGAGGGAGCCGAGCGAGATATGGCGGATGCTGGAAGCGTCTCTGAGCGGGGTGATGACCCGAACGGTGAGCTCTTTCAGATCCAAGGTGCGCAGGATCCCGAGTCCGAGGGTGAGGTTTCGATCATCATTCAGGCCAACAAGCAGGTGATCAAGCTCAGACCGCTTAACAACCATAACTTCCCGGACATTGTAGTGTTCCTTTGCTGTAAAGAGTTCGGACTCCTCAAATTCCCCTTCGACAATCAGAAAGAGGCGGTCATAAGAGAGTTCGGCATGCACCACAATTGCCTGAAATATATTGGATAGTTTGTTAATATCGCGAAATCCCAGCCGCTCTCCGGTATTGAGCCCTGGTCCATGAATGCCTACATCATGCAACGAGATCTCTTGAAAATCGGCGCCTCGGAAATATTCCTTGAACCGCTGCTCACGTGCAGAGCGGCGCGCTTCACCGGTTGAAACCCGGGCATCGGGCGAGACGGGAAGACGATGAATTAAGAGTCCGGCCCGATGTGAATGAGGGGCCAGCAGGTGTTCGACCTCGACGCCCCTTTGCAGGGCAATGACGTAGCGGGGAGAGATCATGTCGATCTCGTGGAACTTGAGCTCTCGTGCAGCTCCGCCGCTCACGAGGCCGCACGTATTAATGAGGATGAGGTCGGGTTTGAGTGTTTGGGCGAATGATATGAGTTTTTGGAGGCCGGAAATCATTTCGAGCAAGCGGCCGACAGGAGAAATGTTTCCGATAAAGCTCATGATCATGGGGTTCTTTCGCCGCTGCAGATCTGCTGTTTCAGTATAGGGGGTCAGGGAAATTGCCGCCGGCGGGCCAACAAAGGGCTGTCCCGGATCAGCGTCAATCCAAACCACCCGTTTTTTCTGGCGGCAGTGAAGTGCTGCCAGAAAAAGACAGAAGGTGGTTTTGCCTGATCCTGGCGCCCCGATGACGAGAACAGGCCCGCCTTGGCTCGTGATCTCCTCGGCGCTATGACGCCACTCCTCAGGTATTGTTAATGATCCCGATACCATAAATAGTACCAGCTAGAAAATTGATAACCACCGCTGCGTGAGTATGCAGGAACACGGACACAGCAAGAGGTTATGCAACGAACGAATACTTTCAGCGCCAGACCTATTCGGGGATAGATACACCAACAGGTACCAGCCATCACAGCCGTATTAACCAGGACGTCCTGCATTATCGCTGGACCCGAGGTTAAATGCTGTCCCGATGTTCTATCCGTACTGTCAGGCCGTCCGTTCAAGAATCCAGATCACCCTTCTATAATCTGAATGGGGGAGCGTCAGCTCAAGGCGATTTTTCAGCACGAAGCCGACCCCTGCCAACTCCTGCCCGCTGATTGTCTCCTCGGGTCCCCTGCTCAGAACTGCATGCTTTCCTGGTTTGAGAAAAGGCCGTCCCGTTGCCAAGGCAAGGTTCATGCTCGCAAAGGCCCGGGCGGTCACAACATCGTAAGCAGCAAGGTGCGAATCGGAAAGCTCTTCCGTTCTTTTGTCTAGAACTTCAACGTCGGTAAGCGCCAGGGTTCTTATCACATGCCGCAAGAAAGAGGCCTTTTTCTTAACGGATTCCACGAGGGTCACGCTTATATCGGGTAAGATGATCTTCATCGGAATTGCCGGAAATCCCGCACCGGATCCCAAGTCAATTAGCCGTAATCCAGGAGAAGGATTGAATCCCTTCACATAGGAAAGAGAATCGAGGACATGCTTGATGATCATGTCCCGCTCATTCCGGATGGCAGTAAGATTGATTTTCCGGTTCCACTTGCTCAGCTCTGTCAAGAGCCGGAAAAGGGAATTGACTTGTTCGCTTGAAAGGTCCAAGCCGAGTTCATGAGCGCCGGTTATCAAGAGTTCCCGCGGAGTCACGCTGCCGTCTCCTGCTGTCAACAAACTATGCCGTTTTATGAAGCATTTCTAAATCCCCGCGGCGGACTATACTTTCCCCCGCTTCCGTTTTTCCAATGCTACCATCAGAAGAGTAATCGCAGCCGGCGTGACGCCTGATATTCTTGATGCCTGGCCAAGCGAAAGCGGCCGCACCTGCTTCAATTTTTGTTTCACCTCACTGCCCAGCCCGATGAGGGCATCGTAATCGAGATCAGGGGGGATGGTTTTCTGTTCGAGCGACGAGAGTCGGTCAACCTGATGAAGCTGGCGCTGTATATAGCCGTCATATTTAATGCTGATCTCCACTTGTTCAGCAGCATCGTCTTTCAGCAATTCGTCGGGTGCACTGATTTTTTCGATGTCCCGGTATCCAAGCTCTGGCCGCTTCAGGAGCTGTTCAAGGGAGGCGTCGCTGAACAGCGCGGCCGAGCAGCGATCTGCAAGCACTGCATCCACCTCCGGTGAAGGCCTGACCCGTACCTGTTTGAGCCGTGAGATCTCGCGTTCGATGGCGCTTTTTTTCTCAAGATACCGGTGGTAGAGATCATTGGATATGAGCCCCATATCTCTTCCCTTCTCGCAGAGACGCATGTGCGCATTATCCTCACGCAAAATAAGCCGGTACTCGGCCCGCGAAGTGAACATTCGGTAAGGCTCACTCGTTCCACGGGTTACAAGGTCGTCGATCAGGACGCCAATATATGCTTCAGCGCGCGAAAGAATGAACGGGGCACGTTCCTGGACCCTGAGGGCGGCATTGATGCCGGCCATCAAGCCCTGGGCTGCGGCTTCCTCATACCCCGATGTTCCGTTTATCTGGCCGGCAAAGTAAAGCCCGGCCACTTTTTTTGTTTCCAGGGTGTGCTGAATCTGCGTGGGTGGAGCGAAATCATATTCAATAGCATATGCAGGCCGCATGATTTCGGCATCCTCCAGTCCTGGTATCGTCCGGTACATCTCAGTTTGCACCTCATAAGGCAGGCTGGTAGACACGCCATTCGCATAATATTCTTCCGTATCGAGGCCCTCAGGCTCCAGAAAAACCTGATGCCGTTCCCGCTCTGAAAAACGCATGACTTTATCCTCGATAGAAGGACAATAACGAGGCCCTATCCCCTTGATAATTCCGGCATAAAGTGGGGAATGATGCAGATTTTTACGGATTAATTCATGTGTTTTGACATTGGTATAGGTTAAATAACAGGGTATTTGTGGGAGCGGATGCACAGATTCTGAAAAAGAAAAAAAAGGAGCGGGATGATCTCCTGGTTGAATTTTCATCTTGCTGAAATCGATGGTTTTTCCATTCAGGCGGGCTGGAGTGCCAGTCTTGAGTCTTCCAAGTTCAAACCCCAGCTCTCTGAGGCTGTCGGACAGGGCGACTGAAGGGAACTCCCCTGCCCTTCCCGAAGGATAATGCACCAGCCCTATATGGATGAGGCCCTTCAGGAACGTTCCGGTTGTCACGATTACGGTCGAGGCAGGATATGTTACGCCAATGTTGGTTTCAACACCGACGATCCTATTGTCCTCCGCAAGGACCTTCTCGACGAGCCCCTGCTTCACATCCAGCCGGGGCTGTTTTTCCACCACCTCCTTCATGGCAAGGCGGTAGCGCTGCTTGTCGGCTTGGGCGCGCGTACCTCTCACGGCGGGGCCTTTGCTCCGGTTCAAGACACGGAACTGAATGCCCGTGCGGTCGATGATCTTCGCCATTTCGCCGCCGAGGGCGTCGATTTCCTTGACGAGGTGCCCCTTGGCCAGACCGCCGATAGCAGGGTTGCAGGACATGAGGGCGATGCTGTCGAGGTTCATGGTAAGCATGAGGGTCGAACATCCCATGCGAGCCGCCGCCAGCGCCGCTTCACATCCCGCGTGCCCGGCGCCAATGACAATGACGTCGTATTTTTTTTGGCAGGTCATAGTTCCCCGTCAGACATATTCGTATTATTATAATTATTTTCCAATGCAGAATTCACCGAATATTTTCTCAAGGATGTCGTCGGTATAGGTGGCGCCGATAATCAGTCCGAGACTGTCCAGCGCTGCGCGAAGGTCCAGGGCAATGAATTCAGGCGAAAGTCCGGACCTGGCCGCGTCGAGTGATTGCTTAAGGCTTTCCTTTGTTTGTTCGAGGATTGTCCTGTGCCGCTGGTTTATCGCCCAGGAATGTTCGCGCGAGCACGCAATCCCCTCCTTGACCGTATTCGAAATTGCGCGCCTCAGGACATCGAGGCCGGCGCCGGTTCGACAGGAAAGACAAACCTGGGGCCCGGCATGATCGATGTTTTCCAGCGCTCTCGGCAGGTCCGCTTTATTGATGACAACAATCGCCGGCTTCCCTGTTACCTCTTCCAGGACCCTCCGGTCCTCATCCACCAGAGGCGTCGATCCGTCCAGCACCAGAAGCACGATGTCCGCAGACTCGATGGCCGTAAGACTCCTCCTTACGCCCTCCTGTTCCACCCTGTCGAGGGAATGCCTGATGCCCGCGGTGTCGAGTATCCTGAGTGGCACGCCGTCAATGTTCAGGTATTCTTCGAGCACGTCGCGCGTAGTGCCCGGGATATCGGTTACGATTGCACGGTCCTGTTTGAGCAGGGCATTCAAGAGAGACGATTTACCGACATTTGGTCTGCCTACAATGGCTGTTGCATAGCCGTCACGGAGAATTCTGCCGTGGCGAAAGCTATTTAAGAGCGTATCAACATCCTCGCAGATCCGGGAAACCTCCTCCGCAAGCGGTCTGCCCGTATCCGTCTCGATATCTTCTTCCGGAAAATCGATGCCCGCTTCCACTGACGCGATGAGGGAAAGCAGCCGGTCGCGAAGGGCCGTGACTTCCTTCGAGAGCCCGCCTAAGAGCTGTTCATTCGCCGCTTTGAGCGAGAGTTCTGTTTTGGCCCTGATAATTTCCATAACCGCTTCAGCCTGCGCCAAGTCGATTCGGCCATTCACGAAAGCGCGCTTGGTGAATTCTCCGGGCTCTGCCTGCCTGGCGCCACGGCTGATCAAGAGGGAGACGGTCTGCCACAGCGGCGTCATTCCGCCGTGGCAGTTTATTTCCACAATGTCTTCGCGCGTGTACGTTGCGGGCGCGCGCATAACGCTCACCAGGGCCTCATCCACAAGTTCACCTGTCGAGGGATCGACAATCTGTCCGTAATGAAGGGTATGGGTTGCCGCGTCCAGTAGCTGTTTGTCCCGTCGCGGCCTGAATAAGGCGTCGGTAATCGCGAGAGCGTCCTTGCCGCTCACGCGAATAATGCCGATCCCGCCCTCGCCAGGCGGGGTAGAGACGGCGCATATGGTGTCCTCGTGATTCATGCGGCTATATTACCACAATGATGGTGAGCTTAAAAAGGCCTTTTTGGTGGGATGATGCGGGGCGAGGACGTCGTCAGAACATTTTCGAGCGACCAGTAGTCGCATCTCGCGTCTGATTAGACTCCGTCATGCGATTTTTTTGATTCTTGGGAGCAATTTTGTGATAAAATCATGCACAAATACTGCCCACAACCATGAAGAACTTGGAGTTGAAAAAAATCGTAGAAAAGTACTCCTCAGAGCAGCTTGAGGCCTGCATCAGGCAACAGCTCGAAAAAGGCGAAAATTCCTGCGAGGTCATCGAAGAAGGCAATGAAATCATTACGGACCTGAGCAAGGCCGAAGTTGTGCGTGAACTCATGGAACAACAGGGGATGAAATTTTCCGATGCGCTCCGGGAGCTGGGCCGCAGGATTCGTGCGGTATACGGGAAAGAGGACTGACGGCCGAAGGCCACGTCTCCGCTTTGATCCTTCCGGTTCCTGCCTGCAAGAAGCAATGAATTGCTATTTTGAAGAGAAAACCTGCCTTTACCAAGGGGTTAATAATGGACAACCGACAGCTGTGGGAACGATACAAAAAAAACCTCTGCGAATGCCCCTCAATTGGTCTGACGCTTGACACCAGCAGAATGAATATTGCCGACGATTATTTCTTCCACATGGAGCCGGAGCTACAGAAGGCATACCGAGCCATGGAAGCACTCGAGTCCGGCACCGTTGCCAATCCCGATGAAAATCGCATGGTCGGCCATTACTGGCTCAGAACGCCCGGACTCGCACCCTTACCAGAAATCCGGCAGGAGATCGAAAAAACGGTTCAGGCAATAAAGAATTTTACCTTTATAGTCCACGCGGCGAAGCTCCGTCCAAGGAAGCGCTCGCGTTTTACGCGGATATTGAGCATCGGCATTGGCGGGTCCGCTCTTGGGCCGCAGTTTGCTGCGTCCGCTCTCGGAACAGCTGCGGATAAGATGAATCCCTATTTCCTGGATAATACGGACCCGGACGGCATAGAGCGGGTCCTCGCGGAGATCGGCCAAGGACTCGACGACACTCTCACGATCGTTATCTCGAAAAGCGGCGGGACTGTTGAGACCAGGAATGGCATGCTTGAAGTTGCAGAGGCATATCGAAAAGCTGGATTATCATTTGAAAGACACGCAGTAGCTATTACAGGAGTGGGAAGTAATCTCGATAAATTAGCGGAAAATAAGTCATGGCTTGCAAGATTTCCCATGTGGGACTGGATTGGTGGGAGAACATCAATATTTTCGGCAGTTGGCTTGCTGCCAATGGCATTACAAGGGATTAATATTCACGATTTTCTGGCCGGAGCATCCCTTTGTGATGAATTTACAAGGACTAAGGAGACCCGCTTGAACCCAGCCGCACTCCTGGCCTTGTCATGGCATCACGCAACGGGAGGCTACGGCAAAAAGGACATGGTAATTCTTCCTTACAAAGACCGGCTGATGCTCTTTCCGAAATATCTTCAGCAGCTTGTTATGGAGTCTCTCGGGAAAGAAAAGGATCTGAACGGAAAAGTGGTGAATCAGGGGATCTCGGTTTACGGTAACAAAGGCACCACGGACCAGCATGCGTATGTGCAGCAGCTAAGGGACGGGGTGAATAATTTTTTTGCCACGTTCATTGAGGTGCTGAAGGACCACGACGCTGCTTCCCTGGAAGTGGATCCCGGTGTCACCAGCGGAGATTATCTTCATGCCTTTCTGCAGGGTACCAGAAACGCCCTTTATGAAAAAGGCCGGGAATCGTTGACAATAACCATCGACAAGCTCGATGCACGGTCTGTCGGCGCATTGATCGCGCTGTATGAGCGGGCTGTCGGTTTCTATGCTTCACTGGTCAATATCAATGCCTATCACCAGCCGGGGGTCGAGGCGGGGAAGATTATGGCCACCGCAGTCATTAAACTTCAGACCGAGGTCCTTGCCTTCCTGCGGAAGAATGCAGGAACTGCCTATTCGGCGGAAGCCGTGGCAGAAGCAGTTGGGGCGGAGCAGAATGCCGAGATCATATTTAAAATCCTTGAACATGCGAGCGCAAACAGCGACCACCGGCTTAAGAAAAAAACAGCGGAAAAAATGTGTGAATCGTCGTATGAGGCGGTCGCTGACTGAGCTGAGTGTCACGTTGCACATCCAGATCCGCCGCTGGAATGGGTTTGGAGGGACAGAAATTACTGAGGCAGGCAGAGGGATGAATTAGAGCGTCGTGATGTTGTTCCTCGGCATTCCCAAGAAACATGCGCCGGCATAGACGTCGGGCAATCAGCAAACGGCTCCCGCGAAAGAAGACAGGCAGGGAAGAAAGAACAGGCGACTACGCGGTGAAAAGGAAATGGCTGGTTCAGAAATCAGGGAACATCTTCAGCGAGACCGTTTTGCCGCCTTCCGTTGTTGCCTGGGCATGAAGAATGCCGCCCTCGATGTATTCCAGCTTGAAGTTTGTAAATCCGCGCGAAACGAAACTTTTGGCATCAGCAGGACAGCCCCCTTCACAACCGGCAATCCCCTTCACCATTTTTGGCAAAAGTCCGCGAATGTCCAGCCCCTTCGCCTGTGCGCCTTGTGAAGCGAGAAACGACTCAATCCGAGCTGCCATCGCTTCGATATCCAGATGAAAGGGATTGTCGATTGGAAGTGCAAGTGATTTGGTGCCTACGGTCACATCAAGTTCCATAACCCCCCCCTTGCTGATGTAAGATACATCAGATTCCGGGATTGACTGATTCCATTCATGTCCCAAAATAGTTCAGAGCAGCAGGACGTTTGATGAAAGGCATCGAATCCTCGCCGCAACCCGCAATGATCGTCTCCCTTGTGCTGTGGCAGCGATGCCGACAGGTCCGGCAGTCGGAAGATCATTATACTGATATCAATCAATATTGCAATTCATAATTATTATGAGGTGGCCTGCTCAGTTGTCTTGTCAAAGAAAGCCGCGATTTCCTCTTCATTATTATAAAAATGCGGCGATATGCGGAGACCGCCGCCGCGAGCGCTGACCATGATCCCCCTTTCCCGCAAACGTTCACGCATGATTAAAGGATCGAAACCTCCGGCAAGAGTGATGTTCCCTCCCCGGTCCTGCCGGTTACGGGGCGTTAGAAGCGTCAGTCCCCTCTGCTCCGTTTCTCGAATTATCGCATCGCCGAGTTCCCACACGCGATTTTGAATACGCTCGATCCCGACTTCGGATAGCAGTTGCACTGCCGCGCCGAGGCCGATGATGCCCATGAGATTCATCGAGCCCTCTTCGAATTTGAGAGCATTTGTCTTGAGGCAGAAGTCAGGATGAGCAAAATCAAGTTCGTTCTGAACACATTTCCAGCCGATAAGCGGCGGCGCAATCCGTTCGGCAAGTCCCTCTCTGCAATAAAAAATGCCGATGCCCTCGGGGCCCAAGAGCCATTTATGCGCATCGGCGGCAAGGAAATCAATGTTGAATGCCTTTACATCCATCGGGATGATGCCGAGGCTCTGGATCGCATCGACACAGAAGAAGATGTCCTTGGAACGGCACAATTCTCCCGCCTTCCGCAAATCCAGTTTGAAGCCATTCGAAAACTGCACCGAGCTGACGGTGAGCAAGCGGGTCCGTGCATCAATCAACGGTTCAATATCTTCGAACAGAATTCTGCCTTCGCGGGACGGGATCACTCTTACCTGAACGCCTTTTCGTTCAAGATTGATCCAGGGAAAGAGATTCGAAGGGAACTCCTTTTCAAAAACGAGCACGTTGTCTCCTTCGTTCCAGTCCAGCCCGCTGGCAACAATGGAAAGCCCATGAGAGGTGCTTTTCACAAAGGCGATTTCATCCTGGGAAGCATTGACAATTCCAGCGCATGCCTTTCTGACATCGGCAACCTGCTGCGTCCACTCCGGATAATAAAAAGCACCGCCTGCCGTCAACTCCGCAAGATACTTTTCAACCGCGGCTTTGACCCGGAGCGAACCAGGCGCAAGGCCTGCGTGATCGAGGTAGATGTATTTTTCGGTAGCCGGAAATTCCCGGCGATAGGACTCAAAAAATTTCTTGTCCATGAGCGTGCGACCCGTTTGTTGTTTCCCAACGACTCGATCAGGAATGCAGTGTCCCTGACCTTAGTCTAATGTAGTCTTCCTTTTCCTTTTTCGACAACTGCTTGATTGCATATTCCTTCCGAAGCGCGCTGGAGCGACCGCGGCAGCGTTCCTGATAAATAACGGAAACGGGAAGGCGGGACCGTGTGTAGCGCGCAGCCGTACCGCTGTTATGCGCCCGCACCCGCCGATGGAGGTCCCTGGCGATGCCGGTGTAGAGCGAGCCATCGCAGCATTTGAGGATGTAAAGATACCACCGGCAATAATCTTTCTTCTTGGCTTTCGTAAGACCCATCCTGGGCGATTGTAACCTACCGAGAAGGACGAAGCAAGCGAAGTTTAACGCGAAGTTTAACGCTCATGCAATCCGCCAAATGGCCATCCACGACAAACGTTTCCCGCCCGACCTCGTACGGCCCATTTTCTCTTGTTCCCCATTCGGGAACATTGTACAATGCTTCGTCTAGGGGAACTATTGGTCAGGGACCGAGCGGATTTTAGAGAACCGGCAGGCTGAAAACGCAGACTTGTCCGGCGCCCGAATGCCGGTAAAAAAACTTGTTTTCTCTTTTTTCCATTTCTTTTTGACAGCCAAAAATGAGCAATCAAGGGACGAAGAGGGGGGTGCAAAAACGATTCGAATGGATGCCGCTCCGTTGAATTCTTTTCTGAACCATTCTTTCCGTTATTCAGAAGGCGACTTCAAGCAGCGCCTCGAAGAACGTCTTGGCCGGCCAATCTGTCTCGTATTCACGGAAAACGCTACTGCCATGCTGTCGGTGCGCAAGCGGGACGACATTCTCCGCATTCGCCTCCACCGGCTCTTCCTCCATGCGGACGATGAGGTCTTCGACGAGATTGTCTCTTACCTGCAAGGCAATCGGCGCCCGATGACCCGTTTTCGCAAGTTTGTTCGCGACAACAGGGAACAGATTCAGACAGGTCCTCCGAATAAGGTCTCATTTAAGACGCAAGGCCGGGTCCACAATCTTCGGGAGTTATTCAATGCCGTGAACGAAGAATACTTCGGAGGCCTGATTAACGCCGGAATCACC
Organism: Nitrospirota bacterium; assembly: GCA_035516155.1. Lineage (GTDB taxonomy): Bacteria > Nitrospirota > UBA9217 > UBA9217 > UBA9217 > JAJYKN01. Next base: position 147,824 of record DATJAP010000016.1, read on the forward strand.
TGGGGGTCACGAAGCCCGCACAACTCCGTGAGAAAACGAACGCTCGGCAGCTTCAGTGAAAGGTCAAATACGATCAGGATCAATCCCGTCCTCGACAAGAAGACAGTACCCCGCTATTATGTCGCCTTCGTCGTCTATCATGAAATGCTTCATGCCGCCGTTGGTTTCGCCCGGGAGGGGAACAAGAGAAGCGTACACTCCCGGGAGTTCAGGAGAAGAGAGAGACTCTTCAAGGATTGGGAGCGGGCAATTGCCTGGGAGCGAGGGTCAGCATGATGCCGGTCGCCTGGCCTGTCACGAGGCCAATCCTTATATTTTCACAATATTGAATTAACCGACTTGCTGTGCTATTATGTTTCGTACATGAAGAGCCTGCGCGACATCATCCTGCCTGTCCTCAACGACATTCAGGCAGGAAAGAAAACAATCGAAGTAAGTGAACTCTGGGGGGCCTCCAAGGCCCTTTTTTTATTGGGGTTGGGGCGGGATACGAAGGGCCTCGTCGTTGCCGTCACGGCCACCGAAGACGCCGCCGCGGCGCTTGTCGAGGACGTGAAATTTCTGCAGCAAAAAATGCCTCGAGGAGAAGCAGGGGAATCGGATTCGATTCATTTCCTTCCGACGTGGGGTGTTCTGCCTTTCGAAGCCGATTCGCCGGACAGCCGTACGGTCGGCGAACGAATGCGGTTTCTCTACAGCCTGATCACGGGGAAAACGGGGATCTACATTGTGCCGGCCCAGTCACTGATGCAGAAGCTTCCCCCCTGGGAGGTTTTCGCCGACTCCGTAAAGACGATCACCGCGTCCTCCAAAATCGACCCCGCAAACCTGGTTGCCGCGCTTGTTGCGACAGGCTATGAGTCCTCTTCCCTGGTTACCCGCATAGGCGAGTTCAGCAGAAGAGGGGGCATCATCGATTTTTTCTCACCCCTTCACGACAATCCGGTCCGCCTGGAATTCTTCGGCGACACAATCGAATCTCTCCGCGTATTCGATCCTGAAACCCAGCGCTCGCTCTCCGAAATCAGGGAAGCCGTGGTGCTGCCGGTAAGGGAAATAATCATTACGGAAAAGGGGATTGACCATTTCAGCCGCCGCGTTGACGACGACAGGCTTATCGAGCAGATCAGAGAGGGGACGCTCCCGCCGGGCGGGGAATTCCTCGCGCCATTTTTTTATGAGATGGAAAGTCTTTTCAATTACCTCCCTGCAAACCGCTGCTTTGCCCTCATCGAACCCGAGGACATCAAAAAGGAGATTGATGAACAGCAAAGCAGGATCGATGCGGGGCGAGAGGAAGAGGTCGGGGAAGGCCGGCTGCTGCCGGGAGCATCGGAGTTTTATCTCGACGGCAAGGCGCTCTCATTCGAACTCGCCGATGTTTCAGTCATCAGCCTCACGCTCCTCGGCACAACGGTCGGCTACCGCCAGGACGCAAAATCCGCCGCCTGGCTTGGGGTACGGCTGACAAAACCGGTCGACGGGAATCCAGTCGGTGATGGTCCAGCCGAGGGAACGCTGGCCGGCGTCGTGGAAAAGCTGAAAAGGCTGAGAGAGTTCAATCGCGTCGTCATTGTCTGCGGCACCGACGAAGCGGCCGTGAGGATCAAGAACCTTTTCACCGAGTCAGGCCTGGGGATCGCGCTCAGCTCATCGATCACCAATCAGGAATCCGGACCGTGGCCGGTCACTGCTGTTGTCGGCAGGCTCAGCGAAGGCTTTGTGTGGCAGGTTCTGGGGTTCTGTTTCATTACGGAAGAGGAAATTTTCGGAAAAAAGATCCACCGACCGCCGGCGTCGAAAGCGAAGGTCGCGCCCTTTCTTTCGACATTCAAGGAGCTTAAGCCCGGCGATTTCGTGGTGCACACGGACTACGGCGTCGGCGAGTACCAGGGCTTGACGCACATCAGTATCGACGGATTCGAGACAGATTTTCTTACGCTCCGCTACGAGCCTGATGCAAAATTGTATGTTCCGCTCTACAGCCTCGACAAGGTGCAGAAATACATTGGCATCGAGGGATCCTCGCCGAAGCTGGACCGGCTCGGCGCCCCGGGCTGGTCGAGGACAAAGGAAAAAGTAAAGAAAGACATCCTGGCCATGGCACAGGAGCTCGTTTCGATTTATGCCGCCCGCGAGGCGACGCAGCGCGCGCCCTTTTCACAGCCCGACAATCTTTACCGGGAATTCGAATCTGTCTTCCCCTATGAAGAGACGCCGGACCAGCAGAAAGCGATTGAAGATGTGCTGTCTGATATGCAGAGGCCGAGGCCCATGGACCGCCTTGTGTGCGGCGACGTGGGCTACGGCAAGACGGAAGTGGCGCTGCGTGCGGCCTTCAAATCGGTGGAGGACGGCATGCAGGCAGCGGTTCTGGTACCCACAACGCTGCTTGCCGACCAGCACTACCGAACCTTCTCCCAGCGGCTGGCACCGTTTTCGATCCGCGTCGACATGCTCTCCCGTTTTCGCACCAGGTCCGACCAGCAGGAAACGATCAAGGGCCTGAAAAGCGGCGTCGTGGACATTGTCATCGGGACACACCGTCTGCTCCAGAAGGATGTATCCTTCAAGAACCTGGGACTACTGGTGGTGGATGAGGAGCACAAGTTCGGCGTGAAGCACAAAGAGCGGATCAAGGAATTCAAAAAGCTCGTTGATGTGCTTACGCTCACGGCCACACCGATTCCGCGTACGCTCCATATGTCGCTTGCCGGCATCCGGGACCTCTCGATCATCCAGACGCCGCCTCTCGATCGTCAGGCCATCCAGGTTGTGCTGGCCCGATTCGGCAAGCGGGTGATCCGGGAAGCGATCAGCCGGGAGATCGAACGCGGGGGACAAGTCTTTTTTGTCCACAACCGGGTCCAGGGCATCGACCGCATGGCGGACTTTATTCAAAATCTCGTGCCGGAAGCCAGGGTCGGCATTGCTCACGGCCAACTCAAGGAAGGCGAGATCGAGGAGGTCATGACGAAGTTCATTGCCGGGACGCTCAATGTGCTCGTGACGACGACGATCATCGAGTCCGGCATCGACATACCGACTGCGAATACGATCATTATCAACCGGGCCGACCGGTTTGGGCTCGCGGACCTTTATCAAATCAAAGGCCGGGTCGGGAGAAGCAGGGAAAAAGCCTTTGCCTATCTTCTGGCGCCTGCCGAGGAAGCGCTCACCGAGGTGGCACGCAGGCGTCTCCGCGCGATCCAGGAGTTGTCAGAGCTCGGAGCGGGTTTTCGCATCGCGGCGCAGGACCTTGAAACGCGGGGCGCCGGTAACCTGCTCGGCAAGCAGCAGTCCGGACACATTGCGGCAATCGGCATTGACCTCTATACTCAGATGATGGAAGAGGCAATCGCCGAACTTCGTGGCGAAGAGATTTCTCCGGAGCTTGAAACGGTCATCAACATGCGCGCATCAGCGTTCATTCCCGAAGATTACATCAGCGACGTGAGCCTGCGGCTTGCCGCGTACAAAGAGATCTCAAGCGCATCCGATGAGGCGCAGCTCCGCGACCTCGCCGACGGACTCCGTGACCGGTACGGCACCTTGCCCGAACCCGCCGCCAATCTGCTCGAGATCATGGCCATAAAGCTGCTCGCCAGACAGGCGAGGGTCTCCCGGATCGATGCGGACAGGGAGAGCCTTCTGATCACCTTTGCCGAAAACGCGAACATCTCGCCGGACCGTGTCATGATGCTGCTGAAGAGGAACAAGGGGCGGATCACCCTCATTTCCGAATATACGCTTCGGATCGCGCTCTCCGGCGATACGCTCCGCATCGCGTCGGAAGCGGTGAAAAAGTGCTTGCAGGAACTGCTTTAGTGTGTTATAAGGAAGATTACTATTACTCATACTCATCACCGAATTGCCCCGCATATCAAACGAAAGACCCAAATAAACTTGTTGGAGGAAACAACTTAATGAAAAGATACAGATTTGTTATTGGAGTATCGCTGCTCGTATTCGTTATTTCAGCCACTGGATGCAATAAAGGGTCCGACAGCGCAGTCATGGCGCGCGTGAACCGCGGCGTTATCACAACCGCTGATTTCAAAAAACAGGTTGAGGAGCTGGCTCCGCAGATGCAGCAGGCCGTGGTAACTGATCCCAAGGCGAGAAAGGAGTTTCTCGACGACTTGATCGGAATCGAGCTGGTTATCCAGGAAGCGAAGCGTCAGGGGCTCGACAAGGACAGTGAATTCAAAAAGAGGCAGGAGATGCTCAAGAACGAGCTCGAGCGCAGGATGCAGGAAGATGTCAAGAACGAGCTCTTCAACTCTGTGCTGAAAAAAGAGATCGGCGACAAATTGTCCAAGATTGTGCCTCCGACTGACCAGGAAGTCCGAGATTATTACAATGCAAACAAGGACAAAATCGTGAAAGCGGTCGGCAAACCCGTCACCTTAAAGGAAATAGAGCCTCAACTAAAAATGCGGATATTGCAGGAGAAGCGGAGAGACCTCTATCTCGAGTATGCAAATGGGCTCAGGGAAAAGGCCAAGATAACGGTGGATGATAAGGTCCTGGACGCCGCGGTTGCGGATATAGGACGGCCTAAAGATGTGGATCTTTCGAACCTGAAGGCGCAGGCTGTCCCGAAAAAAGAAGAAACGAAAGAAACGAAATAATAACGCTGCCCATGAAAATTCAGCGACTCACGAATTATGTAGCCCCGGCGCTTTTGCTGGGGCTACTATTTTTTGGATGCAGGAAAAAGGTCGACGAAAAACCGGCCGAAACCCCGGCGCCGTCCGTATCGGCTGATGCCCAGGTTGTGGCAACCGTAAACGGCGACCCTATTACGCTCGCCGAATTTCAGGAACGGTTTAGCCGGGCGGGATTCAAGGCCGATGCGGGGGTGGAATACGAGCTCAAGGAAGCATTTCTGAACAGACTCATCGAGCGAAAGATGCTGCTGCTCGAGGCTTCGCGGAGGCGGATCAAAATCGCTGTTCCCGACATCAATGCGCGGATTGAGAAGCTACGCGCCGAGCACGGGAAGGACATCAGAGAAGAGCTCACGACGCTCGGCATTGACTACGAAAAATGGAAATCCGATATCTGGGAGGACATGATGATCGAGCGGCTGATTGCCCATGACGTGAACCGGCATGTGTCCGTAACGCCGTCCGAAGTCAGGCGCTATTACGAGGCCAACCCCCAGGAATTCGAGAAGCCTGAACAGGTCCGCGTACGCCAGATTGTTGTCGCTTCCGAAGAGGAAGCCCGGAAGGTGATGGAACTTTTGCAAGCCGCAAACGCCGACTTCGCGTCGATTGCGCGCGAAATGTCCACTGCACCGGAGGCGGAGAAGGGCGGCGATCTAGGCTATTTCGCGCGGGGGGAGATGCCGGCAGATTTCAATGTGGTTTTCGGACTGCCGAAGGGGGGAATCAGCGAGATCGTAAAGAGCCCCTACGGGTACCACATCTTCAAACTCGAGGACCGGCGGGCGGCCGGCAAAATAAGTCTGGAAAATGCCTCCAAGGAAATCACTGAAAAACTACGGCAGGCGAAAGTGGACAGCCGTTACAAGCAATGGTTGAAAGAGCTCCGTTCGCGAACCAAGTTCGAGGTGAATTACCACCTTCTGGGACAGAAATCGTAGCCGGAGACTGAGGTCTGCTGACGTTCCGTCGGGGCGATGGGCCCTGAGGGCAGGCGCCGGCGGACATCTCGACCGATGCGAGCACAATCGTACCCCGTTCGTTCGCGATTACGGGCCGCGTATTGAACCGCGCCGATGCGGCATTGATGCTGCCGAGCACTTCCGCGGCAGCGGTGCCGGTAAACACGCGGGATTGGTCTTTTCCGCGGTAGTTGCTTCCCTCCAGCCGTAGTGCTTCAACCCGTACAAGGGTCTTGTCTTGGAAGGTCAAAAGGAGTATCATGCGTGCGTTCGCCTGCTTTTCGAACCAAACACGAACGTACAAAAGGCGACAGAAATCAAAGCGGCGGCGACAGGTCGGGGAGACACCATTGAAAAAAATCATTTTATCGTCAACAGCATCGCTTGCACTGTTGCTTTCCTTCAGTCTTCAGAGCCCGGCGAAGGGGGCAGTCATTGTGGACCGCGTGGTTGCCGTTGTAAACAACGAAATCATTACCTTGAGCGACCTTCAGCGAGAGGAAGCGCTCAGGAAGGGCAGCGCGAATACCGATGAGCGCCAATTGCTTGAGGATATGATCGACCGGAAGCTTCAGATGGATGCGGCAAAACGCACGGGGATGGATGTGACGGATAAAGAACTCGCCGATGCCATCGCCGACATCATGAAGCGGAATTCCCTCGATGCGAAACAGTTCGAGCAGGCCCTCGCCAAGGAAGGACTCACGCTAGAGCAATATAAAACGGAACTTCGGGAGCAGATGACGCTGTCGCGCATGGTCGGCAAGTATGTCCGCTCCGGCATCGCCGTTGATGATGCGGAGGTCCGAGCGTACTATGAGCGGAACCGGAAATCGTACACGCAGCCCGAGGAACTCCGGCTGCGCCAGATATACTTTCCTCTGCCCGATAACGCCACACCGGCCCAGATTGCCGATATAAAATCGGAGGCGCTGGCAGAGTATGAACGCGCAAAAAAGGGCGAGGATTTTCTGCAGCTGGTCCGCGAGCACTCGCAAGGGGCCGATTCTCCGGACGGGGACCTGGGATTCATGGAGCGTCAGAACATGCAGCCCGAGATCGAGGAAGCGACCCGCGGCCTTAAAGTGGGAGAGATTGCCGGACCAATCCTCTCTAGCGGCGGGTTTCACATTATCCGGCTGGAAGAAGTGAGGGTGCAGGTCAAGCCCTTTGAAAAAGTTAAAGACGAAATCATGAATACACTCTATGAGCAGAAGATGGCTAATTCCTACCGGACATGGCTGCAGTCGCTCAGGAGCGACGCGAACATCGAGAATCGGCTCCAGTAAACAGGGCAGGGGCGCAGAGTGTCCTGTGCGAAGTCCTGCGTCGTGCCTCGTTTGATTGCTCTCCATACACTTTTATCCCCCCTCATGAAAACCGTTCATCTCAAACTAAAAGAAGATCGCCGTATCACGCGCGGCCATCCCTGGGTGTTCAGCAACGAGCTCAGGGAGCTTCCGAACGAGCTCGTTCCGGGCGAGCTTGTCGATGTGCTGAATGCATCGGGCAGGTTTGTCGGACGCGGTTATATCAACCCCCGTTCGCTTATTGCCGTCCGCATTCTTACCCGCAATCAGGAAGAAATTAACACAGATTTCATCCGCAGAAGAATTTCAGCGGCACAGGATCTGAGAAGGCGCCTCGGGTTCGGTGAAGCCTATCGTGCCGTGTACAGTGAAGGCGATGGCCTGCCCGGGCTGATTGTTGACAAGTACGCGAATACCCTGGTCATACAGTCCCTTACGGCCGGGATCGACCGTCTGCTCGGCGACATAATCGGCGTCCTGAAGGAGGTATTCACGACGGACGCGATCGTACTGCGAAACGACGCGGCTTCCAGAGCGCTCGAAGGTCTGCTCCAAGAGAAACGGGTGATACAGGGCTCCATCCCCGGGCCGGTCACGATCGAGGAGTCGGGCATTGTCTATTCGGTAGATGTACTGGAAGGCCAGAAGACGGGCTTCTTTTTTGACCAGCGTGAAAACCGGCTGGCGCTTAAAGATTACGTGGGCGGGCAGCGGGTGCTCGACTGTTTTTGCTATGTGGGCGCATGGTCGCTCAGCGCCGCGCGGTTCGGTGCATCGGAAATCACTGGTCTCGATTCCTCGGAAAACGCAATCAACCTTGCTTCCAAAAACGCCGAAAGAAACGGATTGCCGGCGCGTTTCAGGACAGCCGACGTCTTCGAGGAATTGCGGATTCTGGAAAAAAAGCGCGAGCGGTTCGGCTGCATTGTTCTGGATCCGCCCGCATTCGTCAAGAGCAGGGCCAAGGTGCGTGAGGCGTTGAAAGGTTACAAGGAAATCAATTTGCGCGCAATGAGGCTGCTCGAACCGGGAGGGACGCTTGTCACGTGTTCCTGCTCCCACCACATCGATCAGGATTTGTTCAGAGAAATGCTGATCGATGCGGCTTTCTCAGCAGGCAGACAGGTCCGGCTTCGGGAAATGCGCACCCAGGCGAGGGACCACCCCATCCTGCTCGCGGCGCAGGAGACGCAGTATCTGAAGTGCGCCATACTGGCTGTCGAATGAGGGCGTTCCCGCAGCAAATTTAGCTTGACTAACAAGAGCCCCTCATGTTAAAAAGTAAACGCTTCGGGCGATTAGCTCAGCGGGAGAGCACTGCCTTCACACGGCAGGGGTCGCTGGTTCAAACCCAGCATCGCCCACCATGGATTTCAAAGGGTTACGGTCATTACCGTAGCCTTTTTTGTTGACTGTGAAGTAATTATGAAGTGCGTTTCAGGCGTGGTGGCCGGGGAGAGGTTCAAGAGGCCGTCCAGAACGTTACAGACTGTCTCTTGTGCGCAGGGGCAAGGCGGAGAGGGTCATTTTAATGTCTTTGTGGCCTAAAACCTCTTTTACAGCAGTTAAATCAACCACCACCATAATATGCTGAGTTGCAAATGTATGGCGAAGGTCATGAAAATGAAAATCGTAATTCCTGCCCGCGTCAAGGCCGTTGCAAATGACCGATTGACACTCGTATATGGCTTGTTCGTGTTCGGATTATGGAAGAGACGTGGCACACGTACCTTTTGCCCGTCTTTTTCCACAATGCGCCGGGGTCGTTTATTAAGTTGCTCTGAGCATGTCGTTGATGGGTATTTCCCGCCTCTCTCCAACAAATCTGTTGCCAGACTCCATCAACGCACCAACCAATCCGACAAACGATATTTGGCATAGGCCTTATCCAACAAGATATAATTGAATAACGTTTTATTTCTTTTTACAAACAACATGAAAGAGCTTCTCTCCAATTGATCCGGGTACTATTGCCTCCTTTTCTGATGAAGGCGAGGAATTATATGATTCTAATATATTTCCATCACTGTCATAATTGATGAACGATAATGTTTTCATTTCGGCGTTTACACAATCAATCTGGTAAAGATATAAACTATAAGAAAAATCTTTTAATTGTTCATAGGATTGCATGTCTTCATACTTCTCTATTCTTGGTTCTGATCTCATCCAGACACGAACATCGCTTTTTGATTTTCTTTGTATCTTAGAGGCATTAAAGAACATAATTTCAAAGTGTCCCGATCCATTTGAGTCTGATAAATATTGCCAA